>JAJEGM010000050.1 GCA_022819825.1 Acidimicrobiia bacterium | reverse complement strand
AGCGGAGGTGTCGATCACCGCGGTGTAGGAGGCCGAGGGGTCGATGCAAAGCGCCGGGGCGCCGCTGAACTCCAACACACGCTCCGCCGCCCCCTCGGCCGGAGCGCACGGCCCCGACCCATAATCAACCTCAGTGAACGGATTGAACACAACCCCGGTGGGCTGCGGTGCGACGAGATCGACGGCGTTGGCTTCGGCCGCGGGCGGGCTGGCGGCCACGTTGTCGTTTCCGCTGCCGAATTCGGTTGCGGGCTCACTGGTGGCAAAGTCGTCGCTAGCAGCGCCGCTGGATTCGATCAGAGCCGGGGCAGGCGCCGCATCGTCGTCTCCGTCGCCGCCGATAAAGGTGCCGGTGAGCAAGCCGGCGGCGAACACCGCCAGAATGGCGACGACGACAATGCCGACCCGAAAGGAGCTGCTCTTGTCGTCGATGGGATCGCCTTCGCCATCGAGGGATGCACTCTCGCCTTCAACAGGTTCGGGGTGGGGGTTATCGCTGTTCACAGGGTGTTTGCCACCTCGTCTCTGGCTTGAAAGCAGGCTTGGCGCATGCTCTCGCGGATCGACTCACATATTAGGGTGGCTTGAATCGTGTTGTGGTTGTTGTAGATGGTGTTGGTGGCCGCGCCGATGTAGCAGTCGGACTGGTACGCGGGGAGGCCCAGCGAGCAGAGCCGCACGATGGTGGCCGGATCCTGGTGGTGCGAACTGCTCACGTCGCGGCCCAGCGCCCGGTAGCAGTTGCCCACCATGTCGGCCCGCACGCCGTTGCAGATGGAGAACACCTCGTAGAACCCGGCGGTGTCGTACCCGGTGTTGTGGAGCATCCAGGAAGTCTGGGTGGCGAAGCAGTCGGCCACGTACAGCTCTGCGATGGCGTTGCAGGGGTAGACGAGGTCGTCGGTGCGCAGGTAGGTGGGGGTTCCCTGCTGGCCGAGGATCATGTTCTCCATCAGGGCGCCGTTCATGCAGCTGCTGTCCTCCCACGGGTCGCTGAACACCTCGCAGTACGGGACGGTGGCGAAGAGGTCGCCGCCGAGGATCTGCATGATCCCGTGGCCCAGGCCGTGAACGCAGTTGAAGTGGTCGAACGAGTACCGCCTGGTTGCCACCTCCGAGCAGAAGCCGGGGAGCTGGGCCTCCAACTCCGTGTTGTCGAACTGCCCGAGGGCGTACTCGACCACGCCGTGGTAGTAGCCCGACCAGCACGCCGAGCCCTCATAGGTCAGCGCCGTGCCCACGTCCCCGTACCAGACGACCGCGTCGTTGCCCAGGTCGTGGACGATCTGATGGCAGTTCCGAGACACGAAGTCGTCGGTGAGCGACAGCAGCTCCACCTCGTCCACCGCCTTGTCGGCTCCCTCGGCCCGCATGATCGACGAGAAATAGCTGCGGTAGCAGCCGGGCATGCCTATGGTCCGCTGGGCGCACTCCTCAGCGCTGGCCGGGGGCTCGTCGCTGAGCAGCCCGACGTCGAGACCACCGGCCACATCGCCGTCGGCGTCCTCCAGAACGGCTTCGAGGTCGCGGGCGTTGAGGCTTGCGGGGTTCAGCCCGGTGACCAGAGCGGCCACCGCCACGACCGCTCCCAGACCCCACAGCTCAAGCCGCAGCGACCGCGGGGAGACGGCCGCCCCCCGGTTGCGGCGGCGAAGGCCGGCCAGCCAGCCTGCCCGCCAGTCGTGGTATATGCCCAGGGGCACCGCCACCAGAACCACCAGCCCCAGTTTCACCAGCAGAGCGGTGGTGTAGCCGGAGCCCTTGAACAGCTCGCCGCCGGCCAGGAGCCAAGTGGACCGCAGACCGGTGAGCGCCAGCACCGCGAGGGAGGCCGCGGCCACCGGGGCGAATCGCCTGAACAAGTCCCCCAGCGCCGCGGAGCGATCGGGGGCTGCCAGCTTCCGCCACGCCGGGGCAGCCATGGCCGCGCCCGCGATGAGCAGCGGTCCCAGCCAGGCGCCGGCTGCCGCCAGATGCAGGGTGGACACCCATATCCCGAACGGGTCTTCCGACAGCGTCGAAGTGTGGCTGGCCGAGGCGCCTAAGGCGATGAGCACCGCCACGCCGATGCCGGCCTGGGCCAACGTGATCTCTGAGCGCGCCCCGGCCAGTCGGCGGGCCATCACCGCCAGCACCCCTGAGCCCACCACCGCCAAGAGCAGCGTCCGGCCGGTACCCTCGGTGAGGGCCAAGCGGAGGTTCTCTCGCAGCGAGCCGTCGCCGTAGCCGCGGGTGATGAGCGCGACGGTGGCCGCCGTCCTCACCACGATGGCGAGGTGCAACACCAGCGCTCCCACCAGCAGCCCGCGCCGGGCCGCGGCGGCCAGAACCCTCCATACCTCTGTCTGAGAATGCCGGCCCCGCAGATGCCAGCCCAGCACCAGCAAGGCCCCCGCAACCGCGGCCAGCCCGGCGTACCAGAGGAATCGCCCGATGCCGCTGACCAGCTCTAGCGCCCGGTCGAGCGTGGGGGTTTGGGTGAAGCTGGCCGAGGCCACCGCGGCGCCGTCCACGATCCCCACGCCCACTACAACCTCGCCTGCCACCCGGTGCCCGTCGGGGCCGACCGTCACCCACGAGAGGCCGAAGATGCCCCGGCCCAAATCAGGCAGGGCGAACCGGATGATCTCGGAGTCCTCGCCCTCGGGGGTGAGGAGAGCTGCGCCGGAGATGGTCCCGCCGCTAGAGGAGATGATCTCGAGCCGCACCGACCGGGGGTCCACCGCCTCGGCGAAGACCAAGGTGAGCTGCTCGGGTGCCTCGGCCGACACGGCGCGGTCGGCGGGCACTGTCTCCAACAGCCGGGTATGGGCCGAAGCGGTGGACGCGCCGAACCCGACCGAGGCCGCCAACACCACCAAGCACGCCGCCGCCAGCCGCAGCAGCGGCCGTTGTTGGCGGGAGTCTTGCGATTTCCGCAACATAAACGTTGGAAGTGCCGATGTCATGCGATTGCTAAATCCTAAATCAAATAGTTGCAAAATCCCAATTGACGTGCTAATCCGGTTGCCGTGGAGTACATATCACGGATCGGGGATGCCATTCTCACACATCGTTTGCGCTCTGCGCCGATGGTGGTTGTAGAGGGACCCCGAGCATGCGGCAAAACGGAGCTGGCCCGGCGCCAGGCCGCCAGCGTGGTGCGATTCGACATCGACGGCGACGCACGAGCAGCAGCCGAGTTGAATCCTTCGGCGATCTTGGATTTGCCGCGACCGGTTCTGCTCGACGAATGGCAATTCGCGCCCGCCATCTGGAACCAAGCAAGGCGTCGCAGCGATGACGCCGGCGGCGTCGGCCACTTCATCCTGACCGGCTCGGCGGTTCCCCCGGACGATCGGACTCGGCATTCGGGTGTCGGGCGGGTGTCGCGCTTTCGACTGCGCCCGCTCTCTCTGTTCGAGCTCGGCCATTCGACCGGCGGGGTTTCGCTGGAGGCGCTCTTTGCAGGGACGCCAGGCCTTGGCGCCGGCCGACCCGAACTCGCCCTTCCCGACATCATTGAAATGGTGTGCCGCGGCGGTTGGCCCGCCACCGCCACCGCATCTGCCGCGACGGCGATCGAATACGGGCGCGATCAGATCGAGGAGATCTGTCGGACGGACATCGCCAGCCTCGAAGGGCGCCGCCACGACCCAGTGCGCATGCGCCAGCTTCTGGTCTCGCTGGCCCGCAATGTGGCAACCGAAGTGACGCTGGAGAAACTGAGCGCCGATGTGGCTGAGACTGGCGAGACGATCACCACCGACACCATCGCGGCGTATCTCCGGTCGCTTCAACGACTCTTTGTGGTGGAGGAGCAGCGCCACTGGTCGGTCAGCTTGCGGTCCCGCTCGCGGCTGCGCAAGTCGCCCAAGCGTCATTTCGTCGACCCCTCCCTGGCGGCGGCTGCTCTCGGTGCCGGAGTCGACCGTTTGGGGCGCGACCTCCAGATGCTCGGCTTCCTCTTCGAGTCGCTGGTGGTCAGGGATCTGCGGATCTACGCCGAGCTGCTGCGAGCATCAGTATTCCACTACCGCGACAACACCGGCCTGGAAGTCGATGCTGTCGTCGAGCATCCCGACGGCAGTTGGGTGGCTGCTGAGGTGAAACTGGGCGGCGAGCGTGCCATCGAGGCCGCGGCCCGGAGCTTGTCGCGGCTGCGGGATCGGGTCGATACCAGCCGCATCGGCGAGCCGGCCGCGCTTGTTGTCGTCACTGCTACTGGACATCCCTACACACGTCCCGACGGCGTTTCGGTGATCCCTGTGACAGCCCTGGGCCCCTGACCTCGTATTTCCACTGGTCAGCCGAGTCATCGTAGGCGACGATCCCGTGATCGGGCAGCGCCCGGGCCAGGGTGGGGTCGGTGCCCATGATGCGGGTGAAGTCGTCGAGCTGGCGGGCACGACGTCGTTGTGGGTCTCGTTGATCCACAGCTTGATCGTGGGATCGACTTCGTGGGCCAAGGTCAGCACTTCGGCCATGTAGTCCGGCGTGCCCCAATGGGGCCATACCACTGTGTGACGCATCCCAGTCGAGGCATTAAGTGGACCGTAGAAAAGTCAGATCCCTCTGGTGTTGTCAAGCAGGCATTGGAAGGAGCCGATGTGCGCTGGTCTTCTGTTGACGTTTACTGAATCGGTATCGAGCAGCAGCATCAGCCGTCAATTTCTGGAGCGCTTGACGTCTTTGATCTTGGCGTTGGCGGCTTTGGTGCGCCCGTTGTGGGTGCGGGTCTTGACGCTGGTGGCGCTCTCGGTGTGCCAGCGGTCCAGGGTGTGGGCGAGGCGTTGCAGTTCGGGTCCTGCTTCGGGCTCGGTGTACCAGGCGATGGCGTCGTCGAGGCGGCCTATGCAGCCCATCAGCCCAACCAACAACCGATTGGAAACCAATGAACCGACTCTCCAAGAAACCAGGGCGGTTCAAAGAGCCTGCGTAAAACCCAGGGTGAATCGCTTGTGCTCTCATCGATGCTCCGTGTATCATGCTTGTTGAGGTCACCGGAGCACCAAGTGCTCGCGTCGGTGGTCTGAGCCACGAGAGTGGTTTGCGAGGGTCCCCGTCATTGGGGGCCCATCGTGCTTTTAGGGGTAGCCGCGGATACCAAGCTCGTGTGTGAAGCATGGGAACCCGGCGGCATCGATGCCGCCAGGCCAGACGTGACCCGGGGCGTCGTCTGCGGGCAACAGTTCGGAGTAGGCATGTTGGCGTAGGTATGAGTCTGCCGGGCCAATGCCACAGTCGTTGAGCACCGCGTGGTGCGCCGAGTGGGCAATGAAGTCGGCCATCTGAATCAGATGACTATCGGAGGACGCCCGATCCGGGCGATGGTGAACGGCACTCGGGTGGCCTCCGTAGCGGTCTTGGAGCCAGGCCACCACCCGGTCGGCGATCAGCGGGTCCCGCACAAGTCCGGCGTTGGCGGGCGACGGGCCGTGCGGCTCCGGGCCGATCCACCCCGAGAACCCGAACACCCCGAGCGGGTCGGCATCTCGATAGGCCCTTTCCGCCGCCTCGTCCACGAAGCCGTCGTTGTCGTTGGTGGCCAGCGCGCCGCCGGTGGCAGAGTCAACCAGATCGGCGTGGCTCATGTGCCATTTACCCTGGTAGCAGGTGTCGTAGCCTGCAGCCCGGAACCAGTGTCCCAGGGTGGGCACCTCGCCGGGCCGCAGCCACCGCATCCGCGAGTCATCCCACATCTTCCCCAAGCCGTCGGTCTGGGTCACGCCGTGGACGTCGGGGTACTGGCCGGTGAACAGCGTGGGACGGCTGGGCACACAGGCCAGCGAGCCGGTGTAGTGCCGCATGAAAGAGACCCCGTGATCCTCAAACCACCGGGCCCCGGCCAAGGTGCGACGGCGCCACTCCCGCAGTTCGTCGCTCTCATAGGGCGGTGCAGCCCGCTCCTGATCCGTCATGATCACGACCACGTCGGGACGATTTGATCGAAACAAATCTCCCATATGCTCAAATGGATGTTTGAATTCCATGGTGCCGGCTGACGATCTCGACCAAATCGATTCGGCGCTTCGCAACGACATCAGGCGTCTGGGCACTCAACTGGGAAATGCCCTGGTTCGCCAGCACGGCCCTGAGTTGCTTGAGCGCGTGGAGCAGGTGCGGGCCATGGCCCGGGGCCTGCGGCGCGACGAGGAGTCGGGTGCCGGGCTAGGAGAGGTGCTCGACGATGTCGATGTGGTCGAGGCCATCCATCTTGTGCGGGCGTTCACCGTCTACTTCCACCTGGCCAACACCGCCGAGCAGGTGCACCGCGTGGAAGACCTGAATGCCGCCGGCCTCGCCGGCAGTCTCCGCTTTGGCGATGCGGTGGACAAGCTCTTGAAGCTGGGAATCGACGAGGCCGAGATCGTGGCTGCCACCCGCCAAGCCGACCTCCGCCCGGTTTTCACCGCCCATCCCACTGAGGCATCCCGACGGTCGATCCTCGACAAGCTCACCGAGATTGCGGTCCTCATCGAACGCCGGGGGGAGAGCGGCTGTGGACCGGCCGACCAGAGCAGGATCGACCGCCGGATCGATGAGCTGATCGACGCTATCTGGCAGACCGACGAGCTCCGCCGGGAGAGGCCCGACCCGGTGGACGAGGCTCGGTCCATCCTCTATTTCCTCACCGAGATTGCCGCCGACGGCGTACCCGAGCTCTTCGATGACGTCGATGCTGTGCTCCGGACCATCGGAGGATCGCTTGACGGGCCTCAGGTGCCAGTGCGGTTCGGTTCTTGGGTGGGAGGCGACCGCGACGGCAATCCCAATGTCACCCCGGAAACGACGCTGGAGGTGCTGGCTTTCCAGCGAGGTCGGGCGTTGCGCCTGTTGGTGGCCGAGATCGAGGAGCTGTCCTCGGAGCTGTCGGTGAGCACGGCGGTATCTGGAATCACCGATGACTTGCAGGCTCAGCTAGAAGCCGACCGCGACGGCTTTCCCGACATCGCCTCTCGGTTCAGCAGGCTGAGCGCCGGTGAGCCCTATCGCCAGCGCTGCTCGGTGATCCACCAGCGCCTTCTGGAAGCGATGGACCTGCCGCCCGGACCGAGGGCCTATAGGACGCCTGCTGAAGTGGAAGCCGACTTGGCCGTCATGTCTCAGTCGCTGGAAGCCAATGAGGGGTCGCTGCTGGCTCAGGGCCGCCTGGCCCGGGTACGGCGAATTCTGGCCATGATCGGCTTTCACCTCGCCATTCTCGATATACGCGAGAGTGCGTCTGCCCACCATATGGCCCTCGAAGGGCTCTTTTCTGAGCTGGATACCGGATACAGCACCATGTCGCGCCCCGAGCGCACCGCCCTTTTGGCCTCTGAACTGGAAAGCCGCCGTCCGCTGGCCCCACCCGCGGGGCCGGACGCGCGAGGCCCATTGGCTCTGTTCACCGCTCTCCGTCACGCCCTCGATCAACACGGAGACGGGGCTATCGGGAGCTACATCGTGTCGATGACCCAGGGGGTCGACGATGTGCTGGCCCCCGTTGTGCTGGCCCGTGAAGTCGGATTGGTAGACATCCCCAGCGGAATCGCCCGCCTCGGATTCGTGCCGCTGTTCGAGACCATTGCCGATCTTCGCGGAATCGGCACCATGCTCCGAGAGCTCTTCGCCGTGCCTGCCTACCGGCGGCTGGTTGAGATCCGGGGCAATGCGCAAGAGGTGATGGTCGGATACTCAGATTCCAACAAGGACGGTGGGATCACGACCTCGCAGTGGGAGATCCACAAGGCGCTGCGGGCGATCGCCGAAGTGTCGGCCGAGGTCGGGATCAAGGTGGTGGTGTTCCACGGGCGAGGCGGCACAGTGGGACGGGGCGGGGGCCCCACCAACGCGGCCATCTTGTCGCAGCCCGCTGGGGTTGTGAACGGTGCGGTCAAGATCACCGAACAGGGCGAGGTCATCGCCGACAAGTACGGGCTGCCCCGCTTGGCGCAGCGCAATCTCGATCTGGCCCTGTCGGCAGTAGTCGAGGCCTCGGTGGCCCACCGCCATCCCCGCCACGGCCAAGGGGGCATCGAAGCTTGGAACGACATTATGGAGCTCATGTCCGAACGCGCCTATCAGGCGTACCGCAACCTGCTCGATACCCCTGGCTTCGTTGAGTATTTTCAGACCTCTACCCCGGTAGAGGAGTTGGCTGCAATGAATATCGGCTCGCGACCGGCTCGACGGTCGGGCGCTGAGGCCGGGATAGACGGCCTGCGGGCAATTCCCTGGGTGTTCGGCTGGACCCAGTCGCGCCAGATCATCCCCGGCTGGTTCGGGGTGGGCACCGCAATGGCGGCGGCGCAGCAGGCTGGACGCGGAGAACAGCTTCAGACCATGTACCAGGATTGGCAGTTCTTCCGCACATTCGTCTCCAACGTTGAAATGACCCTGGTGAAGACCGATCTTGCCATTGCCCGTCACTATGTCAACCGCCTGGTTGCCCCCGAACTCCGCCACTTCTTCGACACCATCGCCGAAGAGCACGACCTGACAGTGGCCCACATCGCCAAGTTGGCCGGCGGCGACCTTCTCAATGACCTTCCCGTGCTGAAGCGAACCTTGGCTGTGCGCGACGCCTATCTCGACCCCATCAGCGTCTTGCAGGTTGAACTATTGGCCCGGTCGAGAGCCGCAACCGGTGTTCCCGCAGACAACCGAAGCATTCAGCGGGCCCTGCTTTTGACGGTAAACGGCATCGCCGCTGGTCTCCGCAACACCGGCTGAGCTGGGCGGTTGGCTCGCCCTTGCCTTCCCTCTAGGGGCTTATGAGAGCTGGAGTTATTCAGTCGGCTTCTTCGCGCTCGGCGATGAGGGCGGCGGCCTGGGTGGGCCACTTCCACTTGCTGATCCGGCCGGGGATCTCCAGGGCGGCCTCGAGTTCCTGCACTGCGTTGTCATCGAGAGCGGCGAGGTCTTCGTAGGTCACGATGCCGTGATCGGGCAGCGCTCGGGCCAAGGCGGGGTCGGTTCCCATGATTCGGGTGAAATCGTCTGGCCTCTTGGATGGGTCTGGAGCGGGCCTCTCTGCGGGGGCTGGTGCTGGTGGCTCCGGCTCGGCCACCGCGACCGCTGCTGCTTCAGACGCCCGAGTGCGGATGGTGAGCAGTTCAGATTGGCGAGCTTCCTCCTCGGCGGCGTCGCGGTTCTCCAGCGCTTCCAGCAGGTGCATGGAGATGTCGCCCACCACCACGTCGTCGTCGGCCCCCTCGGCCTTGATGCCATCGTCGATCATGATGTAGCAGAACGGGCAGGCGGTGGCGATCCGGTCGGCCCCGGTGGCCAGCAGCTCTTGCGACCGCTCCACGTTCACCTGCTTGCCGATGGTCTCCTCCATCCACATGCGGGCCCCGCCCGCACCGCAGCACATGCCCTTGGTCCCGTTGCGCCCGGCTTCCACCACCTCGACGCCGCCCAGCGATCCCACCACTCGGCGGGGGGCCAAGTACACGTCGTTGTGGCGGCCCAGGTAGCAGGAGTCGTGGTATACCACCCGCTCGTCGAGGCGAGCGCCGGTCATGTCCAGGCGTCCGTCGTCGATCAGCGCCTCCAGGAACTGGGTGTGGTGGACCACTTCGTAGTGCCCGCCCAATTGGGGGTACTCGTTGGCCAGGGTGTTGAAGCAGTGGGGGCACTGGGTGACGATCTTGCGGACCCCCATCTCATTGAGGGTCTCGATGTTCTGCATGGCCAGCATCTGGAAGATGTACTCGTTGCCCGAGCGCCGGGCCGGGTCGCCGGTGCAGTTCTCAGCCGGCCCCAAGATGGAGAAGCTGATCTCGGCTCGCTGGAGCAGCTTGGCCACCGCCCGGGTCACCTTGCGGTTCTTGTCGTCGAACGATCCGGCACAGCCCACCCAGTAGAGGTACTCGGACTCCAGCGGGTCGCCCCCGTCGAGCACCGCGATGCCCTCGAAATCGGTGGCCCAGGCGCCGCGGTCGCCCTGGGACATGCCCCACGGGTTCCCCGAGTTCTCCATCGACCGGTAGGCCTGGCCCAGCTCGGTGGGGAAGTCGGACTCCATCAGCGACAGATAGCGGCGCATATCGAGGATCTTGTCGAGGATCTCGATGTTCACCGGGCAGATCTCGTCGCACGCCTTGCAGGAGGTACACGCCCAGATCTCCTCGCCGGTTATCCGCTCGAACAAAGAGTTGGCCTCCACCTTGATCTCCGGCACCGTGCCCAGGGGCGGCGTGGTGGCCGGCTCGCCGGTGGCGGCCATGACCTCCCCGGTCTTGAGCACGATCTCCCGAGGGTCGAGGGGCTTGCCGGTGGCGTGGGCCGGACACACCGAGGTGCATCGACCGCACATGGTGCAGGCGTCGGTGTCCAGCAGCTGCTTCCAGGTGAAGTCCTCCACGGTGGCTGCCCCGAACGACTCCAAGTCGGTCTCCATCAGGTTGGGCATGGGCTTCATGGCCCCCTTGGGCCGGTCTTTGTCCCGCAGGTACATGTTCAGCGGGGAGGTGACCATGTGGCGCAGCATGGTGATGGGCAGCAGCACCAAGAAGGCCACGAAAGCGATCACGTGTCCCGCCCACCAGAACTGGTGCCAGTGGTCGAGGCCCTCGAGGCCCCGCATCTGGGTGGCCACCTGGTAGCCGAGCACCGACCACTTCTCGAAGTCGGGCACGCCATGGTGGGCGATGCGGAACACCTCGGCGCCGAATCCGGTGACTCCGATGGCGAAGAACGTGCCCAAGATCACCGCGTGCTCGGGCCGCGACTTGATGCGGATGCGGTAGGGGCGCAGTCGTCGGGGGCCGTAGCGGCGCACGATGGCCCACATCACCCCGACCAGGAAGACGGCCCCGGCGATGTCGCCCACCGCGGAGTACACCTGGTACACCCGGCCGTGGAGGAACTTGGCCCCGTCGGGGAGCTGCTCGTCGATCTCCAGGGTGGTGGTGACGCCCAACAAGATGATGAAACCCACGTAGATCATGGTGTGCATGACGCCGGCGCCGGGCTCCCGCAGCAGGGTGCGCATGTACATGCCCCGCCGGAGGTCTTCGAGGCGGGTCTTGGCGTTGGAAAGGGTGGTGCGCCGGTTGTCGGGGCCGCCCCGCTCCCAGTTCTTCACCCGCTTGGCGAACTCCCAAGAAGCCCACACCAAGAAGATGGGGATGATGGTGTAGAAGGCGGCCTTCCACCCGCTGGGGATGTTCTCCCAGGGGTGACGGGTGATCTCGGCCGGGTTCTTGAACTCGGTGATGGCCGAGGCGATGCCCGAAGCAATGGTGAAGGCGGCGAAGCCCAGCCCGAGGCCGAGGACTATGTGGAAGGGACGCAGGCGCTTTGGGTCCATGGCGACTCCAAACCTAGTTGTTGACATCCCCCGGTTCCGTACTCAAGCAGGCAGTACGAGTTCCGCCCAGTCCCGTACTCAAGCAGGCAGTTCGAGAGCACCACCGTCTGCTTGAAATTCACAGCGCAGAAACAATTGTGAAACCTGGCCTTCCTACCTTGTTCCCGACTGCGACGGCGCCGCAGTGGCGCGGGTGCAGAAACGGCGAAGGAGGGCCGGTCATATGAAAAGGAAATTCGGAATTGGGGCGCTGATTGCCGCCGGCACGGTGCTCATTGGGGCTGTTCCGGCAATGGCCCAAGACGGCGGCGCCGAAGCAGTGCAAGTGGTGATGGACAACCTGTGGGTGTTCATCGCCGGCATTTTGGTGTTCTTGATGCAGGCCGGCTTCGGCATGGTCGAGGCGGGCATGACCCGGGCCAAGAACGTGGGCAACATCATGGCCAAGAACCTGGCCGACATGTGCATTGGCGCGCTGGCCTTCTTCGCGTTCGGCTACGGCATTGCCTTTGGCACCGACGGCGGATCGCTGATCGGCACCGACGGGTTCTTCCTGAGCGGCACGTTCACCACCTTTGGCGACGGGCTCAGCACCCCCACGTTCTTCTTCTTCCAGGTGGTGTTCGCGGCCACCGCTGTGACGATCGCCTCGGGGGCCATGGCCGAGCGGACCAAGTTCTCCGCGTACTTGGTGTTCAGCTTCTTCATGACCGCGCTGATCTATCCGGTGGTGGTCCACTCCTTCTGGCACGGCGACGGCCTGCTGTCGGATCTGAAGATTGGCGACGCCCGGTTCGGCGACTTCGCCGGTTCCACCATCGTGCACAGCACCGGCGGCTGGGCCGCTCTGATGGGCGCCATCTTCCTCGGGCCCCGCATCGGCAAGTACGACGAGAACGGCAACCCTCGGGCTATGCCCGGCCACAACATCGCCTTCGTGGTGTTGGGCGTGTTCATCCTGTGGTTCGGCTGGTTCGGGTTCAATCCCGGCTCGGAGTTGGCTGCGGACGACTTCGTGATGCGTGCTGCGGTAACCACGCTGTTGGCCGCGGCTGCCGGTGGCCTGGCCGCCGGGGCGGTCATCTGGCGCAAGGCCGGCTCGCTGGATGTGGCCATGACCGGCAACGGCGTGCTGGCTGGTCTGGTGGGTATCACCGCCGGCACCGGAACCATGAACCCAATGGGCGCAGTGGTGACCGGCGCTATCGCCGGAGTCATCGTGGTGTACTCGGTGCTGTTCTTCGACCGGGTCCGCATAGACGATCCGGTGGGCGCCATCTCGGTTCACGGTGTGTGCGGCGTGTGGGGGACGCTGGCCGTGGGCCTGTTCTCCCGCTATGACGATGCGTTTGTGGGCCAAGACAACGCCGGACTTTTCTACGGCGGAGGCATCGACCAGTTGGTGGTGCAGCTCATCGGCGTGGTGCTGGTGTTCGCCTGGGTGACCATCACAACCGGCATCTTGTTCGCTGTCATGAAGAAGACGATGGGTCTACGGGTGTCTCGTGAGGAAGAGATTGGTGGACTCGACCTCCACGAGCACGGAGTGCCTGGCTACGGCCCGGACACCTCCACCTCTGTGGGCTGACACTCCTACAGCCTGACAGGCGCTTAGCCCGCTTGTTTGGCCACTGCTGTGGCGGCTTCGGCCGCCGCAGCGGGGTCGAGCGAGCGGGCGAGCGTCGTTTTGGCTTCGATGGGCATCATGTCCGGTCCCAGCTCGTACACAAGCGGCATCCCGGTGGGGATATTGAGCTCGGCGATAGCGTCGTTGTCGATCTGATCGAGGTGTTTGGCGAGGGCCCGCAGGCTGTTGCCGTGGGCCGAGATCAACACCAACTGCCCGGCTCGCAGATCAGGGACCACCTCGTCATACCAATGGGGCATCAGCCGTTCCACCACATCGGCTAGGCACTCGCTCTTGGGCAACAGCTCCGGGGGAATGTGGGCGTAGCGGGGGTCGCCGTTGGGGTTCCACGGGTTGTCGTCGGCAATGGGGGGTGGTGGGGTGCGGTAGCCCCGGCGCCAGGCGTTGAGCTGCTCATCGCCATAGCGCTGTCGGGTCTCGGACTTGTCCAACCCGGTGAGGTCGCCGTAGTGGCGCTCGTTCAGCCGCCAATGCTGCTTCATCGGCACCGATGCCCGACCCATCTCAGCCAGGGCCAGTTCCGCAGTGCGAATGGCCCGAGTCTGCACCGAGGTGTGTACGACATCGGGCAGCAGTTCGGCCTCAGCCAGCGCCTGCCCGCTGGCTCGAGCCTCGGCCTCTCCCTGTTCCGTGAGATCGCAGTCGTACCAACCGGTGAACTGATTGGAGGCGTTCCACTGGCTCTGTCCGTGGCGAAGCAGGATCAGCGTTGCTGGACTCACCCTGGGCAGCGTAGCGGCTCCAACCCTTAGTGATCTGCACTCAAGTTTTGGGATATGACAAATTGAGGGGTATCCTGAGGGTCGAAGATAATTCTCAAAACCAAACTTCAACCTAAAAACCAAACTTCAACCAAATAACAACATCAAAAGGGAGTCGAACAAAATGGCCAGAGTTGTCGGCATCGATTTGGGCACCACCAACAGCGTGGTTGCAGTGCTCGAAGGCGGTGAGCCCACGGTCATCGCCAATACTGAGGGCTCTCGCACCACCCCGTCGGTGGTGGCCTTCTCCAAGGAGGGAGAGGTGCTGGTGGGGGAGGTGGCTAAGCGTCAAGCCATCACCAACCCCGATCGCACCATCCGCTCGGTCAAGCGCCACGTGGGCACCGACTGGTCGGAGAGCATCGACGGCAAGGCTTACAGCAGCCAGGAGATCTCGGCCCGGGTTCTGCAAAAGCTCAAGCGGGACGCCGAGACCTATCTGGGCACCGAGGTCACCGAGGCGGTTATCACCGTCCCGGCCTACTTCGACGACGCCCAGCGCACCGCCACCAAGGAGGCCGGCACCATCGCCGGCCTCGAGGTGCTGCGGATCATCAACGAACCCACCGCGGCCGCACTGGCCTACGGCCTCGACAAGGGCGACACCGACCAGACCATTCTGGTTTTCGACTTGGGCGGGGGCACCTTCGACGTGTCCATCCTGGAGATTGGCGACGGGGTGTTCGAGGTCAAGTCCACCAGCGGCGATACCGCCCTGGGCGGCGACGACTGGGACGACCGGGTGATCGGCTGGCTGGTGGACTCGTTCCGCAACGACCACGGCGTAGACCTGAGCAAGGACAACATGGCCATGCAGCGGCTCAAGGAGGGCGCGGAGCGGGCCAAGATCGAGTTGTCGCAAACCCAGAGCACCAATGTGAACCTGCCCTTCATCACCGCCACCGACGCAGGGCCACTCCACATGGACTACGAGCTGAGCCGGGCCAAGTTCCAGGATCTCACCAGCGACCTGCTGGACCGGTGCCGCAAGCCCTTCGAGCAGGCCCTTTCTGACGCCGGCCTGTCGGCGGGCGACATGGACCACGTGATCCTGGTGGGCGGCTCAACCCGGATGCCCGCGGTGGTGGACCTGGTTACCGGGATGACCGGAACCCAGCCCCACCAGGGAGTCAACCCCGACGAGGTGGTGGCCGTGGGCGCGGCGGTGCAGGCCGGCGTGCTCAAAGGCGAGGTCAAGGACGTGCTGCTGCTGGATGTGACCCCGCTGTCGCTGGGCATCGAGACCAAGGGCGGTGTGATGACTCGCCTCATCGAGCGCAACACCACCATCCCCACCCGCCGCACCGAGGTTTTCACCACCGCGGATGACAACCAGCCCACGGTGGAGATCCATGTGCTTCAGGGCGAGCGGGAGATGGCCGCGTACAACAAGACTCTGGGCAAGTTCCAGCTGGTAGACCTGCCGCCCGCGCCACGGGGCGTGCCTCAGATCGAGGTCACCTTCGACATCGACGCCAACGGCATTGTCCACGTGTCGGCCAAAGACCGGGCCACCGGCAAAGAGCAGTCCATCACCATCACCGGCCAGACCTCGCTGGACAAAAGCGCCATCGATCAGATGATCGCCGATGCCGAGGCCCATGCCGCCGAGGATGCCCGTCGTCGGGAGGAGGCTGAGGCCGTCAACAACGCCGACAGCCTGGTGTACCAGGTGGAGAAGTTGCTGGCCGAGGCCGGTGAGTCGGTGGACGCCGACCAGCGCAGCGAGGTTCAGGCCAAGCTGGGCGAGTTGAAGTCGGCCATCGACGAGAAGGACCTCGACCGCATCCGCTCGGCCACCGAGGAGCTGTCGGCCATCAGCCAGCAGATCGGGGCGGCCATGTACGAGCAGGCGGCCGCCGCTGCCGGCGATGCCCCCGGTGATTTCGATGCCCCAGGCGACTTTGATGCTGGCGGCGCCTCAGACGATGAGAACATCGTCGACGCCGAGATCATCGAAGACGAAGAAGGCGGAAGCTCCCAGTGAGCGAGGAGGCTGCGGCTGATCCGGCCGATGACGAGCTGGCCAACGACGATCTGGCCAACGACGAAGTCGCTGATGAGCAGACTGTTCACAAGCAATCCGCCGACGGGCGGCTTCAGGAAGTGGGCGACGTCGAAGAGCCGGAGACCTCGGTGGAGGAGCTTTTGGCCCAGCGGGATGGCTACCTCAACGACCTTCAGCGGGTGACCGCCGAATTTGCCAACTACCGCCGCAAGGCAGCCGAGCGCCAGCAGGAGACGGTGGCCATGGCCGCGGCCGACATCGTGGAGAAGGTGCTGCCCGTGCTGGACGCCTGTGATGCTGCCGTGGCCCAAGGAGCGGAAGACGTCGTCCCCATTCGAGACGCGCTGTTCGCGGCGCTGGAGAAGGAGGGCTTGGCCAAGCTGGACGATCCGGGCGCGCCGTTCGACCCCACATGCCATGAGGCCGTCGTCCATGAGCCGGGTGAGGGAGAGGCGGTGATCGCCGAAGTGCTGCGGGCTGGCTACGAGTGGAACAGCCGTGTGTTGCGGCCCGCCATGGTGAAGGTCCGGGGGTAGGACGGAGGCGATCGAGGCATGGACGTGAAACGGGAATGGCTGGAGACCGACTATTACAAGGCCCTGGGCGTCTCCCCTTCGGCGTCTGACAAGGAGATCACCAAGGCCTATCGCAAGCTGGCCCGCAAGCTGCACCCCGACGCCAACCCCGACGACGCCAAGGCCGAGGAGCGGTTCAAAGAGGTGTCGGCCGCCTACGACGTGCTGGGCGACGGTGAGCGCCGGGCCCAATACGACCAAGTGCGCCACATGGGGCCTATGAACTTTCAGGCCGGACCAGGCGGCTTCACCATGGAGGGCGACCTGGCCGACATCTTCTCGGCGTTCATGGGCGGCGGCCGTTTCGACCGCGGCGGCCCCCCGTTCAGCGGCCAGACCCGCCCGGTACGAGGCCACGATCTCAACGCCCACCTGACCCTGGACTTCGCCGAGGCGGTGCGGGGCACCACCACCGACTTGACCCTGAGCGGCGACACCGCCCGGGCCGGGCGCTCCATATCCGTGCGCATTCCCGCCGGGGTGGGCAACGGCGCGAAGATCAAATTGGCGGGCAAGGGGGAGCCGGGGGTCAACGGCGGTCCGTCCGGCGACCTGTATGTAACGGTCAAGGTCAAATCTCACCCGGTGTTCGGCCGCCAGGGCAAGAACCTCACGGTTTCTGTACCGGTGACGTTTGCCCAGGCCGCACTGGGCGCGGAGATCGAGGTGCCCACCTTTGAGGGCGACCCGGTGACACTGCGCCTGCCTCCCGGGAGCCAGCCCGGAAGGGTCTTGCGGGTTCGGGGACGAGGCGTGGAAACCGCCAAGGGAACCGGCGATCTGCTGGTGACAGTGGACCTGGAGGTTCCCACCGAGCTGAGCGATGAGCAGCGCCAGGCTTTGGAAGCATTCGCCGAGAAGATGGAGGCATCACCATGATCGATCCCCGAGGCCGTGATCGGGCGGTGTATGTCATATCGGTGGCTGCCGAATTGGCCGGTATCCACCCCCAGACCCTGCGGATATACGACCGCCGGGGCCTGGTGCAACCGGCCAGAACTGGCGGGGGGAGCCGGCGCTACAGCGACGCCGACATTGAGAAGCTCCGCCGGGTACACGAGCTGACCAGTGAGGGCATGAACCTCGACGGAGTGGAGCGGGTGCTCGCCCTCGAGGCCGAGGTGGCTCGGCTCAGGGCCCAGGTGGTGCGCCTCACCCGGGAGCTGGAGTCAAAGCGGGCCGACATCGTTCTGTACCGAAGAGGCTGAGTGCTGCCTTCGGCGGTTAGAGTTCAAGCCCTGCCAATCCTGTGACCGTGACCCTCGCCTCCGACCTCTCCGACCTCTTGGTGGGCTATCAATCAGTCCGGACTTACACCGACGCGCTCGCCGCTCCGTTGAGCAACGAGGATCAGTGCATCCAGTCGATGCCCGACGTGAGTCCCACCAAGTGGCATCGAGCCCACGTGACCTGGTTCTTCGAGACCTTCCTGCTCAAGACCCGTCTCGACGGCTATCGCGAGTTCCACCCGGCGTTCGGCTTCCTGTTCAACTCGTATTATGAGGCGGTTGGGGATCGCCACCCTCGGCCCGAGCGGGGCAACCTCTCCCGACCATCGTGCGATGAGGTGGCTGCCTACCGGGCCCATGTCGATGGGGCCATGGCCGAGCTGCTGGCTCGCCCGCTGGACGATGCCACCGCCGATCTGGTGCTGTTGGGCCTTCACCATGAGCAGCAGCACCAAGAGCTGTTGCTCATGGACATCAAACATGTGCTGTCGACCAATCGGGCGCTGTGGCCCGTCTATCACGACCTCCTCTCGCCGCCCTCCGGGATGTCGAGCAACGGACAGCCATCCGCCGGCTGGACCAGCTTCGACGGCGGCGAAGTGTGGGTGGGTCACGACGGCAACGGCTTCGCCTTCGACAACGAGAGCCCCCGCCACCGGACCATCCTGCCTTCGTATCGGCTGTCCAACCGACTGGTGACCTGCGGCCAGTGGTTGGAGTTCATGGCCGACGGCGGCTACGACACTCCCACCCTGTGGTTGTCGGACGGCTGGTACCAGCAACAGGAGCACGGCTGGAAGGCGCCTTCGTACTGGGACTTCCACTCCGAGGACGGTTGGCGGGTGTTCACCCTCCACGGCCTCCAACCGATTTTGCCCAACGAGCCGGTGTGCCACTTGTCGTACTACGAGGCCGATGCCTTCGCCCGCTGGGCGGGGGCCCGACTCCCCACTGAGGCCGAGTGGGAGCACGCTGCCGCCACCCAGAAACCGGGGGGCAACCTCGGCGACCAAGGCCGATGGCACCCCGCCCCCGCACCGGGCGACGATGGCCTGCACCAGCTCTACGGAGACGTGTGGGAGTGGACGTGTAGCTCCTATGGCCCCTATCCCGGGTTCCGGCCCGCGCCAGGCGCAGTGGGGGAGTACAACGGCAAATTCATGGTCAACCAATTCGTGCTTCGGGGTGGCGCCTGCGTGACCCCTCCCGGCCACATCCGGGCTACCTACCGCAATTTCTTCCATCCCCACACCCGCTGGCACTTCTCCGGGATGCGCCTGGCCCTGGACGCGTAATGCCAGGACACGCAATCGTGGAGCCGGTCGTCGATATCCATCTGGATCTCGCCTGGATCGATCGAGCGCTCCGGGCCGACGTGGCCGAGGGGCTCACCTCCCAGCCCAAGGAGCTTCCCCCCAAGTGGTTCTACGACGACCGGGGCAGCGAGCTCTTCGACCAGATCACCCGGCTCCCCGGCTACTACCCCACTCGAAGGGAGCGGGAGATCCTGGAGCGAGAGGTCGACGTGATCGCCGAGCGGTCGGGTGCCGACACCGTGGTGGAACTGGGGTCGGGCACCTCGGAGAAGACCCGAATCGTGCTGGACGCTCTGGCCGCTACCGGACGGCTCCGCCGCTACGTTCCGTTCGACAACAGCGAGGCCACTCTGCGAAACGCGGCCGCGGATTTGGCTGAAGCCTATGAGGGCCTGGCTGTCCACGGAGTGGTGGGCGATTTCGAGCACCATTTGGGCCACATACCTGATGGCGGCTGTCGGCTGATGATGCTCCTGGGCGGCACCATCGGGAACTTTCCCCCCGCGCCGCGGAAGGACTTTCTGGCCAGCGTGGCCGCCACCATGGTGCCGGGCGACACCTTCTTGCTGGGTTTCGACTTGATAAAGGATCACGACCGGCTGATTGCGGCCTACGACGATCCCGAGGGCGTGACCGCAGCGTTCAACCGCAACGTGCTGTCAGTGATCAACCACCGTCTCGATGCCGACTTCGACCTCGACCAATTCGAGCACGAAGCCCGCTTCGACCCCGACGAGGAGTGGATCGAGATGTGGCTGCGCTCCCGCTGCGCCCAGCAGGTGACCATCAGCGGGTTGGGCATGACCGTCGACTTCGCCCAAAACGAGCGCATGCGGACCGAGATCAGCGCCAAGTTCCGTCCCGAGAACATCGGCCCCGAGCTTGCTGGTGTCGGCCTGGCCATGGAGCGCCTGTGGACCGACGCCCGTGGCGACTACGCCCTGACCCTGTCCCGCATGGTGGAGGGGCGCTAAGCCGCCCCGCTTTACTGATTCGAATCCCCTTTATTGCTCGTCAATCTCCGGGTGGGCGCGAGTAGTGTCAGTTCGTAAGCCACGCTGATGGGGTAGCGCTTTGCCAGCAACCGTGGTCGTCGGGACGCAATGGGGTGACGAGGGCAAGGGCAAGTTCACCGACCTCCTAGCCCGCGACATGGACATGGTGGTGCGCTACCAGGGCGGCCACAACGCTGGTCACACCCTGGTAGTGGAGGGTCAGACGTTCAAGCTCCAGCTCGTTCCCAGCGGGGTTCTCTACTCCCACGTGACTCCGATGATCGGCAACGGGGTGGTAATCGACCCCAAAGTGCTCATCGACGAGATGGATCGGCTCACTGCGGCCGGGGTCGACTGCGGCAAGCTGAAGGTGAGCGGCAACGCCCACCTCATCCTGCCCTATCACCAGACGCTGGACGTGGTGGCCGAGCGCCATCTGGGGCGCAACAAGCTGGGCACCACCAAGCGGGGCATCGGCCCCGCCTACGCCGACAAGGCGGCCCGGGTGGGGCTGCGGGTGCAAGACCTGCTCGACCCCAAGATTTTCCGGGAGAAGCTGGGCGTGGTGCTGCACGAGAAGAACCCGCTGCTAGCCAAGGTGTACAACCGGCTGCCCTTCGACCTCGAGACGGTGGCCGAGCAGTACCTAGAGGAATGTCGCCCTCGCCTTGAGCCCCACATTGCCGACACGGTGGGGCTGGTTCACGATGCATTGGAGATCGGCCAGAACGTGCTGTTCGAAGGGGCCCAGGCCATGTTCCTCGACCTCGACCACGGCACCTACCCGTTCGTCACCTCCTCCAACCCGGTGGCCGGTGGGGTGTGCGTAGGGGCGGGCGTCGGTCCTCGGCACATCGATCGAGTAATCGGGGTCACCAAGGCGTATATCAGCCGGGTGGGGTCGGGGCCGTTCCCCTGCGAGCTGACCGACGACATCGGGGACCACTTGGTGGATGTGGGCCGTGAATACGGGACCAATACCAAGCGCCGCCGCCGGTGTGGTTGGCTGGACACGGTGATGCTGCGCCACGCAGTGCGGGTGAACTCCTTGTCGGACCTGGCCATCACCAAGCTCGATGTGCTGGATGCCCTCGACCCCATCAAGGTATGCGTGGCCTACGAGGTGGACGGGGAGCGCTGCAACTCGATGCCCTACCACCAATCAGAGATCCACCGGGCGGTGCCGATCTACGAGGAGCTGCCTGGCTGGCGCACCGACTTGAGCGAAGTCGGCGATCGCTCGGAGCTGCCCCAAGAGGCCGAAGACTATCTGCGGTTCATCGAAGAGCAGGCTGGCGTGCCCGCCTCCTTGGTTGGTGTGGGCCCGGGCCGGGATCAGTTCATCATCTTCAGCGCAGTGTCGTGAGAGTCTGCGTCGTTGGCAGTGGGGGACGTGAGCATGCCCTTGCCCACGTGTTGGGCCGGTCGTGCGACGTCGTGGTCACTCCCGGAAACCCCGGCATTCCTGGTTCTGTTGCTGTACCAGCAACCGAGATTGAGGCCGATCTGTATGTGATCGGCCCCGAGGCCCCGCTGGTGGAAGGTCTAGCCGACGAATTGAGAGCAGCAGGTCGGCTGGTGTTTGGCCCTGGAGCCGACGGGGCCCTCTTGGAGGGCTCCAAAGCCTGGATGAAGGAACTGCTGATGGCCGCTGGGGTGCCCACCGCGGGCCATGGCTCGTTCACCGAGTTCGAGCCGGCTCTCCGCTACCTGGACACCATGAGCGATCTCTTTGTGGTCAAGACCGACGGCCTGGCCGCGGGCAAGGGGGTGCTGGTTACCGAGGATCGGGCCGAAGCGGAAGAAGCAGTGAGGGCCTATCTCTCGGGGGAGGCCTTCGGCGACGCCGGGCGCCGGGTGGTGATCGAAGAGGGTCTTACCGGCCCCGAGCTGTCGGTGTTGGCGGTGTGCGATGGCCATCGGGCGGTGCCATTGGCTCCGGCCCAGGATTTCAAGCGCATCGGCGAAGGCGATGTCGGGCCCAATACCGGGGGCATGGGGGCCTACTCCCCGGTGCCGGTGGCCGGAGATGATGTGGTTGATGAAGTGATGGATCGAGCGGTGCTGCCCACGCTGGAAGAGCTACAGCGACGGGGCATCGACTATCGGGGTGTGCTGTATGCCGGGCTGATGCTCACCCCCCAGGGAATCAAGGTGCTGGAGTACAACGTGCGCTTCGGCGACCCCGAGGCCCAGGTGGTGCTGCCCCGGCTGAAGTCCGACTTGGCCGACCTGCTGGCGGCCGCGGCGGCCGGATCACTGGAGGACGACCCGGTGTTCGGCGATGACGCCGCGGTGACGGTGGTGTGCGCCTCCGAGGGCTATCCCGCCTCCCCCCGGACCGGCGATCCAATTGCCGGCATTGAGGCGGCCAACGCGGTGGAAGGCGTGACGGTGTTCTGCGCTGGGGTGGCATCAGCTGCTGAAGGCGGAGTTGGTGCTATTTATGCTGGTCAGAACAGTAAAGAGCTGGTCACGGCGGGTGGCCGGGTGCTCAACGTCACCGGGCAGGGGCCCGACTTGGCCACCGCCCGAGAGCGGGCTTATGCCGGGGTCACCCACATTGATTGGCCGGGCCGCTACGTTCGCTTTGACATCGCCGCCGCGGCGGTAGAGGGCGCTTCACAGAGGGAATCGGCATGAGCTTGAAAGTCGCTGTCATCATGGGATCGTCGAGTGACGAGGACACCATGGCCCCGGCCCGCACCACGCTGGAACAGTTCGGCGTGAAGTGCCACTGGGAGGTCATGTCGGCCCACCGCACGCCGGAGAAGGTCCGCCAGTTTGTGTCCGGCGCTCGCGATGCCGGGTTTGGGGCCATCATCTGCGGGGCGGGCATGGCCGCTCACCTGGCCGGTGCCACTGCGGCCCAGACCACCCTGCCGGTGATCGGCGTGCCTTTGGTCGGCGGAGCGCTGAACGGGGTGGACTCCCTGTATTCCACCGTGCAGATGCCCAAGGGGATCCCGGTGGCCACCGTGGCCATCAACGGCGCCATGAACGCGGCCTTGCTGGCCATTCAGATTTTGGCGGTGACCGACTCGGGGCTGGCCGAAAGGCTGGCTGCCCATCGCGCTGAGATGGCCGGTGGCTGAAAAGGACCTGATTCCCGACGTTCTGGCCGACCGCTATGCCAGCGCGGCGATGGCCGCTATCTGGTCGCCGGAGGGCAAGGTCAAAGCCGAGCGCCGTCTGTGGGTGGCGGTACTGGAGGCTCAGCGGGATCTCGGAATCGAGGTGCCCGGCGGGGCGGTCGAGGCCTATCGAGATGCCATCGACCAGGTGAACCTGGACTCCATCCGGGAGCGGGAGCGAGTCACCCGCCACGACGTGAAGGCTCGCATCGAAGAGTTCTGCGCGCTGGCCGGCCACGAGCACATCCACAAGGGAATGACGTCGCGCGACCTCACCGAGAACATCGAGCAGCTCCAGATCCGCGATTCGCTGCGATTGGTGCGCGACAAGATGGTGGCGGTGGTATGCGCTCTCGGGGCACAGGCCGTCACCCATTCCGAGTTGGTGATGGTGGGCCGCTCCCACAACGTACCCGCCCAGGCCACCACCTTGGGCAAGCGCTTCGCCAACTACGGCGAGGAGGCGCTGGCTGCCTTGGGTCGGATCGACGACCTGCTGGACCGTTACCTGCTGCGGGGGCTTAAGGGCCCGGTAGGCACCCAGCAAGACCAGATCGATCTGTTCCTCGGCGAGGCTGACAAGGCCGCTGAACTCGAAGACCTAGTGGCCGCCAGCCTCGGATTTGCAAGAACGATGGGCAGCGTGGGTCAGGTGTACCCAAGGTCGCTGGACTACGACGTGGTTACCGCGCTGGTGCAGGCATCATCGGCCCCGGCCAACTTGGCCCGGACCATCCGGCTCATGGCCGGCCATGGCTTGATCACCGAGGGCTTTCAGGCTGGGCAAGTGGGCTCGTCGGCCATGCCCGGCAAGCGCAACGCCCGCACCTCCGAGCGCATCTGCGGGTTCTCGGCGGTGGTGCAGGGCTACGCCAACATGGTGGGAGCCCTGGTGGGCGATCAATGGAACGAGGGCGACGTGAGCTGTTCGGTGGTGCGCCGGGTGGCCCTGCCCGGCGCGTTCCTGGCTCTCGACGGCCAGCTTGAGGCCGTACTGGTGGTGCTCAATGAGCTCGCAGTGTTCGAAGACGCGATCGCAGCCGAGCTGAGCGCCAACCTGCCGGCGCTCACCGCCACCCGAGTACTGATGGCCTCGGTGGCCGCCGGTGCGGGCCGGGAAGAAGCCCATCGCATCATCTCTGAGCATGTCCCCAAGGGAGACGGGTTCTTCTCGGCTGTTGCCGATGACGAGAGGTTGCCGGTTACTGCTGTCGACGTCGAACAGATCAAGAGCCAACACTTGGCGCTGACCGGGGCGGCCGCTGGGCAAGCCCGGGCTTTTGCCGCCAAGGCCCAAGAGCTGGGCACCCAGAATCCCAACGCTGCCGCCTACCAACCGGAGCCCATCCTATGAGCACCAAGAACATCAACCTGCCCCCAGTTCATTCCGGCAAGGTCCGCGACATCTTCGATGCCGGTGACGGCCGGCTGTTGATGATCGCGTCCGACCGCATCTCAGCGTTCGACGTGGTGATGGACGAGCCCGTACCCGAGAAGGGGCGGGTGCTGACCGCCATGTCGGCCTATTGGTTCGAGACCCTGGCCGATGTGCTGCCCAGCCACCTCATCTCCACCGACGTGGCCGACTTCCCACCCGAGGCCCAGGCCAACGGGGTGGCCGGTCGAACCATGCTGTGCCATCGGGCTGAAATGCTGCCCATCGAGTGCATCGTGCGGGGGTATCTGAGCGGCTCGGCCTGGAAGGAGTACAAGGCCCAGGGCACCATGCACGGCCAGGAACTTCCCAAAGGGCTCCGGGAGTCCGACAAGCTGCCCGAACCGGTGTTCACACCTTCGACCAAAGCCGAGTCGGGCCACGACGAGAACATCTCCTACGACCAGGCAGTAGAGCTGGTGGGTTCGGATCTGGCCGAGAAGGCCCAGGCGGCCTCGCTGGAGCTCTATCGACGGGCGTCGGAGGCGGCCGCCGAGAAGGGCATCATCATCGCCGACACCAAGTTTGAGATGGGCATGGTGAACGGGACCCTGGTGGTGGCCGACGAAGTGCTCACTCCCGACTCCTCCCGCTTCTGGCCGGTGGACGGCTGGGTGCCGGGGGCAACCCCGCCGTCATACGACAAGCAGCCGGTGCGCGATTACCTGAGCACGTTGGATTGGGACAAGCAGTACCCGCCGCCGCCGTTGCCCGACGAGGTGGTGACGGCCAGCGCAGCCCGCTACGTGAGCGCCTACGAGATCATCACCGGCCGCAGCTTCGCCGACTGGCCCGGAGGCTCATGAGTACAGCATTTGATGTGGCAGTTGAGGTGAGCCTCCGGGACGGGATAGCCGACCCGGAGGGCCTGACCATCGAGCGGGCGCTGCCCGCGCTTGGATTCAGCGGCGTGAGCGGCGTTCGGGTGGGAAAGAGCCTGCGCTTTGTGGTGGAAGCCTCAGACGAAGACGAGGCCCGTACACAAGTAGAGGCCATGTGCGAGCGGTTCTTGGCCAATCCGGTTATTGAAGATGTGGACATTTCCCTGAGTCCGGCCTTATGACGATTCCCGCTGTTTGCTCCGTTTGGGGGCGAGGATGACCACCAAGGTGGGCGTCGTCGTTTTTCCCGGCTCCAACTGCGAGCAGGATGTGGTGGAAGCGGTGGACACCGTTGGGGGTTCTGGCCAGCTTCTGTGGCATAAGGACACTTGCCTTGGAGATGTCGACGCAGTGGTCTTGCCCGGAGGCTTTGCCCATGGCGACTATCTGCGCACCGGGGCGATGGCCCGTTTCTCCCCCATCATGGGCGCGGTTGAGCGCTTTGCCCGCGATGGCGGGCCAGTGGTTGGTATCTGCAATGGATTCCAGATTCTCACCGAAGCTCAATTGCTGCCCGGAGCCCTCTACAAGAATCGGGGACTCAAATTCCTGTGTCAGCCCGCGGTGTTGAGGGTGGAATCAATGGACTCGGTATTGACTCGGGGCCTATCCATTGGCGACGAGCTCCAGATCCCCATCAATCACTTCGAGGGCAACTTCATTTGCTCAGAACAAGTACTGGAACAATTGCGCGACAAAAATCAGATCGTGTTCACATATCGGGACAACCCCAATGGGGCCACTGCTGATATTGCGGGGATTTGCAACGAAAACGGCAACGTGGTGGGGATGATGCCCCACCCCGAGCGTGCCGCTCACCCGTTACTGGGTAGCACCGACGGTGCTTTACTGCTGAAAGGACTGATCAGCAGTGATTAGTCAGTGGGACGTGTGCGGGCAACTCCGGCTGCTTTCAGCACACTCGCCGGAACCCCGACCTCACGCCATGCTGCATAGGAAATGCCCTTGCGGCCACTGTACTCGGCGGCGATAGCAATGAATTCGCTCTCAATGCCGCTGATGTCAACCGTTTCCTCTTCTTTTTCGAGCTCGGCTTCCAAGTCCATGAGCTCTTGGATCAGATGAACTCGCTTCAACGGCTTGGCCTGGGCGATCTCTCCGGGGAGCTCAGCAACCCGAGCCTGCATTTTTTCTGGAGAGCGCTGGCGTCCCCGCTTGGGCTTGCTCTGGTCAAGCGCATTCAGATAACGGCTGACCGTGCGCCCCTGAGCCTGTCCGAGGGCCCGCGCCGATTTGGCTTCTTCAGATACCATCATCGCTCCTTGATCTGTTTGATCAGTTTGTTGATTGCCAATATAGAACTATATTCGGCGCGCTTATTCAAACTGGGAGTCTCATAAGATGAATCTTCTGGTATTCCCCTCCAAAGCCAATTCGGATGACCTGAGATGAATGAGCCGCTACACCGGTCATTAGGGTTGACAGACGAAGAGGCCGAGGCGATCGAGAAGATCTTGAACCGCCCGCCCAATCATCTCGAATTGGCGATGTATGCGGTGATGTGGTCTGAGCATTGCTCTTACAAGTCCTCCCGCTTGCATTTGCGCCGACTGCCCACCGAAGCCCCCTGGGTATTGGTTGGTCCCGGCGAGAATGCCGGGGTGGTGGATGTGGGCGACGGCATTGCTGCTGCGATCAGAATTGAGAGCCACAATCACCCTTCGGCCATTGAGCCCTATCAGGGAGCGGCCACCGGAGTGGGCGGCATTCTGCGGGACATCTTCACCATGGGGGCCCGCCCGATTGCGGTGATGGACTCACTGAGGTTTGGCCGTCCCGACGATCCCCGCAGTCGTTGGATCGCCGAAGGGGTGGTATCGGGCATCTCCGGGTATGGCAACGCGGTTGGGGTGCCAACCGTGGGGGGCGAAACCGTTTTCGATAAGACGTATTCCGGCAATCCACTGGTGAATGTTCTGTGCCTTGGGTTGATGCCGGCTGATCGGCTGGTGCTGGGGCAGGCCAGCGGCGAAGGCAACCTGGCGGTGCTGTTGGGTGCGTCGACGGGGCGTGATGGGATCGGCGGGGTGAGCGTGCTGGCGTCGGCTTCCTTCGGCGACGAGGAAGAGGAGGCCGAAAAGCGCCCCAGTGTGCAGGTGGGCGATCCGTTTGAGGAAAAGCGGCTCATCGAGGCCTGTCTGGCCCTTTTGGACGCTGGGCTTGTGGTGGGGATCCAAGATCTGGGGGGCGCAGGACTCACCTGCGCCACCAGCGAGACCGCATCGCGGGGTGGGGCGGGCATGGATGTGGACGTGGCCGCCGTCCCCCGCCGTGAGCCGGGCATGGAGCCCTTCGAAGTGCTCACCAGCGAGTCGCAGGAGCGGATGCTGGCCATCGTCTCGCCCGACGGGCTCGACGATGTTTTGGCCATTTGCGATCGCTGGGACGTGCAGGCCTCGGTAGTGGGGCGGGTGACTGAAGGCGGTCTGCTTCGGGTGCGCGACGGCGCCGACGGTGAGGTGTTGGCCGAGCTGCCGGCGGCTTCCCTCCACGAGGACGCCCCGCTGTATGACCGTCCTCGACGTCCTCCCCCAGACTGGGAAGACTTTAAGACCGACACCGCCGAGCAGTTGCCGCCACCCGAGAACGTGGCTGCCGACCTGTTGGCCATGCTGACCGATCCATCGTGGGTCTATCACCAGTACGACCACATGCTGTTCTGCAATACCGTGGTTGGCCCCGGCGGCGACGCCACCGTGCTGCGGCTCAAGCATCCTGCCGCTGGTGCCGATACCGGCCGGGGTTTGGCCCTGACCGCCGACGGCAACCACCGCTGGTGCGCAGTCGACCCTCGAGCTGGAACCGCCATGACGGTGGCCGAGGCAGTGCTCAACCTGGCCTGCGTGGGTGCCCGACCGCTGGCCCTGGTCAATTGCCTGAACTTCGGCAATCCCGAGCACCCCGAGGTGATGTGGCAGTTCTCCGAGGCGGTGGACGGGATGGCCGAGGCCTGCGACGCCTTCGGCATCCCAGTGGTGGGTGGCAATGTGAGCCTCTACAACGAGTCCAACGGCCACAACATCGATCCCACCCCGGTGATCGGCCTGCTCGGGGTGATCGACAGCTTGACTCGGATTCCCCCCGGGTTGGCGTGGAGTGAAGGCGACCGGGTGATTGTGCTGGGAGAGGGGAGCGCCGAGCTGTCGGGCTCGCTGTGGGCTGCTTCCACCGCCGGGCACAAACGGGGCCGGCTTCCCGGTTTGGATTACGAACAGCATCGGCGGGTGGCCGGCTTGGTGGCCGGCTTGGTGGCCGACGACCGGCTGTCAGCAGTCCACGATGTGTCCAGCGGGGGTTTGGGCGTGGCTCTGGCCGAGATGGCCGCCGTCTCCGGGGTTGGCTTCCGGGGTGCTCGCATCCACAACCACGGGGAGCTGTTCGGCGAGGCCCCGTCCCGGGCAGTGGCCGCGGTGGACCCCGAGTTGTTGCCCGAGGTGGAGGCGGCAGCCGCGGCAACCGGGGTGACCGTCGCCCGAATCGGATTGGCCGCCGGCGACCGCTTCTCCATCAAGGGTCTGCTGGATTTGGATATGTCGGCGATAACTGACCGCTGGCGCTCGGCCATGTCAGATTCGAACGGTCAGGCGCAGTAGGTGACGCTCCGCATGTCAGACTTAAACAGTGGCTGACCCCATGGACGACTCTCCCAGGGAGGCCTGCGGGGTTGTTGGCATCTATGCCCCTCATGATCCCGTCGCCCATCTGAACTATCTGGCCCTGTACGCGTTGCAGCACCGAGGCCAGGAGTCGGCTGGCATCGCGGTGAGCGACGGAGAGAACATCACCGTGGTCAAGGACATGGGCTTGGTGGCCACCGTGTTCGACGACCGCACCCTGGCCACCCTTGAGGGTCGTCTGGGCATCGGCCACACCCGCTATTCCACCGCGGGATCGAGCTCTTGGCGCAACGCCCAGCCCGTGTACCGCAGTACTGGCGACCACCAGTTTGTGCTGGGCCACAACGGCAACCTCACCAACACCGCGAAATTGGCCGAGGAGACTTCGATCCTGCCCGGCATGGTTGGTTCCGACAGCGATTTGATTGCCGAGCTGCTGGCCATCGAGATCTCCGCGATGCCCCCGTCGAGCCGATCGGAGGGCAAAGTTCTCGAACGGGCATTGGAAAAAGTGCTGCCCCGGCTCGAGGGGGCCTTCTCGCTGGTACTGGCCGACGAGAAGCGGGTGATCGGCGTGCGCGACCCCAACGGATTCCGCCCTTTGTGCCTGGGCCGTCTGGATCGGGGCTGGGTGCTGGCGTCGGAGACACCCGCGCTCGACATCGTGGGGGCCCACTTCTTGCGGGAGCTCGCCCCGGGGGAGATGGTGGTTATCAACGGCGAGGGCGTGCGGTCGGCGCGCCCCTTCCCGGAGGAGCGGGTGGATCCCCGGTTGTGCATCTTCGAGTTCGTGTACTTCTCCCGCCCCGACTCGGTGATCTACGGCCAAAGCGTGCACCACGCCCGGGTGCGCATGGGGGAGATGCTGGCCAAACAGTCCCCGGTGGAGGCCGACTTGGTGATGGGAGTGCCCGAATCGGGACTGCCCGCCGCCGAGGGATTCTCACGGGCCAGCGGCATCCCCTACGGCCAGGGGCTGGTGAAGAACCGCTACATCGGCCGCACGTTCATCGCCCCCAGCCAGCAGATGCGGTCGATGGGGGTGCGCATGAAGCTCAACCCCCTGCGAGACAGCACCGAGGGCAACCGCCTAGTGGTGGTGGACGACTCGATCGTGCGGGGCACCACAACGAGGGCTTTGGTCACCATGCTGCGGGAAGCGGGCGCCGCCGAGGTTCACCTCCGCATCAGCTCGCCTCCCTATCGCTGGCCCTGCTATTTCGGCATGGACACCGGCGACCGCACGGAATTGTTGGCGGCCCACCTAAGTGTGGCCGAGATGTGTGATTACGTGGGGGCCGACACGCTGGCGTTCATCGACATGGAGGGTTTGACCGAGGCCACTGGGGCGGTGGGGGCCGGATTCTGCAATGCCTGCCTCACCGGTGAATATCCGGTGGAGGTACCGGTGGCGCCGCCCGGCTCGATCTCCTATCAGCGCAGTGCCGCGCAGTTCGCCGACGCCGATGAGGAGTCCGCGCCGTCGCTCTGGGCCACCGGCGGCTGAGCTTTCGACGGAGGGGGTGGCATCCACTGATGGTTGAGACCTACGAGTCGTCAGGGGTGGATATCGCCGCGGGCGAAGAGGCGGTGCAGCGCATCAAGGAGCATGTGCGCTCAACGTTTCGACCGGAGGCGATCGGCGAGATCGGCGGGTTCGGAGGGCTGTTCGACTTCACCCGTCACGGCTACAAGAAGCCGGTATTGGTGTCGACCACCGATGGGGTGGGGACAAAGGCGTATGTGGCTTCGGCGGCTGGCCGGTACAACACCATCGGTATCGATCTGGTGGCCATGTGCGTGGACGACCTGGTGTGCCAAGGGGCCGAGCCGCTGTTCATGTTGGACTACATATCGGTACACAAGCTCGACCCCGACCGGATCGAGCAACTGGTAGTGGGGGTGGTGGAGGGCTGCCGCCAAGCGGGCTGCGCGCTCATCGGGGGCGAAATGGCGGAGCACCCTGCCAGGGAAGACGAGTTAGACAATCAGTTTGAGCTGGTCGGGTTTGCCGTGGGGGTGGTGGAGCGGTCGCGGCTGATCACCGGGGCCGACGTGCGCCCCGGCGACACGCTGATCGGGTTGCCGTCGCCCGGCTTGCGGAGCAACGGCTATTCCTTGGCCCGCCGTCTCTATTTCGAGGTGGCCAAGAAAAGACTGGACGATCCCGCCTGGGAGGGAAGCTCCCATTCGGTGGCCGAAGAGCTGTTGCTGCCGTCGGTGATCTACGCCCCTGCGGTACGAGACATGTTGGCCAAAGTGGAGGCCCGGGCCATCACTCATGTGACTGGCGGAGGCATTCCCGGCAATTTGGCCCGTGTGCTGCCCGACAAGCTCGATGCGGTGATCGATCGGAGCTGCTGGGAGCAGCCACCGGTGTTCGCTGAGTTGCAGCGCATCGGCGAGGTTCCCGACGAGGAGATGGCCAAGGTGTTCAACCTCGGGTTGGGCATGATCGTGGCGGTGCGAGACCGCGACGCCACCAAAGCCATCGACCTTCTGCGAACTGGTGGCCATCGGGCGACCGTGGTGGGCGAAGTGGAGAAGGGTGACGGCCAAGTGAGATTGGTTGGAGCGCCTGAGCCGGCCGAGAGCTTGCCTTAGGCCGGAATCAGCGGTCCCGCAAAACGACCATGCAGGGCTCTGCGGCGCGGGCAACCCCGCCGATCTGGCCGGGCCGCGGTCTGGCATCATCGAACAGAGCCTCGAGGTCGAAGGCGTCGAAGAGCCGCTCGATTACTCGGGACATGGCCGTTACCGAGAAAGGCCGGGCCGGACAGGTGTGAGGGCCATGGCCGAAGGTGGTGACCAATTCGGCGGGCAGCCCCGGAGGTGACACCAGGCGGGGGCCCTGCCATCGGTCGGGGTCGTAGCGGTCTAAACCGGGGCCGGAGTCCATGTTGGTGAGGGGCAGGAATGTGGCCAAGGTGGCACCGGGCGACACTTCGTAGGTGTGGGCGCCGTCGTCGATGGACACGGGCTCGAGCACGGTGCGAAGCATTATGGAGCGCTGGCCGATCCGGGTGGATTCCAGCACGCAGCGAGTCACCAGGTCTTGGTCGGCATCCTGGCTGGTACGCACCCGAGCGAGCACGTCGGGATGCTGAACCAGATGCACCAGAGACCATCCCAGCGCGGCGAACAGGTTTGACATCGATCCGATGTGGACCAAGATCACGTCTCGGGCTACTCCGGTCAGCCGTTCGGCATCGGGAGCGTCGGCCCATCGCTCCAGGATCATGTCGAGGAGGTCGCCGACTGGACTGTGCCGGGCGGCAATGGAGTCGGCCAGGATCTGCTCGGCTGTGGCCATTGCGGCACGTTCGGCGGCTTTGCCCGACTGGGCTACCTCTTGCATCCGGGTAGGGGCTACGAACGCCTCGGACCCGTCTAGGACATCGAGCGCTGCTACCAGCTCTTCGAAGCGGGCCGAGCGCAGAATCTCCCTCCCGCCCCAACTGGCCAGGCCCATGCGGTGGCCGAGGCGGCGGGTGAAATCGAACAGATCGATCTCGTCGCCGGGGCTCAGTTCTGCGAGTTGGAGCGAGATGGCCTCTTCCAAGGCATCGAGGTAGCCGGACACGTTGGGTCGGGTGAACAGCTCGTGGGGCAGGGTGCGCCTTCCGTCGAACAGCTCGTCGGGCAGCTTGCGGACCAGCATCTTCCAGTCGGCAATGCCCTTGCTGGCGTGCTGCTCCGGAACGGCGTAGAAGCTCTGAAGCCCGACGGGAGAGAACAGGAACAGATAGCGGTCGTCGCCGCTGTCGATCACGAAGGTGTCGCCGCATGCCGAACGAGCCGCGCCGATGGCCGCCACAGTATCGCTGACCGGCCCGTCCCAGGGCAGGACGCAGTCGGCGACCATGGGCATTGGGGTGATGAGAGGCAGATCGGCCATGGAGAAATTTCTATCCGCTTCGGGCCTGTTTTCCTACCCTTCGCGCCCAAAGCCTATTGTCGTCCCCGATGCCGCTCAGCACCTCCGACGAATACCTCCACGCTCCACCACCGGGTTCTGATGCCCTGTGGAGCGACAACTTCTGGTTCTCGGTCTGCGACCGGGCCGCCGATGTATTCGGCATCAACCACATCCATGCCAGCCTGTCGCACGGCTACTTGCGAGCCAGCGCGTACTACGTCATCGACGGTGTCCCAGTGCAGTGGGCCTCTCGTCAGCCTCTTGGGGACGAGCTGGAGTTCTCCGTGCTGGGCGACGGCCGGGTGTCCTACTCCGTGGAGGAGCCGTTTGTGCGTTATCGCTGGGAGCTTGATGCCCCCCGTTTTGGTTTCGACCTGACATTTGAGGATCGCTTTGGTGTTTTCGATTACAACGACTGCTTCGGGGGCAACCCCCTGGGGGCCTATGAGGGCTATGGCGGCCACTACGAGCAGGCCCTGGCGTGCCGGGGCGAGTTCGAAGCCCGGGGTGGGCCCCGGGCGGGGGAGCGGCGGGCCATCGAGTGCTGGTCGCATCGGGATCACTCCTGGACCCATCGGTTCGAGCGGCCCGGGCCCTGGGACGTGCGCCATCGCCGCACCCAGGCGGAGTCGTGGGGGCACTTCTGGCCGTCGGTGCAGCTCCCCGACCGGCATCTCAACTCCTTCGGGTGGATGAGTCCGACGCAGCCGCTGCCCGGTGACACCCCTTCGGTGGGCGGGTGGATAGGTGACGCCGACGGCACCCGTGCCCTGCGGTCGTCTAAATGCGTGCCCCGGCTGGAGGAGGACCAGCGCACCGCCATGGCCTTCGACATGACCTTTGAGACCACAGACGGTGAGGTGCTCACCGTGCGCACCGGCCGCAAGCACGCCCACACCCGCAACGGCCTCATGCGGGATGAGAACGACGCCGAGGTTCGCTTGGACTGCCATGAGCCGTTCTTCGATTTCGAGGTTCTAGAAACCGGGGAGCGGGGCTATGGAGTGGTGGAGTATTCGATCCATCCGCCTTGGCCCCGGTATCGGTACTAGCCGATTCGTAGGCTGATAGCCGTGGGCATCGTCAGCGGGAACCTAACCCCATGAAGTGGGGCATCCACCTGCCCCAGCTCGGCCGGGCTGCCTCGCTTGATCTGTTGGTGGAGATTGCCCAGCAGGCCGAGACCGCTGGATTCGACGACGTCTGGACCGCCGACCATGTGGCCGTGCCGGTGGATTTGGAGGGAATGCCGTCGTTCTTCCCCGAGCCGGTGCCGTTGTTGTCGGCAGTGGCTGCTCACACCCAGCGGGTGGGTCTGGGCACATCAGTGCTAATCCCCGCCTATCGAAACCCCATGCAGTTCGCCAAGCAATGGGCCACCCTCGACTGGCTGGCCCCGGGTCGCACCATCCTAGGGGTGGGGGCCGGGTGGCTGGAGCCCGAGTTCGAGGCCTGCGGCGTGCCCATGGTGCATCGGGCCCAGCGTTTGGACGACTACATCGACGGCTGGCGGGCCGCCTGGTCGGGGGACACTGAGTTTCAGAGCGAGTTCTTCAGCTACTCCGGCGTGCGGATCAACCCCCAGCCCGCGGCGCCGATCCCAATTTGGATCGGCGGATCATCCCCCGGCGCCCTCCGCCGAGCCGCAAGGTGCGACGGCTGGATGGGCACCTGGGCCCCACCCGAAGTCTTCGCCGAGCGCCTTGATGTACTGCGAGCCGAACAGAGCCGACTAGGTCGCGCTCCAGAAGAAACCACGATCTCCATCCACATGGAGCTGAGACTCGGCAACCCGCTCGACAGCGCCGGCCGCTGGTCAGTAGTAGGCGACGGCTACGGCGACCGCGAAATGGTGATCGGCGATACCGACCACGTAGCCGAAACCCTGGCCCCCTACATGGAAGCCGGCCTAGAGCACGTCCTCCTCGTACCCCTAGCCCTCTCCCCCGAAGAGTGGCGCCACCACGTCAAAGCCCTGGCTGGCTTGATCAGCTAATTCCCTGTTCACGCATGACTTAGCGGCGGGTTCTTGCGGCAGGTGAATCGTTAGGCCGAGATGGCTTTGCGGAGTGACTTCACCGCTTGTTTGTCGGTGATCTGTTGTTGGGATGTATTCGGCTGAAAGACGAATTCTTCGCTTCCGCAGCGGATGGTCATAGATGACCCTGGTTGCAGGATGCGAAGCAGATCCCCAACCGTGGTTGACGGGGTTGTAGGTAGATCGTCTCCGTCGTCTTGGCCAGTTGCAGATTCGACAGCAATCCAACTGAGCACCAGCTCGTTCTTCTTCTGGGGTGGAGTGGCAGTGACGAGCACTCCAGATCGGAGGCCTTTGCTGTGGATGATTGAGATGGACTCGTTGAGACCGTCGTTCGGAAGAACGGGCACGATGAATAGGTCTTCTCCTGCTCGCGCTGCCCATTCGATGAGATGATCATCAGGGCCGCTCAGAGAGGCCATCCGGCCGATGAGCTGTCGCAGGGCAATCTCGTTCATCACATGATCTCCCTCGTGGCTTGGTCCCAAGCGTAATTCTTAGCCCATTCCCAGGCCAGATCAATGTCGTGGCGGCACTCTCGAGGAACAAGAGTGGTGTCGTGCACATTGTCCCCGGCCTCTGGTCGGTGGACGTGCACAACTCGGTGGGCGGTGTCGATCCTCACAAGATCGTCCCAGTCGTTGCCGTTTATGCTGACCTGGAGTATCACCGCAAACTCTACAAGTTGCCCGTTCGATTCCCTTCTGGTCTCTCGCTGCACGATCTGAGCGCTGATCGAGGGGTCAGAGGAGGGGACATGGCTGATCACCGTAGTTGGCTGACGCCGTTCTTCGACTGGGGGCAACTTGGGCAAATCAGGCTTAGGGGCCTAGCGGATAGGTGGTTGGTCAGGGGTTCCAGCGGTTTTTCCAGTCGATGAGTTTTGCGGTGATCAAGATGGTGGTGGCGAGGCATAGGGCGGCGTGCCGGCAGTCGGGTTTTCGGTCGGTGTTGCGTCGGA
>JAJEGM010000031.1 GCA_022819825.1 Acidimicrobiia bacterium | reverse complement strand
CATCGCCCCCGCTCGCCCAACCGGCTCGGGCTCCGCTGGATCGTCGAGTCCACCAACTCCTGGCTGTCGAACTACGGGCAACTCCGACGCAACACCGACCGAAAACCCGACTGCCGGCACGCCGCCCTATGCCTCGCCACCACCATCTTGATCACCGCAAAACTCATCGACTGGAAAAACCGCTGGAACCCCTGACCAACCACCTATCCGCTAGGCCCCTAAAAGTTCCCTCGTTCATCACCACCTTGGGGCTGCTGATCATGGCCCGAGGCCTGGCTCGGGAGATCACCGCGGGCAACACCGTGGGCAACCTCCCCGGCGGATGGAAGGCGTGGTGGAGCGGAGAGTTCATCGGACTGCGGATGCCCATCTGGGTGGCTCTAGGCCTTGGCGTCGTCTACCACATCATCCTTCGATATTCCCGGTTCGGATTGCGGATCTACGCAGTGGGGGGCAACGCCGAAGCAGCCCGCCGAGCTGGCATCAACGTCACCCGGGTGCGGGTCACGGTGTTTGTTTTGGGGGGCCTGGCTGTTGCCGTCGGCGGCTTCACCTTGTTGGGGCGGGTCAACGTCGGCCAGCCCAATGCCGCGGTGCTTACCGAGCTATACGCGGTGGCCGCCGTGGTGCTCGGGGGTACCAATCTGTTCGGAGGACGGGGCTCGATTCCCCGAACCCTGGCCGGCGTCCTACTGATCGGGGTGATTCGCAACAGCCTGAATCTCCTCAACGTGTCGTCAAACATGCAAGACGTCTGGCTCGGTGTGGTGTTCGTGCTGGCAATGACTTCTCAGTTCTTGCGCCGCTACCTGGAGCGGTGGGCCAACCGGAGCGAGGACACCGCAATCGAAGTCGAAGTAGAACATGAACTCGACGAAGAACGTCGCGCCATCGAGCTAGCCGAGCAATCGGCTCGCTCGGCAGACCAAGAACTCCAAGACGTGGAGCAGGCCGAGCAATCGGCCCCCTCGACGTTGGAGCAACCATAAACACCCGGAGGGGAACACAATGAAAACCAAAAACCTGTTGATAAAGCTGCTAGCGCTGCTGTTGGTCTTTGGACTGGTGGCATCGGCGTGCGGCAACGACGATGACGACGACACCGCGTCGGGCGACGGGGGCTGCGAAGAAATCTACGAGGTGCGGTACGCCAACTTGGCCACCTTCATCTTGTACTTCCGCGACCTCGAAGCCGGGCTGCGTGATTTCGGCGCCCAGAACTGCTGGAACTTTGTCGCCGCGGATGCCGCGTACGTGATCGAAGACCAGGTGGCTCAGATTGAGGACTTCGTGACCCAGGGGGTTGATCTAATCATCGCCTCGCCGGGCGACCGCCAAGCGCTCATTCCCGCCTATGAGGCCGCCGCGGCCGCCGGCATTCCCATGCTGTCCACCGGCGACAGCGTTCAGGAGGCTGCTCCGGAGATCGGCTTCATCGGCACCGATTGGGGTGTTGAGGGCACCAAGCAGACCGAGTGGATGGTCGAGCAACTCGGCGGATCGGGCAAGATCGCCCGCATCGGCGGCCCGGGGGCAAGCGAGTACGTGGAGAAGCGCCGCGAGGGCTTCGAGCACACCATGGAAAACAACCCTGGCATCGAAGTGGTGTTCAACCAGAGCGCCAACAGCTTCACGGCTGAGGAAGGCCTCCGGCTGGCGCAAGACGCCTTGACCGCCAATCCCGACCTCGACGGCATCTGGGCCGACAGCGATGCTCTGGCATTGGGTGCGGCCACCGCCGTGGAAGAGGCTGGCATCGACCACGCCGACATCCTCATCAGCGGGACCGACGGCGAGCCCGCGGTCTTCGACCAAATCCGGGCCGGGTCCGGCGTGGACATGACCATAGCTCTGCGGGGCTACCAGTGGGGTTGGCAGACCGCCGAGGTCGCTCACCAGTACCTCACTACCGGCAGCACCGGCCAGGGGTACTTCATCCAGGCCCCCACCTTCGTGGTGGATGCCGACACCATTGAAGGCATGACCAACGCCGATCTCCGGTAGGGGTACTCACCCTCCGGTAACCCACTAGCGAACATGACCTATCGGGCCGACGTCCTCATCATTGGCGCCGGTGCCTCCGGCGGGGTGGCCGCGCGCCACTTGGCCGAGCACGGCTTCGATGTTGTCTGCCTCGAGCAGGGCGATTGGCCCGATAGGTCCGCGTTCCCCGGCGCTCGCCCCGACTGGGAGCTGGCCATCCGCAAGGACTGGGCCATGAGCCCCAATGTGCGGAGTCGCCCGGAGGATTATCCGGTGGTCCATGACGACTCGGACATCGAGCCCCTGATGTACAACGCAGTGGGGGGCAGCATGATCATCTACGCGGGGACGTGGCCCCGGATGCTCCCATCGGATTTCCGGGTGCGGACTATGGACGGGGTGGCCGACGACTGGCCCATCGCCTATTCGGACCTGGTTCCCTATTACAACGCCATCGACCAGCAGATCGGCGTGTCCGGCTTGGCCGGAGACCCGGCCTATCCGCCCCACGATGACTATCCGCTGCCGCCGCTGCCCTTGGGCGCGGCCGGGCGGCGGGTGGCCGAAGGACACAACCGCCTGGGATGGCACTGGTGGCCCGAGCCCAACGCAATCTTGTCCGCCCCCTACGACGGGCGGAGACCCTGCGTGCAGCGGGGGGTGTGTACATCGGGATGCGCCGAGGGGGCCAAGGCCTCCACCGACCTGACCCACTGGCCCAAGGCGACTGCCGCTGGCGCCCGGCTCATCACCGGGGCCCGAGTCAGCCGGATCACGATGGACCCGCGAGGGTTGGCCACTGGGGCCGTGTGGCTGGACCGCTCCGGCGTCGAGCACCATCAGGAAGCCGACGTGGTGATCTTGGCCGCCAATGCCATCGGCACTGCCCGACTACTGCTGCTCTCCGCCGACGATCGCCATTGTCCCGACGGGCTGGCCAACTCCAGCGGCTTGGTGGGTCGGCGCTTGATGATGCACCCGTTCTCGGTGGTCACTGGGTGGTGGGACGACCAGGTGGAGGGCTGGCAAGGCCACTTCGGGGCCAGCATCACCAGCTACCAGTTTTACGAGACCGATCCCGACCGGGGATTCGTGCGAGGGGCCAAGTGGGCCCTTTCGCCAGTGGGCGGTCCCCTCAACCACATCTTGCCTATGCGGGCTGGCAACGAGGTATGGGGCCCCGATCATCATGAGCTCATGGGTCGTACATTCGGACGGGGGGCGAGCTGGGCCATCTTTGGCGAGGATCTCCCCGAGGAGTCCAACCGCGTGGATCTCGACCCGGAACGCACCGACAGCCACGGCATTCCCGCACCCCGGGTGAGCTACCGAATCTCCGACCACTCACGGCGATTGATGGCCTTCCAGGAAGCCAGGGCTGAAGAGTCGCTGAGGGCATCGAGGTGCCGGGAGACCGCGGTGGCCAGCATGATCCCCTATTCGGGATGGCACCTCATGGGAACCGCCCGCATGGGTAACGACTCGGCCTCCTCGGTGGTCAACACCCGCCAGCAGGCCCATGATGTGCCCAACCTGTACATCGCCGATGCCAGCGTGTTCGTAACCAGCTCCGGGGTGAACCCCACCTGCACGATCACCGCGCTGGCCTTGCGAACCGCGGACCTATTGGTTCAACACCGCAGCGAGCAGAAGGTCCCGGCATGACGACGCCCACATCGCCCGCCCCGACGGCCGATATCGACATCCACCGATTGACCGCTCTCGCCGACGTGATGCTGCCCGCCGCCCACGGGATGCCCGCAGTCTCTGACGTGAAGGCAGTGGAGTCTTATCTGCCCCAAGTCCTGGGCTGGCGCAAGGATCTACACCAGCCTCTGGTCCGGGCGGTGGATGCGCTTGATCCTTCTTTATTCACCATCGATCGGCTGTCGGCGCTCCATGAGGAGGACGAAGACGCCTACGTCGCCCTTACCACCGCAGTGGCGGCGTGCTATTACCTCAGTCCGGTGGTACGCGAGCTGATCGGTTATCCGGGCCAAGCGGCCAAAACCTACGATCCCTTCGCATACACCGAGTGGGTGGCCGAGGGTCTGCTCGATCCGGTTGTCGACCGAGGCCCGATCTGGCGGGAGGTCCCAGGATGAGCCGGGCGGTGATTTTGTCGGACTACAGCCGCGGACCCGCGGTGGAAACACTCGACTTGGGACCGGTTCTTCCAGGGGGCGCGCTGGTGCGGGTTGACGCCGCCACCGTATGCGGAACCGACGTACACATTTGTGATGGCGTCTTCGAGCAGTTGGCCAGTCTGCCCTTGGTGATGGGCCACGAGGGCACCGGCACGGTTGTCGAACTGGGAGCGGGGCTGGAGCACGACGCGCTTGGCCAGCCGCTTCGGCCCGGCGACCGCGTCGTGTGGGCTCACAATTGGTGCGGCCGGTGCTATTTCTGCGCAGTGGCCAAACAGCCCACCCTGTGCGAGAACACAATGGGCTATGGGTGGGGGCCCTACGAGGAGGGCGCCGTCAACGGAACGTTCTCCGAACACCTGCACATCTCGCCCGATTCGCGGGTGCTGCGGGTGCCCGAGGGGGTGTCCAGCCCGCTCGCATCGGCGGCCACTTGCGCCCTGCGCACGGTGATGCACGCCCTCGATCGCATGCCCCGCATCCGGTTCAGCGACTCGGTGGTAGTTCTCGGTGCTGGGCCTGTCGGGGTCCTGGCCGCAGCGGCGGCGCTGCGGAGTGGGGCCAGCCAGGTGATCCTCATCGGTGCGCCCGCATCCCGGCTGGCCGCCACCGAAGAGTGGGGCCTCACCTCTCGCATCGACATCGATCACACCGAGCCGGACGAGAGAATCGAAGCGGTACGCAACATGACGCAAGGCCGGGGAGGAGACATCGTGATCGAATGCGCTGGACCGCCCAACGCCTTCACCGAGGGAATGGAGATGGTGCGAGCCGGCGGCACGCTCATGGTGATCGGCCAGGCCCATGGCGAAACGGTGCCCGTGGCGACCACGGCCATGAAAGTTCGCCAACTCACGGTGAGGACCTCGCTTTCGGCCGACATCTCCCACTTCCACGATGCCCTCCGATTCCTCGACCGGCATAGCGTCGAGTTGGGATTGGAATCGGCAGTGTGCTCAACCACCTATTCGTTGGATCAGGTGACTGACGCCTTGGCCGCCATGCGAGCCGGTGCCGAGATGAAGCCGGTGATCGTCCCATGACTTCCAAACTGCTGGCCGCTGATCTCCGCGACCGCTATCCGCTACTGGTGGGCGACCGCGAGGTATCCGATGGCGACATGATGGCGGCTATCGCTCCGGGCACCGGTGAGACAGTGGCCGAGGTGCCTCTGGCCGACGCCGCGGTAGTGGATCGCGCCGTCGGGGCAGCCGCCGAGGCCCAGCCGGAGTGGGCGGCGCTCTCGGCGGCAGAGCGGGGCCGGTATCTGCGCGACCTGGCCGATGCGGTGCGGTCGCAGGCCGAGCGTCTGGCCCGGATCGACGCCATGGACAGCGGCAATCCCGTGGCCGCCATGCGCAACGACGTGGCCTACGGGGCCGATGCCCTGGATTATTTCGCCGGCATCGCCCGAGAGCTGCACGGGAAGACCCTGCCGGCGTCGGCCAACAGCCTCCATCTGACCCTGCGGGAGCCCTACGGCGTGGTGGCCCGCATCCTGCCCTTCAACCATCCACTGATGTTCACCCTGTTCCACTCAGCCGCCCCTTTGGCTGCGGGCAACACCGTTGTCGTGAAGGCTCCCGACCAAACCCCTGTTTCCCCCCTGGAGGTGGCCTATCTGGCGGCGGAGGTCCTGCCTCCCGGCGTGCTCACCGTGCTCACCGGAAACGGGGCCACCACCGGCGAAGCCCTGGTGGCCCACCCGGGCATCAGCCGCATCGGCTTCACCGGGCGAGGGACCACTGGACTGCGGGTCATGGAGGCCGCCGCCGCATCCGGGCGGGTGAAGCACGTGACCGTGGAACTGGGGGGCAAAAACCCCCTGTTGGTGGCACCCGACGCCGATCCCGCATTCGTGGCTGAGCAGGCCGTGGGGGGGATGAACTTCGAGTCTTCCCAGGGGCAGTCTTGCGGATCGACTTCCCGGCTCTACGCCCCTGCTCACCTGCACGACGAGATCGTGGACGCAGTGGCCGCCCGGCTCGACCAGATCAGGGTGGGAGATCCCCTCGATACAGCCACCACCATGGGACCGCTGGTCTCTGAGCCCCAGCTCAGCCGAGTGCAAGGCTACGTGGAGTCTGGGCAGACCGAGGGTGCCCGGATGATCAGGGGAGGGGGCGCTCCCGAGGGCGCTCCAGAGGGCGGGTACTACCTGGCGCCGACGCTGTTCGACCGGGTAGAGCCAGGCCACACCATCGCCGCCGAGGAGATCTTCGGGCCGGTGCTGTCGGTGCTGGAGTGGCGGGATCGGGACGACCTCATTGCCCAGGCCAATGCCACCCGCTACGGGCTGACCGCCAACATCATCACCAACGACTTGGACTGGGCCATGGACGCCGCCCGCCGCGTGCAGGCCGGGTGTGTGTGGATCAACGGGCGAGGCCAGCACTTCCTGGAAACACCGTTCGGGGGATACAAGGACTCCGGGCTGGGGTCAGAGGGGTCGATGGAGTCGCTGCTCAGCTATACCCGAACCAAGGTCGTTCACGTTCTCGACATCGGAGCACGCCAATGAGCAACAACACCGAGGCCATCCCGGTTCTCAAAGAGAAGATCGCCACCTCGACGCGGATATTGGTCCGCGAGCGGCTGATCGGCCCCTTCGGCCATCCCTCGGCCCGGATTCCGGGCACCGACTTGGTGGCGGTGCTGGGCCACACCCATGACGACGTGAAGGACCTGGCCGAGACCGAGCCCAGCGACGTAGTGGTGATGGACCTGGAGGGCGAAGTGGTCGAGGGATCGATGGATGCTCCTGGTGAGCGGTTCATGCACACCGAGATCTACCGGGCCCGTCCTGATGTGGGGGCGGTGATCCATGCCCACCCCATGCACTGCATCGCGTTCTCGATGACCGATGTTCCCCTCGCCCCGGTCTGGCACCTGTGCACGCTGTTCGCCGACGGCGTGCCGGTGTACGACTCCGCGGTGCAGATCGACAACACCGAGCGAGGCCGAGCGGTGGCCGCGGCCCTGGCCGACCGGAAGGGCATCCTGTTGAAGGGCCACGGGCTGACCGTGGTGGGGTCGACCATCGAGGAGGCAACCGTGAGCGCCGTCAACCTCGAGCGTTCCGCCCGGTTGCAGATCATGGCCCAGGGCATCGGCTCGGTGGAGGCCATCGATCGTTCGGAGCTCACCGACGATCTGCTCACCGACGGCCTGACCCTGGAGGAGTACACCCATACCCAGTGGGATTACTGGGCCGTGGAGTTGGCCCGGTGAGAACCCCGAGGCGTGAGGATCCCCGACTGCTGAGGGGCAACGGCCGCTATGTGGCCGACATCGAACTGCCGTCGATGCGCTACGCCGCGTTCGTGCGCAGCCCGGTGGCTCATGCCGACCTGAACGGGGTGGAGCTTCCCCCCGGAGTTGTCGGGTGGACAGGGAAAGACCTGATCGGGCGCATAGACACGATGGCCCCCAACGAGGCTGATGGCGGGGTTTACCAAGACAAACTGCTGGAATCCTTGGGCGACGACCGGCTCTTTGTGCGCCACGAGGGTCGCCCGCTTCTGGCGGTAGACCGGGTACGGCACGTGGGCGATCCGATCGCAGTGGTTGTCGCCGACTCTCTCTACGCGGCCGCCGACGCGGCCGACCGGGTGCTCCTCGACCTGGCCCCCCGCCCGGCGGTGGTGGATCCCTTCGCCGCGCTGGCCGCCGACGCTCCCCGGCTATACGACCATTGGCCCGACAACCGCTCGCTGCTTGTTGCCGCCGGCTTCGGCGACATCGACGCTGCCTTCGCCGAAGCCGCCCATGTGAGTCGCCGCCGGCTGCACTCGGGCCGGCTGGCCTGTCACCCCATGGAGCCCAGGGGTGTGGTGGCGGCACACGATCCCCGCACCGACCTGCTCACCGTGTGGAGCAGCACGCAGATTCCCCACCCGCTGCGCACCGCCCTAGCCAAGGCTCTGGGTCGGCCTGCCCACCGGATACGGGTGGTGGCTCCCGATGTGGGTGGCGGCTTCGGCGTCAAGGCCATTCCCTACGCCGAGGAGCTGATCATGGCCTACCTCGCCCTGGAGACAGGTGTCCCGCTGAAATGGGTGGAGCAGCGAAGCGAGCACGGATTGGCCGCCATTCAGTCACGCGACCAGATCCACGACATCGAGATCGCTCTCGATGTCGACGCCCGCATCCTGGGAGTACGCGACCGCTTCGTGGTGGACAACGGGGCGGCCAATCCCCTCGGGGTGGTCCAGCCCTACAACACGTTGGCCCATCTGTGCGGGTGCTACCGGGTGCCGGCGCTGGATGTGGAGGCTACTGCGGTGGTCACCAACAAAGCCCCGGTCTCCCCCTATCGGGGAGCGGGGAGGCCCGAAGCAGTCTTCGCCATGGACCGCATTATCGACGTGGCCGCCCGGGAGATGGGCATCGACCCGGTGGAGCTTCGCCGCCTCAATCTCATCACCGCCGACGAGATGCCCTATTCGGTGGGTCTCAACTATCGGGATGGCACTCCCATGACCTACGACAGCGGTGACTTCTACGCATGCTTCGAGGAGGCCGTGGAGTTGGGCGAAATCGACTATGGATTGCGGGGAGGGGCGCAGGACGACAACGGTCGGCTAGTCGGCGTCGGTATGTCCACCTATGTGGAGGGCACCGGTGTCGGACCCTTCGAGAGCGCCCGGGTGCGGGTGGACGAGACCGGCTGGGTTGAAGTGGCCACCGGCGCGTGTTCGCAGGGTCAGGGACATGAGACCGTGTTCGCCGAAGTGTGCGCGCAGGCGCTGGGCGTCGACCCCGAGCAGGTGACGGTGATCGGGGGTGACACCGCTGCGGTAGAGCATGGGTGGGGCACGCTGGCCAGCCGCAGCGCGGTGGTAGCAGGCAGTGCGATCTACGAAGCGGCCAACGTGTTGCGCAACCGGATTCTGGACGCGGTGGCGGAGCAGTGGGAGCTGGCCCCCGCCGACCTGTGCATCCGAAACGGCGTGGTAGAGGTAGTGGGAACACCCACTCGGCGCATGGGGCTGGCCGAAGTGGCTGCGGGCTTTGCCCCCGGAGGCGTATTTGCCAACGGCAGCAACGCTGGCTTGGACGAGGTGGTCTGCTTCGAGCCGCCTACGGTCACCTTTGCCGCTGGGGTGCATGTGGCCCGGGTGGCCGTCGATCCGTCCACGGGCGCGACGGAGGTTTTGGACTACGTGGTGGCCCATGACTGCGGACCGCTGCTTTCTCCCATGATCGTCGACGGCCAGATCGCCGGGGGCGTGACCCAAGGGATCGGAGCGGCGCTGTTCGAGCAGGCGGCGTACGACGCTGACGGCCAACCCCAGAATCCCAGCCTGGCCGACTACCTGGTGCCTGATGCCGCCGGGGTGCCCGAATTGGCTGTCGCCCATTTGGAGACTCCATCTCCGCTCAATCCACTGGGCATCAAGGGTGTGGGGGAGGCGGGAGCTATTTCGCCGCCAGCCGCGGTGGCCAACGCCATTGAGGACGCCCTGTCCGAGTTGGGTGTCCAAGTAAACCGGGTGCCGGTGTCGCCTGAGTACTTGTTCGACCAATTGCAGGGAGCGGGATCATGACTGCAAGCCAACCCGGATCAGTCGTCGACGCCCCCCGCCCTGAGGGTTCCCCGTCGTCGGACTTCGCTCTGAGCGTGTCGGGGATCCACAAGCGCTACGGCGGGGTGGTCGCGCTTCGGGACGTTTCGCTGGATTTCCCCACCGGCACGCTCACCGCCATCGTGGGAGACAACGGGGCTGGCAAGAGCACCCTGTTGAAGGTGATCTCCGGAGCGGAGCAGCCCGACGCGGGACAGGTGGTGCTGCACGGCGAGGTCCGTCGTTTCCGGTCGCCGCTGGACGCCCGCACGGCCGGCATCGAAACCGTGTACCAAGACCTGGCCCTGGCCGACAACCTCGATGCAGCCCAGAACCTGTTCATGGGGCGGGAGCTCAAGGTGGGCTGGGGGCCGCTCACCTTCCTGCGGCGCCGGGCCATGCGCCGCGACACCGAGCAGATCATCCGCCGGCTCAATATCAAGATCCCCTCGGTCCGCATCCCGGTCCAGCACTTCTCCGGGGGCCAGCGCCAGGGCGTGGCCATTGCCCGGGCCATGAACTGGGGCAACGAGGTGATCATCATGGACGAGCCCACCGCCGCGCTCGGCATCGCCGAGACCGCACGGGTGGAAGACCTCATCACCACGCTACGAGAGCGCAATCTGACCATCGTCGTGGTGAGTCACAATCTCGACCAGGTGTTCCGGCTTGCCGACCGGATAGCGGTGATGCGCCGGGGGCAGCTCATCGAGCTGCTGGATGCCCACAGCACCGACGCCCAGAAGTTGGTGTCACTCATCACCGGTTTGGCTGCGTCCCATGAAGGGGCGTGAGATGGTGCCGAAAGTGGGAGTTCAGATCCGCCCCAATCATGTGAGCTGGAACGAGATGGCAGCCGCTTGGCGGTACGCCGACCACCTGGGCATCTACCCGCCATTCACGTTCACAGCCGCAGAGGTGGACCGAGTGGTCGACACAATTGGAACTGTGCTGGAGGAGATGTCGTGACCTACGACCGAGTTGACTCGATTTTGAAGCAGTGGGCTGGCGAACGCCCTGATCTGGATGCGTCGCCTATCGGGATCTTCGGGCGGATCTCTCGCATCGACCGTTTGTTCGAACAGTCCATGGCGGAGTTCCTCCGTCCCCATGGCCTCACTTTGGGGTTGTTCGACGTGTTGGCGGCATTGCGGCGGAACGGCGAGCCGTTTCAAGCCAAGCCGAGTGAGCTGGCGGCCATGACCATGCTTACTTCCGGGGGCATGACCGGGCGAGTGGACCAACTCGAGAAGCTGAATCTGGTCCGTCGGGTGCCTGATCCTGATGATCGCCGGGTCATGATGGCCCAACTCAGCCCGGAAGGCAGAGAGTTGATCGACCAGCTCATGGGCGAGCACCTAGAGCGCGAGCGCACCCGGCTGGAGTGGTTACACGACGGAGAGTCGGAGGATTTCGCCGGCTATTTGCGCCGGCTGGAGGCGTCCCTTCGCTCCTTCGATGGGCAGATGCAGGGAGAAGGCCGAGCCGATTAGGACGCGGTAAAGCACCAGGAGATGGTGTCGGCCTCTGCGGGTCCCACTTCTTGGCGCCAGTAGGCCACTAGGGCGCAGTTCTGCTCGGCTTGGAGTCGCTCGATCACCTTGCCCTGATCAGGACGGAAGGTGAAGCGGTTGAGGTTGGGCAGGTGGCGTAATTGGTCGGGGGGGATGTCCACTCCGTTGATGGTCAGCTGGGCGTCGTAGCCGGGAGCGAGGTCGATACCGACGGTTTCTTGGGCGAGGACCTCAGCGCTGCGAGGAGGTATGAGCTCGTCTACCGCGGCGTTGCCGGTGACGGTCACGTCGTTGTTGTCGGTGTCGGCCAGCAGCAGGGCCAGCACGATGGCCACGGCCCCTGCCAGGGCGGCGAGGCCCAACAGCACTCGGCGCAGAACAAGCGACTCCAGCACCTACCCAGTGTGCCCGCTGGCCGAGGCCGGAGACACCCTGAGTGGCGCGGAAAGGCGTGACCTGGCAAGTACCCTCAATGCGTGGCCAATGACCGCGGCGAGATCGGCCGAGTTCTGGGCGGGCGTTATCGGCTCGTAACCCACATTGGCACCGGGCGGTTCACCAACGTGTACCTCGCCTACGACCTGTCTCAGTCGCGTCGAGTAGCGGTCAAGCTGCTCTCCGAGGATGTCCTGCCCGACGGATGGATTGGGGAAGGGGCCTTTGTCGGCCGTTTCCTGGAGGCCGCCGAGGAAGCCGCCGCAGTAAGCCATCCCCATGTGGTGGCCGCTCACAATTGGGGAGACTCCGACCTCGGTCTCTACGTGGTGAGCGACTACATGGAGGGCGGGAGTCTGCTGGGGATGATGGATGCCGGGCACCTGCTGTCTCCATCGCAGGTGCTCATGGTCGGCCTTGACGCGGCTCGAGGATTGGAGCACATCCACGACCAGGGGATCATCCACGGCGACATTCGGCCCTCCAATATTCTGTTTTCCCACCGCGGCCGAGCTCGGCTGGCTGATCTGGGTACATCATGGGCCTTGACTTCGTCGGAGACCGGGGGAGCACTGATGGCGAGGTCGGTATTTTCAGCCATCGACGCGGTGCGCTACGCCTCCCCGGAGCAGGCCCAGGGCCTGACCCCCGACCACAAGAGCGACGTCTATTCCCTGGTGTTGGTGCTCACCGAGGCGCTGTCGGGCCGGGTGCCGTTCGAGTCTGACGACCCCGAGTACACCCAGATGGCCAAGATGAGCCGACACCTCGACCTGGCCGGCCAATTCTCCCGCCTGGGTCGGGTGTTGGAGCAGGCGGGACGACCGGAGCGGGACGACCGTCCTTCTGCTCGCGAACTGGGCCATGGGCTGCTGGCCGCGGCCGAGACCCTGCCCCGCCCGGCGCCGCTTCCTCTGATCAAGCCAGGGCCGGAGATCCCCGACACCGGTGAATCCGCGGCCGCGGCGGTACCCGACAAGCACTCAGAGGAGACTGCCCCGAAGGCGAAAGGCCGTATGGCATTTCGAGAGGGCCGTTCGACGCCCCAAGAGGGTCGTTCGGCACTCCGAAAGCTGCTGGCGGCGGTGGTGGCGCTCGTGGTGCTGGGGGCTGTGGGATTCGGGGCCTACGCTCTTTGGGACAGCCAGTTTGGCACCGATCCCCAGCCGGTACCCGATTTGGCCGAGGTTGACGAGGCCCGCCTGGCTCGCATCCTGGGGGAATCCGGTTGGGTACTCGAACGCCTCGAACGGCGCCAAGACGGCACCGTTGCTGGCCAGATACTCGGCCAGGCGCCGCTGGCGGGAACTGGTCTCGAACGGGGAGAGACCGTCACTGTGTGGGTGTCTTTGGGCCCTGAGCTGGTTGTGATTCCCAGCAACCTCGCCGGTCTTGCGGTGGAAGACGCTGAAGTGTCGCTGGCCGCGGTGGGCTTGTCGGTGGGGGATGTCACCCAGCGCTACGACGAGAACGCGATTGAGGGGGTGGTGATCGAAGTGGACGAGCTGTTCTCAGAGGTCGAGCCGGGCAGCAGCGTGGATTTGGTGGTCTCGCTCGGGCCTGAGCCCCGCGTGGTGCCCGACATCGCCACCGGCTCATCGCTTGCTGTGGCTCGTGAGCAGCTGGAGGCTCTCGGCTTGGGCGTGCTCGAGTGGCAGGTGCCCGACAATGTGGTAGCGGCAGGTCGGGTGGTGAGGGTGGAGCCGTTGCCGGGAACCGAGGTGGCGGCTGATTCGGTAGTCACGGTGGTGGTCTCCGACGGGCCTGAGAAGGTGCGAGTGCCGTTACTCGCCACCCTTGGGGTGGGAGAGGCTTCGAACGTTCTCGAGCAAGCCGGCCTCTGCCTGGGTGAGGTGGACGGCCCGCTGGATTCCGAGATACTGGCGTCCAATCCGCCGGCTGACACCGTCGTGGACTTTGGGACGTGCGTGAGCGTGATTACCAGACCTGAAGAGGGAGCGGAGCAGAGCCCACAAGAAGGCTGAGGGCTTCGGGCTCAGCCCGATTCGAGTGCGGTGAGGGCCCGGAGCCGAGATTGGGCATGGCGGGCAAAAGCAGCCTGCTCATCGGTCATGCCCTCTCCGAACAGGATGAGGACCAGGGCCAAGTCGCCGTCCACCCGCAGGGCGCCGGTCAGAAAGCCATGGGCCACGATGTCAGGGTCGTCGGTCACGAATGCGGCCAGGGCTGCGGGGTAGTCAAGGATCACGGTTGCGTCGGGGTCGTCCAGACAGCCCGGAGCCGGCAGCGGCCCTCCGGCCTCGGTGTCGATGTAGGCCCGGAACTGGCCATCGCCGAAGGGGGTGTCGGTAACCACAAGATTGACTCTGGCGGTGTGAACGGGATCGGGCGCGGCTGATGCCAGCTCTTCTCGCAGCGCCATGGCCGCTTCGATCCACTCAGGGCTGAGAAATGGGTGCGACCCCACCCCGGCAACGTAGGCCACCAAGCAACTCCAGCGCGGGAAACCGGCAATTGGGGCGGTACCATGCGCTTCGGTATGGGCCAGCAACGCATCACCCGGGCCGAGTGCGCCCATGTGGCCGCTTTGGCCCGCTTGGAGCTGACCGACGAGGAGCTGGACCGTTTCACCAGCCAGCTCGATGAGCTGTTGGACCATGTGGCTGAGGTGGAGGCGCTGGACCTGGAAGCCCTTCCCCCGACGATGCACGCCCTTCCCATCGCCAACTTGCTTCGCCCCGACACTCCCGGCGAGGTACTGGACCGCGACGAAGTTCTGGCGCAGGCGCCGTTTGCCGAGGACGGCCAATTTCGGGTTCCCCCGGTTCTGGGGGAGGCACCGTGACCGCAGTCGAGATTGCCGCCGCCGTGCGATCAGGGCAGCGGTCGGCCCGCTCGGTGGTCGATGAGCACTTGGATGTGATCGCCGGCGGTGACGCTGACATCCATGCCTTCAACCTGGTGGCCGCAGCCCAGGCTCGGGCTCGGGCCGACGAGATCGACGGCGCAGTGGCTGCCGGCCGCGATCCCGGCCCCTTGGCCGGGGTGCCAGTCGCCCTCAAGGACAACCTGTGTACCCGAGGGCTGGCCACTACCTGCTCCTCTCGCATCTTGGAGGGCTGGGCACCGCCCTATGACGCCACCGTGGTGGAGCAGCTCCACAATGCCGGTGCCGTGGTGGTGGGCAAGACCAACATGGACGAGTTCGCCATGGGCAGTTCCACCGAGAACTCGGCGTTCGGCCCCACCTGCAACCCGTGCGACACCAGCCGCGTGCCGGGGGGCTCGTCGGGGGGCAGCGCCGCCGCGGTGGCCGCCGGGTTCGCCCCGGTGGCGCTGGGCAGCGACACCGGCGGGTCAATCCGCCAGCCCGCCGCGCTATGCGGGGTGGTCGGCGTCAAGCCCACCTACGGCCTGGTGTCCCGCTACGGCCTGGTGGCGTTTGCATCGTCTCTGGACCAGATCGGTCCGTTCACCACCACGGTGGCCGATGCGGCTGCTGTCCTCGACGTGATCGGCGGCCCCGATGCCCGCGACTCCACCAGCATCAGCGAACCCCAGCCCCCGGTGTCCGACACGCTGGCCGACGGGATTGATGGGCTCAGGGTGGGAGTGCTGACTGAGTTGAGCGGCAACGGCATCGCCCCCGATGTGGCCGCACAATTGCAGGCTGCGGTGAGAGCGCTGGAATCAGCCGGGGCCAGCGTCGCCGAGGCCAGCGTGCCAGCTGCGGTCTACGGACTGTCGGCCTACTACCTGATCGCACCGGCCGAGGCGTCCAGCAACCTGGCCCGCTACGACGGCGTCCGCTACGGGTTGCGGGTGGACGGTCCCAGCACTCCCGACATGAACACCGCCACCCGCTCGGCCGGCTTCGGCGACGAGGTCAAGCGCCGCATCATGATCGGCACCTACGCCCTGTCGGCCGGGTACTACGACGCCTACTACGGCAAGGCCCAAAAGGTGCGCACGCTCATCATCAACGACTTCGCCTCGGTATGGGAGCAGTTCGACCTGCTGGTGAGCCCCACGTCGCCCACCACCGCGTTCCCGCTGGGAGAGCGCGCCGCCGACCCCATGGCCATGTACATGAGCGACGTCTGTACCGTGCCGGTGAACCTCACCGGGCAGGCCGCCATGTCGGTGCCCTACGGGGTGGGCGACGATGGCCTGCCGGTGGGCGTGCAGATCATGGCCCCCGCTCTGGGCGAACCGGTCATGTTCCGGGCCGCCGCGGTGCTGGAAGCGAGCTTGTGATGAGCGACGAAGCCCAGACCATCCCCGGACTCGGTGCCCCAGCCGACACCGAGTGGGAGACAGTGGTGGGCCTGGAAGTCCACGCCGAGTTGGCCACTGCCACCAAGCTGTTCAGCGCCAGCCCCAACCGGTTCGGCGGCGAGCCCAACACCCACATCGACCCGGTGTCGCTCGGCTTGCCCGGTTCGCTTCCCGTGCTCAACGAGAAAGCGGTGGAGCTGGCCATTCGGGTGGGACTTGCCCTCAACTGCCGGATTCAGCCATCTGTATTTGCTCGCAAGAACTACTTCTACCCCGACATGCCCAAGGACTTTCAGATCAGCCAGTACGACCAGCCCATCAACGTGGACGGCTGGCTAGAGCTTCCCTCGGGCAAGCGGGTCGGCATCGAGCGGGCCCATCTGGAGGAGGACACTGGCAAGACCGTCCACATCGGCGGGGGAGGGCGCATCCACGAGGCCGGGTACTCGCTGGTGGACTACAACCGGGCCGGGGTGCCGCTCATTGAGATCGTGGGCCATCCCGAGCTGCGTTCAGCCGAGGAGGCCCGCCAGTACGTGTCTGAATTGCGGTCCATCCTGGTGGCGGTGGGGGCGTCCGACGGCAAGATGGAGGAGGGTTCCCTGCGGGTGGACTGCAATGTTTCGGTTAGGCCGGTGGGAAGCGACCGGCTGGGCACCCGGTGCGAGATCAAGAATGTGAACTCGCTGCGCTCGTTGGGCCGGGCCATCGAGTACGAGGCCCGCCGGCAGATCGACCAATTGACCAGCGGCCAGACGATTGAGCAGCAGACTCGGCACTGGAACGAGGACGACGGGCGCACCCACGCCCTGCGCTCCAAGGAGGAGGACTACGACTACCGCTATTTCCCTGAGCCCGATCTGCTGCCGCTCGACCCCAGCACAGAGTGGGTGGAGCAGATCTGCCATGCGCTGCCCTCGCTGCCTCGAGATCGCCGGCTGGGCCTGGCGGAGGCCGCCTCTTCGGTGGACATCGACCACATTGCGCTGGCTGTCGAGCGCTCGATGGACGAGCTGGCGTTGGCCGCCATCAGTGAGGGAGGAGCGGCGGAGCGGGTGATGACCCACATTGTCCAAAACCTGGCTGATGGCGCGGGAGAGCTGACCGCGGAATCCCTCGCTGGCTTAGTTGGCATGGAGGAGGCGGGCGATCTGACCGCTACCCAGGCCAAGAAGGTGCTGGCTGTGCTGGTGGAGGGCGGGGGATCGCCTCAAGACGCAGCTCAGACACTGGGATTCGAGGCCATGGACACCGGCGAGCTGGAGTCTTTGGTCGACAGCCTCATTGCCCAGCATGCCGAGGAGTGGTCCCGTTTCTGCGAAGGCGACGCCAAGCTCACCGGTTTCTTCGTCGGCCAGGTGATGAAGGCCACCCAAGGCCGAGCCGACGGAAAGGCCGTCACCCAGCTCCTCAATTCCCGCCGCGGCTAGAGGGCTGGTTTACAGGGGATTGGATAGGGTGCAGGGCGGTATGACGCTGCTGGAACGGTCGGCCCGAATCATCGACGAGGGCGTTGATGAAGGGCAGCAGGCGATCCACCCTATGGACGGATCGTTCCACGAGATTGCCGACGACGTATCCATAGTGTGCGCTTTCTCACATGTGTGGTCGGTGGCCACCGAAGAGGGGTTGGTGGCCATCGATACCTCGCTTCCAGCGTTCGCTCCCATCGCGCTAGACCACCTCCGCCGGTGGAAGGGTATGCCGGTCCACACCATCGTCTACACCCACGGCCACATGGATCACGTCGGCGGAGCCCCCGCCTTCGTCGAAGACGCCCAACAGCAGGGGAGGGCCGCCCCCCAGGTGGTGGCCCACGAGGCTGTGGATCGCCGGTTCGACCGCTACACCCTCACCCAGGACTACAACCGGCTCATAAATCGCCGCCAGTTCGGGCGAAGCGGCGTGATGGACATGTTCGCCGACGACTGGGTGCGCCCCACCACTGACTATGCCGCCGAGCTGGAGTTGGAGGTGGGTGGTACGTCGCTGCGGCTTTTCCATGCCGAGGGGGAGACCGACGACCACACCCTGGTGTGGCTGCCCCACCAGCGGGCGCTGTTCGCCGGCGACCTGTTCATCTGGTACTTCCCCAACGCGGGTAATCCCCAGAAGGTGCAGCGCTACCCGGCCGAGTGGGCCGCGGCTCTTCGCCGGATAATCGACCTGCGACCCGAGTTCTTGCTGCCGGCCCACGGCCTGCCCATCGAAGGGGAGGAGCGCATCGCCATGGTGCTCGACGATGTGGCCACCGCTCTGGAGGGCTTGGTGGCCGACACGCTGGAGATGATGAACGCCGGGGCCCGCCTCGACGAGATTATCCACCAGGTGCGGGTTCCCGACGACCTGATGGCCAAGCCCTACTTGCGGGCTGGCTACGACGAGCCCGAGTTCGTGGTTCGCAACATCTGGCGCCTCTACGGCGGCTGGTACGACGGCAATCCCGCCCGCCTCAAGCCCGCCACGGATCAGGCCGTGGCTGCGGAAGTCGCCCGGCTGGCCGGAGGGGCTTCCGAACTGGCAAGCCGGGCCATCGAGCTCTCCGAAGCCGGCGACCTGCGTCTCGCATGCCATCTCGCCGAATGGGCCGCCCAAGCTGCGCCCGATTCCCCCGGCGTGCTCGAACAGCGTGCCGCGGTGTACCAGAAGCGGAGAGATCAAGAGCAATCCCTGATGTCCCGCGGCATCTACAACGACGCGAGCAAAACATGAGAATCGACACTGAAACAGTGGATCTGGCGTTGACCACTACAAGGGCGGTGCGGAAGCGGCTGGACTTGGAGCGGCCGGTGGACGACCAGATCATCCTCGACTGCATCGACGTCGCCGAGCAGGCCCCCACCGGGGGCAACCAGACCAGCCGGCGGTGGATTGTGGTGCGCGACCCCGAGATCAAACATGAATTGGCCCGGCTATACCGCGAGGTAGTGGGCGGCTTCATGCTGGAGGCTCGCGACCGCTTGGAGGGCACCGACCACCCCCGGGCCAAGACGGTGAGCTCATCCGCCTATTTGGTGGAGAACTTGGCCGAAGTGCCGGTGATCGTCATACCCACCATTGTGGGCCGCCACGACGGCAGCGGCGCGCCCGGCCTGTTCGACTCGGTCATCCAGAGCGGGTGGAGCTTCTGCGTTGCCTTGCGGGCTCGGGGGTTGGGCACGGTGTGGACTACGGCCATCCTGTCCAAGGCCCCCGAACTGAAGGAACTGCTGGGCATCCCAGAGGAGATCACCGAGATCGCCATGTTCCCCGTGGCCTGGACCAAGGGCACCGACTTCCGGCCCGCACAACGTGCCCCGGCCCGGGACATCACCTTTTTCGACGAGTTCGGCCGCACCTATGAGTCGGGTCCGAGTTCCACGGCGGCGATGGCCGACGGCCCCGGCACAATGGTAGAGACCGACATAGCGGCCGAGGTGGACGACGTGTGGGCCGCGGTCACCGACATAGACCTGCCGGCCCAGTTCTCCGACGAGTTCACCGGGGCCGACTGGGACGATGGCTTCAACGGCCCCGCGCTAGGCGCCACGTTCACCGGCCGCAACCACCTCGAAGTGATGGGCGACTGGGAGGTTCCCTGCTTCGTGGATGTGTGCGAGGAGCCAGTGGCCTTCGGCTGGTGTACCTCCGACCCCGACAACCCCGGCGCCCGATGGCGCTTCGAGATTCAACCCCTCATGGGCGGAGGCACCCGCCTCATCTACCGCCTCCTCCTCGGCCCCGGCCCCTCCGGCCTAAACATGTTCATCGAGCAGAACCCCGAAAAAGAACCCCGCATCATCGCCAACCGACTCCGAGTCCACCGCGCCAACATGCAGGCAGTGGTGAATGGCATCAAAGCCCACATGGAGTCGTCCTCCCGCTAGCTAGCAACAGCTCAGCGCACCGCGCCGGGGACTAGCCAGCGAGAGCTGGCGAAGCGCCAAAGCAGGGCGACTAGGCGGGCGGCCATGAGGGCCCACATTGCGCCCCAGAGCCAGCCGATGCCGGCGCCGGCGGCCATCACCCACAGGGCCAGGGGGATGAACACCGCGGCAGCGCTGGCCATGGCCACGGCGAGGAAGCGCATGTCTCCGGCGCCGATCAGCACGCCGTCGAGGGCGAACACCACCCCGTTTATCGGCTGAATGAACGCTAGGTGCAGCATCAAGAATCCTACGAGGGAGAGCACTGCCTCATCGCTGGAGAACACCAGGGGGAGCCACGGTCTGGTCGCCAGCAGCACAATGGTGGCCGCCAATCCGGTGGCCAGTCCCCACTCGATCATGCGGCGACCGGCGGCCCGAGCGTGGTCCAGCTCGTTGGCACCGAGGAAGCGGCCAATCATGGCCTGCCCGGCGATGGCTACCGCATCCAGAACCAGGGCTAAGAAGAACATGAGTTGGTAGATCACCTCGTGGGCGGCCAACTCGATGTCTCCCAGGCGGGCGGCAACCGCCACCGACATGGTGAACGAGGCCCGCAGCGCCGCGGTCCGCAAGAACAAGTCCAATCCCACCACCGCCAGACGGGCGATCATCGAGCGGTCGGGGGCCATGGTCACCCCGTGGACTTTCACCGCCTCCCGAATCCACCACACATAGGCCCCCGCCGCGAGCCACTGGGCCACCACGGTTGACAGCGCCGAGGCGCCGATACCGAAGCCGAGCCCGTAGATCAGCACCAGCTCTAGGGCAAGGTTCAGCCCGGCGGTGAATACCGCCACCTTCAGTGGGCGCAGTGTGTCTTGAAGCCCTCTCAGGTAGCCCACCCCGGCCAAGGTGATGAGCATGCCCGGCAGGCCGAAGAGGCTGATCCGCAAGTAGATCCGGCCCTGGGCCAGCACCTCGCCGTCGGCCCCGAGGATCCTCAGCAGGGGGTCGGCGAACACGAAGGCCGCTGCGGCCAGCACCGCGCCGACCGCCCCGGCCAACCACAGCCCCTGCACCGCCTGCTGCGCGGCCCGGCGATGGTCGCCCGCCCCGATGAGCCGCCCCACCGCGGCGGTGGTTCCGTAGGCCAGGAAGATGAACAGCGACAGCGCCCCCAGTAGCACCTGCGACGCCACTGCCAGTCCGCCCAAGTGGGGCGTGCCCAGATGACCCACCACCGCGGTGTCGGCCAGGGTGTAGAGCGGCTCGGCAATCAGCGCGCCGAGGGCTGGAACGGCCAGGCGGGCGATCTCCCGGTCAAAGGGCGACTTGTGCAATCCCATTAGCCCTCTAATTCGCGCCATGTTGCTAGATAGCCTGTCGCTATGAGCGATATGAAGCCACGTTCTCACGAGGTGACAACAGGGGCCGAGCGGGCGCCAGCCAGGGCCATGCTGCGGGCGGTGGGCATGACCGATGACGACTGGGACAAGCCCCAGGTGGGGGTGGCGTCTTCGTGGAACGAGGTGACGCCGTGCAATCTGCCGCTGGACCGGCTGGCCAAGCGGGCCAAGCAGGGCGTTCGCGACGCCGGCGGCTTCCCCATCGAGTTCAACACCATTGCGGTGTCCGATGGCATCTCCATGGGCCACGAGGGAATGCGGGCCTCGCTGGTGAGCCGGGAGATCATCGCCGACTCAGTAGAGGCAGTGATGCACGCCGAGCGGTTAGACGCTTTCGTCAGCTTCGCGGGCTGCGACAAGTCGCTTCCCGGCATGTTGATGGCCGCGGCCCGGCTCAACCTGCCGTCGGTGTTCGTCTATGGCGGATCCATCCTCCCCGGCCAGCACAACGGTCAGGTGCTCGACATCGTGAGCGTGTTTGAGGCAGTCGGGGCTCATGCGGTGGGCGACATCGACGACGAGGAGCTCGACGCCATTGAACGCAACGCCTGTCCCACCGAGGGCTCGTGTGCGGGGATGTTCACGGCCAACACCATGGCGTCGATCGGGGAGGCACTGGGGATGTCGCTGCCGGGAAGCGCTTCGGCCGCCGCGGTGGACCGCCGCCGCGACGACTACAGCTATGCCAGCGGCACCGCGGTGATCGGACTCTTGCGGGAGAACATCCGGCCCCGCACCATCATGTCCAAAGCAGCCTTTGAAAACGCCATCGCGGTGACCATGGCCCTGGGCGGGTCGACCAACGCAGTTCTGCACTTGCTGGCCATCGCCTGGGAAGCCGGGGTGGAACTGGAGCTGGATGACTTCAACAAGGTGGCGGCCCGGGTTCCCCATCTGGCCGACACCAAGCCCCATGGGAAATACCACATGGCCGATATCGATCGCATCGGCGGGGTTCCGGTGGTGATGCAGATGCTGCTGGAGGAGGGCCTGTTGCACGGCGATGAGATCACCGTCACCGGCAAGACTATGGCCGAGAACCTGGCCCTGCTCGACCCGCCCGGCCCCGATGGAGACGTGATCCACGGCTTAGACGATCCGCTCCACGACATCGGCGGCATCGCCGTGCTCACCGGTTCGCTGGCCCCCAACGGCGCGGTGTTGAAGGTGGCGGGCATCGACTTCGACCACTTCGAGGGCCGGGCCCGGGTTTTCGACGGTGAGGACGCGGCCATGGACGCGGTGCTCAACGGCCGCATCGAAGCCGGCGACATCGTGGTGATCCGCTATGAGGGGCCCAAGGGCGGCCCCGGCATGAGGGAGATGCTGGCCATCACCGGTGCGATGAAGGGCGCAGGCCGCGGGGGAGACGCCGCGTTGGTTACCGACGGCCGGTTCTCGGGGGGCACCCACGGTTTCTGCGTAGGCCATGTGGCCCCCGAGGCCACCGAGGGCGGGCCGATTGCGCTCGTGGCTGAGGGCGACACCATCCGCATCGACGTGCGAGACCACTCCATCGACTTGCTGGTGGACGAGGCCACCCTGGCCGAGCGCCGGGCCAACTGGAAGCCGCCTGAGCCCCGCTACACCAAGGGTGTGCTGGCCAAATACGCTCGCTTGGCCCAAGGCGCCGAAAAGGGCGCCATCACCGAGGCCTAGCCGAGCCCTCTAAGGATCGGGGGTCGACCAGGCGCCGGTGGCGTCGTCGAACGCGCGGGCCGAGGCGGTCATCCACTCCAACCGGCCCTGGCGCGCTCCGGTGGACGACACCGCAATCATCTCAGGGCCGATGTTCAGCGCCGCGCCCGCCGGTATCGAGAACGGCGGTCGGGGAGCGATGGCCAGGTCCAACATGAGCAGGGCTTCCACCGCCAGGTCGCGGGCCTCCTCCGACTGTCCGTAGAACGCCGGATCCAGCACTTGGGCCCACTTGTCGGCGCCCATCACCACCACGTCGTATCCCTGGGCGATGTCGGCGAGGAGCTGATGGTCGGTCACCACCACCTCCAGACCATCTATGTCGGCCACCGACGCCTCCAGCACGGCGATGCGATCATCGAACGTTGGTCCCACCCCTAGCTCCTTGCCCAGCGCCACCCGCGACACCGTCAAATCCACCCGGTCGAGCCCACGCTGGTCCCTGGCCGCCTCGGCGATGGCCAGATGAACGATGGTGGGCGGGTTGAACGAGCCGGGATAGACCCCTAACCGTCTTGTCACAGGCAGGCCCTAGCGTTCATACTGGTCGCATCCTATGAAGCGCCATCCCCACACTGGAGCGATTCTCGTAGTACGCCTATAGCGCACGGTCCCGGCCGACCCGGAGACCGAGCGCTTCCGACCTCCCACACCGGGAGGTCTTTCCTTTTAGGACAAGCCCGAAAGGTTGATCCAAAGCAGAATCTCACCAGTGGATTTCAAGATGAACGGTTTCCAAACATGAATATGAACGGCGGACAAGCCCTGATGAAGGCCCTTGAGAACGAGGGCGTGGACATCCTGTTCGGGCTGCCCGGCGGGGCCATCCTGCCGGTGTACGACCCGCTGATCGACTCGTCCATCCGCCACGTGCTGGTGCGCCACGAGCAGGGCGCCGGCCACATGGCTGAGGGGTACGCCCACGCCACCGGCCGCCCCGGCGTGGCCATGGTCACCTCGGGTCCGGCGGCTACCAACATCGTCACCCCGCTGTGCGATGCCTACATGGACTCCATCCCCATGGTGGTGGTCACCGGCCAGGTGCCCTACGCGGCCATCGGCACCGACGCCTTCCAGGAGTGCGACACCACCGGCATCACCATGTCGGTGACCAAGCACAACTACCTGGTGACCGAAGCGGCCGACATCCCTCAGGTGATCCACGACGCCTTCTACATCGCCACCACCGGCCGTCCCGGCCCGGTGCTGGTGGACATCCCCAAAGACATCGTCGACCCCAACAATCCCCGATCGGCGATGGAGTGGTACACCCCCGACAGCCACGACCTGCCCGGCTACCTCCCCAACCAGGCGGGTGATGCCGAGCTGATCCGCCAAGCGGCCAAGCTCATCTGCGAGGCTGAGCGCCCGGTTCTCTACACCGGGGGCGGCATCTTGAAGTCCCGGGGGGCGGAAGCCCTCTTGGAGCTGGCTGAAATGACCGGCATCCACGTGGTCACCACGCTGATGAACCGGGGAGGCTTCCCCGACGACCACCCGCTGTGTTTGGGCATGCCCGGCATGCACGGGAACTACACCGCGGTCACCGCCATGCAGGAGGCCGACCTGCTCATCGCGCTGGGGGCCCGCTTCGACGACCGGGTGACCGGGAAGGTGGGCGAGTTCGCCCCCCTGGCCAAGATCGTCCACGTGGACATCGACAGCGCCGAGCTGGGCAAGGTGCGCCGCCCGGACGTGGCCATCCAGGGCGACTGCCGGGTGGTCATTGAGGAGTTGGTGAAGGCGCTGAAGGAGATGGGGGGCAGCGAGGCGCAGCCCGACCGCAACCAGTGGCGGTCCCGGATCAGCGGATGGCAGGAGCGGTTCCCGTTGACCTATGAGCAGTCGAAGGGCGACGAGTTGCTGAAGCCCCAGTACGTGCTGGAGCAGCTAAGGGACTCCACCCCCTCCGACACCATCGTGGCTTCGGGAGTGGGCCAGCATCAGATGTGGACCAGCCAGTACTGGAAGTTCAACCACCCCTACACATGGGTGAACTCGGGCGGCCTGGGCACAATGGGGTTCGCCATCCCCGCCGCCATCGGGGCCAAGGCGGGCCGGCCCGACCGCATGGTGTGGGCAGTGGACGGAGACGGCTGCTTCCAGATGACCGCCCAAGAGCTGGTCACCGCAGCCACCGAGGGGTTCCCCATCAAGGTGGCCCTCATCAACAACGCCTACCTGGGCATGGTCCGCCAGTGGCAGGAGATGTTCTACGAGGAGCGCTATTCCGAGGTGTATCTCACCCGCGACGTGCCCGACTACAAGATGTGGGCCGAGGCGCTGGGCTGTGTCGGGCTTCGGGTGGAGTCGCCCGAGGAAGTTGGCCCGGCCATCGCCCAGGCCAATGAGATCAACGATCAGCCGGTGGTGGTGGAGTTCCGCTGCGAAGCTGAGGAGAACGTCTTCCCCATGGTCCCGGCTGGTATGTCCAACAGCGACGTGGTGGTGGATCCCTCTCAGCGGGACCAGCCCCGATGACCGCCGCCGACGGCGGGGGCACCACCACACTGGTAGTGCGGGTGGAGAACAAGGCCGGCGTGCTGGCCCGAGTGGCAGGGCTATTCGCCCGGCGGGGGTTCAACATCGAGTCGCTGGCCGTGGCCCCCACCGACGACGAGCGGTTCAGCCGGCTGACCATCGTGGTGGGGGTGGACGCCGCGCCGATGGAGCAGGTGGTGAAGCAGCTCGACAAGCTGGTCAACGTGGTGGACATCCGGGAGCTGAATCCTGCCGCCAGCGTGGAGCGGGAGCTGATGATGGTCACCGTGAGGGCCGATCCAGAGATCCGGGGCCAGATCTTGGACCTGGTACGGATATTCCAGGCCACCGTGTTGAATGTGGGCTACGACGAGATCATGGTGTCGCTTACCGGATCGCCCAGCCGAGTGGATGACTTCGAAGACCTTCTGCGACCCTATGGGATCGTGGACGTGCAGCGCACCGGCAAGGTGGCCCTGCCCAAGCTGGTCAAAGCCGCCCCCGACCCCCTGGCCCCCTGATCAGAACGAGATCGAAAGCCAATACCGACTGTAAGGACAACCAATGGCAACCGTGTTGTATGAGAAAGACGTCGACCGCTCCCACATTGCCGACCGCAAGGTGGCGATTTTGGGGTACGGGTCGCAAGGCCACGCCCACGCCCTGAACCTGAAGGAGTCGGGTATCGACGTGCGGGTGGGGCTGCGAGACGGGTCGTCGTCGGCCGCCAAGGCCGCCGAGGCCGGGCTGCGGGTGATGTCTATGGCCGAGGCGTCGGCCGAAGCCGACATCATCATGCTGCTGTTGCCCGACACCGAGCAGGCCGACATCTACCAGGCCCACATCGAGCCCCACCTCCAGGCAGGCGATGCCCTGTTCTTCGCCCACGGCTTCAACGTGCGGTTCGACCTGATCTCGGCCCCCGAGGGCGTAGACGTGGCCATGGTTGCCCCCAAGGGTCCCGGCCATCTGGTGCGGCGCACCTATGTGGAGGGCGGCGGCGTGCCGTGTCTGATCGCGGTGGGCCAGGACGCCACTGGCAGCGCCCGAGAGCTGGCCTTGGCCTACGCCGACGCCATCGGAGGGGCGCGGGCCGGGGTGATCGAGACCACCTTCGCCGAGGAGTGCGAGACCGACCTATTCGGCGAGCAGGTGGTGCTGTGCGGCGGGCTCACTTCGCTGGTGACTGCGGCATTCGAGACCCTGTGCGAGGCCGGATACCAGCCTGAGGTGGCCTACTTCGAGTGCCTCCACGAGCTGAAGCTCATCGTCGACCTCATGTACGAGGAGGGAATCGGCGGGATGCGCTACTCCATCTCCGACACCGCCGAGTACGGCGACCTGAGCCGGGGAGACCGCATCATCAACGAGGACACCCGGGCCGAGATGAAGAGGATCCTAAGCGAGATCCAGAACGGATCTTTCGCCGATGAGTGGATGAGCGAGAGCCGCAGTGGACGGCCCAACTTCCTGCGCCTGGAAGCCGAGGGCCAAGAGCACCCCATCGAACAGGTAGGGGCGGAGCTGCGAGCCATGATGCCGTGGATCTCCGAGGGCCGCCAGAGTGTTCAAGCAGTATCTGGGGGCCAAGGGAAGGATTAGTTCCCGTGCCCGCCTTCGATAGCTGCCAAACGGCAGCAATTCATTAGTATCTATCCGGCAACTCCGGAAGGAAGAGAGAAGAGCCGTGAGCGAAAACTGGGGTTTCGAGACCAAGCAGATCCACTCTGGGCAGGAGCCCGATCCGGCCACCGGATCGCGGGCTGTGCCCATCTACCAGACCACCTCCTATGTGTTCCGCGACACCGAGCACGCTGCCGCCCTGTTCGGGCTGGCCGAGGTGGGCAACATCTACACCCGGATCATGAATCCCACCCAGATGGTGCTGGAGGCCCGGCTCTCCGCGCTGGAGGGTGGCACTGAGACCGCCATCGGGATCCCCGGGGCGCTGGCCATGGCCTCGGGACAGGCCGCGGAGACGCTGGCCATCTTGAACCTGGCCGAGTCGGGCGACCACGTTGTCTCCTCCGCCTCGCTGTACGGCGGCACCTACAACCTGCTGCACTACACCCTGCCCAAGATGGGCATCGAGGTGTCGTTCATCGAAGACCCCGACGACCTGGGTGCCTGGAAGAACGCCATCCAGGAGAACACCAAGGTGCTGTACGCCGAGACCATCGGCAACCCCAAGAACGACTGCCTCGACATCGAGGGCGTCGCCGCGGTGGGCCATGCCGAGGGCATCCCGCTGATGGTGGACAACACGGTGCCGTCTCCCTATCTGATCCGCCCGCTGGAGCACGGGGCCGACATTGTGGTCCACTCCATGACCAAGTTCATCGGCGGCCACGGCAACTCCATCGGTGGAGTCATCATCGACGGCGGCACCTTCGACTACGGGGCCAGCGGCCGATTCCCCAACTTCACCGAGCCCGACCCCAGCTACCACGGACTGGCCTTTTGGCCGGCTTTGGGCAACGGCTCCTTCATCATCAAGGCCCGGGTGCAGCTGCTTCGGGACATCGGTGCGGCTATCTCCCCGCAGAACGCCTTCTACTTCCTCCAGGGGTTGGAGACGCTCAGCCTGCGCATGGAGCGGCACTGCTCCAATGCCCAGACCGTGTCGGAGTACCTCGAGGGCCACGACCAGGTGGAGTCGGTGCAGTTCGGCGGACTGTCGTCCAGCCCGTGGCACGAGCGGATGAACCACTACACCGACGGCAAGGGCTACGGCTCGGTGCCCGCCTTCCACATCAAGGGCGGACGCGACGCCGGCGAGAAGTTCGTGAACGCGCTCACCCTGCACAGCCATGTGGCCAACATCGGCGACGTGCGCAGCCTGGTGATCCACCCGGCCTCCACCACCCACTCCCAGCTCACCGAAGAGGAGCAGGTGAGCACCGGTGTGTATCCCGGCCTGGTGCGGCTGTCGGTTGGCTTGGAGTCGGTGGACGACATCATCGCCGACCTGGAGCAGGGCTTCGCCGCGGCCCGAGCCTGAACCTGCTGCCCGCGCGGCGGCAGCGACGTGCGACGATAAAGGGGTGCGGCTCGCCCGCTTCTTCAAGATTGCAACCGCGTCCGTCGCGCTGACGGTGGCGCTGGCCTTGGTGGTCGCGGGCTGCAAGACCCCGGATCTCCGGGGGCCGGTGGTGTCATCGCCTGAATTGGCCACTCCTACCCCCACCCCGCAGGCCGTGGACACGGTGGTCCCGGCGCCGACAGTTCCACCGACACGCACCGGGGTCAGCGATGAGGTGATCCGAATCGGAGTGATCGCCGACGCCAGTTCAAGCAACGCGGTGACCGACGGCAGCGAGTCGGCGTGGCTGGCGATGCGGGCCTGGGCCCAGGCGGTGAACAGCACCGGCGGCCTTGGCGGGCGGGATGTGGAGGTTGTGCTCTTTGACGCCAACGTGTACGACCACCGGGCCGCGATTCAGGAGGCCTGCGAGAGCGACATCTTCGCCCTGGTGGGGTCGTACGCGTTGTTCGACGGCGACGGGGTCGACATCTTGAATGATGAGTCCTGCCGTCTGCCCGATTTCCCAGCCGCTGCTCTGAGCCCAGACCGGCGGGCGTCGCCAGTTACGTTTGTCTCCAATCCAACCTCCAACACTGTGGGGCAGGCCGGCCCGGCCCAGTACTTGAGCGAGCGTCTTCCGCTGGCGGCGGGGTCAGTGGGCACGGTGGTGCTGGACCTTCCGGTGGCCTTCTACCAGGCGCAACGGGATATCGAGGCCGCCACGGCAGGAGGATTCAACTTCTCCTTTAAGGCGACCGCCGACGTGACCGGCGATGACTACGACGCGATGGTCTCCGCCATGCTGGAAGCCGGAGTTCTGGGCATCACCTGGTCGGCGGACAGCGGCCGGCTGATGGAATTGCTCGAAGCCCGAGCCAACCTCTTCGCCCAACTGCCCACTTTTGAGTTCCCAGAGCCTGTGGAGGATCCCACCGCGGCGCCTGAAGAGGCTCCTGCTGAGACGGGCGGGGTGGGCTCTGAGCAAGTGCCCGCTGACGATATCCGAGATGAAGGAGCGGTTGAAGAGGAGCCTGAGGACGGGCTGACATTCGTCCTCTGCGGCGCAGACTGCTACACCCAGAGCTGGGTAGGCGAAGTGGCCGAGTTGGGATCGGACCTCTGGGTGAGCATCGGGATGCTGCCCTTTGAGGAACCGGGTGACAACGTCGAATTGGTGAGATATGTGCTCTTCTTGAGGGAAGAAGTGGACGAAGAGGCCGAAGTGGACTTGATCGGCCTGTCGAGTTGGGCGTCGGCGCTGCTGTTCGAGGAAGCGGTCAATCGGGCGATGTTCAACAGTGGAGGGGGGCTGAGCCGGGAACAGGTGATCGAGTCGGCGCGCACCATTACCGAGTGGGATGGCCGGGGCCTGCACGGGCCGACCAACCCCGCGGAGGGAATCCCCTCGCCGTGCTTCCTGCTAATGAGCCCCACTCCCAGCGGCTGGATCCGCCGCCACCCCGCCACCCAGGGCACAATGGACTGCGATCCGGACAACCTGGTGGAACTGGTCGAATCGGCCACCCTGGGCATCGACCCCAGCCCACCTGATTCGGCGGCCTCGTCGTAGGGGCTGCGGACTCGCCTCTGGTTTTGACCGAGATCAGTTCCCGCTGACGAAATTGCTGGTCTCTGAGTCCCAGAAGAGCCGAACGAGTGGTGCGTTGTCGGCGCTGTACTTGCCGTTGCCGAGCGAGGCGGAGGTGGTGCCGGTGAGGTCGAATGATCCCAGCCCTCGGGCTGCCTCGAGGAACGAATCCTGGGTGAGCACCGGCCCCGCGGCAGTGGCTATTGCGACGAAGAGATCAACGCCGCGACACGCCCGGATAGTCGCGGGGAGATTGTTGGGCCTTGGGCTGGGAACATTGACGTTGACCACGTTTCCGCTGCGGGATTCGTAGTTCTCCACGCACTCTGCCACGCCAGCCACACCGGCGTTGTAAAGGTCCTGGAGTGTTGGGACGCCGTATGCATATATGTCGACTTGGCTCGGGTCGTAGCCGAGGTCGATGTAGCCCGCACGGGCGATCGAGTCGGTGATGACCACCAGATCACTTCCAGCCCGCTCTACGGCTCCAGTCGCTCCATAGCCGGCAGTGTTGAAGGCCAAGATGGCGTCGGCACCATCGGCTTCGGCACGTTCGATCCAGACATCGGCTTCTGCCTCCCCGGCCGGGAGATCACCAGGGGTGGCAGTTCCGTACACCGCCCGGGTCACGATACCGCCAGCGGCTTCAACCAACTCCTGCACTGGCCCAAGCAAGGTCTGGTCGTCAGCTGACGCATGAATCTGGATCTTCTTACCGTCGATCAGCCCATCGCCGGCAGCGGCGTTGACGAGACCGGAGATCTTCTCTATGAGGCCCGCTTGCGCTGTAAAGAGCAGCCCGCCGCTTCGCTCAAGGACGTCGGGTGCCATATCTGCTGTGTTCACTGCCAGGAACCCATACAGCTCGGTATAACAGAGCACTCCGTCCCAGAGGACGAAGCCCACAAACGCGAAGACCTCCTCATCTTCGGTGAATTGCACGCATACCGCCTCGATGGCGGCATCGTCGACCGGCGAATAGCTGGCGAATACGGGTGCCAGAAGTCGCCCGTTGACACCTCCGGCATCATTGGCCCTGTCGATCGCAGCCTTCCACTGGGCCTCAATGTCGCCGCTGTCGATCCCGAATTCGCTGGCGTCGACGAACCCGACGCCGATCTTGATCTCGGTCTCGGTGACCCCGCGGAACGAGGCGGTGAGCACGAACGATTCGGGTTCGGGCTCTTCGGGGGCTGCCTCTTCTGGTGCAGTCTCTTCGGGCTGCGCCTCTTCCGGTTCTGCGGGTTCGGGTTCGCCCTCTTCCGGTTCTGCGGGTTCGGGTTCGCCCTCTTCGGGTTCTGCGGTCTGAGGTTCGGCCTCGGTTTCGGCTGCAGCCGGTTCAGCATCTTGGCCCGCGGGTGCCTCGGTTTCAGCTTCTTCGGTGCTCACCGATGGGGCATCGCCCCCCGACTCGGCATCGTCATTGCCCCCGCAGGCTGCCGCCACCAGCGCCAATGCGACAACCATAGCCAGAATCCATCGCCGCATATCCGTTTCCTTCCGAGACACTCTGAGCAAGGGTAGTCAGCTAGAGCCCGGCAGGGCGGGTGCCGATGACGCCCTTGGCCTCCAATTCGGCCAACTCATCATCGGTCAGCCCCAACTCGCCGGCCAGCACCTCGTGATTGTGCTGGCCTAGTGTGGGTGCCGGTGTCTTCGTCCAGGGGCCGGGTGATGTTTCGAACCGGAACGGGAGGCTGGCGGCGGAGACCTCGCCGCACACAGGGTGGTCTATGGGCTCGATGAACGAGCGGGTTCGAAGCTGGGGGTGGTTGCCGATCTCGGCGGGCAGCACCACCACGCTGGCCGGGACCCCGGCTGCGTTCAGCTGCTCCACCGCGTCGGCGTCGGTTTGGGGGGCGATCCATTCGCCGAGCCCGGCGTCGATAGCGTCGGCGGCAGCCTGCCGCTTGTCGGCGGTGTCGTGTTCGGCCCAGTCGGGGCGGTCGAGCAGGTTGCAGAGGGCCTTCCACTGGAGGTCGTTCGCCACCGCCACGGCCACCCAGCGCTCAAAGCCGGCCGCGGGGTACACCCCCTGGGGAGCGGCCCGCGGCCCCCGGTTGCCTTCCCGGGGGAGCTGGCGGCCGAGGGCTGAATACTCCACCAACTGCTCGGATGCGGCATTGAGGGCGGCGGCCACCATGGTGACCTCTACCAGACGGCCCTGACCGGTGCGGTCTCGCTCCTCGAGGGCGGTGAGGGTGGCGAACACCGCATGCATGCCCGCCAGCGGATCGCACGGTCCCCGGGGAATTTGGGGATCCTCGTCGGGATAGCCGGTGATGTTGGCCATTCCGGTGAGCTGTTCCATGGTCTGGGCGAAGCCGGTGTTATTGCGCCAGGCGCCGCTGAGTCCGAAGGCGGGCATCCTGGTCATGATCAGCCTTGGATTGAGGGCCGAGAGCCGCTCCCAAGTGAGACCGAAGCCCTCCATCACCCTGGGGGTGAAATTCTCGATCACCACATCGGCGTCGGCGATGAGCCGCTCGGCCACAGCAACACCTTCCGGGGAGCGGAGGTCGAGGGTAACGTCACGCTTGTTGGTGTTGGCCCCGTGGAAGACCATGCCCCATTCCCACCACTGGTCTTGCGACGGCGGTTGGGCGGAGGCGAAGCGCATGCCGTCGGCCCGCTGCACGGACTCGATTTTGACCACATCGGCGCCGAGCAGCGCCAGAGAGTGGCTGGCGATGGGCCCGGCCCACCAGGCGGTGAAGTCGATCACCCGCACGCCGGCCAGGGGGAGGGCGGCGGGTTCGCCTCGGTTGGGCTGGGGGGTGCGGGCCTCAATCTGTCCGGTGTGTTCACCGGCCGCGGGGACCGCCTCGAAGGGCCGGGTTTCAGTGCCGTGCAGTTGGTAGGGGACAGCTGGCTGGGTGAAGCCGCCCGAGGGATTGGTGGTGAAGGCATCCCGCCCGGAGAACGCCTCCAAAGTGGGCACGGATGCCCCGGTGCCGATGGGGGCCACCGGAATGCGCCGAGCTGATGCTTCGGCGATCACCTCGGCCGTGGTCCGCTGGGTGGTCCAGGCGTGCATGGCCGCTCGGAATTCGTCCCGTCGCTTCCAGCGGCCGCCGTAGCCGCACATCTCCTCATCCTCGAGCCAATCGGAGCGGCCGATCATCACCAAGAAGTCCAGGAACTGCTGGCGGGCTACCGTGCAAAAGCCCACGTGGCCGTCCGCGGTGGGCTCGATGGAGGGCAGTTCCACGTTGCGACCGGGTCGCACGGGGTCGGTGTCGCCGCTCAACTCGGCCGCTATCCATGCGTAGGTATTCATGGTCATGACCATGGTCTCGAACATGGAAACGTCCACGTGGTCGCCTCGACCGCTGCGCCCGGCGGCTCGGGCCGCGGCCAGCGCCCCCACCCCGGCGTAGATCGCTGCGGTCCACTCGCCGATGGCGCCGCCGGCCTGAACCGGCGGCCGCTCGGGGTTGCCCCGTTTGCCGATGCCGCCGCACTCGGCCTGCAAGGTGAACTCGGTGGCTGGCCTGTGAGCATACGGACCGGTGCGTCCCCACGGAGAGATCGACACCAGCACCAGTGCGGGGTTGGCCTTGCGTGCGGCTCTGATGATTGCCGGGGGCAGTCCCTCTTCGGTGGAGTCGATGAGGATGTCGGCGCTGGCCAGCAAGTCAGCGACTTCCGGGTCGCTCGGGTCGCCAATCACCGAGCGCTTGGAGGTATTCAGAAACTGGAACAGCGGCCCGTCTTTGTCGCCCAACTCTGCGCCAGAAGCCGACCAACGCCGCAATGGCTCCCCGCCAACGGGCTCCACCTTGATTACGTCGGCTCCGGCGTCGGCCAACAGCTTTCCCGCATAGGGGCCCGAGATGCCCCCGCCCACTTCGACCACTCGCAGGTGCCGGAGAATCATCGGGAGCGAGGGCGGTCGGCACAGGGCATCGACCGGCAGATTACTCAGCGAGGGCGACACCCACCCATGCCAGTAGGTGTGGGGGCCCCTTTGACCGGACGGCATGTGGTGGCGCATCCGCCAAGAGAGGCTGTCAAGCGGTTAGCAGGGCTGCTGGTATCACTCCTATGCCGTCGGCGCGGCGGTAGGCCTCTTGGCCGGTGGTGATTACTGCCGCGTCTATCAGGTTGGGTCCGATCCGGTCGGCGAGCCAGTGAAGGTGCTTCACGTCGTTGTCGTTGACGAGGGCCGAGAGCTTCACTTCGAGCGCGACTACGCGGCCGTCGGCTCGTTCGACGATTAGATCTATCTCCCGCTCACCGGCTCGGGTCCGCAGGTGTGAGACCCGAGCTTCATTGGCCTGGGCGTAGACCCTTACCGACTGTGTGACAAGAGACTCGAACAGCGCGCCCAAGAGCGTGCCGTCCCGCGGCATGGCGGGGCCGGCGTCGGCGCCGTCCACCAGAGCGTCTCTATCGATGCCGAGCAGGCGGGCCGCCAGGGCAGGATCGGCCATCTGGTGGACGGGTGAGGCGGCCAGGCGCGTGAGCCGGTTGTTGGTCGGAAGCCAGGCCGGCACCTCCTCGATCATCCATAGCTGCGCCAGAATTCTTCGATAGGCGATCGCCGTCGACTTGGCTGGCTTGTCCGACTCGCCTGCGGTGGCGGCGTCTCGGATTGTCGCGTAGGACGCCGAAGTGGAGGTCGCGGCGGCGAAAGCGGTCATCCATGATCGCAGCGACCTGCGGTCGCGGACCTCGCGGCCCAACTCGTTGAACTCGTGCTCGACGATGCGCTCGATGTAGCCGTCTAGTTCGGCTCGGACCAAGCGGGAAGACAGGCGCCGGGTGGCTGGGAAGCCCGAGCGGACGATCTCGTCGGCATATTCGCCAAGGCGCACATTCGAGGCCCCTTGCAGCGGCGGCCTGCGCCCGCTGATCAGATCGGCAAGAGACACCGTTGTCTCGGCCAAACCGCGCTCCGCCAGCGACAGTGGCCGCATCCTCACGGTGATGATCCGCCCCGCGCCGGAGTGGGTCGGTGCCTCGACGGGTGATGCCGACCCGGTTAGCAGGAACCGCCCCGCGGAGCGGTCATGGTCCACGGCCCGCCGAACCAGATCCCACGAGTACGGCATCCGCTGCCATTCATCGATCAGAATCGGGGAAGCGCCGGCGACGAGGCGCTCCGGCTCCGCGCTCAAGACTTCCCGATGCCTCGGATCGTCGAGGCGGTGTACAGTTGCCGCCCGGCGAAGCGTAGTCTCAGTCTTCCCCACCGCCCGAGGACCCTCGATCGCGATGGCGGGCAAGCCGGCCAAAAGTTCGTCCAACTCGTCATCGACGATCCTCGCAACGTAGTCGCCCATGCGCCCACGCTACCGATTGGACGGGTTCTACGCTACCGATTGGACGGGTTCTGGGCATCACACCACCCTCCAAACCGCTAGGGGACTCTCAGGACCTTGTTTTCGGCTGGCTCGGCGGTTTTGCATCGGACTTCGATTGTCGAGGGGCAGACTCGGGATTTTGAGATTTCGGGCATAGCGTCGCGTCCGCGGTATTTTCTTCATTTCAGTGTGGCGGGGTCGTTTTCTGCTGAGGCGGGCGATATCACGGCCTCGACGAATGATCTGTTGGGGCGGGCGTTGGCGATCGTTCCTGACAGCGACGGCCCGCGGGCGTATCCGGATGCGGTGTACAAGAGGATCCGTTTCGAGGTGACGGCGAACTCCGACAGCGACAGGGCCGCCGCTTCTACGCCAAGACCGGCCGCACCGAGATACCGCTGGGCGGAACCCGCCTGTTCGCACACCGCCTGTGAAACCGCGACGAGCATCGAGTTGGACACCCGTATTCCCAGCGGGCACCGCATCCGCTTGAAGATCGACGGGCCGGGGATGCTCGACTGGATGACCGGCGACAGTTTGCGCCCGTGGTGGGATATCGTCTTCGGCAGACGCCCGCCCCCCGAGGGGGAAGCGACCGCCGGCGAAGCAGCCGACATGGCCACCGCCGTGTCCAGGCAGGCGCAATAGACGGCAGGCGGCGGGGCCCACCAACCCGACATATAACCCAGTTGCACGATATGTCGTGCGGCACAGTTATACTGTGGGTGTGGATCATGAGGGGCGGATCGCCCGCATCGTAGACGCTGAACGGCTGGGGGATGCCGTGCGCGAGTTACGCCGCGCCCAGAAGATGACCCAGGCCGACCTCGCCGCCGCCGCCGGTGTGCCCCGCGGCCGCATCAGCGAGATCGAGGGGGCCTCTAGGGGCACCAGCACCGCAACGGTGCTCGCCGTTCTCTCAGCGCTCGGCTACGAGATCGACCTGTGCCCCGCTCCGCCAACAGGGCGCCTCGCCGCCTACGCCGCCTCCTTCGCCGGCCCATGACAGCAGCGCAAACAAACCGAGGCGGCCTCGTCGTGCTCCTCGGCGGCCGTGTCGCCGGGACGGTCAGAGCGGGCCGGGAGGGTGCCTGCTGGTTCTCCTACGCTTCCGACTACGCCACAGATCGGGCCGCCGCACCCCTGTCGCTGTCGATCCCCCTCGGAGAAGGCGAGCACGACATCGCCGACTGGATGGACGGGCTGCTCCCCGCCCGGCTCGAAGCCCGCGAATACTGGGCGGCGCGCTACGGGGCGTTCTCCGACGACCCCATGGACCTGCTCGCCACCAAGATCGGCTGGGACTGCGCCGGCGCCGTCCAGTTCTGCCCGCCGGAACGGCTAGACGAGATGGCCTCCCGCACACCCGGCTCCGTCCCCTTGTCCGAGCAAGAACTCGAGCGGCGCTTGGAACAGCTCCGAGCGGGCATGCCGCCGCCCGCTGAGGCAGGGCCTATGGCCCCGTTCAGCCTCGCCGGAGCGCAGGCCAAAACCGTGCTGTGCAAAACCGGCGACGGATCATGGGCCGCGCCCGTCGGCGGCGCGCCGTCCACCCACATCTTGAAAATCGCCCTGCCCGGCTACCCCGACACCGATCTCGTCGAGCACGTCTGCATGGACGCGTTGCGCCGGACTGGGATGCCCGCCGCCCGAACCGAGATCGTTGTCGCCGGGCGGCAGCGGGCCATCGCCGTGGAGCGATACGACCGCACTGCCGGCGGCGGTGTTGTTGTGGAGCGAGTCCACCAAGAGGACTTTTGTCAGGCGCTCGGCTTCCCGTCCCGGTTCAAATTCCAGCGCAACGGCGGTCCGGCTGTGTTCGACATAGCCGGCCTGCTCAACCGGGCCGGCTCTCCCGGCGACACAGAGCGCTTCTATGACGCTCTGGCGTGCAACTGGCTGCTCGCCGCCGACGACGCCCACGCCAAGAACTACAGCATCCTGCTGGGCGCAGGCGAAACCGCGCTCGCCCCCCTCTACGACGTGTGCTCCAAAGCCCCGTGGGCGCCACCTGAGATAGGCGAGGGCGGCATCACACTGGCCATGCAGATCGGCACCGCCTGGTCGGTGTCCGAAGCAGACCTGCCCCAAGCGTGGCGAGACTGTGCCGCCGAAGCCGGAATCGATCCCGACCGGGCCGCCGAACGCGTCTCCGACCTCGCCTCCCGCCTTCCCGCCGCGCTCGCCGCAGCCATCGACAGTCTCCCCGGCCCGCTCGCCGACAGCCAGCGCATCGCCGCGCTCGCCGCCCTCACAGAACCCCGCCCCGACGGCATGTGGGGACGGCACACCAGACCGCAATCGCCCGCTCCCAGCCGGACCGGCACGCCCTCAGCAGTCGTTCCCGTCCTCCCCGCAGGCCGGCGGCCCACCCGATGCCCGCACATAGGGCGGCGGTCGCGGCGGCGCTGCAACCGGCCCCTCGGTCACCGCGGCCCCCACACCTACGACAAGCGCTGACACCCGGGGCGCTCGCCGCCGCATCGACTCGGTAGCCCCCCACGCCAGAGACCACAACAGGCCGAGCTGACTTGACCGCCTGCCCGGTGCGCTGACCCCCCGCCACCGGCCCGCACACTCGCCCAGGGCCTCGCCGGCTAACGGGCCGCTGAGGGCTCGCCGGCCCAGATCGACCCCAAATCCCCCCATTCTCGGCCTCTCAGCGGCGAGTTACGGGGTTTGACCCCTACTCAGGGCATCCCCTTGGACTCAATGCTTACTCCCGAGTAGCTGTTGCCTGCTGACTTCTCTTTGCTTGAAGTGCTCAACTCTCGTCCGAAGGGTACCACCAAGATGGCTTGCCGTTTCACCGCTCTGTTCGCTGTTTTTTGTGTTGTGGTGACCCTGTTGCCCGCAGCGGCCAGCGCCCACGATCTGACCAGAACCGAGATCACCAGACAAGTGAGGTTCCCCCCGTTGTCCGGTCACTTGTCAAGCGGTGAGGGGTTGACTTGGGGGGGGGGGGGTAGATAATGTTGAGTTATGGCGGTTCGGGTTTTTCTGAGCTTGTTGGCGCGCCTGCGGTACGGTTGGATTCCTCGCGGGGGGGGGGGGGGTTGTGCCTGCGGGGTGGTGTGTTCGGTGAGGCGCTGGCTGGGCGCCGGGTTGGCGCTGGTTTTGCTCGCGTCGGTGTTGGCGGCGGTTCCGGCGGGTTTGCCGTTGGGGTTGGGGGCGTCTGTGTCTTCGGCGCAGCAGGTCACCTCCCAGGCGGTTCTAAACCGGGTCACGATTGTCGAGGGGCAGACCCGCGAGTTCCTGATCTCGAACGTGACGCAGCGTTCCCGCTATTACGTGCATGTAAGCGTGGCGGGGTCGTTCACCGCCGAGGCGGGCGATGTGAGGGTCACCACCGACAATCTGCTCGGCCAGGCGCAGGTGATCACTCCTGATTCCGACGCGCCGCGTGCTTATCGCAACGCTACTCATGGCACGGTCAGCTTCGAGGTGGCGGCGCTGGCGGATGGCGATGGTGATGATGAGACGTTCGGGGTGCGGTTGTGTACTACTGCGGATTGTGTGGGCGGCACGGTGTTGGGCGAGTGGGCGGTGGCGGTCGCCGAGCCGGCGGCGGACACCGTCTTGTCGGGCACGGGGACGACGGTTACCATTCCCGGCGGCAGCGCGTTGTCGGTGATGGAGGCGACCCGCAACCGCGACAGCAGCGACACGCGCGCCGGGTTCAAGATCGCGCTTGACGCGGCGCCGACCGAGGACATCGTGATCGTCGGCTGGGTGGACGCCACGGCGGCCAACGGCGACGGTTTTGCCACGTCGATTGCGCGCATCGCCGGGCCGCCGTCGCCCGACGAGCAGACTACGCTTGTGTCGGGCTATGTGGTGGCGAGTTTCCCCAGCGTGGTCACGGAGGTCCACCCCGGGGACCCGACGGCGAATCCGCCGGTGGCGCCCTCCACGACGACGAGAGCGCCGACGCCTGCCGAGCTCGCCGTGGACGTCGCCCTCGTAGCGTTCGACAACGCGGTCGACACGCCGGGCGGGACGCTTATGGGCAATCTGACGTTCGCCGTCTACAAGGACAACGACCGCTTCCGCACCCCGGGCACCCCGGGCAAAGACGGCGACTTCGGCAACGCCGAGGTGTACACCGCCATCTCCCTGCCCAGCGTGCCGGTGCGGGTCACCGACGACGACGAGCCGACCCGGGTGCGCCTGTTGCCCAACAGTCCTGCTGACAACACCGCGACGGAGGGCGGCGCCGACAAGGCGACGGTGCTGGTCAAGCTCGACCGCTCGCTGGCCGCGGGCGAAGAGGTCACCGCGGTGCTGACCTTCGCCGGCGCGACGCTGGGTGCCAATTTCTCGCTGGCCGCGGCCGGCGGGCAGACCGGTGTCACCTACGCCGACTCCCAAGACGGCACAAAGGGTCTCGTCACCCTGGCCGGCGTGGGCGTGCAGGAGGGCGTGGTCGAGGTCACCGCGCTCGCCGACGGCGACTCGGCCAGCCAGACGCTTCAGATCGGGATGCCGCCGACTGATGAGCCGTTGCGTGCCAACTACCTGCGGTCGAATCTGGCTGGCGGCGTGTGCGCGGCGCACGGCTGCCCGAACCGCCCCCAGGGCGACCCCGGCGAACGCTTCCAGTCGGTCACCCTCGCCGAGGCCGTCCCCGGCCTGACCGTCGTGGACCCGGGCGACGGCCGCGTCGATGAGAACGGCGGCACTTATTCGTACAAAGTGCGTCTCAACACGGTGCCCGCAGCCGCCGTCACCGTCGCTGTGACCAGCAGCGACGCGACCAAGGCGGCGGTCACGGCGGGCGCGTCGCTCACGTTCACCCCCAGCGGTGCCGGCATCTGGAGCACACCCCAGACCGTCACCGTCACAGGCGCGGACAACAACACGGACGCGGCCGATGCGGCCGTCACGATCAGCCACGCGATCAGCAGCAGTGACTCCAGCTACAGCGGCCTCGCGGCGGTCGCCCACGAGCTGACCGTCGCCGACGACGATGCGACGACGGTCACCATGGCCGGGACGGGCGTGCGGGACCCTGGCGACCACTTGACCGGCACCAACATCTCCCGGGTCATGGTGGAGGGCAACCCCCTGCGCGTCGACCGCACCCTCACCATCTCGCTCGGCCGCGCCCTCGTGGCGGGCGAGCACGTACGGGTGCCCTTGCGCGTCGAGGCCGTCGCCAACGGCAATAATCCGCAGCTCCCGGAAGACCCGCCCGACCGCGACGATGACGACGACCCGCAGCTGCCGTCCGACCACGACCCGCTGCGCATCATCGTGGACAGCTACCGCGGGCCGCGCGCCAGCGCGAACGTGGCCTGGCCGCCCCATCACAACGACGTCGTCATGACCGCCACCGGGACGGGCGTCACCTACGAGCACTCCAACCGCAACACGCCCAACCACATCGGCTACCGCTACATCGAGTTCCGCGGCGCTGGCGCGCAGACCGCGACCATCGAAGTACATGCCCGCGGCGATTTCGACGACGGCGAGCACTACGACGAGGCGTTCGCAGTCACCTTCCCCAACGACTTCTACGTCTTCGACTCCGACACCGAACAGCCGTTCAGCAGCACCCCTGTGCAGGGCAACCTCGGCGGCGGCGTCGAGGCCAGCCCGGCCGGCGGCGAGGCCTGGTTCGCCATCGCCGACGATGAGGATGAGGTCGCAGCGGCGGCGACCATCCAGGTGGCCAACAACTGGTCGCTGAAGCCGCTCGGGCTGAACGACGGCGCCCGGTTCCGGCTGCTCTACGTCACCAGAGGGACCAGGAACGCCAGCGAGGACGGTTGGGACCCCTACAACAGTTTTGTGCGCGAAGAGATCACCGGCTCGCAGCTGAAGCAGGGCGGGGTGCCGGACCTTCAGCCGCACGCCAGCAAGTTCAAAGCCGTGATCAGCGTCAACGGCGGAGGCAACGCCAGCATCAACGCCAACCTGGAGGAAGCCGGCTCCGATGCCCCTATCTACTGGGTCGGCGGCACCAAGGTCGCCGACAACAAAGCCGACTTCTTAGACGGCACCTGGGACGACGAGACCAACCCCACCCACGCCGACGGCACCGCGGCCACCCCCAGCGCGAACGGCTACTGGACCGGCTCGGAGGCCGGCGGCCAGCGCTCCAATAATTGCGACGGCCTTACGGGATCTGATCGGCATCTGAGAGCGGGCGCGCCGAACGTCAGCTACGGGCTGCTCAACGACAACAGCCGCGGGCCGCTGGGACAACCCGTCGGCACGACCAACTGCCAGCCCGCGCCCAGAGCCGAGCAGCGGCCCCTGTACGCGCTGTCCACCGAGGAGTTCACCCTCCCCGGCGGCGCCGCCATCGAGCCCGCCACCGCCACCGAGGGCAGCCCGGTCACCTTCGACGTGACCATCACGACCGCCGCGCCCGCTGGCGGCATCACCATCCCCTACACCCTCGCCGACGGGCGCGGCTACAGCGACGACCCCGCCCACGTTATCGCCACCAGCACCGACTACACCGACGCCGCCAGCGGCAGCATCACCATCGCCCAAGGCCAAACCGCCGGCACCATCACCGTCAACACCACCGGCGACAGCATCTACGAGTCAGACCACTACTTCACCGTGACGCTCGGCACGCCCACCGGCACCGACGCCCCCTCGGTGACAGCCCTCAAAGGCACCGCCGTCGGCACCATCACCGACGACGCCGACAAGCCCACCATCCAGTTCAACTCCACCACGGCCACAGCGGCCGAGGACGACGGCGCCACCACGCTCACCGTCACCAAAACCGGGACGACGCTGTTGCCCGCGTCGGTGTACTGGACCACCGCCGACGGCACGGGCGCGAGCGGCGCGGCCCATCCCGGCGACTACACCGCCGACGCCGGCTACCTCGAGTTCGCCGCGGGCGACACGTCGAAGACGATCACCGTCGACATCACAGCCGACAGCGTCAGCGAGAGCGCGGAGACGTTCACGGTGGGGCTCGGCGACCCCGCCGACGCCACGCTCGGGAGCGCCTCCACGGCCACGGTCACGGTGACCGACGCCGATACCGGAGCGCTGCCGACCGTTGACGTCACGCTCTCCGCCTCCGACGGAAACTCGGACGGCGACCCGGTGGAGGGGGGCAGCGGCGCGGAGGGCTACAAGACGATCACGATCACGCTGAGTCGCGCGCTGGCCTCCGGCCAGTGGATGGTGCTGCCGCTGACCGTGCAGGGCGCGACGGTCACGGATGACTACACCTTCGATCTGGAGCCGGCGCCGCAGACGGGCGTGACCGTGATTGGGGACTCAACGCAGAACCCGAGTGTGCAGATGGTTGGCAACAACATCCAGACGGTGACGCTGCGCCTCACGCCTGTGCAGAACGCGGTCCGCTCGCAGCCCGCCGTCTCGATCAGCACAGGAACCCCGACGGTGAACGGCATCACGGCCGGCGAGGTCTCAGGCGGCCCGATCGTCTTCTCCATCGTGGACGACGAGTCGGGCGTGATCAGGGTGGCCTCGGAGACATTCGGGCTCGCGCCGTCCGGCCTCAGCGCGGGCGACCGCTTCCGCCTGATCTTCGTCACCTCCGAGACGCGCACGGCGGAGTCGGCGGACATCGACGACTACAACACCTGGGTGCAGGGGGTCGTGGCGCGGGGCGGCCACGCGGGTCTGCTGCCCTACGGCGGCCTCGTGAGGGTGATCGGCGCCACCGCGGCCGTCGAGGCTCGCGAGCAGACGGGCATGTGGGACCCGAGCCTCAACTCGGGCAGCGGCGGCTGGACGGACGGCTCCACCAGCGACAGCGACTCCGGCGTCGCCGTCTACTGGCTCGCCGCGCCGTCCAGCGACAAGGTGGCGGACAACTACTTCGACTTCTTCGATGACACCTGGGACGGTGGATTGGACCAGTCTCAAGAAGCCACGAATGAGGCCGGCGCGGGCAGGGGCTCCACAGGCATCTGGACCGGCACCTTTACCAACGGGAGAAATACGGTTCAGGGAGTCACTATCGAGGGGCTTGGCCATTCCGGTTCCGAAGTGGGATCCGGACATACAAACGCGGCGGGCAACAACTCTCTGTATGAGGGTAGCACCAGCAAGACGAACACCCTGCCCATGTTCGGCATCTCGCCCGTGTTCGAGCTGATGGCGCTGCCGGAGCTGTCCTTCAATGCGGCGACCTACAGCGTGGCCGAGAACGTGAGCGCAGGGACGGTCAGCATCCAGGTGAACGCCAGCCCCGCGCCCACCAGCAATTTGACCGTCAACCTCCGATCGGGGGATGTGACCGCTACTTCTGTCGACGACTACACCCCGCCTACGGCGTCTTTCACCTTCCCTTCCGGGCAGACGTCGCACACCTTTACCGTGCCGATCATCGACGACAACACCGCCGAGGGCGCGGAGACGTTCACGCTGACGCTGGCCGCCGGGTCCGGCTACAGCCTGGGCTCGCCGGCTACGACCACCGTCACCATCACCGACGACGATGCGACGCCGGTGACCGTGACCATGTCCGCCTCCGACGGCGACGCGAACGGCAACGCGGTGGAGAACGGCGCCGGCACGACCGGCTACCGCACGATCACGATCACGCTCGGTCGCGCCCTGACGGGCGCCGAGACGGTGACGGTGCCGCTGACCGTGCAGGGCGCGACGGTCGCGGACGACTACACCTTCGGGCTGCATCCGGCGACGCAGACGGGCGTGACCCTGTTGAACTCGGGCACGACCCACACGGCGCAGAACCCGGCGCTGCGGTTCGTGTCCGGCGGCACCAGCGCGACGCTGCGGCTGCGTCCGGTCAACGACAGCGACCGCGAGCAGCCCTACGCCGTCGTCGCCTACGGGACGGACGCACGCGCGCCCTCGGGCGCCAACGTGACCCTGGGCGACGTCACCGGCGGCCCGATCGGCATCGTGCTGGTGGACGACGAGACGGGCGCCGTCAAGGTGCCGTCGTCGTGGGGGCTCGTGCCGTCCAGCGGCGTCGGCCCCGGCGACGACTTCCGGCTGCTGTTCCGCACCTCGACGGGCCGCGACGCCACGTCCACCGACATTGCCGACTACGACGCCTTCATCCGCGAGGTGCTGGCGACGGGCGGTCACGCCGACATCCTCCCCTACGCCGGCTTCTTCAAGGTGTTCGGGAGCACGCGCAGCTCATCGGGCTCAACGGGCACGGCGGCGCGCGTGCACAACGGCATGACGGCGGCGCACACCGGTCACAATCCGACCTGGGCGGACGGCTCCGGCACCGACTCCGACGCCGCGGGCACCCCGACCTACTGGCTCAACGGCGCACGGCTCGCCAACAACTACCGCGACCTCTGCGACCAGGCCTGGTCCGGCTCGGGGACCGGCGTCCTCAACGGCTTCGACCGCGACGACCCGCGCAGCGAGGACGGCACGCGCAACGTCCCGGCGGGGACGATCAGCGACTTCATGCCGTACGAGCCCTGGACTGGCTCGGGCAACGCCTGCGAGGCGTGGAACCACCCCCTCGGAGCGAGCACGGTGTCGCGCGGCGGGGCCGACAGCGGCGCCAGCCTCTGGCACGCCAACGCCCAGGCCAACACGCAGACCCGGCCCCTCTACGGCATGTCGCCGGTCTTCAGCGTGGAGGGGGCGGCGGCGGAGCTCAGCGTCTCGGCGAGCGGGACAGTGACCGAGGGCGGCACGCTGACGGTCACGGTGACGCTGAACACGAGCGCGGACGCGAACCTGTCCATCCCCGTGCGGATGCGCACGAGCGGCGCCCCCACCGCGTCGTCGGCGGACTTCACGCTCTCCAACGGCGGCAGCGTCGCCATCTCGAGCGGGTCCAGCAGCGGCACGCTCACCTTCAACGCCACCGACGACAGGATCGACGAGGACGCCGAGACGCTGGTGCTGGAGTTCGGGGTGCTGCCCGCAGGCGTCGTCGCGGGCTCGGCGGACAGCGTGGCGGTGACCATCAACGACAACGACACGGCTGCGGTGACCGTCACCCCGAGCGGCGGCACGACGACGGTGAGCGAGGACCAGAGCGACACGGACGACTACACGGTCGTGCTGGGCTCGCGGCCGTTGAGCAATGTGACGATCACGGCCACGGCGCCGGCGGGGACGCAGGTCAGCGACGACGGCGGCTCGACGTGGGGGTCGTCGGTGGATCTCGAGTTCACGGCGGGCACGTCGGGCAACTGGGGCACGGCCCAGACGGTGACCGTGCGCGGCACCCAGGACATCATCGACAACCCCGGCGACCAGCGCTCCGTCACCATCACCCACGCGATCACCTCGGGCAACGGCGACGGCTCCCGCTACACGCCGACGGCGCCGTCCAAGCCGGGCGTCGCGGTGACTGTCACCGACGACGACGAAGCGCCGAAGGTGATCACGCTGGGTGTGGACGACTCGACCGTCGGGGAGGGCGACGGCGCGACGACGATCACGGTCACGGCGACGGTGGTGGGAGTGACCCGCTTCGGCGTCGCACAGGAGGTGAATGTTACGGTCGCTGCGACCGCCGACGGCATTATCAACTACGTTGACATGGCGCCGGTGAGCACGTTCACGATCACCATTCCCGCGGGGGCGCAGTCGGCCACGGGGATGTTCACGCTCACGCCCGACAACGACATCGTCGACGAGACTGACAACACCGTCATGGTGACCGGCAGCATCATGGGCACCAGCACGCCCGGCATAGCGGGGGCGCAGATCACGCTGACGGACGACGACGCCACGCCGACGAGCGTCACCCTCAGCGTGAACCCGACGTCGATCACCGAAAACGGCGGCGCTCGCACCGTCACGGTCACAGCGACGGTGAACGGCGGGACGCGCCTCGGCAACACCGTGACCGTAGGGGTCGATGTCGACGGGTACAACTCACAGGGCCGAGTCAACTTCAGCCAGGTCGCCAGCTTCGACATCAGCATCGTTCGCGGGGCCGCTTCAGGTTCGGGCAGCTTCACGCTCACGCCGACGAACAACAACTGGGACGAGCAGAACGGCGCGGCGGCGCTCAGCGGCACCTCCTTAGGTCTGACCGTCAACGGCGCCAGCGTCACCATCACCGACGACGACGCGGCGCCGACAGGCGTCGCGCTGAGCGTGGACGAATCGACGATCGCGGAGGGCGCGGGTGCGACGGCGGTCACGGTGACGGCGACGGTGCAAGGGAGCACCCGCTACGGCTCGGACAGGACGGTCACGGTCTCGCATGCGGGTTCGGGCAACGCCGACGCGGTGGACTACACGGCGCCGGCGCCGGCGGCGATCACGATCCCGGCCGGGCAAGCGTCAAGAACCACCACGTTCACGCTCACGCCGACGGATGACGCGATGGACGAGTTCAACGAGACGGTGACGGTCTCGGGGAGCGGCGCCGGCGTCGCCAGCTTCTCGTCGGCGTCGATCACGCTCACCGACAACGATGACACCACGCTCACTATCAGCGCGCCGGCGGGGGGGATCGCGGAGAGCGGCGGCACCAAGGACGTGACGCTCACGCTGAGCCGCGCCCTGGTGGACGGCGAGACAGTGACCGTGCCGCTCGAGGTGGTGGGCGCGACGGCGGGGTCTGATTACACGCTGGCGTTGCACCCGGCGTCGCAGGCGGGAGTGTTGCTGTCCACATCGGGCTCGGACAGCGTCCAGCAGCCCAAGGTCACTTTGAGCACAGGCGCGTCGTCGGCCGTTTTGAGGTTCACTGCGGTAGACGACGCGTTGCGTCAGCAGCCGTATCTGGTCGTCAAGTACGGGACGGGGGGGCGCGCGCCGAGCGGGTCCGGGATCGGCTTGGCGGCGCCCGGCGACGACTCGGTCGGGTTCGTGCTGACCGACGACGAGACGGGCGTGATCGGGGCGCTGCCGAGTTGGGGGCTCATGCCGAACGCGGCGGCGACGCTGCGCCATGACTTCCGCCTGGTGTTCGTGACCTCGGGCATGCGCGACGCTTCCTCGACCGACATCGCCGACTACGACCATTTCGTGCGGCGGCACTTGGCGGAGGGCCATGCCGACATCGTTCCCTATGCCGGGTTCTTCACGGCGCTGGGCTCGACGTCGGCGGTGACGTTGCAGGACCACGCGAGCGTGACCGGCGGCGCGAGCATGAATTTCTACTGGCTGGGCGAGACGGGAACGACCGGGGAGCGGCGGGTGGCGTCGGCCAATTCGAACTTCAGGGGGGAGTGGCTCGAAGGGTCGACGCCGTCGCAGCAGTCGGTGCCGCGCGACGAGTCGGGGGCGCTGGTGGCGGTGGCCGCCAACGGCTACTTCACCGGCTCCACCGCCGCGGGCGCACGCTCGGCCAATCCGCTGGGCTCGGCCAACGTCACGGTCGGCTATCTCAACGATGGCGGTGCCGGGCGGGCGCCGCTGGGCAGCGGGCAGACGGCGTCCAGGACCGCGACGCGCAGCTTCTACGGGCTGTCGCCGGTGTTCAGCTACTTGAGCGACCCGGCGATCAGCATCACCTCCGCGACGGCCACCGTCACCGAGGGCACGTCGATCACCTTCACCATCGAGGCCGACCCGGCCCCGGCCGCGAACCTGCCGGTCAATTTGGCGGTGGGCGACAGCGGCCACGTCATCCCGCCCGCGGCGTCGGGCCTCAAGTACAGCGCCGTCACCATCCCGGCTAACACGGCCTCGGTGACCTACACCGTGAACACGGTGGCCGACACGACAGACGAGCCCGACACCGACGTGACGGTGGGGATCTTCGGCGGCAGCGACTACGTGCTCGGCCTGCCCCACACCTCAGTGGTGACGGTGATCGACAACGACGCAATGGCGGTCTCCGTGAGCGGCGGCAGCGGCACGGTGAGCGAGGGGGCCAGCCTGGACTACACCGTGGACCCCGGCCGGGAGTTGGAGACGGGCGAGACCGTGACGGTGAACTTCGCGCCCGCGGGAACTGCGACCCAGGGATCGGACTACAGCATCACATGCCACGGCGCGGGCGTGTCATGCACGGGTCTGAACGGGGCCGCGCCCGCGTTGAAGATCACCGGCGGCAGCGGTGTGCGCCGGGGGACGATCCGGGTCAGCGTGCAAACCGACTCGGTGCATCCCGAGACGGGCGAGACCGCCGGTATCAGCCTGCGCGCCGGCCACAGCAGTACCGGCTCGGGCGGAGCGTTCAGCGTCACCGGCACACCGTCGACGTTCACCATAAGCAGCGTCGCCCCGGTGGGGGATGGGGTGGAGGTGCCGGCGAATTGGGCGTTGATTCCGTCTGGGTTGTCTGGGGGTGATTCGTTCCGGCTGCTGTTCGTGAGTTCGACCAAGCGTGACGCGTCGTCGACTGACATTGCTGATTACAACTCGTTTGTCCAGGCTCGTGCTGCGGCAGGCCACGCGGCGCTGGCGTCTCACAGTTCGGCGTTCAGGGCGGTGGCATCGACCGCGGCCGTGGACGCACGCGACAACACTTCAACGACTGGTACGGGTGTTCCGGTCTATTGGGTGAGCGGCCAGAAGGTCGCTGACGACTACGCCGACTTCTATGACGCGAGCTGGGACAGCTGTGTTGCCAGGGACGAGTCTGGGGGTTCGGTGGCTCTGCCGAACCTTGATGCGAACCTCGCAAACGCGATCTGGACGGGAACCAACCACGACGGCACTGCTGAGACCACTCGTGCGCTGGGCACAACCATGCCGCGTGTGGCGGTACTGACCGAGTCTTGTGACAGCAGATACTCTGCTACCGCGTTTCCGTTGCGGTTCCAGTTTACGACTGGCACCAAGGCGAACACCTCGAATCGCTACTTGTACGGCTTGTCGCCGGTGTTCAAGGTCGCCGGCACAGCCCCCGCCGCGATCACCGCGTCGTTCCCGGCGGCGGCCTATCAGGTGCAGGAGTCTGGGGGTGGTGGCTCGGTGTCGGTGCGCCTGTCGGCGGCGGCGCCTTCTGGCGGGCTAGCAGTGTCGTACACCACCGGCGGAACTGCGGTGTCGGGCGACGATTACACCGGCGCCGGCGGCACCGTGACCGTCGCGCAGGGCCAGATGTCGGCCAACATCTCGTTCACGGTCATCGACGACAAGCTCGCCGAGGGCGCAGAGACCTTGACGCTGACCATTGCCGACGGCACCGGCTACGACCTCGGCGCCACCCCCACCACGACGATCACGATCAACGACAACGACGTGGCCCCCACGAACATCGCGCTGTCGGTCGACGACAGCAGCGTGGGCGAGGGCGACGGCGCGACCGTGATCACCGTCACAGCGACAGTGCAGGGGGCCAGCCGGTTCGCGGAGGCCAAGACCGTGGCGGTCACTGTGACCGGCTCAGGCGGCGCGAACGTGGTCGGCTTCACGGCGGCGCCGTCGCCGTTCAGCATCCCGATCGCCACGGGCGCCCAGACCGGCACGGGGATGTTCACTTTGACCCCGACGGACAACAGCGCCGTCGAGAACGACGAGACGGTCACCGTGGCCGGCACCCTGTCGGGCACGACGGTGGCGTCGGCGACGATCACGGTCACCGACGACGACACGGCGGCGACGCCGGTGACGGTGACGCTGTCGGCGGCTGCGGGCGACGTGACCGAGGGCGCTGCGGGCGCTGCGGGCCGCAAGGACGTCACGATCACGCTGGGCCGGGCCTTGACGGGTTCTGAGACGGTGACGGTGCCGCTGAGCGTGCAGGGCGCGGCGGTCGGCTCGGATTACAGCTTCGGTTTGCAGCCCGCGTCGCAGTCGGGGGTGAGTTTGCTGACGGGAGGGTCGCACAGTGCGCAGGACCCGGCGGTGCGGTTCTCGGCGGGCGCCACGACGGCTGTGTTGCGGTTCTCGCCGGTGAACAACGCGGTGCGCACGCAGCCCTATGTGGTGATCGGCTATGGGTCGGGTGCCCGGGCGCCCAGCGGCGGGGGCGGCGCGACGCTGGGCGCGGTCACCGGCGGCCCGGTCGCGTTCGTGGTGGTCGATGACGAGACAGGCGACGTCACGGTGCCTTCGTCGTGGGGGCTGGCACCTTCGGGACTGGGCGCGGGCGACGACTTCCGGCTGCTGTTCCGCACCTCGGCGACCCGCGACGCGGCGTCGTCGGACATCGCCGACTACGACGCGTTCGTCCGCAATGCAGCAGCGACGGGCGGCCACGCAGACATCGTGGCTTATGCGGGGTTCTTCAAGGCGTTCGCGTCGACGCGCAGCAGCTCGGGCACCACGGGGACCACCGCCCGTGTACACAACGGCATGGCCTCGGGCCATACCGGCCATTTCAACGGCGCAAACGACGTGTGGGCCGACGGGTCCACCGTCCCCAACGCAGGCAACACGGCGGGCACGCCGATCTACTGGCTCAACGGCGCGAAGCTCGCGAACAACTACGCCGACTTGTGCGATCAGGCGGTGAAGTCGGGCAGCGGGGTCACCACCGGCTGGGACATCGACGATCCGCGCAGCGAGACCGGCAACCGCAACATCGCGAGCGGGGTGAATCCAGGCCAGGGGCACCAAGCGTGGACCGGAACCGGAAACTCCTGCGAGGCCTATGACTACCCCCTCGGCGGCGACAACAACGGCGACGTGTCGCGCGCCGCGAGCCACGACACGACGTGGGCGTTCATGCACCAGGCGCACAGCGCCCGCTCGCAGCAGCGCCCGCTGTATGCCATGTCGCCGGTGTTCAAGATCGCCGGCACCGCGGTGACGCCGGTGGTGAGGGTCACCGCGGGGTCCGCGGTGATCGAGGGCGGCAACGCCGTGTTCACCATCGCGGCGAGCCCGGCGCCGACGGGCACGATCTCGGTACGTTACACCGTCACCCAGAACGGCCAGTTCCTGGCGTCGGGCCAGCTCGGGTCGGGCAAGCAGCGCAGCCTCAGCGGCGCCAGCGCCACGATCAGCATCCCCACCGAGTCCGACAGCGTGGATGAGGCTGACGGGTCGGTGACGGTCACGCTGCCGAGCGTCAGCGGTCTGGGCTACACGGTCGGTTCGCCGAGTGCGGCGTCGGTGACGGTGCGTGACAACGACGTGCCCGCAGCGCAGTTCGCGGCTGGAACCTCCGATGTGGACGAGGGCTCGGGCACGCACCTGGTGCGGGTGAACCTCAGCCCGGCACCGTATCGGGGCATCACGGTGGCCTACACGGTGGGCGGCACCGCCACGCGCGGCACCGACTTCGCGACGGCAGGCACGGTGAGCGCGGTCGCCGGTGCCGCGTTCGTCGACATCCCCGTGACGATCATCGGCGACGGCGCCGATGAGCCGGACGAGACGGTGGTTCTGACGCTGACCGGTGGCGCCGGCTACGAGGTGGGGTCGAGCCGCGTCCACACGGTCACCGTCGCAGACGGCCCGACCGGGCCGCCGCCTGCGCTTCCGGTGGTGACCGTCGCTGCGGGGCCCGCGGTGATCGAGGGTGCCAATGCGACGTTCACTCTCTCGGCGAGCCTGCCTGCGGCCGCGGTATCGGTGCGCTACACGGTCACCCAGAACGGGCAGTACTTGGCCTCGGGCCAGCTCGGCTCGGGCAAGACCGCCACGCTCAGCGGCACCAGCGCAGCCATCCGGATTCCCACCGTCAACGACACCGTCGACGAGGCCTACGGGTCGGTGACAGTCACGCTCGAGGCCGGCACCGGCTACACGGTCGGAGCCCCGGCGTCGGCGACGATTGCGGTGCAAGACGAGGATCTGCCTATCGCCCGGTTCGCCGCGAGGACCTCGACCGCGGGCGAGGGCGCGAGCACCCATTATGTGCGGGTTCTGTTCAGCACGCCGCCGCACCGCGACGTGCTTCTCGGTCACTCGGTGTTGTTCTCCAGGGAACCGGGCAGCGCGACGCGCGGCGCCGATTTCACCGTCGAGGGCAGCTCGGTGCCGGTGCGGGCCGGGGCTGCGTTCGCGGACATCCCGATCGAGATCGTCGACGACAACATCGCCGAGGGCCCCGAGACATTCGCCTTGAGGCTGAACATCGGTGGGTATTACTTCTTGGGCCCGAACTGGACCCGAAGCCACACCGTCACCATCACCGACAGCGGCACGGCGGTCACGCCGGTGGCCGACTTCGCGGTCGCGGCGTCGACCGCAGCCGAGTCGGCGGGCACGCGGAATGTCACGGTGCGCTTGGTTCCCGCCCCCGCGCAGAGCACCACGGTGTCGTATGCGCTGTCGGGCACGGCGGTGCGCGGCAGCGACTACACGATCAGCGGCGTCACCTCCAACACGGGCACGGTAACGGTGGGCGTGTCGGGCACCGCGACCATTCCCGTGGCAATCGTCGACGACACCGCCACAGAGGGTGACGAGACGGTCGTTCTGACACTGACCATCGGCAGCGGCTACACCGTGGGCACCGACAGCCCGTCGCACACTCTCACCATCGCCGCCAACGACACGGTGGTCGTGCCGCAGGTGAGCGTCACAGCGGGGCCGGCGGTGGACGAGGGCACCGCGGCGACGTTCGCGGTGTCGGCCAGCCCGGCGGCGTCGGGCACGATCTCGGTGCGCTACACCGTCACCCAGAACGGCCAGTTCGTGACCTCAGGGCAGCTCGGATCGAACAAGACGCGCACTCTCAGCGGCGCCAGCGCCACCATCAGCATCCCGACGCAGAACGACAGTGCGGACGAGGCCGACGGGTCGGTGACAGTCACG
>JAJEGM010000052.1 GCA_022819825.1 Acidimicrobiia bacterium | reverse complement strand
ACGCCGCTGCACTACCTTCAACCACCGGGGGCCTCCCGTCTCTTGGACTATGTGTCAGTCACAAGAATCGGCGAGGCCCCCACCCTCAGTGGTGGACCCCCAAATCACCCTGGTCCCAGCTTCGACGCGAAGAGCCACTTAAGGAGCCGACGGGCCAGGACCAGTCTCTTGTGCATCATCGAGAGCCACTTCGAATGACGCCAGCCGTCGTTCTGATCGACGTAGTTGTTGTTGTACTTCCAGTCCTTAGCCCCCGTGTTGTACGGCGGATCGATGTAAATGCAATCCACCTGCCGCTCATACAAGTACAAGAGCAGTTGCAGCGCGTGATAGTTCTCGCCGTTCATGACCAAGTGGTGGGGCCTCCCGAGGTCCTCTCCACGCACGACTGATCCAAGATTTGCAAGGGCTGGAAAAATGGCTTCGCCGAATCGCTTGACGGCAACGAGATCCCCCCGCGAGACCTGACGCGTCGACCCATCGTGAACGAACTCCACTTCGAATTCTTCTCCGGTTCGTCCCCTCACCCGCACGAGCGGATGAGCAGGGTCAACGACTAGTTGAGCAAGACTGTCGACCTCTGGCGAAAGACCTGGTAGACCGCTCATCTCGGGAATGTGCTCCTCAAAAACCAGACCGAACTGTTTGCGCGAGCGCAGGTCCTTCAATGCAAGGGTGAGTTCTGCGCGTAGAGCAGCATCATCGACCTGCTCGAGCAGTTCGTCAATCCGCGCCATCCCGAGAAGTTACCCCCAGAAGAGCAATGCGGGGGTGGTTCAGGGGCTTCGCCCTCCCAGACATCTGGCGTGCCACTCGTGGAGCGCTGTGCCGCAACACCTTTACCCACGTTCGCGACGGAGCGATCCAGATGGACAAGCCTCCGGCTGTCCCCCCTGAAAGAGCGTCGAAACTGGGGGAAAAGTGGCTCACGACAATCCTGTGCCGGGTATATCGTGGCGCATGATCAGCTCATATTCCGATGGTCGGAACCACAAGCTGCTGGACGTCTGTGTTGAGGCCGTCGAAGCTGCCCATGCCGCTCGGCCAATGCCGAATGATCTGCTCAACTTAGTCAAAGAGGAGATTGACACAGTCAGTTGGCATCTCAATCACCCCGGGGTCTATTGCCGGTCTCGCGAGTGGTAACCCAGGAGTAAATCAGACACCGCTAGGCCTCTAACGTCCTAGGTCAGCGGCCTGCAAATCGCGGAGGTGGACGGGAATCGAACCCGCCGGACGGGGATCGCCCGTCCCACCCGCTTTGAAGGCGGGGGAGCCCACCAGGTACTCAGACACCTCCCAGGGGAGGTCAGCCTACTGCCGCGCTCTCCGGCTCGCCTACACCGCTCATCAGCAGACCCACCTGCTCCACGGTGGCGTCGGCCCGGTCCACTCGGCCCATCACTGAGCCCTCGTACATCACCACCAGCCGGTCGGACAACGCCATCACCTCGTCCAAGTCCTCGCTGATCAACAAGATGGCCCGGCCCTGAGACCGCTGGAGAAGCAGTTGCTCGTGAATGTACTCGGCGGCGCCGATGTCGATTCCCCGGGTGGGCTGGGCCACCAGCAGCATGTCGGCGTCTCCGCTGAATTCCCGGGCAATCACAACCTTCTGGATATTGCCCCCTGAAAGTTTGCGGGTAAGGGTCTCGGTGCTCGGCGTGCGAATGGAGTAGTCGCCCACCAGCTGCTCGCTACGCGACTCGATTGAGCTGAGGCTCAACAGTCCGCCCCGCGCGTACGGCGCCTGGTCGTAGTCCACCAAGACCAGGTTCTCGGCCACGGTGAAATCGCCGATGCTGCCGTACTTCATGCGCTCCTCAGGAACGTAGGCCAAACCCATCGACCGAACGTGCTTGGGGGTGGGAGCTTTCACCGGTTGGCCGTCGATGGATATTTCCCCCGCCTCGATCTCCCGCAGCCCCACAATGGCCTCGGCCAGCTCGCGTTGCCCGTTGCCCGAGACGCCCACGATGCCCACGATCTCACCGGCTCGCACGTCGATGTTCACATCGCGTACCGCCAGCTCGTCGCGGTCACCCCGGACCCGTAGGTTCTTCACCTCCAGTTTGGGATCGCCTGCTTCCTGCTCAGCCAGGGTGCGAGTGAACTCCACTGGGCGTCCCACCATCATCATGGCCAGCGACTCCCGGCTGGACTCCCCGGGAGTGGTGCGCCCCGATACCTGGCCATCCCGCAGCACGGTGATCTCATCAGAGATCTCCATCACCTCGTTCAGCTTGTGAGAGATGAACACCAGCCCCCGGCCGTCGGCGGTGAGCTGGCGGAGGGTGACGAACAGGTCGGTGACCTCGGGCGGGGTGAGCACGGCGGTGGGTTCGTCTAGCACCAGCAGCTTCACGTTGCGGTACAGCGCCTTGAGGATCTCGGCCCGCTGCCGCTCCCCCACCGCCATCTGCCAGATGTAGGCATCCGGATCGACGTGCAAGCCGTACTCTTCGGCAACTTCTCTGATGCGGCGCCGGATGGGCGCCAAGTTGGTCAGGCCGAGGGATTTGCCCAGCCCCAAAGCCACGTTCTCGGCCACGGTCAGGGTGTCCACCAGCATGAAGTGCTGGTGGATCATGCCGATGCCGGTGCGGATGGCCACCGAAGGCGAGTCGATGTCCACCGGGGAGCCGTCGAAGGTAATCGATCCCTCGTCGGGCTGGTAGAGCCCGTAGAGAATTTTCACCAGCGTGCTCTTGCCGGCCCCGTTTTCTCCGAGAAGGGTGTGAACCTGACCCGGCAGCACCGTGAAGTCGACATCTTCGTTGGCTACAACACCGGGGAAGCGCTTGGTAATCCCGCGCATCTCCAGCATCGGTGCTGGCCTCGGCGCTGCCGAGTCAGAATTCATATTTGGCTTTTCGGTTGAGCGTTACTGCCCGGTGGAGATTGACCCGTCAGACAGACCAGCGATGGTCGCCTGGGCTGAGTCCAGCACTGCGGCTGGTATGTCCATGGCCTCGTTGAACTGGATCTCCAGTCCTCCGCCTTCGAAGGTCATGATGAAGGTCGTGCCACCCAGGGTGCCAGCCTTCACCTGGTCGACCACCTCAGACAGGATGACCTCCCAGCGATAGACCTGCGAGGCCACCACGATGTCTTCGCCGAGGGCGGTCTGGTTGGCTTGGGTGCCGAACCACAACACGCCGTTCTCCTGGGCAACGCCGGTGGCGCCCACCACCATCTGGGCCGAACCAGTCAGCACGTCCGCGCCGGCGGAGATGTGCGATTGGGCGGCTTCGGCGGCCAGTGCCACATCGGCGAACGACCCGGTGTAGACGATGTTGACCTCAACGTCGGGATTCTGAGCCGTGGCACCGGCCTCGAACCCGTCGACATAGAGCTTGGCGTCGCCCACCTCAATCGGGCCGATCACGCCGATCACGCCGCTATCAGTGAGCTGAGCGGCCACCGTCCCGTTGACATAGCCGCCGAGATCGGAGCGAACCGAGTAGGAGTTCACGTTGGGAAGGCCGAAGGTATCAACCGCGGTGCCCCAGGCGAACGATACGTCGGGGAAGTCCGGTGCGATCTCCTGGAGCGGGCCGCCGTACTGGGAGCCGTGAGCGATGACCAGGTCGTAACCGTCCTCGGCATAGCCCCGGATAGCCGCACCAGCATCCTCCACGATGAAGGTTCCGTCGGTGATGGCGAACTCACTGATGTGCCCAGCATCGAGCAGGGCGTTCACGGCATCGAACATGCTCTGGGTGAACGCCAGGTCGTTGCTCGCGCTCGGTGCCACCACCGCGACGCGGAACGGCTCATCGTCCGCCGGTTCTGGTGCGGGTGCGGGGGTGAAGCCGCTGGCACCTCTGGCTGCGGCGAGCCATTCGTCGACGGTGGCCCGGTTGGCGGCGATCCAGTCGTCGGCGGCGGCCTGGACGTCGGCCTCGGTGTTGGCGCCGCCGTCGTAGGCC
>JAJEGM010000007.1 GCA_022819825.1 Acidimicrobiia bacterium | reverse complement strand
CCACGCCGCTGCACTACCTTCAACCACCGGGGGCCTCCCGTCTCTTGGACTATGTGTCAGTCACAAGAATCGGCGAGGCCCCCACCCTCAGTGGTGGACCCCCAAATCACCCTGGTCCCAGCTTCGACGCGAAGAGCCCATAAACCGCCAGTCATGACTACCGCCTGGATACTCCCAAAAAAATGTAATACTCGTTGAAGTAGCAGCCGCGCATTCGAAGACTGATGGTTCTAAGTCTTCAATTACTGCTTCCCGCAACCAAGAACCTGTGTCAAATCTCCGCGCTCTGAGTCTTACATGGTACTTGGTACCGGGAGTTAGCCCATAGAAAGTATAGGAGTTGTCATCTGTTGCAGCCACCAACTCCCAGTCACCAAACTCATATGGAAATACACCTGGTGGCCGGGCAGGCCAGCTTTCCTCCGATTCACCTAGTAGCTGGCTAGGCACGATACTCGCCTCGTAATACTGCGCACCATCAACCGGGTCATACCTTATAGTCAGCGTGGTGCCTCCAGAGTAGCTACCCTTGATGGTCGGTGTGGCAAGGGGTTTGGTGTAACACTCGGACGCCGGCATTACGGGGTGCCATCCTTCACTGTCATACCACCACAAGAGCAACACATAGCGCGTGCCCTTGGACAAGCCTGTGAATTCCGTTGACTGTTGCCCGCTGATCATCCTGCCATCGACATAGCCACCATCTGTTCGGGCCGCGTACCAATGGCTGGCATCGGGTCTGTCCTCCCATTCCAATACCACCCTTGAATCGGTTGACTCTCCACAGACCACCCCAGCCGCAGCGGTAACACACTCCACAGCGTCACCACGGCCCCATCCATTGATGTCGCCCGATTGAACCGTGACCTTATACAACGTTCCCGGTGCCAGTGGCGAAAATTCGTAATTGGTGTCATCGAGCTCGGGGGTCCAAGCTCCTGATTCCAACATGGCCCTGTACCTCGATACTCCCGCAACCCGCGTCCAATACACTGCGATGCTGCTCGAAGTTGCCACACAGATGACAGACGGTGGGGGAATATCGACCAGAGTGCTGCAATACACCCCCGTGGACTGCTGGGGGGTGCTGTTTTCGACCGCCTGAACGGCTACCCAATACTTGGTGGCAGGCGTTAGGCCAGCGAACACCGCTGATTCGGAGGTCGCGGCCTTCTCCATCTGAGGACTTCCCGGTTCCGCCAACTGGATATCCACCGAATAGCGGTCCGCCCCCTCAACCTCTTTCCAAGTGAGCTTGATGGCCGTGGACGTTGCCGCACACGACAACCCAGTCGGCCCAGGCAGAGTCGCCAACGCTGTGGTGCAGCTCGTGTCGCCATCATCGCTCCAACCAGCGGAGTTGCCACCTTGAATCCGTATCGAATATCTGGTCGATGGGTCCAGGTTTGGGAATTCGTGGCTCAGCCCCGACGAAGGAGCCCAACCATTGCCCCGAGAAACCCGGTAACTAGTCGCATCCTCAAGCGAATCCCACCTCACCGTGATGCCGCTGACCGCCGCCGTGCAGGAAATCAACGGTGCCGTCGGTGGGTCCATTGTTGCACAGACAGTGCTGGGACGAACTTGGATCCACTTGTCACCGGGTGAGCCCTGCCACCAGAAGTAGAATTTGTATGAGGCATCATCCTCCAATCCGCCGAAAACGGACGACAAATCCGGTCCGGAAAGAGAACGCCCATCTACGAATTGGCCCGTAGTGGTCGCCCGAGCCACATACCACCGGTGAACCCTCTCATCGGCCCGCCAATGGAGTCTTATCCCATTGGCCGAGACCGCACCACAGGCCGGTGAGCCCACTGCCGTCGTGCAATAGACGCCGGAGTAATACTGCTCACCGCCGCCCCGATTGGCGTTGACACCGATGAAATACCTAGTTGACGGCGATAACCCAGAAAATACTGCCCAGGTAGATTCAGTGTTCTTGGAGACTTGGCGCTCTCCAGCCATCGCCAACTGGAGCCTCGCTGTATAGTCGTCCGCTCTTGCTAGCGGGTGCCAAGAAACAGCAATCTCTGTCGAAGTAACCCAGCATTTCAATTCGCGAGGCGGAGGCAGAAGCTGGGACTTCCCGCACGGATACCCCCCGGCACAGGGGGCTATCCCCCCAAAACCCTCAGGAGCGAAATCATGCCAAGTACCCAGCACGGGACCCGAGGGGGTTTGAAACCTGCGATTCCTTGCAACCGGCACTGGATCGGGGTCCTCTTCCTCCTCCGTTGCCGCGTTGTCTGCCTCCGACACGTCCAGCCTGCCTAGATCCTCCGAAAACAACCCATCAGCAGGCGGCGGCCCCCACTCCGCCGGTACGGGAATCAAGTCATCCAACCGCTCAGCACCCTCAACTCCTCGTTGCAGACCCGCAACCAACCCCCCAGCAACAAATTCAGGAGGCGAAGGCGGAGTCGTCGGGCTATCCGCCGACTGAGCACCCACAGGGACCACGAGACCAGACACCGCTACTCCAAATGCCACTGCCGAAGCCGCAATCCATCTCGGAGTGACGCTCATCAACCCATAGTCAACCACCAATTACTTCGAAAAAGTTGTCGCCCCCGGCATCAACTGTTCAGCAGCTAGATGGTTGTGGGCCCGCTCGTCACCATGGGACGCCTTGGGTTACATCACCTTCCACCAGGGGGCGGCGAGAACGTCGGGGGTGAGCCATTCGAGGGTTGTTCCGGTGTGGAGCAGCAGGCCGGGAGCGGCCCGGTCGGCGTACTCCGACTGGAAAGCCCGCAGGTGGGCGGCGTGGCTGAGGCGGGGGCGGTCGGCGGTTTTGATCTCGATGGGCAGCAGGCGGTCGGCGGACTCGATCACGAGGTCCACCTCCTCTCCTGTACTGGTGCGCCAATAGAACACATCGGCCTGCTCGATCCGGGCATCGCGCCAAGCCAGCACGTCGCAGAGCACCAGGTTTTCCAGATGGGCGCCTTGGGGCTCGTCTGTCTGGGCCAGATGCAGGGCCACCCCGGTATCCCCCCAATACAGCTTGGGAGACTTGACGAGCCGCTTGGTTCGGTTCACTGCGAACGCCGGAAGCCGCACCAGCAGGTACGAAGTCTCCAACAAGTTGAGGTACCGGTGAGCTGTGGACTGGGCCAGCGCCACATCCCGGCCCAACTCCACCTGGTTGAGGATCTGTCCCAAGCGGTGGCAGGCGGCCCGCATCAACCGGCGGAAGTCGGGCAGCGACGATATCGACGAAAGGTCTCGTAGGTCGCGCTCCAGATAGGTTCTGACATAGCCGTCGAACCAGATGGCCCGCTCTTCAACAGTGTCCAGATGCACCGCAGGCTGCGGGAATCCACCCCGACGACACAAGGCCCGCCAGTCTTCGCTGTGATCGGGCCGCGCGGCCACCAATTCCAGCCACTCCTCACCGGGGATACTCAACAGCTCCTCCCAGATACCGCTCTGGCCCAGGCCCATTTGCTCCTGACGGGTCATCGGCCACAGTGTCAGGTAGCTGGCCCGTCCGGCCAACGACTCGGAGACCTGGCTCATTAGCAGCAGATTGGCCGAACCAGTGAGCAAGAACTGTCCCGGCTTTCTGTCGCGGTCGATGGCTCGCTTGATCTCGTGGAGCAGTTCGGGCGCACGCTGAACCTCATCGATCGCTGTTGGCTGGTCGCCTCCCACCAAAGCAGAGGGGTCGCTGTGGGCCATATCGACCACATCGAGGTCGTCAAGGGTGAAATACCGCCGAGTACCCGGAATCAGCTCCTGGGCCAGGGTGCTCTTACCCGATTGGCGTGCGCCAGTCACCACCACCGCGGGCATGACATTGAGCCGAGCCGCCAAGCTTGACGTAGCAAGACGGGGTAGGGCAGTTCCGTTCATGCGATAAATAATATCTATTCAAGTAGTGAATACAATCTATTCACGAGGAAAATGAAAACATGGAAGGCCCTCTGTGCCCCGCTTAGGATGTGGGCCTATGGGAACGATTGTCATCACCGGATCAGCAGGCGGAATCGGCCAAGCCACTAGGGAGCGACTATCCCGAGATGGCCACGAGGTGATCGGGGTGGACATCCGCGACGCCGAGGTCATTGCCGATCTCTCAACTCCCGAGGGGCGCAACGCGATGATCGGCGCGGTGGCCGCCGCCAGCGGAGGCCGCATCGACGGCCTCGTAGCAGGCGCGGGGATCACCGGCCCCGATCCCCAGCAGGTGGTGTCGATCAACTATTTCGGAGCGGTGGCCACCGTTGAGGGGCTGCGCCCCCTGCTGGCCCAGGGCACCGACTCCTCGGCCATCGCGATCAGCTCCAATTCCAGTACCACGCTGGTCTCCCTACCTGAAGACCTGGTGGAGGCCTGCCTCAACGACGACGAGGAACAGGCCCGGGAGCTGGCCGGGGCCGATCCGGGCACGGCCTATGCCACCAGCAAGCTGGCCCTGGCCCGCTGGACCCGCCGCACCGCCATCGGCGCCGACTGGATCGGATCGGGCATCCGGCTCAACGCGGTGGCCCCCGGCCTCATCGACACCCCGCTGGTGGCCGACAACATCGACATGATCATGAACCTGGGCGATGTGTACCCCATCCCCCAGAACCGCCCCGGCCGTCCCGCCGAGGTGGCCAACCTGCTGGCCTTCCTGCTGTCGCCCGACGCCAGTTTCTTCTGCGGCTCGGTGGTGTTCATGGATGGAGGCAGCGACGCCGCCCTCAACGCCGATGCCTGGCCCACCACCAACACCACCGCCGACCGCTGGCCCGTCATAGACTGACCACTGCGCCTTGGGGCCTCGACTCTCAATGAGGTCGAGTCGCAGTACTGGCACCCTCCTTCATGAGTACTGCTGGTAGCCACGACCCCACTTTGCGCTACACGCCAGGAGCGCTGGAAGACCTCACCCTTTCGACTGTCTGTTCAGCGGTAGACAGTGAACGCCCGGCCCAAGCCGGGGCCATAACGGTACACGGCGAAGTCAGCGTCGAATGAGACCGCCTCCTGGATGCCGTACCGCTCCATTACTGCCCAGCTCGTTCGGTCGACCATCGAGAATGCCTGATCGCTGAACCGCTCGCCGATCACCAAAGAAGTCGCAATGTCTTGGGGCGTTGCCGTCAGGACATCGGCGAGATTCCTGTTCAGAATGGTCGCCACCAACTCATCGGCCGCGACACAGTGGTGGCGGCTTCTGGCAATTGCCCACGTCTCCACCAGCACGTGATCGGTGGTGGCCAGGCGCCCGGCATGCTCACCGAGCAGCGCAACTGCCCGATCATGGGACAGGTCGGTGTTCGCACCGAGGGCGTACCACGCTCCGGTATCCACAAAGACGCGCGTCACTCAACAGCGCTCCTGGCTCGAAGCCTCCTGTCGAAGTCACCGCCGTACGCTTCGTCAATCATTTTGTGCTTGTCGCGGGCTATGTCAGAAGGCCCATCCCCGCTACCCAAGATCCCGATGAGCGGGGTGATATCGCAATGCGAGGCGCGGGCTGCGGCATCGTCAGAGCGGATCAACTCCCGGATGTAGGCCGACACACTCAGCCCTAGCTCGTCCGCACGACGCTTGGCCACCGCCCGCAGCGACGGATCCAACAGGACATTGGTGGGCTTCGTCATACCCTAATGGTACTCGTGTTGCGCAACATGCGCGGCACAATATCCACAACAAGTGTCGGCAGACCCCTGAGCCACCGTAACCGCTGGTAGCCGACAACATCGACGTGATCATGAACCTGGGCGACGTTTACCCCATCCCCCAAAACCGCCCCGGACGCCCCGCACCGTCAACACCGCCGCCGAGCGCTGGCCCGTCGGCGATTAATCGCCGCCCTTTCGGGCCTCAACCCCTATTTCCCCTTTTTGGCGTTTTTGGATGCGGGCCCATTCGTCTCTTAGGCCGACGGTGCGGTGGAAGAGGTCGGGGGTTTCGGGGTCTCGGGCGAAGTAGCCGAGGCGCTCGAACTGGACTACTTGGCCGGGGGCGATGTCGGCCATGGCGGGCTCGAAGCGGGCACCTTCAATGAGCTGGGCCGAGTTGGGGTCGAGCGAGTCCATGGGGTCGGCGCCGTCGGCACCGGGGTGGGGGTCGGTGAACAGGCGCTCGTAGATGATGGCCCGACCTTCTAGGGCGTGGGCGGCCGACACCCAGTGAATGGTGGCCTTCACCTTGCGGCCATCGGGAGCCTGGCCTGAGCCGGTCTCGGGGTCGTAGGTGCAGCGGACTTCGGTCACGTTGCCGTCGGGGTCGGTGTCCACCCCGGTGCAGGTCACGAAGTAGCCGGACCGCAGCCGCACCTCTCGGCCTGGGGACAACCGGAAGAACTTGGGGGGCGGATCGAGCATGAAGTCGTCCCGCTCGATGTAGAGCTCCCCCGAGAACGGCACCTGGCGGACCCCGGCTGAGGGATCCTCGGGGTTGTTGCCCGCCTCTCGCATCTCCACTTGGCCCTCGGGGTAGTTTTCAATCACCAGGCGCAGCGGGTTGAGCACCGCCATCCGGCGCAGCGCGGTGGCGTTCAACTCCCGACGGACGAACGACTCCAGCAACTCCACTTCCACGGTGCCATCCACCCGAGCCACCCCGATGTGGCGACAGAACTCCCGGATGGCCTGGGGCGGGAAGCCCCGGCGGCGAAGACCCCGGAGGGTGGGCATGCGGGGGTCGTCCCACCCGTCCACTTGGCCCTCGTCCACCAGCTGCGACAGGCGGCGCTTGGACAACACGGCGTGGGTGACGTTCAAGCGGGCGAACTCGGTCTGGCGAGGGCGGTCGCCGGGCAGGTCGAGGTGGTCCAAGAACCAGTCGTACAGCGGTCGGTGGGCGTCGAACTCCAAAGTGCAGATGGAGTTGGTCACGCCCTCCACTGCATCGCTCTGGCCGTGGGCCCAGTCGTAGGTGGGGTAGATGCACCATTGGTCCCCGGTGCGGTGGTGGGTCTGGTGTCGGATCCGGTACAGCACCGGGTCGCGCATGAGCATGTTCTCGTGGGCCATGTCGATGCGGGCCCGCAGCACCCGCTCGCCGTCGGCAAACTCGCCGGCTGCCATTCGCCGGAACAGGTCGAGGTTCTCCTCGGGGGTGCGGTCGCGCCACGGGCTGTCGGTGCCCGCCTCGGTGAAGCTGCCCCGGTTCTCGGAGATGGCCTCGGCATCCTGGTCGTCCACGTAGGCCAGCCCGGCCCGGATCAGGTCCTCAGCCCACTGGTAGAGCTGTTCGAAGTAGTCGGAGGCGTACAGGGTGCCACGGTCGGATTGGTAGCCCAGCCAGGCGATGTCCTCCTCAATGGCGGCCACGAAATCGGCCCGCTCGGTCTCGGGGTTGGTGTCGTCGAAACGCAGGTTGCAGGTGCCGCCGAACTCGGCGGCCAAGTCGAAGTTCAAGCAGATCGACTTGGCGTGGCCGATGTGGAGATAACCATTGGGCTCGGGAGGGAACCGGGTCTGCACCCGTCCTCGGAAGGTGCCATCGGCGATGTCCTGGCGGATCAGGCTGCGGATGAAATCGCTACGCTCGCCGGGCTCGGCGTCCCCGGTGCTCCCGGCGGTGCTCATGGGTACCATCCTTGACCGATTTCGGACCGACCGGCAACGCATTATGCGCTCGTTTGGCGCGAAACTGGGACATGGCTTATTCGATCATCGATGTCGACACCCATATCACCGAACCGGCCGACACCTGGACCAGCCGGGTGGCCGCCCGCCACCGCGACCACGTTCCCAGAGTCGAGGAGATCGACGGGCGCCAGATATGGCTGTTGGGCGACGACCGCGTCGGTGCGGTGGGTCCCACGGCCCCCGCCGGGTGGTCGAAGCCCATGCCCGACTCGCCCGCCGGCTACCACGAGGTACACCCGGCGGCCTTCGACGCCCAGGCCCGCCTCAAGCTGATGGACCAGCGAGGAGTGTGGGCCGAAGTGCTCTACCCCAACGTCGGGGGTTTCGGGGCCCAGAAGTTCTTGTCCATCGACGACGCCGAGCTGAAGTACGAGTGCGTCCGGGCCTACAACGACTTCCTCTCCGAGTGGTGCAGCGCCGATGACCGCCGCCTCATCCCGTCGATGGCCACCCCGTTCTGGGACGTGGACAATGCGGTTGCCGAAGTGCAGCGGTGCGCGGCAATGGGCTACCGGTCGGTGAACTTCACCGGCGAGCCCCAGGTGTTCGGCCTGCCCTATCTGGGCGAGCCCCACTGGGATCCATTCTGGTCGGCGGTGTGCGACTGCGACATGGTGGTGTCGTTCCACATCGGAAGCGGCGAGTTCAACTGGGACCACAACCGGGTGGAGCGCCGGGGTTTCGCCGAGGCCTACGCCCTGCAATCGGTGGACCTGTTCACCAAGAACGGCATCCAGGTGTGCGACCTGCTGCTGTCGGGTGTGCTCCCCCGCTACCCCAAGTTGAAGGTGGTGTCGGTGGAGTCGGGCATCGGCTGGTTGCCCTTCATGCTCGAGGCGGTGGACAACCAGTTTGTCGAGGGCGGCGGCATGAACGACCGGCCCGAGTTCGACCGACTGCCCAGCGAGTACTTCTCCGGGCAGGTGTACACCACGTTCTGGTTCGAGGAGTCCGCCCCCCAAGACTTGCTCGGCGGCCGGATTCCGCTCGACAACGTGCTGTTCGAGACCGACTTCCCCCACCCCACCTGTCTCTACGACAACGTGGAGGAGAAGATCGCAGCCAGCCTCGGACACTTCTCCCCCGAAGAGCGCCACCAGCTCCTCTGGGGCAACGCCGAGAAGCTGTACCGGGTGGAAGTGCCTGCCTAAGCAATCAACCCGCTACATTCCCGGCCATGAGCAATGGATGGGACCGAGAAGCTGATGTAGTAGTGCTGGGGATGGGCGCGGCGGGATGCGCGGCGGCCATCGCCGCGGCCGATGCAGGGGCGTCGGTCATCTTGTTGGAGAAGATGCCCGAGGGGCGCGAGGGTGGCAACACCCGAATCTCGGGGGGGATCTGGTTCAACAGCCTCGACCGCGACGGGATGGCCACCTACCTGCGGTCGCTGTGCGGGCCTTACACCCTGCCCGAGGAGATCGTGCAGGTGTGGGCTGACGAGACCTACAAGAACACCGAGTGGCTGGAGGGCCTGGGGGTGACACCGGGTGTCCATGCCGACTACAAGCCCGAATACCCGGAGATGCCCGGGGCCGAGTTCTACGGCGGCTATCTGGGGGTCAACGGGGAGATGGGCCAGCAGTTGCTGTGGAAAGCCCTGTCGGCCGCGGTGCGGGACAAGGGCGTGGAGGTGTTGTTGGACAGCCCGGCCAACGAGCTGGTGACCGACTCCGACGGTGCGGTGATCGGCGTGGCGGCCACCTCCGGCGGCCAACCGTTGCGGGTGGGCGCCCGCCGGGGCGTGGTGCTGGCCACCGGCGGTTTTGAGAACAACCCCGACATGGTGCGCGACTACTTGCAGCTTCCCGGCTCTCCCGTGTGGGGCTCGCCGGCGGGCACCGGCGACGGCATCAAGATGGCCCAGAAGGTGGGCGCCGACCTGTGGCACATGGACAACATGATGGCTGCTCTCGGCTTTGCCGCCGACGGGTTCGAGTCCGGGATGTACGTGATGTTCATCTTCTCCATGGGGTTCATATGCGTGGGCAACGACGGCCGACGGTCCCACAACGAGATCCCGCCCCAAGGTCACGGCCACGGGTTGATCGACGGCGACTACGAGCTGTTCCAGCGCCGACCGCTGCACGTGATTTTCGACGAAGCCACCCGCCAGGCCGGGCCCATCTCCCCGCCTCGGGAGATCCTGCCTGTGGGATGGAACCTGCTCATGGAGGGCTACGAGTGGAGCGCCGACAACTCCGCCGAGATCGAAAAGGGGTGGATCAAACAGGCCGATACGCCCGCCGAGCTGGCCGAGGTCCTCGGCATCGACCCCGAAGGGCTGGAGGCGGCGGTGGTTTCATGGAACGAGGTCTGCGCCGCCGGCAACGATCCGCTGGGCCGCCCGGCGGCCACCCTGGCCCCTCTGGCCACACCCCCCTACTACGGGTTCACCTCAGCCCCGCTCTTGGGCTGGACCAACGGTGGCCCCCGCCGCAACGAGAAGGCCCAGGTGCTGGACCCCTTCGGCGAGACCATCGGCCGCCTTTACGCCGCCGGCACCGTCAGCTCCACCTATAGCCGGTGCAAAGACGGCGGCTTCCACATCGGCGACGCCCTGGCCTTCGGCCGAGTTGCCGGCCGCAACGCGGCGGCTGAAGCACCTCAATAGGCCCAGCCGACCTGGCCTATGGCCAGGAACGCCAGGCAGTGATGTCCATGGCGATAACCGGGCCAGGTGGACGGGTCTCTCGGTACTGCGGATATTTGGCGGCCAACAGGTCGATGGCGTGGTCGCGCTCGTCGCCATCGACTAGCACTCGGGCGGCGCCGTCCACTCGGATCCACCACAGCTTCAACCAGTCGTCGTCATAGAAGTCGACCAGCAAGCAGGCCGCGGGATTGGCAGCCAGATTGTCCAGACGCCGAAGCGCCAAGGTGGACTTGGGCTTGGCATCCACCGCCGAATAGACCACATCGCCCTTGAGGAAAAAGCAGCACGGCACCGCGTGAGGCTGGCCCTCCGCTGTCACAGTGCTGAGCACTCCAGAGCGAGCCTCCCCCACCCGCCGCCGCATCTCGCCCTCATCCATGCCTGCACTCTATGAATTCAACGGAAGATGACGCGGGCTACTTGGCAAGGGAACCGCAAGCAAGGGCGCTGAGAGGATAGAACACAGAGGTGGTCCGTCTGGCCCGATCGGAGCCGGTTGCCCCCGAGCCGCTGTTCGTGGTGGGGGCGGTGTCGCAGTATCTGGGCGCGGCGGTGGCCGTTCATCTGTTCGACGAGATTGCCCCGGCGGGGGTGGCACTGGTGCGGGTGCTCGGGGCGGGAGTGATGATCATCCTGCTGCGTCGCTCCTGGCAGCGCCGCTGGAAGGCCAGCGACCTGGCGTGGGCCTCGGCCTTCGGCGTGGCGCTGGCGGCCATGAACCTGTCGATCTATCTGTCCATTGATGAGCTGCCTCTGGGCAACGCGGTGACCATCGAGTTCACCGGCCCGATACTTGTGGCCGCTGCCTTCACCCGAACCCTGCGCTCGGGGGCTGCGCTGCTGCTGGCCGCGGGCGGGGTTGTGGTGCTGGCTGGCGTGGAAGCCGAGGGCACCATGCGGGGGGTGGCCTTCGCCCTGTTGGCCGGGATGTTCTGGGCCGGCTACATCGTGCTTGGCCACCGGGTAGCCCGAGGTCCGGCGGCGGTCGACGGGCTGGGGCTGGGAATGATGGTCGGGGCGGCGGCCATCAGCGGATTCGGGGCAACCGAGGTGGGAACGTCCCTTGATTCGCCGGCGGTGCTGGTGTTGGCCCTGGCCACCGGGCTGCTGTCCAACGTCATCCCCTACTGGATCGACCAGCTGGTCATGAAGCGCATCACCCAGCACCGCTTCGCCCTCCTTCAGGCGCTGCTCCCGGTCACCGCGGTGCTGGTGGGCCTAGTCGCCCTGTTCCAGGTTCCCAGCCCTCAAGAACTGGGCGGGATCGCCCTGGTCATCATCGCCATCGCCCTGAGCCAAACCCGAGCCTAACTGGCCGGCTAGACCGATAGCCTGAGACGTGTCATTCGTAGGGATCTACGACGCTGACGGGGGGCTCGGCGGGGAGCTGCGGTATGTGGCCGGCAAGCTTCTGGGCCGGGGGAAGTGCGCTCTGTGCGACATCACCCACGGCTGGAACCCGATGGGATCCAAGAGCTGGAAGCAGGCCTGCGCGGTGTCAGACGTCGAGCTGGAGCTGTTGCACCGAAACGAGGTCACCGCCGAGCAACTCGCCTCTGCCACCGGACTGCCCGTCATCCTGCGCAAGAACGAGGACGGACAGTGGAGCGAGGCAATTCCGGCTTCAGAGTTGTCACGATACGTAGGCGCCCCCGACGCATTGCTGGAGCGCCTAGAACAGCTCTCGTAGTCGCCGCGCTCAGTTGGTCGAAAACGGCAGGTACTCGTAGCGGCGGGTGGACCAGCCGCCGGCGAAGCGGGCGGCGTCCTCATCCACCGAGTAGTCCGGAAACCGCCGCAGTATCTCTTCAAGGGCAACCCGGCACTGGAGCCGGGCCACCGACGCGCCTAGGCAGTGGTGGGCGCCGTAGCCCAGGGACACGATCTTGTCGATCTTGCGCTTCACGTCGAGCTCCCCGGCGGTGGGCCCGAACTCCCGCTCATCCCGGTTGGCCGAGGCGAAGAGCAGCAGCGCCTTCTTGCCCTCGGGAATGGTGACGCCGTGCAGGGTCACGTCGCGGGTCAGCGTGCGGGCCAGGTTCTGCACCGGAGAGGTAAGCCGCAGCAGCTCCTCCACCGCGTTGGGAATCATCGATGCGTCGTCGATGAGCATCTGGCGCTGGTCCCGATGGCGGTCGAGCAGCACTGTTGAGCTGCCGAGCATGCCGGTGACGGTGTCGTTGCCGCCGGTGATCATCGTGAATATGAACCCCACGATCCACATGGCTGATGCCACTTCCTCGCCCTGCTCAACCAGGCCGGTCACCAGATCGTCGCCGGGGTCGGTTTTGCGGCGCTCGATCAGCCCGGTGGCGTACTCGAACAGTTCCAGAAACGCGCTCTGGTCCTGGCCGTAGGCCGCGGTGGACTCGGCGGTGGCCTGCACGATGCGCTCGGTCCACCGGTCGAACAGCACCCGGTCTTCGGGGGGGACGCCCAGATAGTGGGCCACCAGATAGCTGGGCAAGGGTTTGAACAGGGCTTGGACGATGTCGACATCGCCGGCGTCGGCCACCGCATCGAGTTTGTCGGTGATGAACTCCCGAACCAGGTCCTCCACCGGGGCCACCTGGCGGGGGGTCATCGGCCGGCTCACCAGTCGGCGCATGGCGGTGTGCTCGGGCGGGTCCATCATCACGATGGGGCGGGCCTTCTCGTCGAAACTGGCCATGTCGTCGGGAGCGGTGGTCAGGCCGTTGGCCGACGAGTAGGTGGCGGTGTCGCGGGCGGCGGCGAACACGTCGTCGAACCGGGACAGCACCCAGAACTCGCCGTCGCCCACCTCATGCACTGGATCCTCGTCGCGCAGGGCCCGGTAGTCGTCCCACGGCTCGGCCCAGGTGTCGCCGCTGCGATAGGCGAATTTGACGGCCATTAGGCCACGTTAGCTTCACCAGGGTTGGCCAGTCCTTGCGGCCTCCCCACATACTGCCTCGACCCCTGGACCAACCTGGCTCGGCCCAGAATCCACTTGGCGACCTTTTCGATCTCTGCTGTCACCGCGTCGGGCGAGCCCGCTAAGTCGATAGAAAAGGTGTGCAGCGTCTTTCCAGTGTGGAGCACGGTGACTTGGCTCTCGGTGGAGGTGTTTTCGGCATGGCAGTAGATGAGCACGCCCTCCTCCAGCCCCAGGGCTGTGGCGTAGGCCAAGAGCTGGTAGTAGTCAGCGGTGCGAGCCCGGGCATCGCTGGTCAGCTTGTACTTGATGTCGGCCACATACACCGGCTTGCCCTGGCGCAAAAGCACCAGATCGGGGCGGATCGGCACTTTGTCCCCTTCGGCCAGATATGCCCGATATTGGCTCTTGACCTCCAATCGGCCTCGCAGCGCTCGCTCAAGCCGCCCGGTGATGAACTTCTCGAACAGGAGGTTCATGTCCACCAAGAACGATGACGCTGAGCGGTGGCCATGCCGGTCGGCCAAAGACCGGCTCCCCAGCAGCAGTCGGGCTAGGCGCAGAGGGGGTTGGTAGTGGGCGTTGAGACGGGTGATGGCCACCTGCTCGACATCCTCAGCCCGTACCTGAACGTCTGACACCTCTTCCATCGCGGCTAGCTGGCGAAGCAGGCGTCGGCGATCATCGGAGTGGATGCCTGGCAGCCGCAGGCAATAGCGGGTTGCTGCTTTGAGATAGCGGTTCTCGGGGATATCGGCGGTGTGCTTGTCGTAGCGGCACGGCACCGGCACCTATATTCCGACTTGGCGAAACTGAGCCGACACATCGATACGGCCCCGCAGAGCCACCAGCTTCTCCTCGTGGAGGCGATAAGACCGCAATAGCCCGCGAGCCATTGTCGTCTCCAGGGTGCGGGCATAGAAGGCGGCCATGGCCGGGAGCAGGTCGCCGCTGGTGGCGTACTCGAACGCCTCCTGCCGCCACGCGCCGCGATCAAGTCCGACCTCGAGCATCAAGAACAGGTTCTCCAACCTGATCTTGGGGCGGATGAGCACCTTAAGATCGTCCACCACGAGGGTGCCCACGAAATTCATCGCGGTCACCCGATCGCCACTGGGGCCCTCGGCGGGTTCAACTTTGAGAACGCCTTGGGCGGCCAAGGCCAGGCGACGTGCCTGCTGGGCGTCGAGCCGAACTTCGTCCGATTCGTACTCGGTCAGCTCGATCTGCCCGCTCACCGGTCTGCGGGGTCGTGCTCGGATGCGGTCTCGGCCTCTGGGGCGGGCTCGGTTGCCGGACCTGGCGCGACAATGCCGGTGGTGCCGGCACTCTCGACATGTCGCCGGTACACGTTGTCGAAACGGTACCTCTCTATCTGCTGCTGATCCCCGTAGAGCTGGTCTTCGATGAACGGCTCGATGTTGTACTCCCAGATGCGACGCACTGAGTCTTTGTCCAGGTTCTCCTTCATGAAGTGGCTGGGGCCGATCTGGAGGTGGGGACCGCCCAGTGCTTGATCGAGCTCTTCGTTGACGTTGGCCACCAGAACCCCCACCCATTCCGGCCCGCGGTTCCTCTCCAGCCAGCGTTCCAACAGGTCTGCCATCGGGCCGTGGTTGGGAAAGAAGGGCACAAAATGGAATCGGCGGCGCAAGGCCGCGTCCACCAGGGCGATGGAGCGGTCGGCCGTGTTCATGGTGGCGATGAACCAGAGATTCTCAGGAAGCTCGAACTCGTCGTCGGCTCGATACAGGGTGCTCACGCTCTCGTCCCGGTATTCCAGCAGGAACAGCAACTCGCCCAGCACTTTGGGCAAGTTGGCCCGGTTGATCTCGTCGATCACCATCACATGGCGCTGACCGGGTGCTTCCGCTGCCTTTTCGGCCAATAGCGCCAGAGGCCCGGGTGTGAGGGAATAGGCCATCTCCCCGCGGGCGTCTACCCTGGGCCGGTAGCCCTCGAAGAAGTCCTCGTAAGAACTCGCCGGGTGGAACTGCACCAGCTTCCGGCACCTCGGGTGGGGGGCGAGGGCTTCTGCCAATTTCCTGGCCAAGTAGGTCTTGCCCGTGCCCGGCGGCCCGTAGAACACAACTTGGCCCTTGTCCTCGAGGAGCTCGACAATCTCATCAAAGAACTCACGCGTCACAAGCAGTTCTTCGGAGAGGTCGTCAAGCGGATCTTGCTGAGGATCGTCGAGCAGGTCGCCAAGATCGCCGTCTTGCTGCTCAGAGCACCACAACAAGTGGTACAAGAACCCCGACATCGCAAGCGGGTCGAGAGACAGTCCCCACCTCTCGCCAGAAAAACAGCCCTTGAGTCGTTCAATGAGCAATCGGTTGGCCTCAACATGCTGTGTACCCAAAGACCCCGAGGGCTGCTCCAATTTGAGCAGCCTCAGGATCTCCCTCTTTTGACCCATCGGGTAGATCAACAAGAACTCTTCAGGATGGGTGATCGCGAGCAGCTTCATAATGAGCGACTCGCCAAGACCCCTTATGCCCAGGTCAGCCTTGTCCAATAGCCGATCTATGCGCACCGGGTGAGGATCATCGCCCCAGCACAGGTAGTGGAGCGACTTCAAAAACTCCGCGTAATCTGGCTCATCGAAATCTCGAAGGGTTTGATTGAGCTGGGGTTTTATGCCAGCACCTCCATAGTCGGCGCCCCTTTTCTTCATCCACACTTGGCGAAGGTCTTCGAGGCTGGCCGCCGTAATGGACTCGGGGGCTAGCATCTCAGCCCACTGTTCTCGTTGCGCATGATTGTCTTCGTGCCATGAGCTTGAATACTGCTCATCAACCAACCACTGAGCAGCCATGCCGGCGAGCTCATCGCCGCCGCGGTCCTCTGTCTGAGCCGGTTCTTCGGGACTCGTTCTCAGCTTGGATGATTCACTCCGGGCCAAGGTGCCCAACTCTTCGTACAACGGCTTGAGCGTGGTGGCGACATCGACAACCGTCGCCCTCAGGTCGATCTGGCCAAACTGATCACGCTCGAACCACCGCCCATAGACGAACTCACTTGAGTTGCCGAAAAATCCGACATTGTCGCCAAGATCAGATTCAGGACCAGCCAGGATGTGACATTCGGGATATTCAGCCGCTTGGATGATCCTTATCGCATCGGCATACCACCACCTGCTCTTTGGCCCAGTGCTCAAGCCAACCGCAGCACCCCGATCATTAACCCAGATGCGAAAGAACAGATTGGAATCTCTCTCCCGCAGATCAACTTTCACATCGGAGCGAGGACGCTCATCCTCCCAATATGGAGACGCCTTGACCACGGTGTGGCGGCGCCCCAATGCTGCCACGACATCATCGACGAGAAACTTGCCCAAGCACTCTGAGACCCCTGCCAGCGCACGGGCATTGGTCTCCCGTTGATCCTGGTCAGCACCATTGCCACTGAGCCCGTACCCCGCACGGTCGGCCAGCACCTCGTCGAGAACCACGACTTTCCGGGTCTCCCACCAAACCGCAGTAATCTCGAAATCAGCGACGTTAGCGGCCACTTCCCGCATCCGCTCCATATAGGCGCGATACCGCGCCGCGCCGTTATCGGGCAGTTCTTCTCCCCCGAGAAACTCGACAAACGCGGCGGCGCTCTTCCAGATCACCGACCAATTCCGCTGATCGGCCAGACTCCAGAAGTAGGAGCACAAGAAGGGCACATGGCCCGGCGCCGGCTGACCTTTGACCCGTATCCCCTCCACGTAATCGACGACTGCTTGAATCTTGGATGCAGCTTCATCGATGGAGGAGGGCGTGGTCAGTGCCTCTCCCAACAGGGTCGCCAACTCGCGGGGGCTGTCCGTCAACTTACTCATCTGATTCAACATCCCCTGACCAGAGAAGCCGTTGAAGGCAAGCGTGCCCGGCTCCACCGCCCACCGCCTCATGTCCTGCATGAATGAGCCCAAATCGGCAGTGCGCCGCAGGTCGGCGAGCAGCCCGAGCGCCTCGGGAGCACTCTCGACGAACCCGTCTACTTCTGCTCTTCGCTCCCGATACCGCTCCTCGTTGGCCAACAGCCCATCACGGTGGGCTTCATACCAGCGGCGGCGGAAGGCTCGCTCAGTCTCAGAAATCGCCATATCTCGCTAACTTCCTCGTGCGTTCTCCCCACCCTATTGACGGGAGTGACGCGTTTTACTAGCCACAGCCTCTTTGATGGGCCGCACAGCTCATCGGCGGGGGTCGACCAATCGCAGCTCCGGGTTGTGCTCTGCCCAGGAGATGATGTCCTCATCAAAGGTGGCGAGTTCGTGGCCGCACACAATGGCGGTGGCTGCGATCACCTGATCCATTGGGTCGGGATGAAAACCCCTGTCGGCCAGCAGTACTGCTTCGGCAGCGATGCGGTAATCGACGGGGATGTCCACGACCCCGGTGCCCAGCAGGTTCCGGCACCACGCAAGAGGAGGCATTCCCATTGAGATCACTCCGTCTCGATTGAGCCGCACCATCTCCAGCACCACCGCCGAGGACACCGCCAACCTCCGCTCCGCTACGAGACTGTCTGCTTAAGCTCTGAACCGCGGACCCACCCGGCCGTCATCGAGGGTAACGCCGATGAGCACGTTGGTGTCCAGAGTGAGCATCATCCCCTTCTCGGTATGGGATTGACCACCTGCTCCGGGTTGGAGAACACCTCCCACTCATCGATGGGAATGGCAGTCTTGTCGATGTCGCCCGACACCGTCATCACGTCCTTGAAGAAGCCGACGATGCCACCAGGTGCGGGCATCGGTACGAGCTTTGCCACCGGCTTGCGGTGCTTGGTGACAATCACCTCCTGGCCAGTCTCGGCCACCTCGTCCATGATCCGCAGACAGTGGGTCTGGAACTCGTTGGCCGGCATCATCCTGGCCGTGTCCATCGGGACTTCTTCCATGACCTCGGATTATAGTCGGAAATTCTGGTCATAAAATTAGTTAAGCTGGCACCTGGGTCCAATGAGATCGACCGGACTGGGGTTAGCTGAGCTCAAGACCTTCCAGGGACCCCTCGTCGCGCCAGGCCTTGAGGAGCTTGAAGAACTCCTGGGCGCCGCCGCCGTAGGTGCCGCCGAACCAGCCGGGGCCGTCGTCGGGCTTGCCCTCGTTGTTGTAGTAGCCGGGGGTGCAGGACTCCAGGAAACCGGCTCGGCGATAGGCCGACTCCATGATGAGCCGCACCCAGTCGGCCTCGGCCTGTTCGGTGGGCTCCACCACGGTGGCCCCCGACGACAGGCCCTGGTTGACGATGTAGGCCACATGCTGGCTCTGCTCGTTGTAGAGCTCGGTGAAGTTGGGCGAGACCCCCGACTGGATGCCGCCCATGTGCAATAGGTTGGGGTAGTCCCGGCTGACCACACCGTGGAAGGTGGACATGCCGTCGGCCCACCGCTCGCTGAGCGTCTCGCCGCCCCGGCCGTAGATGTCGCAGTTGGCCCGGTGGGAGTAGTCGGTGCCCACCTCGAACCCGGTGGCGAAGATGATGCAGTCCAGTTCGTACTCCTGGCCTCCGGCCATCACGCCCTTGGGTGTGATGCGCTCGACGCCCTGGCCGTCGGTGTCCACCAGGGTGACGTTGTCGCGGTTGAAGGTGGGCAGATAGTCGTCGTGGAAGCACGGCCGCTTGCAGAACTGCCGGTAGTAGGGCTTGAGCGCCTCGGCGATGGACGAGTCTTCGATCAGCTCGTCTACCCGGCTGCGGATCTGCTCCATCTTCTGGAAGTCGGCCATCTCCATGGCTTCGGCGATCTCCTCGGGGGTGCCGAGGCGGGCGCCCTCTCCCAGCGCGGTGAGGTTGCGCAGGATGTCGGTCCAGCCGTCGCTGACCAGGTCTTCCTCCTGCATGCTGCCGGCCACGATGTTGCCGAAGTTCTCGATGCGATGCTGCTGCCAGCCGGGCTCCAGCGACATGGCCCACTCCGGGTCGGTGGGGCGGTTGCCCCGCACGTCGATGGACGACGGGGTCCGCTGGAACACGTAGAGGTGCTGGGCGGCCTCACCCACGTGGGGAATGCACTGCACCGCGGTGGCGCCGGTGCCGATCACCCCGACCACCTTGTCGGACAGGTTGGTCAGGTTCCCGTTGGTGTCGCCGCCGGTGTAGTCGTAGTCCCACCGGCTGGTGTGGAAGGAGTGGCCCTCATAGGAGTCGATGCCGGCGATGCCGGGCAGCTTGGGCCGGCTCAGGGGCCCGATGGCCATGATCACGAAGCGGGCCCGCATCCGGTCGTTGTGGTTGGTGTGCAGCACCCAACGGTGGTCGGCGTCGTCCCAGTGCATCTCGTGTACCCGGGTGCCGAAGCACACGTCGCGGTACAGGTCGAAGTGGCGGCCCAGCTCCTTGCAGTGCTCCAGGATCTCAGGGCCGTAGGAATACTTCTCCTTGGGCATGTAGTCGAGCTCTTCCAGCAGGGGCAGGTAGATGTACGACTCGATGTCGCACTGCACGCCCGGGTACTGGTTCCAGTACCAGGTGCCGCCGAACTCGGCCCCGGTCTCGATCATCCGGATGCTCTCCACCCCCATCTGGCGCAGCCGGGCGCCGGCCAAAAGCCCGCTGAACCCGGTGCCGATGATGGCAACGTCTACCTCGTCGGTCAGCGGCTCCCGGACGATACCGGCCTGGGCTGGGTCGTCCAGATAGCGGGAGAACTCCCCGTCCATGGCGATGTACTGGCCGTTGCCGTCGGACCGCAGGCGCTTGTCCCGTTCCTCGCGGTACTTCTCCCGGAGAGCGTTGGGGTCGAAGTCCATCCCGGTGTCGGAAGAGAGAGTATCGGTCATAACTCACTACGATACGGCCCATGACCTTTGAGGCTCGATTCGACCTGACTGACGTGGACTGGACCCATATGGAAGGCGGTCCGGAGTTCGACTATCCCATTGAGTTCGACGTGGCCGTGCTCGGCTCCCAGGCCGACCTCGGCACGCTCGACTTGCTGGTGCGCTTCGCCCCCCACTCCCATTGCCACTTCCACCGCCACGTGGCCGCCACCCGCACCCTGGTGCTCCAGGGCGAGCACCATGTGTTCGATGTGGGTTCCAACGGCGAGACCGTCCACAAGATCAAGCCGGCCGGCACCTACAGCCAGAGCCCTTCCGGCGAAATTCACATGGAGCGGGGCGGACCCGATGGGGCCATCGTGCTGTTCAACCTCCACTCCCCCACCGGCGTGCTCTTCGAAACCCTCGACGCCGACCACAACGTTCTGGCCCAGTCCACCATCGAGTCGATGTCCGATGGCCCCTTGATGGGGGGCTAGCCCAACCTGTACGAAACGAGACTCAGCGGTGGACCGTACTGGACTTGAACCAGTGACCTCTCGCGTGTGAGGCGAGCGCTCTGGCCATCTGAGCTAACGGTCCGGGGGTCGTTCAGGATAGCTCAGGCCACATTGGCGGAGCGAAGAGTTGTTCGCAGTAGGCCATGGCCTGGAGCACCCGCACATCGCTGAGCTGCGGGCCCACCAACTGGAGCCCCACCGGCATGCCGTCGGCGGCGAAGCCGGCCCGGACGCTGCCCGCGGGCAGCCGGGTCAGGTTGTACGGGTAGGTGTGGCGGATCCAGTTGTCGACGAGCTCGCCGTTGACCAGTCCCTGGCCCCCGCACTGGGGAAAATGGCCCGCCACAGTGGGGGTGAGCAGCAGGTCGGCTTCGGCCAGCACACCGTTGAGTGTTTCGGACATCTCGTAGAAGATGTCGAGCGCCCGGTTGAAATCAGCCACTTGGGGACTGGTGGACAGCCCGAAGTAGTAGCGCAGACCGGGGGTGATCTGCTCCATCTGCTCTTCGGTAAGCTCGCCTAGCTCACCCGACACCGCGTTGGCCGACAACAGCACGTACTCCCAGATCGGGTCGTTGAACAGGCCCTCCTCCCGGACCTCAACGGCCACGCCAGCCGCCTCCATCTGGGCCACCGCGGCCTCGCACACCGCCACCACCTCGGCGTCGGACGGCTTGCCGTCGGGCGCCGGGCACCACACCACTCGCTTGGGCTGCCAGTCCTCGTCCAACGCTTGGCGCCATGACCGGTCGGGGCGGGGCAGCGAGTCGAGGTCGCGGGGCGACGGCCCCATCACCAGGTCTTGTACGAAGGCGATGTCGGCCACCCGCAGCGCCATCGGCCCGTGGACCGATAGGGGCCACAGCCGGTAGGTCCCCTCCACCGGCACCCGGCCCAGACTGGCCTTGAAGCCGCTGAATCCGCAGGCCGCGGCAGGAATGCGGATGGAGCCGCCCCCGTCGGAACCGGTACACACCGGCACTAGGCCCGCCATGAGAGCGGCCGCAGTGCCCCCCGACGACCCGCCCGGCGAGCGCTTCGGGTTCCATGGGTTGCCGGTGGCCCCGAACACGGGGTTGTAGGTGTCGCCGGTCCAGCCGAACTCCGGCGTGTTGGTCTTTCCCATCACCACGCAGCCCGCAGCCCGCAGCCGCCCCACCAGAATGCTGTCGGCCTCAGCCGGCGGGTCGTCGGAGTGCAGGAACGAACCCTGGGTGGTCACATACCCGGCGGCGTCCTCCAGGTCTTTGACCCCGAACGGAATACCGGCCAGTGGCCCGACCTCGTCGCCGGAGGCAAGTCGGGCGTCGATCTCGTCGGCCTCGGCCAACGACCGCTCGGGGTCGGTAGCCACGAAGGCGTTTAGCTCCTGTTGGGCGTCGATGGCCGCTAAAGATGCCTCAACCATTTCCCGGGCCGATAGTTCCCTGCTCTGCACCGCGGCGGCCCACTCCTGCACCGTCCGCTCCCGAAAGTCCATCTCCGCCTCCTCGATCGCCGAAACCCCGACAGTACATCCACTTGGAACAACCGCGAACCGCGGCCGACTTCAGATCTTGGGCAGCGCTTCGGCCACCGCCTCCAGGCCAGCGGCGCGGCTGGCCTTGACCAGCACGGCGATGTCGCCTTCGAGTGGACCAAGCGCTGCTACCGCGGCAGCGGCATCAGCGACTGGTGAAGGCCCGAAATCCGCGGTGGCTACCGGAATGACCTCAATACCCAGTTCTTGGGCCAAGGCACCAATGGCGGCATGTTCGGCTGCGGTCCGGTCACCCAGTTCGGCCATTTCTCCCAGCACCGCCACTCGGCGGGGTCGGTCCACGGCGGCCAGCGAGTGCAGCCCGGCGGCCATCGACATGGGATTGGCGTTGTAGGCATCGTTGATGAGCACCGCCCCCGACTCCAGCGTGGTCACCTCCATGCGCCACGGCGACAGTTGAGCCGAGCCCAACCCGGCGGCGATCTCATCCACCCCTACCCCTACGGCCAACGCCGCCGCGGCCGCCGCCAGCGCGTTGTCCACCATGTGTTCGCCGCACACCGCCAGGGCCACATCGGCCTGCCCATTGGGTGTCTCCAGCCGGAATTGGGCCCGCAGGCTGTCGTCCAAGCTCACCTCGGTGGCCCGCACATCTCCGCTCGTTCGGCCAAAGGTCAGCACCTGCGCTTCGGTTCGCTTGGCCATATCCGCCACGAGTGGCTGGTCGGCGTTGAGCACGGCAACGCCGGAGCTGTCCAGCGACTCCACCAACTCGCCTTTAGCCTCGGCCACGGCCTCCACCGTGCCGAACAACTCGGTATGCGCTGCCCCAACCGAGGTCACCACGCCCACGGTGGGCCGGGCCAGCGAGCAGAGCCAGGCGATATGGCCCATGCCCCGAGCCCCCATCTCCACCACCATCGCTTCGGCGCCGTCCGGCCGATTCACCAGTGTGAGCGGCACGCCCAGTTCGTTATTGAACGACATCGGGCTGGCGTGGGTCGGTCGGTCCGCCCCTATGGCCGCTGCGGCCATGTCCTTCACCGAGGTCTTGCCCACCGACCCGGTGATGCCCACCACCGGGCCGGTGAACCGGCTGCGGGCGTGGCGGCCCAACTCGGCCAAGGCCGCGGCAGTGTCGTCCACCACCACCGCGGTGGCTCCCTGGGGGGCCACAGAGGTCAGATAGGCCGCTGCCCCCGCGGCCAAGGCGTCGTCGATGAAGTCGTGGCCGTCTCGCTCGGCCACCACCGGCACGAACAACTCGCCTGAAGCCGCCGTCCTTGAGTCGATCGAGAATCCCGACAGTTCGACGTCGGGACCCACCAGACGGCCACCGGCCGCTCGAGCCACCTCCGATGCCGACATTCGCACACGCTTAGCCTCCCACTGTCGAGGCAATCGGTGGGGTACCGTCGGCCTGTGGGAACCCGCACCCGCTTGGTGCTGCTTTTTGGCGGCCGGTCGGCCGAACACGACGTGTCCTGTGTTTCGGCCCGCCATGTGGCTGCCGCGGCCGACAAGGACCGCTTCGAGACGGTGGCGCTGGGCATAAACCGGGAGGGGCAGTGGCGGCTGGCCGAGCTTCCCGATCCCCTCCCCGACCGGTTGGACGCCGACGGCCTTGCCGTGGCCCCGGCCGAGATATTCGCTGAGCCCGACACGGTGGTGTTCCCCCTCATTCACGGCCCTATGGGCGAAGACGGCACGATTCAAGGGCTGCTGGAAGTGGCCGATGTCCCCTATGTGGGATCGGGCGTGCTGGCCTCGGCGTTGTGCATGGACAAGGCCATGGCCAAGCTGGTGTGCACCCAGCACGGACTTCCCCAGTGCCGCTACCGAACGGCAGCGGCCAGCGATCGCTCTGAGGCGGTGGCCGAACAGGCCATTGCAGAGTTGGGACTACCGCTGTTCGTGAAGCCGGCCAACATGGGTTCGTCGGTGGGGGTGAGCCGAGCCACCACCGAACTCGAGACGGTCAAAGCGCTCGAGGCTGCCGCCCAGTATGACGAGACTCTGATCATCGAGGAAGCTGTCACCGGCCAAGAGATCGAGGTGTCTGTACTGGGCAACCGCGACCCCAAGGCATCGGTCCCCGGCGAGATCGTGCCCGGTGCTGACTTCTACGACTACGCCGACAAATACCTCACCGATGGCGCCGATCTATTGGTTCCCGCCCACATCTCCGAGGCAGCCGCCCAAGAAGCGCAACGCTTGGCCGTGGCCGCGTATCGGGCCTTGCGGTGCGAGGGGATGGCCCGGGTGGACTTCCTCTACGAAGCCGAGGGCCGGGGCATGCTGCTCAGCGAGGTCAACACCATTCCCGGCTTCACCCCCATCAGCATGTACCCCAAACTGTGGCAAGCCTCCGGACTCTCCTACCCGAAGCTCATCGAGACGCTGGTGGACCTGGCCGTGGAGCGCTTCGAGCGCCGCCGTCAGCACCGTCGCACTGACCGCTGAGACAATGGCTCCGCACCGCGACTATCGACTGCCAAGAGTGCGAGTGGCTGGGGAAAAGTCCCTGGGTTTGGTAAAACACTGCGGTGATCTCTGATGCGCTGGCCGGCAAGCGGCTGGCGATCACCGGCACGACCGGTTTCCTGGGCACCGCTCTCGTTGAGCGGCTGCTGCGCTGTGTGCCCGAGGTGGAATTGGTGCTGTTGGTACGCCCCGGACGCCGAGGGGTCGAGCAGCGCATTCGCCGGGAGATTATTCGCAACGACGTCTTCGACCGGCTGCGCGACCAATCGGGCACCGACGAGTTCGAACGGCTCTGCCAGGAACGGATCACCGGCGTGTCCGGTGACGTGGGCGTCGACGGCTTGGGCCTCGACGACCCCGGCCGAGAGCTGATCGCCAACTGCGATATCGTCATCCACTCGGCCGCCGCGGTGGCGTTCGACAACCCGCTGGACACCGCGGTGGAAGTCAACCTCATGGGGCCGGTGCGACTGGTGAACATGCTCAACGAGATGGGGGTGTCCCCCCACTTCATCGCGGTGTCCACCTGTTATGTGGCCGGGAGCCGCCGGGGGAACGCCCCCGAAGAGCCCCTGGCCGACGGCCCCATGTACGTGCCGGTGTCATGGCAAGACGAGGCCGAGGCCAGCCGCCGCCGGCGCATCACCACCGAGACCGAGAGCCGCGATCCCGCCCGACTGGAGGAGTTCCGCAGCCGGGCCCGCCATGAGCTGGGGGCGGCCGGCACCCCAGCGCTGGCCGCCAAGACCGAGCAGCTCCGCAGCCGCTGGGTCAACGACCAGATGGTGGAGGCCGGTCGGTCGCGGGCCGCCTCGCTGGGCTTCCCCGATGCCTACGCCTTCACCAAGGCGCTGGCCGAGACCGCGGTGACCGAGATCAAGGGCGACCTGGAGGTCTCCACCGTGCGGCCGTCGATCATCGAGTCGGCCTATGCCGAGCCATTCCCGGGGTGGATCCGGGGCTTCCGCATGGCCGAGCCCATCATCATCGGCTACGGCCGGGGGCTGCTCACCGACTTCCCCGGCATCCCCCAGGGAGTGCTGGACGTGATCCCGGTGGATCTGGTGGCCGCGGCCATCTGTGCGGTGGCCGCCCGGGGCCACGACACCGACCGCCAGATCATCCAGGTGGCGTCGGGAGCGATCAACCCGTTCCGATTCAACCAGCTGGTGGATCTGGCCCACAGCTGGTTCAGCGAGAATCCCATATACGACGACCGCGACCAGCCCATCCCCCCGCCCAACTGGACCTATCCGGGCCGGGGCCGGGTGGTCCGCCAGCTCAGACGGCTGCGGACCGGGCTGAACGCCGGTGAGCGGGTGCTGGGGCGACTGCCCATCCGGGGCCGCCAAGCCGAGATCACCGCCGACCTGGACGAGCGCCGCGACCAGGTGGAGCGGGCACTGGGCTACGTGGAGCTCTACGGGGCCTACACCGAGTGCGAAGCCCTGTTCGGCGTGAACCGGCTGCTGGAGTTGTGGGACAGCCTGGACGACGAAGACAAGGGGCTGTACTGCTTCGACCCCCGGATCATCGACTGGCCCCACTACGTGACCGACATCCACTTGCCCACCGTGGTGGCCCAGGGCCGAGTCAAGACCGCCCCGTCGGGGCGCTCGGGACCGTCTCGCAAGGTCCGCCAGCGAACCCAGATCCTCTCCCCCGACCGACACATGGCCGCCTTCGACCTGGAGAACACCGTCATCGCCGCCAACGTGGTCATGGCCTACGGCTGGCTGGCCACCAGGCGACTGCCTTTGGACGAACGGGCCCGACTGGTGGCCAAGATCTTGCTGGAGGCCCCTTCGCTTCTGGCCCTGGACCACCGGGACCGCAGCGACTTCCTCCGCCACTTCTACCGCCGCTACCAAGGGGCACCGATAGAGCAGATGGCCGAGGACTCCGGCGAGATGTTCAGCGACCTGATTTTGACTCAGTCCTACCCCGCGGCCATCCGCCGGGTGCGCCAGCATCGAGCCGTGGGACACACCACCGTGCTGATCACCGGCGCGCTCGACTTCATTGTGGAGCCGCTGCGCCCGCTGTTCGACCACATCGTGTGCGCGGAACTGGCCCAGTCCCACGGCGCCTACACCGGGCAACTCGCCGAGGTGCCGCCCACCAGCGAGTCGCGGGCCGAAGTGCTGCGCGACTTCGCCAATGCAGAAGGGCTGCTCATGTCGGAGTCGGTGGCCTACGCCGACTCGGCCAGCGACCTGGCCCTGCTGGAGGCGGTGGGCTACCCGGTGGCAGTGAACCCCGAGCCCAAGCTGGCCATGCTGGCCCGCAAGCGGGGCTGGCTCATCGAGTACTTCGACAAAGCCCCCGGCGGCCCCCGCAAGCTGCTCCCAATCGGAAGCCGGAAGGCATCATGAAAGACCGAGTGCGGCCCACCCCCCGCCCGGGCATGGTGCTGGAGGTAGACCGCTCCACGCCCCCGATCCTGTTCCACCACGGCGAGGGCTTCCGCACCGAGAAGCTCCCGGCCGGGCGCAGCCGGGTGATCTACCCGGCCGAGCCGCTGCTGGGCCTGGCCGACCCCGAGGGCGCCATCCGCCGGGCGCTGCTCAACCCCATCAACCAGGATCCGCTGCCCGCCCAGCTCCGCCCGGGCATGAAGCTCACCATCGCCTTCGACGACATCTCCCTGCCGCTGCCCCCCATGCGCCGCCCCGACATCCGCCAGATGGTGATCGAGCAAGTGCTGGAGATGGCCGCGGCGGCCGGGGTGGACGACGTTCACATCATCGCCGCGCTGGCCCTGCACCGGCGCATGACCGAGGACGAGCTGCGCTACTCGCTGGGCGACCGCACCTACGACGCCTTCGCCCCCTCGGGCTGCCTCTACAACCACGACGCCGAGGACCCCGACGGCATGGTGGTGCTGGGCACCACTCCCCACGGCGAGGAAGTGCAGTTCTCCAAGCGGGCTGCCGAGAGCGACCTGGTGGTGTACGTGAACATCAACCTGGTGGCCATGGACGGCGGCCACAAGAGCACCGCCACCGGCCTGGCCGGCTACCAGGGGCTGCGCCACCACCACAACGTCAAGACGATGCAGGAGTCCAAGTCATTCATGGACCAGCACCGCTCCGAGCTGCACGCCTCCAACTGGCGCATGGGCAAGGTGCTGCGCGACGCCGGGGTGAAGATCTTCCAGATCGAGACCACGGTCAACAACAACACCTTCGGGGTGGACGGGCCGCTGGCCATGCTCCAGAAGCGGGAGTGGGAGTGGACGGTCAAAGACCGGGCCGCCTTCGTGGCCATGACCACCGGGCTGAAGTACGCCCCGCCCCAGACAGCCCGCCAGATCTTCCAGTCGTGGCGGGCGCCCTATGAGCTGACCTCGGTGCAGGCCGGCGAGGTGGAGGCCGTCCACAAGGTGACCACCGAGAACGTGTACGCCCAGCACCTGGTGCCCGTGGAGGGCCAGACCGACATCTTGACCATGGGCCTGCCCTACATATGCCCCTACAACGTGAACTCGGTGATGAACCCCATCCTGGTCATGTGCCTGGGGCTGGGCTACTTCTTCAACCTCTATCGGGGGCGCCCGCTGGTGCGAGAGGGCGGCGTGGTGATCATGGGCCACCCCACCCGCTGGGAGTTCCACCCGGTACACCATCCCAGCTACATCGATTTCTTCGAGCAGGTGCTGGCCGACACCACCGACCCCGTCGAGATCGAGGCGAAATACGAGCGCCAGTTCGCCGAGGACGAGTGGTACATCCACCTGTACCGCACGTCGTACGCCTACCACGGCGTCCACCCCTTCTACATGTGGTACTGGGGGGCCCATGCCCTTCAGCACCTGGGCGAGGTCATCATCGTGGGCGGCGACACCCGAGCGGTGCAGCGCATGGGCTTCCGCCCCGCCTCCACCCTCCAAGACGCCCTCGAGATCGCCAGCGACACCGTGGGCCGCCAGCCCACCGTCACCCACCTCCACAACCCCCCCATCCTGATGGCCGATGTCAGCTAACGAACCTCTTCCAACCGCCGTCCGGAGACACCCTCGGCCTGACTCTTCTTATAGCGATGTCGCCTAAACGGGTGATCTCGAAGCTGGAGTTTCCCTACCGGGCGGCCCGACCGCCCGTTGGGGTTCCGCCCGCGCCCGGCCCCAAGAATCGGGGGGCCGACTACGACACCGAGTGGGCCCGCAAGCCGGCGGCCCGAGCCGCCCGTCGGGTTATCACCGAGGTTGTGATGCAGCCAGCGATGGCTGCGCTGGCCCGCCCTCGCCGCCAAGGGCTTGACCGGCTGGAGCGCCTCGAGGGCCCGGTGATCTTCGCCGCCAACCACCACAGCCACATCGACACCCCCCTGATGTTCACATCCATCCCACCCAAGTGGCGCAACCGGCTGGTGGTAGGCGCCGCATCGGACTATTTCTTCACCGGGGCGGTCAAGTCGGCGGCCTCGGCTCTGGTCATCGGAGCCATCCCCATCGAACGGTCCAAAGTGGGACGGCGCTCGGCCCGGCTGGCTGCGTCACTCATCGAGGACGGTTGGAGCCTGCTCATCTTTCCCGAGGGCGGCCGCAGCCCCGACGGCTGGGGCCAGCCCTTCTTAGGCGGTGCCGGCTACCTGGCGGTGCGCTGCGGCGTGCCGGTGGTGCCGGTGCACGTGGAGGGCACCGACCGGATCCTGTCCAAAGGCCGCAATGTGCCCAAGGTGTCGGCCACCACGATCACATTCGGCGATCCACTGGTGCCCACCGAGGAGGACAACGCCCGCCGTTTTGCGGCCCGCATCGAGGTGGCGGTGGCCACCCTGGCCGACGAGTGCGCCACCGACTGGTACCAGGCCCGCCGCCGAGCCCACGCCGGCACCACCCCCGGCCTCACCGGCCCCAATGTGTCCCCTTGGCGCCGGGCCTGGGCCCTCGGCGACCGCTCCCCCCGCTCCCGTCGCCAACATCGCCGCTGGCCCAAGTAGAACCCCCTCGGTCAACTCCGTCACTATCCCAAACAAAACCCCTCAATCGGCCCATTGCGCGACAAGGCCATTTTGCCGGAAAGCCCGTAGGATCGGAGGTATGCCGGTAGCCGCCTCCACACCCATTGAGCTGATTGAAAACGTGTATTCCACCCTGGACGAGCGGGTCGACGCCGCCCGGGAGCGTTTTGGCCGAGAGCTCACGTTGGCCGAGAAAGTCCTGGTCAACCACCTCGACGACCCTGCTGTCACCCCGGAGCGGGGAGCCACCTACGTGGATCTGCGCCCCGATCGGGTGGCCATGCAGGACGCCACCGCCCAGATGGCTTGGCTCCAGTTCATGACCGCCGGGCTAGACGAGGTGCAAGTGCCCACCACCACCCACTGCGACCACCTCATCTCGGCCCGCATCGACGCTAAGCGAGACCTGGCCGCGGCCCTCGACAACAACGAGGAGGTGTACGACTTTCTGGAGTCGGTATGCGCCCGCTACGGCGCCGGATTCTGGAAGCCGGGATCGGGGATCATCCACCAGGTGGTGCTGGAGCAGTACGCCTTCCCCGGCGGCATGATGATCGGCACCGACAGCCACACCCCCAACGCCGGCGGCCTGGCCATGGTGGCGGTGGGCGTGGGCGGCGCCGACGCGGTGGATGTGATGACCGGATTCCCCTGGAACGTGCGCTGGCCCAAGCTCATCGGCGTGCACCTCACCGGCGAGCTCGACGGCTGGGCCGCACCCAAGGACGTGATCTTGAAGGTGGCCGAGATCCTCACGGTGGCCGGCGGCACCGGGGCCATCGTGGAGTACTTCGGGCCCGGAGCCCACTCCCTGTCGGCCACCGGCAAGGCCACTATCTGCAACATGGGGGCCGAGATCGGCGCTACCACCTCGCTGTTCGCCTACGACGATGCCATCGCCCGCTACCTCAAGGCCACCGGCCGCGAGGCCGTGGCCGACGCGGCCAACGCCGCCGCCCACAACCTTCGGGCCGACGATGCCGTGCTGGGCGACCCCGGCGGCTACTTCGACCGGGTGGTGGAGATCGACCTGTCCGAGCTGGGACCGCACATCAACGGCCCCCACACCCCCGACCGGGCCCGGCCAGTGGCCGATCTGGGGTCCGAGGCCAAGCTGAACGGCTGGCCCCTGGAGGTGAGTGCCGCTCTGGTGGGCTCGTGTACCAACTCCAGCTACGAGGACATCACCCGGGCGGCCAGCATCGCCCGCCACGCCGCGGCCCACGGCCTCACCGCCAAGTCGCCCCTCATGGTCACCCCCGGCTCCGAGCAGGTTCGGGCCACCATCGAGCGCGACGGCCTGCTGGCCGACCTGGAGTCCATCGGGGCCACTGTGTTGGCCAATGCCTGCGGTCCCTGCATCGGCCAGTGGAACCGCGACGACGTGGCCGACGGCACCCCCAACAGCATTGTCACCAGCTACAACCGCAACTTCCCCAAGCGCAACGACGGCTACGCCTCCACCAACGCCTTCGTCACCTCCCCGGAGACGGTGGTGGCCCTGGCATTGGCCGGCACACTGGACTTCGACCCGGTCAGCGACACCATCACCGCCCCCGACGGCTCCGAGGTGGCGCTCATGGTGGGTCCGGGCACCGAGCTCCCCGACCAGGGCTTCGACCCCGGCGCCAGCGGGTTCTTGGCCCCGCCCGACGACGGCAGCGGCGTGGATGTACGGGTGTCGCCCGACTCCGAGCGGCTCCAACTGCTCGAGCCCTTCTCCCCGTGGGACGGCCAGGACTTCACCGATCTGCCCGTGCTGCTCAAGGCCCAGGGCAAGTGCACCACCGACCACATCTCCATGGCCGGACCGTGGCTGCGCTACCGGGGCCACCTGGAGAACATCTCCGGCAACCTCTATCTGGGGGCGGTGAACGCCTTCACCGGGGCGGTCGGCGAGGGCAAGAACCAGCTCGACGGCTCCACCGGGTCGTTCCCCGACGTGGCCGCGGCCTACCACGCCGCCGGGCAGCGCTGGGTAGTGGTGGGCGACCGCAACATCGGCGAGGGCTCGTCCCGGGAGCACGCCGCCATGGAGCCCCGCTTCCGGGGGTGCGCGGCGGTGATAGCCCGATCATTCGCCCGCATCCACGAGACCAACCTGAAGAAGCAAGGCGTTCTGGCCCTCACCTTCGCCGACCCAGACGACTACGACCGCATCGACGAGGACGACCGCATCTCGGTGCTCGGCCTGGCCGACCTGGCCCCCGGCACGCCGGTCCAGGTGCAGGTGGCCAAGCCCGACGGGACCACGGTGGACATCATCGCCGAGCACACCCTGTCGCGCGACCAGATCGAGTGGTTCCAAGCCGGCAGCGCGCTGAACCTGATCCGCCAGCGGACCATGGGCTGACCGCCCGCCGAGACCCGCGATGGACATCCGCCCTTCCTGCCGACCGTAGATTTACGGCCATGGACATCCGCCAGCTCGATGCCCTGTTGGCGATAGCCGAGCACAAGACGTTCTCCAAGGCCGCCCGGTCGCTGCACACCGTGCAGTCCAACGTGTCCAAGCACATCGCCAAGTTGGAGGAGGAGCTGGGCGCCATCCTGGTGGACCGCGACGCCGGCACCCTCACCGAGGAAGGAGAGGCGGTATTGGCCCGAGCCCGGCGCATCCGGGCTGAGACCGACGCCATCGCCCTCGACATGGCCGCTATACGCGACGACATCTCCGGAGTCACCCGTCTGGGCACCATCGACTCCACCGCCCGGTGGCTGATCCCCATCGTTTTGCCCGCCCTGGAGGCCCAATACCCCAACATCCGCCTCGAGGTGCTCACCGCCACCACCACCAGCCTCCTCCCCCAGGTGATCGCCGGAGATCTGCACAGCGCAGTGGTCAACCTGCCCCTGCACGATTCTGAGATCCGGGCTGAAGAGCTGTTTGCGGAAGACCGCTTGCTCATAGCCCCGCCCGACCACCCGCTGGCCCGCAAGTCGTCGGTGACCCCCGCCGAGCTGAGCCGCCACGAGCTGCTGCTGCCCCCTCCGGGCACTGCCTTTCGAGATGAGATCGACTCCGAGCTCAAGATCCAGGGCGTGGAGCTCACCACCCGGGCCGAGATCGACGGCATGAGGATGATCGCCACCCTGGTGCTCACCGGGTTCGGCGCCGCCATATTGCCCGCTACCGCCGCCCCCGACGACGGCCCCTGGCGGCGCATCCCCATCACCGGGCTGGTGCGGCGCTCGGTGGGCCTGATCGTCAGCCGCCGTGTGGCCCCATCGGCGATCACCCGAGCGGTGCGAGACGTGATATTCGAAGTAGTGGGGACCCACGGCTACGACCAGGCCGGGGTGTACCCCAGTTGACGGCGTCAGAGCCACGAGAACGTAGACTTTGCTGTCTCGGTGCTTGTCCCCTTTGAGCACGGCGCGAGACTGACAGCACCGCCTATGACCGACGCCATGACCGCCACCGGCAACCGTCCCGACCGGGTACCGCTGCGAGCCGGAGCACCGGGATCGGCCCGAGCCTGGCTGGACTCCTACGACGGCCGGGAATGCGTGGTCTTCGAGGTGGAGGACAACGAGGCCGACCGGGGGGCGCTGAGCCCGGCCGACAGCGAGACGCTGGAGCGAGCCGCCCAGGAGGCCCTTCTGCGCCGTGTGCCCTTGGTGGGGTTCATAGCCTCATCTGGTGCCGATATCGACTCGGGCATCGCGGCCACCATGGGCTGGGGCCGGGTGGCCAAGTCGGTGGTGGACTGCTCGGGTCAGGTGCCCACCATTTTCTGCGCCACCGGCCCGGCGGTGTCGGGGCCGGCTCTGCTGCTGGGCCTAGCCGACATCGCCATCGCCACCGAGGACAGCTACGCCTTCGTCTCTGGCCCCCGTATGGTCACCCAATTCACCGGCGAGGTGATCAGCAACCAGACCCTGGGCGGCGCCCGCCAGCTCTCTCGGCGCAGCGGGGTGGCCGCCTTCCTGGTGGACGACAAAGACGCCGCGTCCGATCTGGTGGGCGCGCTGTTGAGCCTGCTTCCCGCCCACGCCGACGAGCTGCCGCCCCGGTATCCGGTGGACGACCCGGTGGACCGCCCCACCCCCGAGCTGCGCGACATCTTGCCCGAATCGCCGCTGGGCAGCTACGACATTCGAGATGTCGTCCGGGCGGTGGCCGACGATGGCGACCTGCTGGAATACAAGGCCGACTGGGCCGCCAACCTGGTGTGCGCCTTTGCCACCGTGGCCGGGCGGCCGGTGGGGATCCTGGCCAACCAGCCCCAGACCCTGGCCGGAACGCTCGACATCGCGTGCAGTCAGAAGGGGGCCCGGTTCGTGTCGTTCTGCGACGCCTTCAACCTGCCGCTGGTCACCTTCGTGGACACCTCGGGCTTCCAGCCGGGCAAGGACCTGGAGTGGCGGGGCATCATCCGCCACGGCGCCCAGCTGGCCTTCGCGTATGCCCGGGCCACCGTGGGCCGGGTGAACGTGACCCTGCGGAAGTCCTATGGCGGGGCCTACATCGTGATGGACTCCCGCCACATGGGAAACGACATCGCCCTGGCCTGGCCCTCAGCGGAGGTCGCGGTCATGGGCGCCCGGGGAGCAGTGGAAATTGTCCACCGACGGTCGAGCCCCGAGGAGCGGGCCGAACTCGAGGCCGCCTACGAGGAGCGCTACCTGAACCCCTACATCGCCGCCGAGCGGGGCTCGATCGACGCGGTAATCGACCCGGCCGACACCCGGGCCGAGGTGGCCGCCGCCCTGGATCTGCTGGAGTCCAAGCGGGAGGCCCTCCCCCGCCGCCGACACGACAACACCCCGCTGTGACCAGGGGCAACACTCTCTCTGGGGCGAAAGCGACAACCTGAGGTAAGCTGCCGCAGCGCCGGAGGGAGCAGGGAAAGGAGCCGTGCGTGCCTGAATCCATAACGATCACCGACAATCGGACCGGTGAGCAGATAGAGGTTCCGATTGTCGACGGTGGTGTGGATGCCGCAGCGTGGCGAAAACTACTCCCCAACGTCTGGTTCCTAGACCCGTCCTTCAGCACCACCGCGGCCACTACCAGTGCCATCAGCGAAGTGGACGGCGAGAACGGCATCCTGCGCTACCGGGGCTACCCCATCGAGCAGTTGGCCGAGCACTCCACCTTCCTGGAGGTGGCCTACCTGCTGCTCCACGGCGAACTCCCCACCCCTGGCGAATACGACGTGTGGGTCCACGAGATCACCCACCACACCTTCATCCACGAGCGCTTCCGCAAGCGGTTCATGGAGTCGTTCCTCCACGATGCCCACCCCATGGGCATGTTCGTGTCCACCATCGCCGCGCTGTCCACGTTCTACCCCGAGGCCAAAGACATCGAAGACCCCAAGAACCGCATGCACCAGATTGTGCGGCTCATCGCCAAAGTGCCCACCGTGGCCGCCGCGGGCTTCCGGTTCAACACCGGTATGCCGTTCGTCTATCCCGACAACAACCTGGACTTCGCCACCAATTTCCTGTCGATGATGTTCAAGATTGCCGAGCCCACCTACGAGTGCGACCCGGCCTTCGCCCGGGCGCTCGACCTGCTTCTCATCACCCACGCCGACCACGGCCAGAACTGCTCCACCAGCACCGCCCGGGTGGTGGGAAGCGCCCACACCGACCCCTACTCGGTTATCTCCGCGGCGGCTTGCTCGCTGTACGGCCCCCGCCATGGCGGAGCCAATCAGGCGGTTATGGAGATGCTCGACGAAATCGGCAGCTACGAGAACATCGACCCGTTCATCAAGGCGGTGAAGGCCGGCGAGACCCGCCTAATGGGTTTCGGCCACCGGGTGTACAAGAACTACGACCCCCGGGCCCGCATCATCAAACAGGCCGCCTACGACGTGTTCGAGGTGACCGGCTCCAACCCGCTGCTCGACATCGCCCTCAAGCTCGAAGAGGTGGCCCTGGCCGACGACTACTTCGTGAGCCGCCGGCTGTATCCCAACGTGGACTTCTACTCCGGGCTCATCTACCAATCGATGGGGTTCCCCACCGACATGTTCACCGTTCTGTTCGCCATCGCCCGCACCGCCGGCTGGCTGGCCCACTGGGTAGAACTCCTAGAACAAGACAGCCGAATAGCCCGCCCCCGCCAAGTCTACACCGGCTCCGCCGAACGCACCTACACCCCCATAAACCAGCGCTCCTAGCTGGTAGCAGTCAGGCCGTCGCGGAGGGCGGTTAGGAGGGCGGCGGTGGTTATGGCGGCGGTTTCTGAGCGTAGGACTGAGGAGCTGATGCGGATGGCGCCTAGTTGGTGGCGTTCGGATTCGGACCAGCCGCCTTCGGGTCCGATCAAGACGGTGGGGTGGTCGAGGGATGGGGATGTGCCGGTGATGTCGGCCCGGATAGCTCCAGGTAAAGCGGCTAAGACGGCGAAGTCGGTGGGCTCGCCTATCTCGGGGAGGCGCACTTGGCGACTCTGCATGGCGGCTTCGCGGGCTACTCGGCGGAGGCGCTCGGTGTGGCGGGTTGCCCGGTCGGCATCCCAGCGCACCACGCTGTGTTCGGCGGTGAACGGGACGATGGCGTCCACGCCCAGTTCGGTGAGCTTTTGCACCACTAGCTCGGGGCGGCCGCCTTTGATGAGGGCGAAGCCGATGGTGAGGGGGGGTTGAGGGGCTTCGACGAACACCACTTCGCCTACGGGCTCAACCTTGCCTTCGGGGCCTGACCCCAGACGGCAGATTCGCCACGAACCGGCCCCGTCAGAGGCGGTGAAGGAGTCGCCAGGCCGCAGGCGCAGCGACCGGTTCAGGTGATGGCGGTCTTCGCCGCGCAGCTCGAGGCGTTCTAGGTCGTCGACGAATACGTGGGGGCCGTCACCGCCGCCGGGCTTCACGGCGTCGTTTCCTGGTGGTGGGCGCCACCTCTTCGCCCCGCAGCTCTGCAAGCTGGTGGAGCAGGTCGATCTCGTCGTCGCTCAAGCCGGTGGGCGTCTCCACCATGGCCTGCACCAGCACATCGCCCCGGCCTCGGCCCTCCAATCGGGGCACGCCCCGGCCCCGGATGCGGAACACATCGCCAGACTGGGTGCCAGCGGGAATGTCCAGTTCCTCCACACTGTCCAGCGTCTCGTACTTGATGTTCACCCCGAGGGCAGCCTGGACCATGGTCAGATGCAGCCGGTCCACCAAGTTGTCGCCGTCGCGCTGAAAGCGGGGATGGGGCTGCACATCGATATGCACGTATAGGTCTCCCGGAGGACCGCCCCGCGGCCCAACTGCTCCCCGGCGGGCCACCCGCAGCGTGGACCCCTGGCCCACCCCGGCGGGGACGGTCACCGTGTAGTCCCGGTCGCCCACCACCCGGCCGTCACCCCCGCACTCTCGACACGGGTCGGCGATCACCTCGCCGCTGCCCGAGCAGGTGTCGCACACTGTGCGGGTAACCATCTGGCCGAGGATCGACTGGCGCACCCGCTGTACCTGGCCCATGCCGTCGCACGTACCGCAAGTGATCGGCTGGCTCCCCTCGGCCGCGCCCCGACCCTCGCAGGGCTCGCACACCGTGGCGGTGCGCACGGTTACCTCGGCATCGGCGCCCAGCACCGCGTCTTCAAAATCGAGCGTCAGCACCGCCTCGAGATCGGCGCCCCGCTGGGGACCGGTCCGGGTTCGCCCGCCGGCGGTGCCGAATGGGCTCCCACCGAACGGGCTCGATCCGCCGAAGAATGCGTCGAAGATGTCGTTCAGGTTCATGCCCGAGAACGGGTCACCCCCGCCGGCTGCTCCCGGCGCGGTGCCGAAGCGGTCGTAGTGGGCCCGCTTCTGGGGATCGCTCAGCGTCTCATAGGCCAGTGCGATCTCCTTGAAGCGGGCCTCGGCATCGGCGTCGTCGGGGTTGGCATCGGGGTGGTACTGGCGGGCCAGCTTGCGGAACGCCTTCTTGAGGTCGTCCTCAGTGGCGTCTCGGCCCACGCCGAGCAGGTCGTAGAAGTCGGAAGCCATGGGCTACGGAGCTGACAGCCTGTCGCCCAGGTTCTGGCTCACCACCGCCACTGCGGCCAGTGCTTGGGGATAGTTCATGCGGGTGGGGCCCAGCACCCCGATGGAGCCCACCGGCTGGCCTGCCACCTCGTAGGGGGCCACAATCAGCGAGCACTCGGCCAACGGGGCCACCCCGGTTTCTGAGCCGATGGCCACCGTGAGACCTCGATCCAGAATGTCTCTCACCAACGACACAACCACCAACTGCTTCTCCAGTATTCCCAGAACCGAGCGAACCGTCTCGGTGGCGTCGAAAAGGCCGGCCACGCTGGCCGCTCCCCCCACGTAGAGCTGCTCTTCGGCATCGCTCAAATCGGCCAGCGATTCCAGCACCCGAGCCGCCAGAGGGGTCAGGGCATAGGCCAGCCCGCGATCTCGCAGGGCACTGGCCGGGCTTCCCGCCAGCAGGTCGGTGAGCTGGGTGGACGCCCGCGCCATCTCCACGGAGTCGGCGGGCCGGTCCACCTCGATGGTGCGCTTGTCCACCGATCCGTTCTCGTACACCACCAGGGCCATCACCAGCCGCTCCGACAGGTCCACCAAGCTCACCGACCGGATGGTGGCGGTGGAGTGCTGGGGGGCCACCACCAAGGCGGCATAGGCGGTGAGGTCGGCCAAAAGGGCGCTGGTGTCGGCCAGCATCTGCTCGAGTTCGCTGTGGGTGGTGTCGAAGAAAGCCCTCACTTGCTGGCGCTCGGTGCGGCCCAGAGTGCCGGACACGTCGGAGAGGGTGTCCACGAAATGGCGGTAGCCCTTCTCGGTGGGGATGCGGCCCGCGCTGGTGTGGGGTTGGCTCAGGTATCCGGCCTGCTCTAGGGCCAGCATCTCGTTGCGGACCGTGGCCGTGGACACGCCCAAATCGGCGATCTCAGAGACATGGGAGGAGCCCACGGGCTGGGTGGTGGAGATGTAGCCCTCCACCACGGCCCTCAACACCGCGGCCTTGCGGGCCGACAGCGTCTCGCCTTGGGTCCCCATAAGGCTTGAATACTACTGGTCTGACCCGATCTGCCACCCAGCAGACGCTGGCCGGGGCCTCAGTCGTCGAGTCGGAGGGCGGAGATGAACGCCTCTTGGGGCACGTCCACCCGGCCGATGGCCTTCATCTTCTTCTTGCCGGCCTTCTGGTTCTCCAGCAGCTTGCGCTTTCGGGTCACGTCGCCGCCGTACAGCTTGGCGGTGACGTCTTTACGGAACGCCTTGACCGTCTCCCGAGCGATGATCTTGCCGCCGATGGCCGCCTGGATGGGCACGTCGAACTGCTGGCGGGGGATCAGCTCCTTGAGCTTCTCGGTCATGCGCCGGCCATAGGAATAGGCCGCGTCCCGGTGGACGATGGAGCTGAAGGCATCCACCGGCTCGTGCTGGAGCAGAATGTCCACCTTGGTGAGGTCGGACGCGGCGTAGCCGTCGGGCTCGTAGTCCAGGCTGGCGTAGCCCTGCGTTCGGCTCTTGAGCTGGTCGAAGAAGTCCACCACCACCTCGGCCAGCGGCAGTCGATAGGCCAGCTCCACCCGCTCGGGCGACAGGTACTCCATTTTCTTCATCTCTCCCCGACGGTCCTGGCACAGCTCCATGAGGGTGCCGGTGTAGTCGGCGGGGGCAATGATGGTGGCGGCCAGCATGGGCTCCTGGATGCCCTGAACCTCGGCGGCCGGGGGCATGGCCGAGGGGTTGTCCACCTCCATCTCTTCGCCGCTGGCCAGCTCCACCCGGTAGGCCACTGAGGGGGCGGTGGCGATGAGGCTGAGGCCGAACTCCCGCTCGAGGCGCTCCCGCACGATCTCCATGTGGAGGAGTCCCAGGAATCCGCACCGGAAGCCGAACCCCAGCGCGCCCGACGACTCCGGCTGGTAGTTGAAGCTGGAGTCGCTCACCCGCAGCCGCTCCAGGGAGTCGCGCAATGCGGCAAACTCGTCGCCGTCGATGGGATACAGCCCGCAGAACACCATCGACTTGGGCTCTTGGTAGCCGGCCAGGGGCTCGGCCGCGCCATCGCGGGCTGTGGTGACGGTCTCCCCCGATCGGGCCTCGGCCACGTTCTTCATGCCGGCGATGAGGTAGCCCACCTCGCCCGGTCCCAGCTCATCAACTGGTGTCGGCTGAGGGCGCCACACGCCGATCTCGTCAGCCTCCCGGTCGGTGCGGGCCTGCATGAACCGGATCTTGGCCCCCGACCGCAGCCGCCCGTTCATCACCCGCACCGAGCTGACCACCCCCCGGTACTGGTCGAAATGGGAGTCGAAGATGAGCGCCTGGAGCGGGGCGTCGGGGTCGCCTACCGGCGGCGGGGTGAGAGCCACCACCGCGTCCAGCAGCTCCTTCACTCCCTCGCCGGTCTTGGCGCTGATGTGCAGAACGTCTTCGGCGGCGATGCCCAGCACCTGCTCGATCTCCTCGGCCCGGCGATCGGGCTCGGCCGCGGGCAAGTCGATCTTGTTCAGTGCGGCCACCACCTCCAGCTCGTTCTCCAGCGCCTGATAGCAGTTGGCCAGCGTTTGAGCCTCGATGCCCTGGGCCGCGTCCACCAACAAGATGACCGACTCGCAGGCCGCCAGGGAGCGGCTCACCTCATAGCCGAAGTCCACGTGTCCGGGAGTGTCAATGAGGTTTATCACGCAGCCGTCATTGTCGAGGCGGACGCTCTGGAGATTGATGTTGATGACCCGCTCCCGCTCCAAGTCCATGGAGTCGAGATATTGGGCGCGCATATCCCGGGGGTCCACCGCCCCGCACAGCTCCAGCATGCGGTCGGCAAGGGTCGACTTGCCGTGGTCGATGTGGGCGATGATCGAGGTATTGCGGATGTGGGAGAGATCCATGGGAACCGAGTAACGCTACCGCCCTTATTCCCTAGGTTCCCATGTGGTTACCAGGGTTTGGGGGACGGTAGAGTTGTCATTCTGTGGCAAACATCAAGAGCCAGATAAAGCGCAATCGCCAAAACGAGAAGCGCCGCCAGCGAAACCGGGCCGTGCGCTCGGAGGTCATCACCCGCACCCGGACCGCGGAGGCCGCAGCAGAACACGGCGAAGCCGAGGAGACCGCCGAGGCGGCCCGCATGGCCATCAAGCGCATCGACAAGGCGGCCAGCAAAGGCGTGTTGCACCCCAACACCGCCGCCCGGAAGAAGTCCCGCTTGATGAAGCGCCTGGCCCGGCTCCAGGCTGAGTAGCCCCAGTCCAACCCCGAACTTCTAGCTTCAGGCCGAGTAATCCTTACCCACCCCAACTTCTAACGATTGAGCTGGGTAAGGCGGGCCACCAGCACTTCCAGCACCGCTTCGGCAGGTATGGCCGTGGCACCTCGCAAGTCCAAGTCGGCTTGGGCCAGCAGCTCGATGGATCGTGCAACCTTCTTCGGCCCCAGCTTTCGGGCCTGGCGCAGCGCTTTTCGGGCCGGGAAGGTGGAGCCTTTGATGCCCAGCAGTTCGGCCGCCTCCTTCTCGTCGGCGGCGTCGGCCCCGTCCAAGCGCAACAGCCGGTTGTGGTGGTTGTAGAGGGTGGACAGCACCTGCATCTCATTGCGGCCACCGGCGTGGAGCATGCGGCGCAGCTTGTCCAAGGCGTCGGCGATGTTGCCCGACTCCACCGCATCGGTGAGCTCCCAGGGGGGCACCGACCCGGCCTCCCAGATGAACGGGGCCACATCGTCGGCCTCCAATGCCCGATCCGGCCCATAGGCCGACGCCAGCGTGGTGAGCACCGCAGGCAAGCGGCTCATGTCCTCCCCCAGGTGGTCGGCCAGCAGCCGCTTGGCCCCGGCCCGCAGCCGGAGCCCCGCGGCGGAGATTTGAGTGTCCATCCACTTGGCCGCGCCGTCGCGGCCTCGGGGTATCCCGGCGCCAACCACCTCTCCACCAGCTTCGGCCACCGCTTCCGATAGGCGCTTGGGCACCGCATTGAGACGCTGGAGCGCCGGCCCCTTCTCCCACACCAGCACCAGATCGGTGGTTTCCAGCGGTAGCTCCAGATAGCCCAGCAGGGGGCCGAGCGAATCCACGGTGGAGAACCGGCCCATCTCCCGGCCCACCACCACCCGCCGCTCGGTGAGGAACGGCGGGGTCTGAGCGGCGTCCACCAGCGGGGCGATGTGGTAGTCGTTGTCTTCTAGGTAGGTGGCCTCGGTCAGCTCGGCCACCATCAGCGACCGGTCGCCGTCGCCCACCAACTGAGCCACCCGGTCGCGCACCGCGTTGGACAACAGCACCTCGTCGTCACCGTGAAACAGCACCACCGTGGCACTCATTGGGGGAGCTCCCAGCCGGTGATGGGCGCGCTCATGAGTGATTCCGCTGTTGTTGGAGGAGGGCGCTCATGAAGTCGGCCACTCGGCGGGTGCCGGCCACGTCATGGGCCCGAAGAATCCGGCTGCCCAACCCGACGCCCAGCGCGTGGGCTGCCAGCGTGGCTTCCCGCCGATCCCCCACCTCAGTTCCCGTCAGCGCCCCCAAGAAGCCCTTGTTGGACACCGACAAAAACACCGGATAGCCCAAATCCACAAGTTCCTGGGACCGGCGAAGCAGCTCGGCCGACATCTCCGGGGTCTTGCCCAGATCGTGTCCGGCGTCGAGCATGATCCGCTGCGGGGGGATCCCCGCGTCCACCGCCCACTGGGCCCGCTCCGACAAGAACCGGCTCACCTCGCCCACCAGGTCGTCGTACACCGGCTCGGGATCGGCCACCCTGGGAGCGAGGCGCACATGGCAGGCCACCACCGAGGCTCCTGCTGCCGCGGCCTCTTGGAGGAAATCGGGGTCGGCGAATCCGCTGATGTCGTTGCCCACCACCGCCCCGGCGGCGTAGCTCTCCCTGGCCACCGACGCCCGCCAGGTGTCCACCGAGATGGGCAGGTCGAATCGCTTCCGCAGCGCCTCGATAGCCGGTACCACCCGGTCCATCTCCTCTTCCTCGGTCACCTCGGGGCCGGGACCGGCCTTCACCCCGCCCACGTCCAAGAAGTCGGCCCCCTCGGCCACCAGCTCCTCGGCTTTGGCCAAAAAGGCGTCGAAATCCCAGTACTGCCCGGCGTCGTAGAACGAGTCGGGGGTGCGGTTCAAAATACCCATGACCAGGGCACGGGTGGTCACGTCATAGCGATGCGGCCCCAGCTCCACGATCACGCAGGCGACGCTACACCGCGCCGGTGACGATTTGGGATGCCAGCGGAGTGACCGCCACTGCCAGGCGGGGGTCGTGGGAGGTGATCTCTACCACTAGGGCGCCGAGCAGGATCTGCTGGCCGGCGCGGACGGTGGTGGCGCCGCCGATGCGATGGCCGGGCGGGGCGATGATTGTGCCTACGTGCATGCGCTCTTGCAGCGATCGGATCTGATCGCGCTGGGCCCGGTTGCCCCGGTCGGCTATCGCCAGATCCACGGCCCCGACTCCGGCTCGGCGCAGATCTTCAAGCAGCCGCTCGGTTGAGCGATTGGGTCCGAGCACGACCACCACGGTCTGATGGTGGCGCCACACCTCGACCCCGGAGTCGAGCATGGTGTGGAACGGCGGGTCGGCTGTCCGCAGGGCTACCGCGGGCACCAGCAGCGCGGCAGCAAGCCCCACAGCGGCCACCGCTCGCAGCGGTCGGCGCCGGGCCAGCCACCAGATCACCGCGCCAATCACCACCGCAATCAGATGCGGGGCCCGTAGCTCGCCGAGCCGGGCCGATGCCGCCCAGCCGGCCACCGCCTGAATCCAGCCGATGCTCACACCGGTGGGCCAGTGAATGACCTGGGCCAGCGGGCCGCCCACCAGCCCGGCGACGACCCCGGCCGAGAGGCTCCACATCATGATCGGTCCGGCCACCGGCGCGGCCAGCAAGTTGGCGGGCAATGAGGCCACCGGCACTCCGCCGAAGGTGGCAATCAGCAGCGGAGCCACAGCCAACTGCGCCGACACGGTAACCGCCAGCGCGTCGGCCAGCAGCCGAGGCCCCCGCAGGCGCTCGGCCAGCCGGGGTGCCCACAGGATGATGCCCGTCGAAGCGGCCACCGACAGCCGAAACGCCACCGAGTGCACCAGCAGCGGATCGACCAGCACCAAAAGGGCCACGGCCAGAGCCAGCACCCGGCGGCTGGACGCCTCCCGGCCCATCAGGGTGGCGGTGGCCGCGATGGCCGCCATGACCGAGGCCCGCAACACCGATGGCTCGAACCGGGTGACCAGGGCAAAAAAGCCTATGGCCCCGAGGGTGAGCACCCACCGACCCCGGTAGTCGAACCGCTCGATCAGCGGGCGGGCCAGAATGAGCACGAAGGCCACGTTCTGGCCCGACACGGCCAGCAGATGGGTGAGGCCCGCAGCCCGGAAATCGTCGGACACCACCGGCGACTGGTAGCGGTCGTCTCCATAAGACAGCCCGGTGAACAGGGCGAGACGATCGCCGTCCAGGGATTCGGCACCTCGTGCGATGGTGCGTCTCAGCCCGTTGGCCATCCGATAGGGAAAGGACCCATCCCTATAGTCATGGACGCGGTCGATGTTCAACCGGTTGGCGATGTGGCGGGCCGCTTGGTAGTCGGGCAGCGGCTGGATGGGCCGGACGCTGCCGGTCACGCGGATGCGATCCCCGGCCAGTCGGTCGCTCAGGTCTCGGGCGGCACGGCCGTAGGCCCACGCCTCATAGCGCCGTCCCTCCGCCTGCACGAACACCCGCATCCCCGCGCCGACCGGCACCGGATCGGACACCAGGGCGGCTTCGCCCTCGAAAGCTGCGGGCTCAAGCGGGTTCAGGCCGGCCCAGGCCCGGGCCCCCAACGATGAGCCCATCAGCAGGACCGCGGCCATCAGCAGCCACGGCTTGCGGACGGCCAAAGCCACAATTCCCAGGATGATCGCCGGGACCAGCGGGACGGCCGCCGACAACCAGGCGCCAGCCATGGCCGCCACCGCCAGTGCCACCGCGTGGCGGTCACTCACTTTGCGACCAAGTGACGAATCTGGTCGAGTTTGGCCGGGCCGATGCCGGACACGGCCAACAGCCCGTCAACCGAGGTAAACCCGCCAATGCGCTCGCGCTGCTCGATGATGGCCGCAGCAATGGCCGGTCCTACTCCGGGCAGCGATTCAAGCTGTCCGGCGGTGGCGGTGTTGAGGTTCAGCGGCCCGGACTGGTCGACTGCACTGCCGCCGGCCGATCCGTTCCCACCCAAAGGCGCAGGTATTGCGGTCTGGCCGAGTCGGGGGAAGTACATCCATTGCCCGTCCGACAGCGCAGCAGCCAGGTTCACCCGGTCGTGGTCGGCGTCGGGCGTCAGCCCCCCGGCCGCTTCCATTAGGTCGAGCACCCGGGCTTCGCCCCTAAATAGATACACCCCTGGGGCGTGGACCGCTCCGGCGGCGTGTACCAAGATCGTCGTCGCCTCGGCAACCGGTGTCGAGCGGGCGGGCAGCGACGTCGCCATGGGAATCACTGCCTCGGGCCGAGGAGCGCTGCTTGCCCCCGCCATCAGATAGGCCGCCACCGCAATGGCGGCCACCAGTCCACCGCCGACCATCAACAGCCGGGGCCCGGTGATCAAGTGGCGGTAGTCATCCACCATCTCCCTGACCCTCTCTGCCGGGGTCAGCCGGGGAGGCGGCAATGAGGGGTTTTCCATGGCCGTATCCAGGCGCGACGCGCCATCCCAGCGAAAGGGGAAGTGCCACTACTGTATCAGAAATAGCTGAAAATTATTGATGCTCAGTAAAGCTGTGTGGTGAGCCGACGGCGGTAGACAGAAGTGCGGGGGTCGTCGGAGCCCATGATCTCCAAAAGGTCGACGAACTCCTGGCGGGCGTCGGGATCGGCCTTAACCCGGCCCAGCAGATCGTCGAGCCGGGCCTCGACATCCCCATTGTCGGCCCCGCCGCCGGTGCGGGCCAGCGCGGCCACTCGGCGGACCTCGGCGGTCTCGGGGATCCGCTCCAGCAGCTCGAGGGCTTCCTCGCCCCGGCCATCGGACACCAACAAGTCGGCCAGCCCCACCACGGCGCCCTCGTGGTCGGCGTCTAGCTCCAATGCCCGCCGCAGAGAGGCCTCGTCGCCCGCGGCCACCAGAGCCTCCACCTCGCTCTCCTGTTCGGTGGGAATCAGACCCTGCACGAACTCGGCCACCGCGGCCTCGCCTTGGGCGCCGATGAACCCGTCGACCACTTTGCCGTCGCGCATGGCGTACACCGCAGGAATGCTCTGGACCTGAAAGGCCTGAGCGGTCTGGGGGTTGTCGTCCACGTTGACTTTGGCCAGCTCCACCGCGCCGCCGGTGGCCGCCACCGCTTGCTCCAGAATCGGCCCCAGCGTTTTACACGGCCCGCACCACGGCGCCCACAGGTCCACCACCACCGCCACGGTGTGGGAGCGTTCTACCACCTCAGTGGTAAACGTCGCATCAGTCACATCGGCCATCGGCTACCTCTCATCGAACCAGATTGAACGCTAGCGTGACCTCTCGCATGGACCACATCCGAGGCATCCAGCACGACGCGGTCAGCGCGTGGTTCGAGGCCAACGTGCCCGGCGTTGCCCTGCCGCTGAAGTTCGAGCTGATTGCCGGCGGGCATTCCAACCTCACCTTCAAGGCCACCGATGCCGACGGCCAGCGTTACGTGCTGCGCCGGCCGCCGCTGTACCAGGTGCTGGCCACCGCCCACGACATGGGCCGAGAGCACAAGATCATCGCCGCCCTAGCCGACACCGACGTGCCGGTGCCCCAAGCCTTCGGGTTGTGCGAGGACGAGGAGGTAAACGAGCGTCCCTTCTACGTCATGGACTTTGTGGACGGGAAGGTAGTGCGCAACCGCAAGCACGCGGCCGAGCTGGCCCCTGAGGTGCGCTGGACGGCCTCCCAGTCGATTGCCGAGACGCTGGCCCACATCCACGCGGTGGACGTGGACGAGGTGGGGTTGGGCGATCTAGGGCGCAAGGAGGACTACATCGCCCGCCAGCTCCGGCGCTGGCTGCGCCAGTTCGAGGAGTCTAAGACCCAAGACCGACCCCAGATCCAAGAGGTTCACGACCACCTTGTGGCTCGCATCCCAGAACAAGGCCAAGCCGGCATCGTCCACGGCGACTACCGCCTGGACAACTGCATGCTGGGCGATCAAGGCGAAGTGCTGGCCGTGCTCGATTGGGAGCTGTGTACCTTGGGCGACCGCAACGCCGACGTGGCCCAGCTCCTGGTGTATTGGGCCGAGCCAAACGATTCTGAGTTCGCGTTGGACGATCCCCCCACCGGTGAGGCCGGATTCGCCACCCGAGCCGAGATGTTCGACCTCTACTCGGAGGTGTCGGGGCGCGAAATCGACAATTTCGAGTTCTACATGGCCTTCGGCTACTGGAAGCTGGCCTGCATTCTGGAAGGCGTCTACAGCCGGTATGTGGGCGGGGCCATGGGCGACAAGGCGCCGCCGCAAGGGGCCGACAGCTTTGTGGCCCGGGTGGACGCGCTGGTTGAAATGGCCACATCGGCTGCGGAGCAAGTGGCATGAGCAGCGACCTGGTCACCGTCCACCAAGAACTCGACTTGGACGATCCCGTGCTGGTGGTGGCCTTTGACGGGTGGGTGGATGCCGGTTTCGGCATGCGCAACGCCACCGAGATTATGTTGAAGGCCGACGACGCCGAGCTGGTGGCCAGCTTTGACGCCGATCTGCTGGTGGACCACCGAGCCCGCCGCCCCACCATGACCGTTCGGGAGGGCCGGGTGGACCACATCAGCTGGCCGTCCATCCGCCTCCAGCAGGTGAGCGATCTGGACCAGCGGGCGTTCCTACTGCTCCACGGGCCCGAACCCGATTTTCGCTGGCAGGCATTCTGCGCGGCCGTAGATCAGCTGGTGCAGCAGTTGGGGGTAGCCCGAGTGGTGTCATTGGGGGCGTACCCCGCCGCGGTGCCCCACACCCGACCGGTGCGGGTGTCGGCCACCGGCACCTCCCAGGATCTGATCGAGCGTTTCGGCGCCCCCGCGGGCACCCTGGAGGTTCCCGCCGGGATCAGCGCGGCTCTAGCCAAGCGATTCGAGACCGCCGGATTGGAAACGGTGTCGGTGTGGGCCCAAGTGCCCCACTATGCGTCCGGCTCCCCGTTCCCCGCCGCCACCGCAGCCCTGTTCCAGGGTCTTCGAACCGTGGCCGATCTGCGGTTCGACCCCGCACCGCTGATCGCCGAGGGGCTGGAGGTGTCCCGTCGGCTCGACACCATGATCGCCCAGAACGCCAGCCACAAGCGCCTGCTAGGCCAACTGGAGAACGCCTACGACACCAGCATGGGAGAGTCGGGCGAGGAGATCCCCACCGGCGACGAGCTGGCCGAAGAGCTGGAACAATTCCTGCGCGACCAAGACGAGTCCAAATAACCGCAACCACTACCCGAGAGGACAGAGCATGAAGCTAGATGGAGGCCTCGTTACTAGAGCGGCCAGAAAGGGCTCGGTTGGACCCCTAGGGGATGCCGCCGAAAACGCCCGGAATCTGGAAGCCGCCGGCTACGACGGGATCTGGTCGGCCGAGCTCGACCACGATCCGTTCCTGCCGCTGGTTTTGGCCGCCGAGCACACCACCCGCATTCAGATCGGAACCTCGATTGCGGTGTCATTCGCCCGCAATCCGATGATCTTGGCCAACATAGGATGGGATCTTCAGGCCTACTCCAGCGGGCGCTTCATTCTCGGCCTGGGCTCTCAGATAAAGCCCCACATCACCAAGCGATTCTCCATGCCCTGGTCACACCCCGCCGCCCGCATGAAGGAGATGATCGACGCCGTCAAAGCCATATGGGAATGCTGGGAGACCGGGGAGAAGCTGAGCTTTCGGGGCGAGTTCTACCAGCACACGCTCATGACGCCGATGTTCAGCCCCGGCGCCAACCCCTTCGGCCCTCCCCCCATCCATCTGGCCGCGGTGGGCGACCTCATGACCGAGGCGGCCGGCGGGAGCGCCGACGGCTGGATCAGCCACGGGTTCACCACCCCCAGCTACGTGCGGGAGGTGTCGCTGCCCGCCCTAGAGCGCGGGGCCGCCCGTGCAGGCCGCGATCCCATGGACATCGAGGTCTCGATGCCCGTGTTCATCGTCACCGGCGAAACCGAGGAGGAGATGGCGTCGGCGGCCCAAGCGGCCCGCCAGCAACTGGCCTTCTACGGCTCGACGCCGGCATACCGCCCGGTGCTAGAGCACCACGGCTGGGGCGACGCCCAAGACGAGCTGAACCGCATGTCCAAGCAAGGCCAGTGGGTGGAGATGGCCGACGTGATCGACGACACCATGCTGGGGACCTTCGGCGTTGTGGCAGAGCCCCAGAACCTGGCCAGCGGCGTGGCGGCCAGCTATGGCGGTCTCATCGATCGCATGTCGTTCGGCCACGGTCTCCGGGCCGACGGACCGTGGGGCGAAGTGAGCGAGGCGCTTCGAGCCATTCCGGGCCGTTCACATCATTAGAGCCGCCGCAATAGGGCTGCCCGAATAGGGTTGCACCCGTGGAGACAAACGATCCGTCCGACTTTCACGAGGGACTGGCCCAAGCCGAAGAGGCCGCCATCAACCCCCACAAGGAGTGGGACCGGGGCCGGGCCGAGCCCCCCGAGGTGCGCGACGACGGCTTCGGCGGGCGCATCCTGAACCTGTACCGCCGCGACCACACCGAGGCGGTGCTGCGCAACAGCGCGGTGTTCTCCACCCGGGTGGTGGCCGAGTCGATGACCCCGTTCATGGGACCGCTGATGCTGGGGATGGACGGCGACGAGCACACCGCCTACCGGGGGCTGGTATCCCCCGCGTTCCGGTCGTCGGCGCTGGCCCGATGGGAGACCGAGCTGGCAGCGCCCATCGTCAACGAGCTGCTCGACGGCATCGCCCCCCGGGGGAAGGCCGATCTGGTGGCCGAGCTGACCCAGCGGTTCCCCACCCGGGTGATCGCCGGGATCATGGGGGTGCCGCTGGACGACGCCGACCAGTTCCGGCTGTGGTCCGAGCAGGTGAGCGCCGGGCCTCTCTACCCCGAGGCCGGCCACCAGGCCTCACAAGCGATGCGCGACTACCTCCACCCCATCGTGGAGGACCGCAAGCAAAACCCCCAAGACGACCTGATCAGCGACATCATCCACTCCGAGATCGACGGGCAGCGTCTCGACGACGAGCACATCTACGGGTTCCTGCGGCTGCTGATGCCCGCCGGGGCCGAAACCACTTCCCGGGAGATGGGCATCGCCTTGGCCGTGCTGTTGACCCACGATGGCTGGATCGACCGGCTCAAGGCCGACTGGTCACTGCTGGATCAGGTGATCGAGGAAACCCTGCGATGGGAGAGCTCGGCGCCGCTGGCCACCCGGGAGGCCACCGAGGACATCGAGTTGGACGGCTGCCCCATCCCCGCCGGCACCCGGCTGATGATGACCATGACATCGGCCAACCGCGACGAACGGGTGTATGCCGACGGCGAACGCTGGAACCCCGACCGTGAACAGCCCGTACCCCACATGGCGTTCGGATGGGGCCGGCACCTGTGCTTGGGTATGCACCTGGCCCGCCTGGAGATGCGGGTTGCGCTGCCGGCCATTCTCGAACGGCTGCCAGGGCTGCGCCTCGACCCCGACGCCGATCCCCCGCTTATCCGGGGGGTGGCGTTCCGCGGCCCCGAGGAGCTTCATGTGGTCTGGGACGTCTGAGCGGCGCCGATAGAGGTCCGCTAGACCACCACGTTTACCAGCTTGGGCGGGCGGGCGATGACCCGCCGGGGCTCGCCTCCGTCGAGGTATTGCTGGACTCGCTCTGAAGCCAGCGCCAGGGCCTCGGCGTCGGCCTCGGCGATGTCGGCGGCCACCTCGATGCGGTCGCGCACCTTGCCGTTCACCTGCACCACCATCGTCACCGTCTCCAGCACCAGCTTGGCCTCATCGGCAGTCGGCCACGGCTCTGCGTGGATGTTCCCGCCCCGACGCATCTCCCACAGCTCGGCGCAGATGTGGGGCACCATGGGCGCCATCACCAGCAGCAGCGAGTCGATGGCGAAGGCCAGCGTGTCGTGGTGGGGACCTTCGTCGGCCTGCACGTAGCGGTACAACTCGTTGGTGAATTCCATGCATCCGGCCACCGCGGTGTTGTACGACCAACGGTCGAACTCCGAGGTGATGCGGTCAACCAGCCGATGGGCAGCGGCGTCAATGGCTTCATCGGCCGGCATGGTCGCGCCGGTGCGGGCCGGGTTGGCCCGCTCCGCGGTGCCCGCGGCCAGCCGCCACAGGCGGCCTAGGAAACGGGAGCAGCCCTCAAGGCCGAAGTCCTCCCAGTCGACATCCTCGGCTGGGGGCTTCACCTGCAATATGGCCAAGCGCAGCGTGTCGGCCCCGTGGGCGTCGATGAAGTCCTCGGGAGCCACCAGGTTGCCCTTCGACTTGGACATCTTCCCCCCGCCCATCCGCACCATGCCCTGGGTGAACAGCCGCTGGAAGGGCTCCCGCAGCCCGGCGGGGGCCACGCCCAGATCAGACAGCGCCCGGGTGAAGAACCGGGCGTACATCAGGTGCAAGATGGCGTGCTCAACACCGCCGATGTACTGGTCCACCGGCAGCCACCGCTCCAACGCCTCGGTGCTGAACGGCAGCTCGGAGTTTTGGGGGTCGGCGAAGCGCAGGAAGTACCAGGAGGAGTCCACGAACGTGTCCATGGTGTCGGTTTCCCGCCGGGCCGGGCCGCCGCAGGCGGGGCACTCGGTGTGCAAGAAGCCGGGGTGGTCCACCAGCGGCGAGCGGCCGGTGGGCATGAAGGCCACGTCGTCGGGCAGCCCCACCGGCAGGTCTTCGTAGGGCACCGGCACCGCCCCGCACGCCTCGCAGTACACAATGGGGATGGGGCAGCCCCAGTAGCGCTGGCGGGACAGCAGCCAGTCGCGCAGCCGGTAGTTCACCTTGCGCTCTCCGATGCCCTCGCGTTCCAGCCAGTCGATGGCCGCGGCCTTGGCCTCTTCCATCCATAGTCCGTTCAGCCAGCTGCTGTTGATCGACGGCCCGTCGCCGGTGTAGGCCTCGCCGTCAAAGCCCTCGGAGGGCTCCACGGTGCGGATGATGGGCAGGCCGTAGGCGGTGGCGAAGTCCCAGTCGCGCTGGTCCTCACCGGGCACGGCCATGATCGCCCCGGTGCCGTAGGTGGTGAGCACGTAGTCGGCCAAGAACAGCGGGATGGGCTGGCCGGTGAACGGATTTAACACCCGGGTGCCGGTGTCCACCCCCCGCTTGTCGGCCGGGCCCTCTGCCGACAGACGCTCGAATTCGCTGCGCTCGCCCACCGCAGCGATGAACGCCTCCACCTCGGCTCGGCGATCCTCGGTCACCAGCTCGGGCACCCGGGCGTGTTCGGGGGACATCACCGCGAAGGTCATCCCGAAGCTGGTGTCGGGCCGGGTGGTGAACACCGCAATCCCGTCGACGTCGTCGCGGGGATTGCCGTCGGCATCGGCAATCGGCAGGGTGAAGTCGGCTCCCTCGGAGCGGCCGATCCAGTTGCGCTGCATGGTCTTGACCCGGTTGGGCCAGTCCACGCCGTCAAGACCCTCCAGCAGCTCCTCGGCATAGGCGGTGATTCGGTAGAACCACTGCTCCAGCTCGCGTTGCTGGGCCAAGTTGCTGCAACGCTCGCAGGTGCCGTCGCCCAGCACCTGCTCGTTGGCCAACACCGTCTGGCAGCCGGGGCACCAGTTCACCGGAGCCGTGGCCCGGTATACCAGGCCGGCTTCGTAGAACTTCAGGAAGATCCACTGGGTGAAGCGGATGTAGTCGGGGTCGTGGCTGCTCAGCGTCCGGCGCCAGTCGTATACCGCGCCGATGCGGCGCAGCGACGACGACAGCCGCTCAATGTTGGCCTCGGTGTGCTCTCGGGGGTGCGTGCCGGTCTTGATGGCGGCGTTCTCGGCCGGCAGGCCGAAGCTGTCGAAGCCGATAGGCGACAGCACCCCGTCGCCCTGCATGGTGCGGTAGCGCACCAGCAGGTCGCCGAAGGTGTAGTTGCGGACGTGGCCGATGTGGGCCGGGCCGCTGGGGTAGGGGTACATGCTCAGCACGTAGTACGGCGGCCGGGGATCGTCGTTGTCGATGTCGTAGGTGGCGTCGTCAACCCAGCGCTGCTGCCATTTGGGCTCGATAGCCGCTGGGTCGTAGCCGTCCATGGCCGCTAAATCTACCGAGCCTCAGGACGAGGCCAATAACCGTTATCCCATGTGGGTCAGCCCTTTGACGGCTGGTAAAGTTCCCTCTTCGCGGGGCTGTAGCTCAGTTGGCTAGAGCGCTTGCATGGCATGCAAGAGGTCGTGGGTTCGAGTCCCATCAGCTCCACCGCTTGTTCGGACGCCTGCCTCAGTTTCTTGCGCTGCAGCATTCAATTCCATACGTAACATAGTATGATTTTTTTATAAACATAGTGTAATCTCTATATATATAGAACTGTTTTTTTCAATTCTCTTAATTGTTCTTAACTTTACTGACAGTTTGCAATTGAGCCTCTGAGCAGGGATATAACACTCATGTCCTTCTCCCAGGACAGGTGTTGTTTGGTCCCCTAGCTCCATTCGGAGGTTCCCCCATGTCGTTCTCGCTGTTCCGCAAGTTCGTCGCGCCCGCACTCGCCCTCATTGTGCTCACTGCCGGTCTGGCATACGCCTCGGCCAGCACCAGCGCCCAGGAGAACGAGGCAGAACTGCGAATCTCAGCCCGGCGGCTAGACGACGGTCGGCTCGAATTCGCCCTTCGGCAGCGTGAAGACGGCACCTGGGGCGAGCGTCTGAGTCCCGACCAGCATCACTTGCCCGCTGATGCCACTACCGGACAGTGGCTGGACAGCTCAGCGCTGACCATCGACTCGATCGGCTCGGTGCGAATCTCAGCTCGGCTGGGCGCAGACGGGCGGGTGGAGTTCGCCCTCCAGCAGCAGCTGGCCGATAGCTCTTGGGGTGATCGCCTCCTGCCTCAACAGCGCTTCTTCCCCGCAAACACTGCGTTGGGTATTTGGCTGACCACCTCTCCGCTCACCGTCACCGCCCCCTCCCCTACAGCGGAGCCGGAGGCCGACAACCAAGCCGAAGTATCAGCCGAAGAAATCACGTGCCTCGCGGCCGAAGGCGACGACGCATGGACGGTCGCCGGTCCCAATGAGTCGCCGTTCCAGCACCGTGCGCTAAACGGCGGGGGCAACAACCTGGCCAACCCATCTTGGGGCATGGCGGGCACAGCCCTCTTGAAGTTGGCGCCAGGGTCCTATGAGGACGGCATTTCCACGCCGCCAACCTCTCGCCCCAACGCCCGCGCCATCAGCAACCTGGTGTTCGCCCAGAATGGCTTGGTGCTCAACTCCTCGGGGGCCAGCGACATCACATGGCAGTGGGGCCAGTTCATCGACCACGACATCACCCTCAGCCTCGACAACACCGACGAGCCCTTCCCGATTCCGGTACCACGAGGTGATTCGGTGTTTGATCCCCGCGGGACAGGCACCGCGGAGATCCACCTCGATCGCTCTGTGTCCGACCCCGACACCGGTACCGATCAGAACAACCCACGACGACAGGTCAACGCCCTCACCGCGTTCATCGACGGCTCCCAGGTATACGGCTCTGATGAGGACCGAGCCCTGGCCCTTCGTACCAACGACGGCACGGGCCGGCTGAAGACGTCCCACAATGGCCGGTTCCTGCCCTATAACACCGAGGGACTCGAGAACGAGGGGGGCAGCGATCTCACGAACCTGTTCATTGCCGGCGACTTACGGGTCAACGAGCAGATCGGGCTCATTTCCATACACACGCTCTTCGTCCGTGAGCACAATCGGCTGGCCGACCTCATCGCCAGCCTGCACCCCGATTTGAGCGGCGATGAGATCTACCAGTTGGCCCGCAAGCTGGTCGGCGCCCAGATCCAAGCCATCACCTTCAACGAGTTCCTGCCCCTCTTGCTGGGCCCCGACGCATTCGGCCCGTACTCCGGCTACGACCCCGCAGTGAACCCGAGCATCGCCAGCGAATTCTCCGCCGCGGCCTACCGGGTGGGCCACACCCTGCTCTCCCCCAACCTGCTGCTGGTGGACGCCGACGGGGAGACCGACCAGATCAGCCTGGCCCGAGCCTTCTTCAACCCCGCCGAAGTGGAAGACCTCGGAATCTCGCCGATACTGCTCGGCCTCGCCTCCCAACCGGCCCAAGAGGTTGACTCGCTGGTCATCGACGAAATCCGCAACATGCTCATCCGGGGTCCAGGCGGGCCGGTGTTCGACTTGGCCGCCCTCAACATCCAGCGAGGCCGCGACCACGGTGTGGGCGACTACAACACCGTGCGCCTGGCGTTCGGACTGTCCGCAGTGGAGAGCTTTGCCGAAATCTCCTCCGACCCCGCCGTGCAGCAGGCACTGATGGAGGCGTACGGGAGCGTGGATGATCTGGACCTCTGGGTCGCGGCCCTGGCCGAAGACCACGTGGCCGGGGCGTCAGTAGGCGAGACCCTTCAGACCATCATCTCCAATCAGTTCGCCCGACTGCGGGCTGGCGACCGCTTCTGGTTTGAGCGCGACCCGTTCTTCTCGGCCAACCCCGAGCTTCTCCAAGAGGTCAGCAGCATCACGCTGGCCAACGTCATCCGCTGCAACACCTACCTCGAAAGCGAGATCCAAGACAACGCCTTCATCGTCAAGGAAAGCTGAGCGCGCCGCCCCGATCAGCCGCTGAGGTGTACCTCGGCGGAGTGGACGAGGTCGGCGCTGGAGCGGGCGGTCCACACGGTGTAAGTGCCGGGATCGACGTACCAGCCGGGATCTGTCCGCTTCTCGGATTCCCCGGCGGGGACCGGGCTTCCGATTTCCAATCCCGGCGGCGACTGGTCACCGGGGTCGTAGTAGGCGATGGCCCGGCGGTTGAGCACGATTCGGGCGGTGGTGCGTTCGCCGGGGGCCAGGTGAACCTTGGCGAATCCCTTGAGCTCCCGCACCGGGCGGTGCAGCAGCGACGGGGGCGGCTCCACGTACACCTGCACCACATCGCTGCCCGAGCGGTCACCGGTGTTGACCACATCCACCTCCACGATCACCGGATCGGACGTGCTGGCACTGGGCGATGGGAGATTGCCATGGGACCTCCAGTTGTGTCTCAGGCTATTCCTTGGTAGAGAGTGGCACTTGGCGATTACAACTCTCGGGCACGCACGCAGTGAGCCCTGCAATTCCCGAGCGTGTCAACTTGTCAGCATGATGTGACCAGGCTTTCGCTCGACGGTTAGAAGGCGGACAGAGGGCCAAACAATCAAATCTCGTCAGCGAGGGCCCTCAACCTTCCGAGCGTCTCCTCGATGCGGTCGAGTTGTTCTTGGCGAAGCTCGTACGACGGATAGGCATCCGTTGACCGCACGCGATCCTTGTAGTAGTTGAGGGCAGTCACAATGAGGTCGACATCGGATCGTTCGAGAGGGTTCATGGGGCCGGGGTGTGACACGTCGTCCCTGGATAACGGGTCATTCGGGTCCGTCCCTAAGGGACGACCGACTGCTCCGGTGACGCTGCCGTATCCACGATGCGGAGCTTCACATTGGAGACAATGGGTGGGTAGCTGTAGTTGTTGCGTCGGGTGACCAGGGACTCGAGTCGTCGGATTTGGTCGAGGCCGCAGACCGTCTTGCGCGTGACCCAGGTGCGACCGGACTCATAGACGTGAAGCCGACGCTTGAGGAGTTGATCGCCAACACTCTCCAATGGTCTCGCCTCGACGGAGGCTTCAACCCCAAACTTGGACAGCGGAGGCTGGGCCGAGAACGCTCGTAAAGATTCGGTGATCGCTCCCAAGTCGATGCCATCCGCGTCTGAGTAGGCGAATGTGATGCTGACTCGGACGGGAGCAGAGCGGCCGTCACGGAGTGTCTTGGCATCGATCCGGCCGACGTGGACGAGAATCGACTGGGGGGCGGGATGCGAGCTCAACCGGACAAGGCGCTGGAACATCACCTTTGGGTATTTGAGGGCCCGGAGTTGAATCAGCATCCTTCGAACGGCGGAGGCTCGTGTCTCGTTCCCGCTTTCCTCGATCTCGCTGGCGGTGCTTCGACCCTTGAACGCGCGGGCGTAAGCGGGTTCGATGTCGAGGCCGGCAGATCTACGCCCCAGCGCGTTGGCGACGCTCAGCACGACGCCGGTCCCGGCAAAGGGGTCGAACACCACGTCCCCCGGATCCGTTGACAGTAGGACCATCCGCTTGACCAGCTCCTCCGGAAGAGGGCAGACGTGGGGAATCGTTGGCGTGCGCCAGCTTCCTTGGACAGGGATCGGTATCTCCCACACGTTCGAGGGTTGTCGGCCGTTCGGGTTGTAGCGCTCTGGCCACCTGAGCCACCACTCGCCGAACTCATAGTCGCGTAGACGGTCGACCTTGAACTTGTGGTCGTTGGTCTTGACGAGGAAGAGCACATACTCAAAGAGATTGCGGAAGCGTCGACCGTTGGACCACGGTAGCGTGCGGTCCTTCTTCCAGACGACGACTTCTCTCAGCGTCCATCCCGACTTTGCTGCGAGTGATGAGAGTTCGAACGGAAGTGGCAGTTGCCGCGCTGCCTGGCTAGGAAACTCCGCATTGACTCGCAGCGTGTCGACCACCATCCAAAGGCTGCCCGTGGACTTCGTATGGTCGTAGAGCTCGCGGAATACCTCTCCCATTGCCGCGAGGTATTCGTCGTAGCTCTGACCGAAGCCGATCTGGTCTGGCAGGTCGTAGTCCTTGAGGTTCCAGTACGGCGGCGATGTGATCGTGCAGTCCAGCGGTTCAGCGTCATCACCGAGAAACGGCATGAGAGTGGATATGTCCCTGGCGTTCGCAGTGTGCAGAGTGAACGGATCGTTGAAGTCCATTAGACGATCGTCTCGACGTAGCGAGGGATGTAACGAATCAGATCGCGATAGCGTTCAACGTCGTGATCCTTGAATCCCATCGACTTCAGTTTATTGTGGGCTTTGGAGTTCTTTCGGCGAGCGGTTGCAGCGAGATCGAAAACTTGTCTCTCGCGTTCGCTCAAGGACAGTTGCGGTATCGAATAGGGGGCGTTGCCGTCAACGTCTAGGAACGGCAGTTCCTGCTGGCACCTGCGGCGGAACTCCTTGTCGTCCTCCTCTGATAAGTGGCTCTTCGCGTCGAAGCTGGGACCAGGGTGATTTGGGGGTCCACCACTGAGGGTGGGGGCCTCGCCGATTCTTGTGACTGACACATAGTCCAAGAGACGGGAGGCCCCCGGTGGTTGAAGGTAGTGCAGCGGCGT
>JAJEGM010000036.1 GCA_022819825.1 Acidimicrobiia bacterium | reverse complement strand
ACGCCGCTGCACTACCTTCAACCACCGGGGGCCTCCCGTCTCTTGGACTATGTGTCAGTCACAAGAATCGGCGAGGCCCCCACCCTCAGTGGTGGACCCCCAAATCACCCTGGTCCCAGCTTCGACGCGAAGAGCCTGTAATCCACCCACTTGCCGGTCTCGGTGGCCGTCACCATCTCATCAGCGGCAGCCAAGCCCTCGGGAGTACCTCCGAGGATCTCGTGGAGGGTCTGGCCCACATTGTCGGGAACCGTGGGGTGGGCCAGCACCACGCCGTCGAGGTCAAAGACGAACCCGTACCATTGACCGTCCACGCTGGGGGGGTCGGTGCTGTCGGGAGAATGCAAGTGCTCGATCAGGGCGCTGCGTCCGTTGGACTCATAAAACCAAATGGCGTCTTCGACGAAGGCTCTGGTGTAAGAGCCGGGCTCGGCTTTGGTGGGGGGAGGAACGGGATGGGAGTCCTCGTACCAGCCGGAAGCGAAGATCAGGTCGTCCTGTCGGATGGCCCAGGTGTGCTTGGTACCGCCGGTGTCGGTTTGGGGGTTGTAGAACACGTAGTCCACCCAGTGGCCTGAATCGGGCGCCGCAAACAGCAGCGGACCGTATGCGTGACCGGTGATGTCCACTCGCTGGCTTGAATTTTGGCCTACCCGCGAGGGAATGGTGGCGTGGGCCACGGTGGTGCCCGTGTTGACGTCGGCGATGAAGATGTACCACTGGTCGTCGGCGCCGGCCTCGTTGTTGTAGTAGTCGATGGTGGCTTGCCGGCCGGTCTCCTGGTATCGATCTACGGCCTTCTGCACATACCACTTGGTGTACGCGTCCCGCTCGGTCTTGGGCGGCGGGCCGGCCGTGGCTCCGTCGTCGTCATCGTTGCCGCACGCCGCGGCCACCAGACCGAAAACCAGCAACAGCGCCAGCACAGTGAGGCTCGTGCGCTTGGTCATATTCTTCCTTTCCAAAATGGCTGATTCAGGCTACCAGTGAGGTTCTCAGCACCAACGCGGGAAGGGTTAGTGGGCGTGAAGGCGGAGATTTAGCCAGGCGTCGTCGGCGAGGTTGAGGAGGGGCTCGGGGTAGATGCCGAAGGCCAGGGTGAACAGCACCACGATGGCAACAGCCACCGCCGGGCCGCGGGGAATGCTGAGGCGGGGGGCGTCGGACTCGGGGGCCTCCAGGAACATGGCCACCACAATCCGAAGGTACAAGAAGGCGGCCACCACCGCGGCCAGCATGGCGATCACCGCCAGCCAGAAGGAGCGGGCGTCCACCGCGGCGGTAATCACCTCGAACTTGGCCCAGAACCCGACGGTGAAAGGGATTCCAGCCTGCGACAGCAACAGCACCGTGAAGGCGGCGGCAAGCAGCGGGTGGCGGGCAGCCAATCCCCGCAGGTTGTCGAGGCCGGTGCCCTCGTCGCCGGGGCCGCTCACCACGGTGATCACCGCAAAGCTGCCGATGGCCATGGCCGCGTAGGCGGCCAGGTAGAACAGCACGCTGGCCACGCCGTCGTCAGTGGCGGCCTGCACACCAACGAGGATGAACCCGGCGTGACTGATCGAGGAGTAGGCCAGGATCCGCTTCACGTCGGTCTGGACGATGGCCAGCATCGAGCCCACCGCCAAGCTGGCGATGGCCAAGCCGAACACCACCGGCTGCCAGTCATCGGCCACTCCCAAGAACCCGCCAAAGAACACCCGGAGCAGAGCGGCGAATCCGGCGGCCTTCACCCCGGCAGCCATGTACGACACCACCGGTGACGGCGCCCCCTGGTACACGTCGGGGGTCCAGGCATGGAACGGCACCGCGGCCACCTTGAAGCCGAACCCCACCAGGAGCATGGCCATCCCGGCCAACAGCAGGCCGTTGTCGGCAGACAGCATGGCAACGCCTTCCGGCACGCCTTGCATCCCCGCATCTGTCGGCGACGACTCCGATCCTGCATAGGCAAACCATCCGCCTTGTCGCAACCGGATGTCCGCCAAATTCAAAGACCCAGTCGCCCCGTAAACCAGAGCAATGCCGTAGAGCAGGAATGCCGAGGCGAACGCCCCCAGCACGAAGTATTTGATTCCCGCTTCCTGCGACTCGGCCCTCCGCAGGTGCATGGCCACCAGCACGTACACGGCTAGAGACAGGATCTCCAGACCCAAGAACAGCACGATGAGGTTGTTGGCCGAGGCCATGGTGATGCCACCGGCGGCCGACAGCATCAACAACACGTAGAAGGCGGGGCCGTCGAGGCTCTCCCGGTGCAAGAAGCCGTCGGCCACCAACGCGGTCAGCACCACAGAGCAGGCCAGCAGCACGATGATGAACACCGAAAACTGGTCCACGCCGATCGATCCGGCGATAGTCGAGGATTCTCCCTCTTGGTCAACCCGTATCCACACCGGAATGGCGGTGGCTAGCACTGCGAACCCGGCGGCCGCTGTCCAGGCCGATGCGAACCACCCCGGCAGCCAGCGACCGGCCACCGACACGATGGTCAACAGCACCACCGCGGCCCCAGCCATCACTATGTGGGGGATGAGCGGCAGCCACTGGATGTCGGGGATGTTTGCCTGGGCGAGGATCGGGAGCATCAGTGGCCCTCCTCCTCGTCGCCGTAGTCGGCCTTCAGCTTGCGGAGTTCTTCAAAGCTGCCCTCGGGCCGATCACCCACGGTGGGCGATTCAATCCCCTCGACTTCCTCCATGTGTTCGATCAACGCGTTGACGGACGGTTCCATGCGCTCGATCACCGGCTTGGGATACACCCCTAAGAACACGATGAGTCCCACCAACGGCACCATCACCAGCTTTTCCTGCCAGTTGAGGTCGGGCATCGAGCGGTTGGGGTCGTCGGGGGTGCCGTGGAACACACGCTGGTAGGCCCACAGCAGATACAGCGCGGCCAGGATGACCCCGGCGGCGGCCACCACTGCCCACCAGCGGTGGGCCACGAAGGCACCAGCCAAGATCAAGAACTCGCCCACGAAGCCGTTGAGGCCGGGCAGCCCCACCGACGACAGCATCACCACGGTGAACACCGCGGCCAGCACTGGGGCAGCCTTCTGAAGCCCGATCATCTCGGAAATCTGGCGGGTGTGGCGGCGCTCGTAGATGAACCCCACCAGCAAGAACAGCGCCCCGGTGGACAGGCCGTGGTTCACCATCTGGAGCAGCCCGCCCTCGATGCCCTCGGTGTTGATGGAGAAGATGCCCAGCACGATGAACCCGAGGTGGGCCACTGATGAGTAGGCCACCAGGCGTTTCAGGTCGCGCTGCATGGTGGCCACCACTGCGCCGTAGAGAATGCCGATCACCCCCAGGGTGAACAGCAGCGGGGCGAAGTACTGGGACGCCTCGGGAAACAGATACAGGCCGAAGCGGACCAGCCCGTAGGTACCCAGCTTGAGCAGCACCCCGGCCAGGATCACCGAGCCGGCGGTGGGGGCCTCGGTGTGGGCGTCGGGCAGCCAGGTATGCACCGGGAAGAGCGGCACCTTCACCGCGAAGGCCAGCACAAACGAAAGGAATATCCAGCGGGCGGTGATGGTGGGCAGTTCGCTCGCGCTCTGGGCCAAATCTATGAGGTTGAAGGTGATTTCGCCGGTCTCGCTGTAATCCTTGGCGAGCAACGCTAGGGCCAGCATCCCCACCAGCATGAGAGCCGAGCCCAGCATGGTGAACAAGAAGAACTTGGTGGCGGCGTACTTGCGGTTCTCGTGGCCCCACTTCCCGATGAGGAAGTACATGGGGATAAGCACGACCTCGAAGAACAAGAAGAACAGCACCAGATCCAGGGCCAGGAACACCCCCAGGCAGCCGGTTTCCAGCACCAGCATCCAGATGTAATAGGCCTTGGCGTCGTGGGGCGGGTCGCAGGCCACGATGGCGATGGGGAAGAGCAGTCCAGTGAGCACCACCAAGAACAGCGAGATGCCGTCCACCCCGACATGCCAGGAGATGCCAGCCGAGCCGATCCACTCGGTGAGCTGGGTGAACTGGAAGTCGCCGTCGTTCTTGTCAAACGCGGCCATCAGCCACAGGGTGAGCGCCCCGGTAGCCGCCGAGGTGGCCACCGCCACCGGCTTGAGCACCGTCGCGCGGGAGGGGGCGATAAGCGCGATAGCCGCCGCCCCCACCAAGGGCAGGAAGATGATGACCGGAAGAACGGTGGAGCCGCCCATCAGAGCCCCGCCCTCGAGATGAACCAGGCCAGCATGGCCACCGCGCCGATGGCAATGCCCAGGGCGTAGCTGCGTACTAAGCCGGATTGCGACACCCTCAGCCGGGAACCGGCCCGGCGGATCAGGGTGCCGGTACCGTTGACTGCGCCGTCCACCACCTGCTCATCGAACTGGGTGGTGCGCTCGAACGCCCGACGACCGGGGCTACCCATGAAATCGGTGACGGTCTCGTCGATGCGCCAGGCCCGGGCCAAGAAGGGGTGCTCGATACGGGCCGGGTCAATCCGGCGGCGGATGTACACCGCGGCCCCAGCCGACACCCCGCCCAGGCTGCCGACGATGGCCACTAGGGCCAGCACCCACTGGGTGCCCCCGCCGAAGGGGAGATGGCCTTCGTTGCCGAACAGCGACGGCTTGAGCCAGTTGCCCAGGAAGTGGACATCGGAGGCGAACGGCAGGTTGATCACCCCGGCCACCATGGCCAATCCGGCCAGCACCACCAGCGGAATGGTCATGGTCCACGGCGATTCATGGGGATGACGGTGGGGCGGACCGGTTTCGACCGCGGATTCTGCTTCCTCATCAGCCTCAACTTCAACTTGAGTCTCAGCCTCAACCCACCGGGGCGGGCCGAAGAACGTCATGAGCACCAGCCGGGTCATGTAGAAGGCGGTGAGGATGGCGGTAGCCAGCAGCAGCAACCACAGCACCTTGTTCTCGCCGTAGGCGTAGGCCAGGATCTCGTCTTTCGACCAGAAACCCGAGAACGGCGGCACCCCGGCAATGGCCAGCCAGCCGGCCACGAAGGTCATCGAGGTGATGGGCAGCAGCCGGGCCAGCCCGCCATAGCGGCGGATGTCCTGATCACCGTCCATCCCGTGGATCACCGACCCGGCCCCCAGGAACAAGAGCGCCTTGAAGAAGGCGTGGGTGACCATGTGGAAGATGGCGGCCACATAGGCCCCCGAGCCCACGGCCACGAACATGAATCCGAGCTGGCTGACGGTGGAGTAGGCCAGCACTTTCTTGATGTCGTTTTGGGCCACCGCGATGGTGGCGGCCATCAGCGCGGTGCCCAGGCCCACCCACATGATGAGGTCGGGCACCCAGCCGTGGGCCTCGGCGATGATCGGGCTCATCCGGGTGAGCAGATACACGCCGGCGGTGACCATGGTGGCAGCGTGGATGAGGGCCGACACCGGCGTGGGTCCGGCCATGGCGTCGGGCAGCCAGACGTGCAGCGGGAACTGGGCCGACTTGCCGGCCGCCCCCACCAAGAGCAGCACCACGATGGCCGACGCGGTGCCCGCGGCCACGCCGTTGGACTCCAGGTCGTAGAAGATCTCCCCGTACTGGAGCGATCCGAAGGTCAAAAACGCCAGGAACATGGCCACCAAGAAGCCCCAGTCGCCCACCCGGTTGGTGACGAACGCCTTCTTGCCAGCCGAAGCGTTGGCCTCGTCGGTGAACCAGAACGAGATCAGCAGGTAAGAGCAGGCCCCCACTCCCTCCCAGCCCAAGAAGGTGAGCAGCAGGTTGTCGCCCAGCACCAGCATGAGCATGGAGAAGGCGAACAGGTTGAGATAGATGAAGAACTTGGAGAAGCCCTCGTCGCCATGCATGTAGCCGATGGAGTACAGGTGGATGAGGGCCCCCACCCCGGTCACGAACAGGGCCATGGTGATGGACAGCGGGTCGGCTAGAAAGCCGATGTCCACCGCCAGCTTCCCGGCGGGCACCCACTCGAACAGGGTGACCACCGTCTCCCGCTCATCGCCTTCGTGGCCAATGAGCCCGATGAACACCAGCAGCGTGGCCACAAACGATCCGCCCATCATGGCGGTGGCCAGCCAGCCGGCTCGGGGCTCGCCCAACCGGCGGCCCAGCGCCATCAAGATCAGCACCCCGGCCAGCGGGAAGGCGGGGATCAACCAGACGAGATCGACAAGAGTGCTCATGACGGCGCTATCCCCTCAGCGCCGATAGGTCGTCGGCGGTGGCCTGGGGGCGGCGGCGGTTGATGGCCACCACGATGGCCAAGCCCACCACCACCTCGGCGGCCGCCACCACCAGCACAAAGAACACCGACACCTGCCCGCCGATGTCGTTGAGCTCCCGCCCGAAGGTGATGAAGGTGAGGTTGACGGCGTTGAGCATCAGCTCCACGCACATGAACATGATCAGCGGGTTGCGCCGCACCAAGAGGCCCACCGCGCCGATGGTGAACAACGCGGCGGCCAAGATCAGGTACCAGGAGGCGGTGACCATCAGTCGTCCCCCGCGCTCTCTTGGGCCTCGTCGCTTCGGGCCATGCGCCGGGACATGACCACTGCGCCCACCACCGAGATGGTGAGCAGGGCGGCGGTGGCCTCAAAGGCGTACACGTAGTCGGTGAACAGCACGTCGGCGATCTGATGCAAGTTGGAGTATTGGTCGGTGATATCCAGCGTCAAGACCTTGGTGTGGCCCACCAGGCCGATGTCGCTGGTGGCCAAGAAGGCCACGGCCAGCCCGAAGGTGCCCAAGCCGGCCAGGATGGCCAGGGTGCGCTGGCCGGTGATGGGCTCCACCGACAGGTCTTCCAGCCGGTCGACACCCAACAGCATGATCACGAACAAGAACAGCACCACGATGGCGCCGGCGTACACGATGATCTGCACCGCGGCCAGGAAGTGGGCCTCCAGGTTCAAGAACAGCACGGCCATGCCGAACAGGGTTCCCACCAGGCTCAACGCGGCGTGTACCGGGTTGCGGGCCAACACCACGCCCAGCGCCCCGGCCAACACTATGGCCGCGCACACTATGAAGACCGCGGTCTCCATCAGTGGTGGCTTCCGTGGTCGTCGTCATGGTGCTGGCTATGGTCCTCGGTGGCTTCGTCGGCTTCGTCTTCAGCCGACTGGCCCCGCTCCGGTGAGCGGATGCCATAGCCCAGTTCGCCCGACCAGGCCACCTGACCCTCGTAGGCGGCTTGGCCCGACGGCGATGTGGCCCGCACCCACGCCGAGGTGTGCTCATCGTCACCGGGTTCCCAGTGTTCCCAGGGAAGCTGCTGGGGCCGGCCGTCGTCGTCCACCACTAGCTCGTCTTTGGTGTAGATGGCGTCGGATCGGTTGGTGAACGAGAACTCGAACAGCTTCGACTCGGTGATGGCCTCGGTGGGACAGGCCTCCACGCACAAGTCGCAGTGGATACACCGCAGGTAGTTGATCTCGTAGACGTAGCCGAAGCGCTCGCCGGGGGACACCGGATCGTCGGGCGGGTTGTCGGCCCCCCGCACGTAGATGCAGCGGGCCGGGCACACGCCAGCGCACAGCTCGCACCCGATGCACTTCTCCATGCCGTCCTCGTAGCGGTTGAGCACGTGGCGGCCGTGGAAACGCTCGGGCTTGGGGCGCTTCTCATCGGGGTACTGGGTGGTGACCACCCGGCCCGTTTCGGTGCCCTTGAGCAGCTTGCGCAGAGTAACGGCGAATCCTCGGAGGTATCCCATCAGGCGAATCCTCCTTGGGGGTCGAGTTCTCGGCGTTGGCGGGCGGCTCGCAGGGCCAGGGCCAGCAGCCCGGCCAGCGCGGCCATAATGGCCAGCATCACGATCACTGCGGCGGCCCGATTCCAGCCCCGGTCGCCAGCCACGTCATAGGAGGCCAGCACCAGCAGCCAGCCCAGCGACAGGGGGATGAGCAGCTTCCAGCCCAAGTCCATGAGCTGGTCGTAGCGGAAGCGGGGCAGGGTGGCCCGCAGCCACACGAAGGCGAACAGGAACAGCATCAGCTTGATGAAGAACCACAACAGGCCCGACAGCCAGCCCACCGTGGTGAAGTCGGGGCCGTTGGGGCCGCCCAAGAACAGCGTCACCACGATGGCCGACATGGTGATGGTGTTCATGAACTCGGCCAGATAGAACAGGGCGAACCGAATAGAGCTGTATTCGGTGTGAAAGCCACCCACCAGTTCCTGCTCGGCCTCCACCAAGTCGAACGGGGGCCGGTTCAACTCGGCGGTGGCCGCGATCAAGAAGATCACCATGGGCACCACCCAGGTAACCCACAGGTTCCAGTTCCACACCGACTGCTCGAACACGATCTGGTTGGTAGACAAGCTGCCCGACTTCAAAAGCACCGCGGCCAGCGACAGGCCCAGAGCGGCCTCGTACGACACCATCTGGGCCGAGGCCCGCACCGATGCCAGCAGCGGGTACTTGGAGCCCGACGACCAGCCGGCCAGCATCACTCCGTACACGGCCACCGACGACATGGCCAGCACCAGCAGGATGCCCACCGGCGGGTCGGATACTTGCAGGAAGGTCTCATGGCCGAATAGGGACACCCGGCCATCGCCTCCGTTGAAGTCTCCCCCTACGGGGACCACGGCGAACACCAAGAAGGCGGGGACCAGCGAGAGATAGGGGGCGAGCTTGAAAACGAGCCGGTCGGACTGCTCGGGGATGAGGTCTTCTTTGAAGAACAGCTTGATGCCGTCGGCCAGCGTCTGGAAGATGCCGAACGGGCCAGCCAGATTGGGGCCGATGCGGTTCTGCATGTCGCTGATGAGCTTGCGCTCGAACCAGATCATCAACATCACGGCCACCAGCAGCACTGCAAAGGCCACTCCCACCTTGAGCAGGGTGATGAGCACCTCGGCCAGGCCCACTCCCCCGTCGTACAGCGGGTCGAGGCCGAATACGCTCGGGCCCAAAGCCGCGGTCATCGGGTTTGGATCCTCAGATCGGTAACCATGGCATCGGGATCGACAAGATCCCGCACATCCAGATCGGGGTAGTTGTAGCCGAAGGCCGCGGTGCCTCGGGGCACACCGGGGTCGGCCACTACCGGCATGTCCATCTCGCCCGCGTTGGAGATCACCTGCACGTCGGCACCCGGTTCAACGCCGACGCGGTCAAAGTCGTAGGGGTTCACGGCCAATACGGCGGTGGGGGCCAATCCGGCCAATGAGGGGGCGTGCTGGAGCAGCGTGCCCCGGTCGTACATGCGTCGCGCCGCCACCAGCCGCAGGGAATAAGCGTCCACATGGGGCACCGGCGTGGCGTTGTCGGGCGGGGTGAAGGCGATGGAGCTGTCGGCGGCTACCACCCCGTCTTCGGAGGCGTCAATGGCTTCCATGGACAGGTTCCGGTGCGACGGGGCCACCCGGGTGATCTCGTCCCACACGTCCTCGGGGGCGCCGAAGCCGAAATCGGCGCCCAGTTGGCGGGCCAACTCGGTGGCGATGGCCCAATCGGCCCGGGCGGTGCCCGGCGGGGTAACGATCTGGCGCTGGCCCGTGATCCGCCCCTCCAGGTTGGTGTGGGTGCCCCGCCGCTCGGCGAACCCGGCGGCGGGGAACACGATGTGGGCCCGGACGGTGGACGGATTCAAGAACAGATCGGAGGCCACGATGGTGCCCACCTGGCTGAGGGCTTCATCGGCCAGCTCTCGATGGGGGAAATCACCCAGCGGATCGGCGCCCAGCAGGATCAGCACCTCGATTTGGCCGTTTACGGCGGCTTGCAGGATGCCGCGGGTGTCGGCTCCGGGGTTGGAGGGCACCGAGCCCCACGCCTCGGCCAGCGCCGGTCCGCCGTCGGCCAGGGTGATTCGTCCCGGCAGCAGCCCGGGCGCCAAGCCCATGTCGAGCGCTCCCAGCACGTTGCCCCGGTGCAGCGCGGGCAAAAAGGCGATGCCTGGTCGTCCGCCCGCGCTCAGCAGATTGGCAAACCGAACCAGCTCGGCCACGGCATCCATGGTGAAGTCGGCCGGCTCGGCCAGCGAGGGCCGACCCAACACCACGGTAAGGGGCTGGTCGGCCCGGTTGGCGATAGCCGCCGCGGCGGCGGCCACGGCGGAAACGGGTGTACCGCCGATGTCACCGTCGGGTCCGGCTTCTATGTCGCCGCCCATCAAGGCGGCAGCCACGGCAGCGGCCTCGCCGGGGCGATGGTGCAGCCGGAATGCGGCCAGATGGCTCAGCCCGGTGGCCCGGGGGGTGAGCTCGATGAGCTGCACGCCGTCGTTGACGATGGCGTGGCGGAGCCTCAGGTACAGGGTGCCCTGCTCCTCTTTGGGATCGGGGGCCATCAGGATGACGGTGCCGCCGGGGGTGCAGGCCCGGTTGATGGTGGCTCGAGGAAGGCTGAGCACGCCTTCGGCAGGCAGGCCGTCGTCGAGCTGGGCATCGACGTGGTCGGTGCCGATGACTCCTTTGGCCAGCCGCGCCCAGGCGTACTGGTCTTCGTTGGTCAGGCGGGCCCCGCCTAATACCGCCACCGACTGGGGTCCCTTATCGGCCACTGCGGCCTTGATGGCATCGGCAGTCAGGCTGAGGGCTTGGCCCCAAGAGGTTTCCACCAGCTCGGAGCCGCCGGGGTCGAGTCGGCCCAGCGGCGTGCCCCGCACCAGCGGCGTGTGCAGCCGCAGTTCGCTGGCGGTGGCCTCAAAGGCGAATCGGTCTTTGTCGGTTAGCCAGCCCCAGTTCACCGCGTCGCTGTCCACCCCCTGATAGCGCAGCACCTGGTCGCGGGAGGCCTGCACCACCACCCGGTCGCCCATCGGATTGGGATAGGTGGACTCCACCTCGGTGAGATCCCAGGGGCGGGCCTTGAACCGATAGGGCGCGGCGGTGAGGGCGCCCACCGGGCAGATCTGCACGGTGTTGCCGCTGAAGTAGGAGGAGAAGGGCAGGTCGGGGAAGGTGTTCACCTGGGTTTGGTCGCCCCGATCCTGGAAGGTGATGAGCGGGTCGCCGGCCACCTCGTCGGCGAACCGGGTGCAGCGGTCACACAGGATGCAGCGCTCCCGATCCAGGTACACCAGATCGTTCACCGGAATGGGTTTCTCGAAGTGACGCTTCTCCTCGACAAACCGGCTCTCGCCGGGGCCGTAGGCCATGGTCTGGTCTTGGAGGGGGCACTCGCCGCCTTTGTCGCACACCGGGCAATCGAGGGGGTGGTTCAGCAGCAGGAACTCCAGCACCCCGTCTTGGGCCTTGCGGGTTTGCTCGGAGGTGGTGTCCACCACCATGCCCTCGCTCACCTCCACCATGCAGGAGGGTTGCAGGGCGGGACCGCGCCCGGCGTCGATGTCCACGATGCACATGCGGCACATGCCCACCGAGTTCATGCGGGGGTGGTAGCAGAAGTGGGGGATGTACACCCCGGCCCGCTCGGCGGCGGCGATCACCCACTCACCGGGTTTGGCCTCCACCGGCTGGCCGTTGACGGTGATATTCACCACGGTTTCGTTCTCGCTCACGACGCCACCCCCGTAACGGTCACCGCAGTGGCGGGCAGGTAGGCCTCGAACTCGGAGCGGAACCGCTCCAAAGCCGAGGCGATGGGCGACACAGCCGACGGACCCAGCGGGCAAATGGTGGTCTGGCGGGGGGGCCAGTTGATGCCGGGGCTGATGTTGTCGCACACGTCCATGAGCAAATCCAGATCCTGGGGGCGGCCTTGGCCGGCCAGGAGGCGGCTAAGGATCTTCTCCAGCCAGGAGGTTCCCTCCCGGCACGGGGTGCATTTGCCGCAGGACTCCCGGGCGAAGAACCGCACCACGTTGTGGCAGGCCTTCACCACGTCGGTGGTGTCGTCCATAACCACGATGGCCCCTGAGCCGAGCATGGAGCCGGCCTGGTCCACCGTGGTCTTCTCCAGGGGCAAGTCGAGGTGCTCCTCGAAGAACCACGGGGCCGATGCGCCGCCGGGGATGAAGGTCTTGAGGGTGCGGCCGGGGCGCATGCCGCCGGCGTAGCGGGGGTCGAAGATGATGTCGCGGAAGGTGGTGGTGCCGAAGGGCACTTCGAACACCCCGGGCGAGGCCACGTGGCCCGACACCGCGAACACCCGGGTTCCAGTGGAACTGTCGGCCCCCATGGCGGCGAAGGCCTCCCCGCCGTTCGACACGATCCACGGCAGGTTGGCCAGGGTTTCCACGTTGTTGACGATGGTGGGCTTGCCGTAGAGGCCGATGGATGCCGGGAAATAGGGCGGCTTCAGCCGGGGCATCCCCCGGTTGCCCTCCAGGCTCTCGATGAGGGCCGTCTCCTCTCCCACGATGTAGGCCCCGGCCCCCCAATGGAGGGTGATGTCCACCGAGAAATCCGGAGCCCCAAGCACATTGCGGCCCACGTAGCCGGCCTCATAGGCCTCGTTGAGGGCGGCGGCCAGCCGCTCCTGGGCGTGGGCCATCTCGCCCCGCACATACAAGAAGCACTGCGACAGGCCGAGGGCGTAGCAGGCGATCAGGCAACCCTCGATGAGCTGGTGGGGATCGCGCTCCATGAGCAGGCGGTCTTTGTAGGTGCCAGGCTCGGACTCGTCGCCGTTCACCACCAGATAGCGGGGCCACACCCCCGGCGGGCAGAACCCCCACTTGACCCCGGCGGGGAACCCGGCACCACCCCGGCCCAGCAGGCTGGCGGTGCGAACCTCGCTGTGGACGTCGGCGGGGGCCATCTCCAGTGCCCGCCGCAACCCGGCATAACCCCCGGTGCGCTCGTAGCCGGCCAGGGTGTGGCCGTCTTCGACGTCGAAGCGGGAGGTGATGATCCGCAGGTCTGGGGGGGCGGGCGCGCTCACGAGCCGTCTCCGTTGTCGGAGGGGTTGCGGGCCATCCAGGCCGGCTCGCCTTGGCCGTCGGGGGGTGACACCCCGGCCCGGCGGTCGTCGCCGATGTGCTGGCGGACCATGGCCAGCTGGCCATGGGAGGCCACCTTGGCGGTGTCATCCCGCAGCTCTGACACCAGCTGGTCGAAGTCGTCAGCGGTGACCCGGTTGCGGTATCGGTAGTTGACCTGGAGACAGGGGGCCTCGGTGCAGGCCGCGATGCACTCCACGGCCTCGAGGGTGATCTTGCCGTCGTCGGTGGTCCCGCCCGGCCTCACCCCCAATGTGGCCTCGGCGTGGTGGATCAGATCGGATGAGCCCAGCAGGTGGCAGGAGATGCCGTTGCAGATGTTGACCATGTACTCGCCCACTGGCTCCCGTTTGAGCATCTCGTAGAAGCTGCACGTGCCCATCACCTCGGCGGGGGTCACGCCCACCAGCTCGGCGATGTGGGCCATGGCGTCCTCGGTGACGTAGCCCTCTTGTTCTTGGGCCAAGTGCAGTAGGGGAATGAGCGCAGAGCGGGGAACCGGATACCGGGCGATGATCTCCTGGGCCACCCCGAGGCTGTTGGCGTTGAGGCGGGCCATGGCTAGCGGTCCACCTCCCCCATGATGGGGTCGACCGAGGAGATGATGGCCACCGCGTCGGCCACCATGCCGCCTCGCATCAGGTGAGGCAGGGTTTGCAGGTTCACGAAGCTGGGGCCGCGGATGTGCATGCGATAGGGCACCGCGGAGCCGTCCGACACCATGTAGCAGCCCAGCTCGCCCCGAGGGGACTCCACCGCGGCGTACACCTCACCGGCGGGCACCTTGAACCCCTCGGTGAAGATCTTGAAGTGGTGGATGAGGGCCTCCATCGACTCGTCGATGCGGGCGCGGGGCGGCGGAGTGACTTTCTTGTCCTGCACCCGGTAGTCGCCCGACGGCATCTGGTCGAGGATTTGGGCCAGGATGCGGATCGATTCCCTGATCTCGTTCAGCCGGATGGCGTAGCGGTCGAAGCAGTCGCCGTAGGTGCCCACCACGACGTCGAAGTCCACCTCGTCGTAGGCCAGATAGGGCATGTCCCGGCGCAGGTCCCAGGCGTAGCCGGTGGAGCGGAGGATGGGCCCGGTCACTCCCAGCGCCAGGCACTCGGCGGTGTTGATAACGCCGACGCCCTGGAGCCGCTCCCGGTAGATGGGCTGGCCGGTGAGCAGGGTGTCGAACTCCTTGAGCCGGGCGGGCAGGGCGTCGATCAGCGTGAGCACCTCGTCGCGCCAGCCATCGGGCAGGTCGGCGGCCACACCGCCGGGCCGGATGTAGTTGTGGTTCATCCGCAGGCCGGTGATGGTTTCCAGCAGGCGAAGGGCCTCTTCCCGCTCCCGCCAGCCGTAGAGCATCATCGACACCGCACCGATGTCCATGCCGTTGGTGGCCTGGAACAGCAGATGGGAGCTGATGCGGTTCAACTCGCACATCAGCATCCTGATCCAAGTGGCCCGGGGAGGAAGCTCCAAGCCCAGCAGCGCCTCGGTGGCCATGGAGAAGGCCAGCTCGCTGAACAGCGGGGCGGCATAGTCCATGCGGGTCACGTTGGTGGGGCCTTGGAGGTAGGTGAGGGTTTCGGCAGTCTTCTCCATGCCGGTGTGGAGGTAGCCGATGACCGGCTTGGAGCGCATCACCGTCTCGCCCTCCATCTCCAGCATGAGCCGCAGCACGCCGTGGGTGCTGGGGTGCTGGGGCCCCATGTTCATGATCATGCTGGTGTCGCTGGCGTTGGATTCGGCTTCGAGGCGCTCGCCGTCGTCTTCGCCGATGCGGAGCACCGCGCTGTCCTCCCGGCGGCGGACGGCCTCGTCGGTGGCGGCTTCCACCGTGGTCTCCGGTGCGCTCATCGGGTGGCCTTGAACTGGACGGGAATGCGGCCCACCGCGAAGTCTTTTCGCAGCGGGTGGCCTTCCCAGTCGGGGGGCATGAGGATGCGGGTGGGATCGGGATGGCCTTCGAAGACGATGCCATACATGTCGGCCACTTCTCGCTCCAAGGCCTCGGTGCCGGGGAAGAGGTCGAACAGGGTGGGCACGGTGGGATCGTCGGCCGGCACCTGCACCCGCAGCCGGATGCGGCCCGGCGTGATGTGGGAGATGAGGGTCACCACCAGCTCGAACCGCTCTGGTTCCACCTCGGGGGGCAGGTCGGTGCGGCCGGGGTGCTCCAGGTAGTCCACCGCGGTTACGTCGAGCGCCGACACATAGCCGTCGTCGCGCAAGCCCGCCACCGTCTCGATGAGCTGGTCGCGGGATACGTGCAATACCGGCGTTTCGACGACGTCGCTCATGTACGAATCGCCACGCCCGTCGAGCTTTGGCCGTCGCGCTGATCGACAGTGAGGTTGGCCCCGGCCCCGGTCTCTTCTCGGCGGCGGGTGATCTCGCCGCTGGTGATCTTGTCGTGAAGGGTCAAGATGGCGTGCATGAGGGTTTCCGGGCCGGGGGGACAGCCGGGGGCATAAACGTCCACCGGCACGATCTGGTCCACTCCCTGCACGATGGCGTAGTTGTTGAACATGCCGCCGCTGGAGGCGCACACCCCCATGGAGATCACCCACTTGGGCTCCATCATCTGGTCGTATATGCGGCGCAGGATGGGGGCCATCTTCTGGGACACCCGGCCGGCCACAATCATCAGGTCGGCTTGGCGGGGAGAGGCTCGGAACACCTCCATGCCGTAGCGGGCCAAGTCGTAGTGGGCGCCGCCGGTGGCCATCATCTCGATGGCGCAACAGGCCAAGCCGAAGGTGGCCGGCCAACAGCTCCGGGCCCGAGACCACTTGACCAGATCCTCGAGCTTTCCGGTGACGAAGTTGTGGTCGACTCCCTCCAGCCCTTGATCGAGAACGACCTTGGGATCACCCAATAGCGGCAGCTTCATGCTGCTTCCTTCGGGGCGCCTCGTCCGTCCAAGCCCACCCGGCGGATGGTGCTATCGCTGGTACGGCGGGCCGACACCTGGGGATCACGCCGCCAGGTGGGGCGCGACGGGCCCCAGTCGAGAGCGCCGTTGCCGATGAGGTAGACGAACGACTCGAACACCGCCAAGGCGAATATCCCCATGGCCACCAGGCCGAACAGGCCCAGCCCCCGGTAGGACACCGCCCAGGGGTACAAGAAGATGATCTCGATGTCGAAGACGATGAAGATCATGGCGATGAGGAAGAATCGAACCCCGAACCGCTCCGGGGCGTCGGTGCTCTCCTCCACACCGCACTCGTAGGGGGCCAGCTTGGCCTTGGTCTGACGCCGGGGCGCCAATAGCCGGGAAGCGCCGAAACTCAAGGCGGCGAACAGCACGGCCAAAACCCCGAGGGCGAAGATCGGCAGGTATTGGCCGGTCATCGCGGTCTACCCCGAACCCTCGCCTTCCAGGCGACGGCGGACTTCCAGATCGCGGGTGTGGAGCATCAAAAGAGAGGCCAAGAACAACAGACCGGAGCCGATGGTCACCAGAATACCGGGCAGGCGGAATCGGCCCAGATTGCGACGGAGCAGCACCGAGATGACCGGCTCGTTGGGATCGACCTCCGCGGGGGGCGGCGCCTGTCCGGCCACCGGCGGCTTGTAGGTCGAGCGCTGGACCTGTACCACCGTGTAGTTGGTGGGGTGGCGGGGCATGGCGCTGGTGATGATCTTGTTGCTGACCCGCTCCCACACCCCGTTGTTGAGCCGATCCGGCTTGCCCCCCTGCTGGAAGGCGTCGAGCACCACGAAAGTGTTGCTCTGCTCGTCAGTGGCGCCGAAGCCCAAATCGGCGTTAGCCAAATAGTCGCTGGCCGCGGTGATGGCCTCTCCGGCGGCTTGGGTGGTCTCCAGGTTCCAGTCGCCCAGAACCAGCCAGCCTCGGCGCTCGGCCTCCTCGGTGAGCTCGGGGGCGACACCCTTCAGCTCGCTCAGGGTGAGGTCTTCGTTGCGGATGCGCTCCTCGTCGGCCAAGCGCTGCACTTCGCCTTCAACCTTGTCGCCGGTGAGCTTGCGGGGGTCGCCGGCCGCCAGAGCATCGTTGAAGGCAGTGACCTCAGCGCGAATGGTCCCCACGTCCCTGCTGTCCAACTCGGCTTTCTGCTGGCTATTGCCCAGAACTCGCACTACATGGATGGCCTTGGGCAGGCAGTCTTGGTCTCCCAATTCGGCACAGGTCACCGGGTTGGGAAGGTCGTCGAGAATTGTGGGAGGCGGGTTGGCCTCGTTGTCCGTCACCGATGGGTTGCCGATGTGGATGGCCTGCACCTCCCAGGTGGGCCGGGCGCCCTGGAGGCCGATGCCGTACAACGACCAGATGAACGCCATCATCACCGTCCATCCGAAGATGGCCGAGATGGCGATGAGGGTGCCGAGGCGGAAGCCGGTGTTGGTGGAGATGATGAGCCACACCGATCCCATGAGGATGGCCGAGCCCAACAGCACCGTCAGCAGGCCGCGGATCTCATTGTCGAACGAGATGGCAGCCAATGTGTTCACCGCGGCGAGAACCGAGCCCATGCTCACAACCCCCGCTCGTAGGCCACGATGTCGGCGATCTGTGCGGCGGTCAGCATGCCCGGTCGGACATTGCCGTCTTCCAGCGTGCAGAAGCCGTGGATGGCGCTGCGCTCACTGGAGTCCCGGTCGCCCACGCACACGCCGAAAGCCGGCATCTGGCCCCCGCCGTCGCCCTGGCCGAAGTTGCCATAGCCGATGCCCTCTTCAGAGCCGATGGTGACAAAGCCCACATGACCCTCGGCAGTGTCGAACTGCCGGAGAGTGGCCCCGTTGGTGAGGTTGGGCCCGAACGCCCCGCCGCCAGGGATGCCCGCCGGGATCAGGTTGCCCAACCGGGCAATTTCCGCCGCCTCTTCGGGGGAGCCTTTGGCCAAGACCACCGGGCCTCCGCCGGGGGTGGACTCGGGTCCGGTGAACCGCCAGGAATCTCTGGGAGTGTGGCACCGGGCGCAGCCGTATTCCCCGTTATTGAACAGCAGCTCACCCCGATCGGCCGATGTCAGCTCGCGGATGTGCTGCTCGCTGGTCTCTCGGATCTCCTGCTCCACCATGGCCAGGTTCCGGGCCGCGGCCTCCGCAGCGGCCTCGTCAGCCCCCGCGGCACTTACGGCGTCGTTGGCGTCGTTGAGCCGGCTGTTCAGGCCAGGGTTGGCCGCCAACACGTCATCGCGCACTTGGAGCACGATGCCGTCCAACACCTCTTGCTCCACTTCATCGGGATCGAGCTGGATGCTCTGGATGTACTGGATGAGCTCGTCCACCTGCTGGGTGGTGAGCGGACCGCCGCCGGGGGCACCCCAGGCCTGCATAGGGGTGGGGGGCCGGCCGTAGTCGAGGATGTGGCGCACTTCCTCCTCAGAGAAGCGGTAGAGCACGGTGGTGAGGGCGGGAACATCCCACTCGATGGCGGCGATGAAGTTGCCGGCGTCGTCGGTGATCGATGTGGCGGTGGTGCCACCAAGGCCGCCGCCGCCGTGGCAGATTGCACAGCGCTCCTCGAACTGCCCGGCACCCCGGCTGGTGAACTGGTCGCGGGAGAACTCCAGATAGCCCTGCTGGCGACCAGGCTCGCCCAGCCAGTACAGAGGCAGGGCCACGCCGATGATCACCAGGGTGACCAGGCCGCTGACCAGGGCGAGGTCGAGCTTGGAGGTTTCCAACTCCTCGTCGCTCAGATAAGGCTTGCGGTTGGGGGCCAGCTCAACCTCTGAACCCCTCTCGCCACGGCCAGCCCACAACACGTTGTAGATGAGGTAGATGGCGAAGCCCACGATGGCCACCACCGCGATGGCCATGCCCAGGTTGCGCTGGGTTGAGGCGGCAAGCAGGTGCATCAGTGCGATGCCCCCCCGAGACAGCTCGGCCCTTCAGGCTCTTGGCCAGTGGTGTTAACCCCGATGGGCGGCCCCTGGATCACGGTACCGGTGCGGATGATGAACTCGCCCTTGGAGTTCACCGACATGGCGAACCGGTCCATGCCCCGGGGGGCGGGTCCGCCCCGCTTCTCCCCTACCTGGTTGTAGCGGGAACCGTGACAGGGACACTCAAACCACTGTGAGGTCTCACACTGCGGCACCCGGCAGCCCAGGTGGGGGCATTTCTGGAACAGCGCTACCAAGCCCGCCTCCATCCCAGCCAACTCGGGGGCGCTATAGGTGGCTTGTGCCTTGGGCAGGGCCGCCGCCGGAAATTCCGTTACCCAGGCTCGACCCTCAGGAAGGTAATAGAAGCCGTTCCCTTCATCGATTTTGGTCTTCACATCGTCGATCAGACCGGCGTTCACGTCGGCACCGAAACCGGTGACGAACGGGGGCCACAGAAACGCCACGCATGCCGCGCCGAAACCGGTGAGGCTGAAGCCCATCATGGCCACGGTGCTGCGGTTCAAGAACTGACGCCGGCTCACCCCGATGGCATCGGGATCGGGCGGGGTCCACTCCTCCATCGACGCATCGGCCGCTTCCACCAACTCGGTGCCCGCGGTCTGACGAGCCACTACTGCGGCTCGCTCCACCTCTCGCCCAGTGGGGGCATCGGCTGCTCCGGAAGGGTCGTCGATATCCACCCGGCCTCGGTCTCGCCGGCGGGTCTCCCGAGTGAGTCGCCCTTCGGCTGCCATGGTCTCCCGACGACGGGCCGCGCCAATCAACACGATCACTGCGGCCACCACGATGATCGGTATGGCGATGGAGAGTGCGACGCCCATAGTCAGTTCCTACAGATCGAAGAAGAGGCCGACTTCCCACGGGAAGACGAAGTTGAAACCGGGGCCTCGGAAGAACGAGCCGATAAGAACCAAAATCGCCCAGAACATCAGGTGGATGGTCATGAGCGAGATGGCGAACTTGCGATCTTCGGGCTTCTTGTTGGGGTTGCGGTCGACGTAGGGGGCCAGGATCAGCAGGAATAGCGCAATTCCGGGAATGGTCACCCCGGCCACCATCGGGTGGAACATGGTGAGCAGTTCCTGGAGGCCGAGGAAATACCACGGGGCCTTGGACGGGTTGGGCGTCTCATTGAAGTTGGCCAACTCCAGCAGCGGGGCGTTCACGAAGATCGAGAAGATCAGCGTGAAGGCGGTGAAGATAAGGGCGGCCACAAACTCCACCACCAGCAGGTGAGGCCAGACGTGGACCTTGTCGGTGGGGGTGGCCTTGACGTCTTGGATGGAGCCCGACTTCACCACGGTGAGCAGCCGCTGGGTGCCTCCACCGGGACCGGTGGGCTCGGGCTGGGCCGGGCCGGCGGGCATGGGCGCAGTGGCTACCGCGGCGGCTGCTTGGGCGCCGCTGCCGGCCGCGGCCTGGTCACGGGCCGACTTCGACCGGTCGAGCAAGTGGTCGGGGATCTTGGGACCGCCCGCGTCCCCTTCCCCGGCGGGGTCGGACGACGCCGCTTCGGAGGATTCGGGCGCGGCCCCGCCCCCGCCGCCCTGTTGGGCTTCGGCGCGCTCACGGGCCTCTTGGGCTCGCTTCAGGAGGTGTTCGGGGACTTCCGCCATGGGCTTTCGGATCGGGCCAGAAACGTCGGTGCGACGTCGTTTCTAGAGCGGCCCGGAAATACCTCCGTCCTTTCTTACTCGCCAGAAGTGGATGGCCATGAATATGACGATCACAAAGGGCAGCATCAGCACATGAAGCACATACCATCGCAGCAGCGTGTCGGTGCCGATCTCCACGCTGCCCAGCAGCACAAAGCGCACTTGATCGCCGAAAACCGGGGTGAACCCCATCATGTTGGTTCCCACCGTCACCGCCCATAGGGCCAGCTGGTCCCACGGGAGCAGATAGCCGGTGAACGAAAGCAGCAGGGTGAGGGTCAACAAGATGACCCCGATGACCCAGTTGAACTCTCGGGGCGGTTTGTAGGCCCCGTGATAGAAGACCCGGGCCATGTGCAAGAACACGGTGATGACCATGAGGTGGGCGGCCCATCGGTGCATGTTGCGCACCAGCAACCCGAAGGCGACCGAGGTTTGGAGGGTGTAGATGTCATCCCAGGCCTGCGCCGCGGTGGGCCGATAGAAGAACATCAAGAAGATGCCGGTCACGGTGAGCAAGATGAACAGGAAGAAGCTGAGACCGCCTAAGCACAGGGTGTAGCTGACCTTCACCGCGTGGCGCTTCACCTTCACCGGGTGAAGGTGGTACAGCACGCTGTTCATGATTACGTAGCTGCGGTTCCGGGGGCTGTCGCTGTAGCCCTTGCGGAAGATGGAGCCGGGTCGGAAGATGGACGACCAGGCTTGCGACCCCTGCATGTCGCTCATCATTTGGCTCGCGGCCTGCTTGGCTCGCTCGCTCGCCGGTGGTTTGGGCTGCTTTGCCACGTTGCTCCTGAGTCCTCTTATCCGTTCCGGGCCTAAGTTCTAGGTCAACCGCATGCCGTAGCCGTAGCCGTAGCTGGTCATTCGCTGGTGGGGGTCGCCATCGCCTCCGGGGTCGCCCAGTCGGCCCAGGGTGATCACCCCGGTGGGGCACCGGTCCACGCACAGGGCGCACCGGGTGCAGGCGTCCTCGTCGATGGTGAAGATCACATGGTCGCTGGGATCAACGCCGGGCTGTTCGGCTCCCACGGCCAGATCGACCGCGTCAGGGGCCACCATGTGGATGCACTTCCAAGGACAGATGTCCACACACCCCTCGCACATGATGCACTCAGACTGGTCGATGTGGATGAACTGCTTGGGCTTGACCTTGCTCTGGAGGTAGTCGTTGTCCACCTCGACCAGCACGTAGTCGTCGCGGAACTCCGGCATGGGGGGGTTGGCGTCGCTGCTGGCCATCAGACTGGTGCCCCCTCTCTCACGATCGGTCGTCCATACTCAGACTTCTCCACCTCGACCGGAGCGGTCTTGCCCCGGTTCTGCCACACCATCCAGCCGGCGATGTTCCCGACCAACGCCAAACCGTAGATCAACACCGCCACCACATCGCGCAATACCAGGTAGGGAAGATCGAAGGGCAGAGCCCAGGCGATAATGCCCTGGTTGCCCACGTAGTAGCCCTCGATCAAGCGGTCTTTGCGCCAGCCGAGCTCGCTGTCGGCGTACACCAGCCATTGGTGGGGCACCACGCCGTAGATCCAGAACAGGAGGAAGAAGACCACCGAGGCGCCCAGCATGGCCTCGCCCCAAGTGTGGTACTTGCCCACCGGACGGCGCCGGGCATATTCCAAGAAGGCGACGATGCCCAGCACCGACACCACCAAAGAGGCGGTGAAGGCCACATTGAAGTACGGCGCACCCAAGCCCTCGTCGTACTGGTGGACGGCGATGAAAGCCCACAGCGCCAAGTAGAGGACGAAGCATCCTCCGAGGGCCATGTAGAACTTGGTGACGGCGATGTCTATGGGCCTACGAGCGGCCACGGTCCTCCCCTCGTGGGTGCGGGTCGCGACTGATAGTAGTAGCCCCACCCTGCACTTCTACACATCAAAGTGCCCCCTCCCCACCCCCCTTCTTCGCCGACACAAGCCACTGCTGGCAATGGTTAGGCCGTTAGCCTTGAGCGGGCCTAATGTGGCACGGGGCTGGACGTGGTGCCGGCCGGGAATCACACCGGAGGAGCGTTGGTAGAAGTACCCGAGCATCTGCTGCAAAGATCGCGAGATCGGCGCAAGGACCTCGGCGCGTCCACCGGCGACGAACCGGCTGCAGAGGCACCGGCATCGGAGACCTCCGCCGCTCCAGCGGTGGCTGAGTCCCAGGCCCCTGCCGCGGCGGCGGGCCCCTCATTGCCCGAGCTTCCCGACCTGGAACCGGAGCCCGAACCCCAACCGGAACCGGTCAAGCCGTGGGTGCAGGCCGCGCTGAGCCGCAAGAAGATCCCGGTGTGGGCTGTGCCGGTACTGATCTTCCTGCCGTTCTGGGCCATCATCTTCGCCGGCACCTTGGAGTCGCCCGAGCGCGACAGCGAGATCATCGCTTTGGGCCGGGAGGTCTACGACGGCAGCGGCGGGTGCGCCGGCTGCCACGGCGCCGAAGGCGGCGGTGGAGTGGGCCCGGCGTTGAGCAACGGCGAGGTAATGGCCACCTTCGGCGACTGGCGAGACCACGTCATCTGGATCGTCAACGGCTCCCCCGCCGAACCTGGCACCCTGTATGGCGACAACAACGAGGTGTCACTGGGAGCGGCCAACGGCATGCCCGCCTTCGGCGAAGACCTGAGCGCCCGGGAGATCCTGGCGGTGACCTACTTCGAGCGGGTGGAGATCGGTGGTGCCGATGAGGCCGACCTGCATGATCTGGAAGAGCTGTTTGAGGCCGAAGGGGTGGTGCCAAGTCAATTCGCCATCGGACAGACCTTCCGCAGCACATTGAGCGGCCTGCTGTCCACCGCCGGAGTCGGAGCGGGCTAATCCTCTCGCGAGCCGAGTCGGCGGCGTGATCAACCGCGAATCCTGTCGATGACGCCTTGCCGCGACCTGTTGGTGATAGGCGGTGGTCCGGCCGGAGCAGCCACCGCCTACTGGGCAGCCCGCCACGGCCTCGACGTGGTGGTGGTGGAGCGCAAGGAGTTCCCCCGCGACAAGACCTGCGGCGATGGACTCACCCCCAGGGCGGTCAAATCGCTGTGCGACATGGGCCTGGCCGACCAGCTCACCCGCTACCACCGCTACGGGGGCCTGCGGGCGGTGGCCCACAAGCGCACCATGGAGCTGGCCTGGCCGCAGCACTCGGTGTTCCCCGACTACGGCTATGTGGTTCGACGGCGGGAGCTCGACAAGCTGGTGGCCGACCATGCGGTGGCCGCCGGGGCCGAGATACTTCTGGCCACCGAAGCCACCCGGCCACTCCTGGTCAACGGGGTGCTCGACGGGGCCGAGGTGGTGGATAAGGCCACCGGGCAAACCCACCAGATCCAGGCCCAATATGTGGCGGTGGCCGACGGGGCCAACTCCCGGTTCGGCCGGGCCCTGGGCACCGCCCGAGACCGGGCCTACCCCCAGGGCATGGCCATACGCACCTACTTCGAGAGCCCACTGCACGACACGCCGTGGATCGAAAGCGCCCTGGACATGCGAGACCGAAACGGCAATTCGCTGCCCGGCTATGGCTGGATCTTCCCGCTTGGCGATGGAAGTGTGAACGTGGGCGCGGGGCTGTTGTCCACGTTCCGCGACTACACCTCGGTGAACACCTCCCATCTGATGCGGGAGTTCGCGGCCACGCTGCCTTCCTACTGGGAGATCGATCCCAACCGGCCGCTCATGGAGCCGGTGGGCGGGCGTCTGCCCATGGCCGGGTCGGTACACCCCAAGGTGGGGCCCAAGTATCTGGTGGTGGGGGACGCGGCCGGATCGGTGAACCCCTTCAACGGCGAGGGCATCGACTACGCCTACGAGACCGGGAAGATGGCAGCCGACTTGGTGGCCGAGGCCATCGCCACCGGCGACGGCGGGGTGATCTGGCGGTACCCGAAACTGCTGGAGGAGAACTACGGGGCGTACTTCCGCGTCGCCCGGATATTCGCCCGGCTGATTGGCAAGCCGGCGCTGTTGCGGCAGTTGACCCGGATCGGCATGCAGTCTCGCCCGGCTATGGAGTGGGCCCTGCGGATCATGGCCAACCTCATGGACCCCGACAACCCCGGCCCAGCCGAGTACATCTACAAAGCCGCCGAAAAGGCCTCCACGGTCTCATCGATGTCGTCGTCGGCGTGGGCCAGGCTGGGGAAGAGGGCTTCGTAGGGGCCGGGGGCGAAGGCCACCCCCGCTTCGAGGAGGGCGTGGAACACCCGGGGATAGACGCCATTTTCGGCGGCGGCTTTGGCCTGGTCGAAATCAGTTGGCGCGTCGGCGCAGAAAAACACTCCGAGCAGTGACCCCACCCGGGGCACGGTGCAGGCCACGCCCGCCGCGGTGGCGGCCGCGGTCATGCCGTCGGCCAGTCGGGCCGCGGTGTTGGTGAGGGTGCGGTAGGCGTCGGGGGTGAGCTGTTCCAGAGTGGCCAATCCAGCCGCAGTGGCCAGCGGGTTTCCCGACAGGGTTCCGGCTTGGTACACGCCGCCCAGCGGGGCCAGGTGCTCCATCAGATCGGCTCGCCCGCCGAACACGCCGATGGGCAATCCGCCGCCTACCACCTTGCCGAAGCACCACAGGTCTGGAGTCACCCCGAACCACTCGGTGGCGCCGCCGGGGGCCAGGCGGAAGCCGGTGATGACCTCGTCGAACACCAATAGGGCGCCGGCCTCGTCGCACGCGGCTCGCAGCCCCTCCAGAAATCCGGGGACCGGGGCCACCACTCCCATGTTGGCCGCCACCGGCTCCACCACCACTGCGGCCACGTCGTGGTCCACAACGGGAACCTGGTTGTAGGGGGCCACCACAGTGTCGGCCACCGCTCCGGGGGTGACGCCAGCCGAGTCGGCGAGGCCCTGGTTGGCCACGCCGCTGCCCCCGGCGGCCAGCAGTCCGTCGCTGTGGCCGTGGTAGCAGCCGGCAAACTTGATGATCTTGGTGCGGCCGGTAGCGCCCCGGGCCAGCCGGATGGCGGCCATGGCCGCCTCAGTGCCGCTGGAGGTGAGCCGGGTCCAGTCCATTGCCGGTACCCGGTCGCACAGCAGTTCGGCCAGCAGCACCTCGCGTTCGGTGGGCGCCCCGTAGCTGGTCCCGTCGGCGGCGGCTTTGGCCACCGCGTCGGTCACCGCCGGATGGGCGTGGCCCAAGATGCCGGGGCCGTAGCTCTGCACGTAGTCGATGTAGCGGCGCCCCTCCACGTCCCACACATAGGGCCCCTCGGCCCGGGCCACGAAGTACGGGGTGCCTCCCACCGACCGAAACGAGCGCACCGGCGAGTTGACCCCGCCGGGGATCACCCGCCGCGCCCGCTCGAACAACCCCTGGTTGGTGACCATGCCTGCGATCCTAGAGTTTGGGTTCTTCCAATCCGGCAGCGGGAAGCTGAGGAGAATTCAGCTTGCGAAGAAGGCTTCGAGGGTGGCGATCAGGCCGTCGATGGTGTGCTCGGAGGCCTCGATGGCTACCTCCAGGCCAAGATTGCGGGCGGTGGCGGAGGTGATAGGGCCGATGGTGGCCACCACCGCGGGCACCGCGTCGGCCCCGAAGGTATCCACGAAGTTGGTCACGGTGGACGACGACGTGAAAGTGATGACCTCGGCGTTGTCCAGCAAGGCTGCCGCGTCGGGATCAGGGACCGGCGCCACCGTTCGGTAGGCAGGAACCACGTCCACCTCCCAGCCCGCGGCGGCCAGACCGTCGGGCAGCACATCGCGGGCGGTCTCGGCGCGGGGGATGAGCGCTCGACCGGGGCCGTCGGGTCCGATGCCTTGAGACAGAGCTTCCAGCAGGGCCTCGGCCACGTACTGCTCGGGCACCAAGTCGGCCACAACGTTGCGTTCGGCCAGTGCGGCGGCGGTGCCCGGGCCGATGGCGGCCACTTGAACCCCTCCGAGGCTGCGGGCATCGCGCAATTGCTCGAAGAACCGGGCCACCCCGGTAGGCGAGGTGAACACCACCCAGTCGTAGCGGCCCACCAGGGCCGCGGCCTGGGCCAGGCGGTCGAGGTCCTCGGGAGGCGCGAAGGCGATGGCCGGCAGCTCGATGGCCTCCGCTCCCCGTTGGCGAAGCTTGGAGGCCAACTCGGCGGCCTGGGGCTGGGCCCGGGTCACCACGATGCGGCGGCCGAATAGGGGCCGGTTCTCAAACCAGGCCAGGTCGGCGGCGGCCACCTCGCCGATCACGATGGTGGCCGGCGGTTGGGGATCCAAGTCGGCCAGGGTGGCCAGGGTGGCCCGCAGCGTGCGCTGGTTGGGGCGGGTGCCCCACTGCACTGCGGCTGCCGGGGTGTCGGGGGCCATGCCCCCGGCGATGATCCGATCGCAAATGGCGCGGCAGCGGGCCGCGCCCATGAGCACCACCACCGTGCCGCCCAGCGCGGCCACTGCCTCCCAGTTGACCGATCCCTCCCCTTTGGCCGGATCCTCGTGGCCAGTGACCACGGTGAACGAGGTGGAGGAATAGCGCATCGTCACGGGGATCCCGGCGTAGGCGGGAACCGCCACCGCGGAGGTGATGCCGGGAACCACCTCGAAGGCGATCCCGGCCGCGGCCAGCGCGGCGGCCTCTTCACCGCCCCGGGCGAACACGAAGGGGTCGCCGCCCTTGAGGCGCACCACCTGCTGGCCGGCCCGACCCCGAGCCACCAGCAAGGCGTTGATGTCGTCTTGGGAGGTGCGAGGTCCGCCGGGCTGCTTGCCCACCGAGATGCGCTCGGCATGGGCCGGAGCCAAGTCGAGCAACGAGGCCACCGACAGCCGGTCGTACACCACCACATCGGCACTGGCCAGAACTTCAGCCCCCCTCAAAGTCAAAAGAGCAGGATCGCCCGGCCCGGCACCGACCAGATAAACGGTCATCGGGCCATCCAAGCCAGCTTGAAGTACCCGGTCACCAGGCCACCGTATCCAGCAGCTGGCGGGCCAACTCCCGTCCCAGGGCCTCCCCATCGTCGCCTTCGCCCACCGCGGTATGGCATCGGCCGTCAAGGCCGTCGGCCAGCACAGCCCGCATGGCCAGCGTGGTGCCGTCCAAATGGGCGTGGGCGCCGGCGGGCAGCGTGCAATCGCCGCCCAGGGCAGCTAGGAACGCCCGCTCGGCATCCACCTCCCGGCGGGCCACCGGGTCTTGGATGGCAGCCAGCAACTCGCACGCCCGCCGATCATCGGCTCGGCATTCCACTGCCAGGGCTCCTTGGCCCACTTGAGGCACCATGGCTTCGCAGGCCAACACATCCACCACCGGCGGATGCTCACCCAAGCGGTCCAAAGCGGCCTTGGCCATCACCACCGCGTCGAAGTCGGCGGCCTTGGCCAGACGGGTGCCGATGTTGCCCCGCAGCTCGGCGAACCGCAGATCGGGGCGTAGCTCCCGAAGCTGGACCCGGCGGCGAGCTGAACCCGTGGCCACTAGTCCCCCCTCGGGCAGATCCGACAATCGACAGCCCACCAGCACGTCTCGGGGGTCGGCCCGGCGGGGCACGGCCGCAATCATCAGGCCGTCGGGGGTTGCGGCAGGAAGGTCTTTGGCCGAGTGCACCGCGAAATCGGCCCGGCCGTCGAGCACGGCGGCTTGCACCTCCTTGACGAACACCCCTTTGCCGCCGATGGCCGAGATCGGCGTTTCGGCTTGGCGGTCGCCCGCGGTGGTCACCAGAAGCGGCTCGACGTCGGCGGCGCGGCTCAGCAGGTTGGCAATGTGAGCAGTCTGCCAGCGGGCCAAGGCGCTGCCTCGGGTGGCGGCCCGCAGCATGGGACTAGAGATCGAACAGGTCCCGGAGTGCTTCGGCCAGGCGGTCGCCCCGCGGCGATCCGGCCGCGTCCTTCAGCCTGACGGTGGGCTCGTGCAGCAGCTTGGCCACCAAACCACGAGTGGCGGCCTCCACTGCCTCCCGCTCCGCAGGCGAAAGTCCGGTGGCGTGGCGATCCAACTCCTCTTTGCGCAAGACCTCGGCCCGGGTGCGGAAGGCGGTAATCAGCGGTGCCGTCTCCCGGGCCGAGCTGTAGTTCAGATAGCGGTTCAGCTCGTGGTCGATGATGTCGCGCACTCGCTCCAACTCGGCCCGACGCTCCCGCAGGCCGCGATCGGCGAAGGCCCGCAGATCGTCCATGTCCAGCAGCGTCACCCCGTCCAGATCGCCGGCGGCGGGATCCACGTCGCGGGGAACGGCAACGTCCACGATCAGCAGCGGACGATTGCCCCGCTCAGCCATGATCTCAGCCACATCGCAATGCTCCAGGATCAGCGACGACGCCCCCGTCGAGGTCAAGAGAACGTCTACCACTGCAAGCTCGGCGGCCATCTCGGGCAGGCCCACGGCCCGGCCCCCGATGCGCTCGGCCAACTCCGCCGCCCGGCCCGTGGTGCGATTGGCCACCACAACCTCGGCCGCCCCGCTCTTGGCCAAGCTGGCGGCCATGCCCTCGCCCATATCACCGGCACTCAGCACCATCAGCCGGCGGCCGGCCAGTCCCTCCAACCGCTCGGCGGCCAGAGCCACCGCCGCTTGGGAGACCGAGGTGATATGCCGGGAGATGCCGGTCTCGGAACGAGCCCGCTTGCCCACCTCCACCGCGTGGCGGAAGAGGGTGTTCAGCGAGGTGCCGCAAGTGCCCTCCAGCCGAGCTGTCTCCCACGCGCTCTTGACCTGCCCTTGAATCTCGTGCTCTCCGAGCACAGCTGAGTCCAAGCCGCAGGCCACCGAGAACAGGTGCGACACGGCATCGGCCTCGTAGTGGGCGTAGAGCGCGTCGCTGAACTGCTCGGGGGCCACATGGGCGGTCTCGGAGAGGAAGTCGCGCACGTTCTGGAATGCCCCGTGGAAGGTCTCCGCAAAGACGTAGACCTCCGTGCGATTGCAGGTGGACAGCACCACGGCCTCAGACAGGTGCTCGCGCCCGATGAGGTCGGCCAGCGCTTTGGGCAGGCTGGAATCGTCAATGGTCATCCGTTCCAGCAGACCGAGCGGTGCCGTTCGGTGGTTGAGGCCTATTGCAAGTACTGACACTGGTTCATCAAGGGTTCTCGACCAGCCGGTCGATCATCGCTTTTGCCCGTCCGGTTTCACCGGAGCGGATCAACTCCAGCATTCCCGAATCCAGTACATCTTGCCAAGCCCGGTCCTCGGTGTGCATCCCCATCGCCTGAATCCTCTCTCGCGCCTCGCTGAGCAGGCATAACAGGGTCTCGTATTCGGGGCCGATCTCGTCTTGCAGGCGCAGGCGAAGCCAGCGGGACAAAGCCGGACTGTGCCCCCCCGTGGAGCAAGTCACCAACAGCGGTCCTCGGCGCAATCTGCTCGGCAGGGTGAACGAGCAGTGATCGGGATCATCGGCGCTGTTCACCCATACTCCGGCGGCCTCGCCGTCGCGGTAGACCTCGGCATTGACCTCGGCCTTCCCGGTGGCCGCCACCGCCAGCCGGTAGCCCTCGACATCGCCCGGGCGATAGGAACGGCGATGGACGGTGACGCCGGGACGGTCGTCTAATTCCGGAACTACTTCCGGGGTGATCACGTCTACAACGGCCCCGGCTTCCAGCAGTCCATCCACCTTGTTCAATGCCACCTGTCCTCCTCCCACCACCAGGCAGCGATGGCCGCGAACCCGAAGGTTCACCGGGTAGAGGATCTCATCGACGGGCATAGCCGATTACCGAGCAAGCACGAACAACTGGATAGCCGCGGCGACAAGGATGGCCAGCAACAAGATGGCGATGGCGATGGTTGTTCCGGGTCTCATGTCAGTTCATCTGATCGTTTGGGTAGCAGTTCCACCGGAGTGGCCGGAGCGGGTCCGCCGGGCTCAACGGTGATGGAGTCTCCCTCCACACAGCTCAACTCCAGAGCCGCTGATCCCCGGTTGACGGCGACAGCCACCAAGCCGTACGAGTCTACCAGCACCCCCAATTCTCCACTGCCGAGATCGCTGAAGCTATTGACTCGCCGGGCGGTGCGGCCGATGTCGCTGGCGGTGAGCCGGAGCCCATCGCCCATTGGCGCCATCTCGGCGGGATCCAGGTTGAGCTGCAAGTTGCCAAACCGGTCGATCCACAACACCTCGGCATGGATCGTTTCGCCGTCGGTCCGGCTCACCGGCACCATGCCGGGGGTCAGGGAGTCCACCGGGACCGGCGTCCCCAGGTCTTCGAGGCCGGTGCCCAAGCACAGGTGGGCCGCGGCAGGGGCGAACACGTCGCGGCCCGCGAACGTCGGCCCGGCCGAAGCAAGGTGATAGTGCTCGGCGGTGAGCTCCACCGCTCGGGAGGCGCCGCCCACCATGGCCACCGCCGGGGCCAGCAGGCCGTTGTCGGGACCGACCAGCACCGAAGCGCCGTCGCCCACCTCCACCGCTACCGCTCGCCGGCTGCCGCCCACACCGGGATCGACCACCGCCATCACAACGCCGGGCACCAAGTACTGGGCGCTGCGGGCCAGAGCCAAACCTCCAGCTCGCACATCGTGGGGGGCGATGTCGTGGGTGATGTCCACCACCGCCACCTCGGGGGTGATGGAGCGGATGACCGACTTCACCACTCCCACAAATTCATCGCTCAGCCCGTAATCGGACAGGAACGAGATGGTGTCGTACCGCAACGTCATTACTTGGCCAACACCTTGTGGGGGCCAAGGGGGAGTGGCAGTGTCAGCCTGCTTGGGTGTAGCGACTGGCCAAGTATCGGTCGACGTCGCCCTCTCGTAATCGATACGACTTGCCGATCCTCACCGCGGGAAGGTCTCGGGCCTTTATCAGCCGGTAGACCGTCATCGTTGACACTCTCATGAGGGCAGCAACCTCTGCCACGGTCATGAGTTTTTCCCGCCCATCTGGCTTAGCCATGCCATCACACCCCTGACTCCGCTGTGCGCCGCTCACCTTACGCGGCACTGCTAGTGGTGTGCCACCCCGCATGGACAACAACAAGAAATGCCTGATTAACCTGCCGTTTGCCTCCTCAAGTGGCACCCCCCGCTATGGCCGGTTACCACACCTATGCCTGATTAACCTGCCGTTTGATTCCTCAGGTACCACCCAGCTCGCGGCTGCGCTGGGTGGCGGCCACCACCGCAGCGATGAATGCCGACGCCGCCCCTCGGGCTTCCAGCTCGGCGATACCCGCGGCGGTGGTGCCCCCCGGAGAGGTCACCGCGGCCCGCAGATCGGCGGGCAGCTCGCCCGACTCGGCCAGCAGCCGGGCCGCCCCCAAGAGGGTCTGGCGGGTGAGGGCATCGGCCATGTCCGGGGAAAGGCCCACCTCTTGTCCGGCGGCCATCAAGTTCTCCGCCATCCAGAACAGGTAGGCAGGTCCCGAACCCGAGAGCCCGGTGACCGCGTCGAGCATCGACTCATCGCACACCACCACCGTGCCAACCGCTTCCAGCACGCCGGTGGCCCATTCCAGATCCCCCTCGGTGGCATGACGGCCCGCGGCAATGGCCGCTGCGCCCTCGCCTACCAGCGCGGGGGTGTTGGGCATGGCCCGGATAACCCGGGCGCCGGGACCGAGAACCGCCTCGAGGGCCCCAGTGGTCACACCGGCTGCAATGCTGAGGACCCGGCCGACCCCCGCCGACTTGAGGTTGCTTCCGGCCGAGGCGGCATCGTCGGGCTTGACGGCGAGAACAGCATCAGCCTGTTGGAGCGGATGGTCGGCCACCGTCACGCCGCTGAAGCGTTCGGCCAATTCTTCTCGCCGATCGGAGATCTTCTCTACTACGGCCAGCTCGCCCGGCTGAGCCCATCCGCCGGCCAGCAAGCCGCCGAGCAAGGCCTCGCCCATGCGGCCTCCGCCGATGAGTTGCAGTCGAAGTGCCACCTCACTGCTATAGCACCCCAGAGCCGGTCTCATCCGGCAAAAAACTCTGGCCGGTGGGATGACTTCCCCGATCACTCCCACCGACCAAGAGCACTACCCAGGGAACTTACATCCAATTTACATTGAAAACAACTAAAAATTATCAAAAAGTGCTAATCTTTGAACCGAGTCTGGTAGCCGATCCGCATACAGGGCCGAAACCACCGCTCGGAATAGGCGTAGAACGACCCCAAGAGCCGGTCGATCTCCGCTTCGGTCACCGTATGGGCTGGCAGCTCGGTCACCAAGAACACGGCATCTTCGATCCCGATGGCGAAGCGCAAACCGGCCAGCTCGCGGTTGCGGCGCAACAGATACTCATACAGCCGGCCCTCGTTCTCCTCGGGTGCGGGCATGAAGTGGCATTCGCAGTGCAACTGGCGCTGGCCGAGAGTGAACCACACGGTGGACACCGTCTTCTCCTCCCCCACCATTCGCACGTACCAACGGCGCTGGCCGGGCTCGCCCCGGTCCACGGTCAACACGGTGGGATTGGTGTGGAGTTGGTCGTCCAGCCAGGCATCGATGTCCGACTCCAAAGCGGCCAACTCCTCGGGCCGCAGAATCATGGGCAATGGACAGGGTTGCAGGCCATCGGCGGCGTCATGTGCAATAGACAGGCACTCGGGACTGGACCCTTCGATATGTGGCTCGCAACGAGCGGGCCATGGCCGCCCACGAATACGAACGGGCCCGCTCGGCTGCATTCATGGCCGTCTCGGCGGCCAGCAGCGGGCTGTCGATGAGGGCGGCCGTCTGAGCAGCAAATGCCTCGGCGGTGGCATCGTCTACCAGGAATCCGGTTCGGCCGTGGTCCACTATCGAGCGCAGCCCGCCCACGGGAGCGGCCACCACCGGGGTGCCGCTGGCCGCCGCCTCCAGGGCCACCAGTCCGAACGACTCGCTGCGGCTGGGAACCAGAACAACATCGGCGGCCCGGTAGTAAGTGGACAGCCAGTGGTGGGGACGGGGGGGAACCAGCGTCACCTGATCCTCCAGGCCCAAGGCGTGAATGCAGTCTCGGAGGCGCCGATACTCGGTCTTACCCTCGGTGCCGCTGGGCCCTCCAACCACAAGCAGGCGGGCATCCTCGCGACCCAGACACGCCAGTGTTTCCACCGCAACCAGAGGCCGTTTCAACGGCTGAATCCGGCCGACAAAGAGCAACACCGGACCTTGGCCCAATCCGAGGGCGGTGCGGGCACCATCGCGATCTCCGGGGGAGAACAGCGCGTGCTCCACTCCCGGCGCGGCTAGCTCAATCCGTTCGGGCGGGGCGTCGTAGAACTCTCGAAGTTGCTGGGCTTCTGGCTCACAGGAGGCAATCACCGCATCGGCACAGCCGATCACCTCGGTCTCGGCCTGGGCCCGGAGCTCCGACTCGGGATCGCCAGTGGCCGCCTTTACCCGGGCCAGCGTGTGGAAGGTCACGGCCAGCGGTACTTCCACCGCGTGCTTGACCCGGTGACCGGCCACCCCCGAAAGCCAGTAATTGGCGTGAATCACATCGGGACGCCGGTGTCGCCGGAAATCAGCCAGCACGCCATCAGCGAACTCTTCCACTACCCCGGGGAGGTCTTCCTTGTTCAATTCGACGGGCCCAGCGTTGATGTGGACCACAGTCACGCCCGGTTCGATGTCCACCTCATCGGGCAGCCCTTCCTGGGCTCGCCGCACATATACCCGGCACTCGCTGCCCGAGTGGGCCAAGGCCGCGGCCATCTCCCGCACATACACGTTCATGCCGCCGCTGTCGCCCACGCCGGGCTGGGTCAGCGGCGACGTGTGCAGCGACAAGATCGCCACGTTCTGGGTCATGACCCCAATCCCCGAATCATGACGGGGTTGTCCCGCGAACAAAGAACTGGCATGGCCAATTGAGGCTACCCCCCGGACACTGGGGGCAGCACAGCCACCTCGTCGCCGTCGGCGACCGGCTCAGATCCGGTAACCGGCTCGCCGTTCAGCCACACCCGGCAAATCTGAAGCTGTTCGGCAAAGGCCGCGCCATAGCGATCCACCGCAGTGGCCAGTACTTGGTCGACAGTGGCGCCGGGGACTTCGTCTCGTCCGGTGCCCGCCGCCTCCCTGACGTGTGCGAACAGGCGCAGCGTGGCCATGGGCAGAATTGTACGGGAATACTCTGCCACTGCCGCAGTCTGAAAAGCCCCGCCCATTACCGTGACAGCCGTGGCTCGTCTCCTTCTGATCCGACACGGGCAGTCGGAATGGAACGCTGCTCGGCGCTGGCAAGGTCAAGCCGACCCCCCGTTATCAGAGTTGGGACGCCGGCAGGCGGCCGAAGCCGCGGCCCGGCTCGAGCCGGTTGACGTGGTGGCCACGTCCACCCTCCAACGATCCCGGGTGAGCGCAGAGATCATTGCCGAAGCGCTGGGCTGCGACCCGCCGATCCCGGTTCCCGAGCTGATCGAGCGGGATGTGAGGGAGTTCTCCGGATTGACCCGGGCGCAGATCGAGGAGCGGTACCCCGGATTCCTGGAAGACGGCCGCCGCCCATCGGGCTGGGAGGACGATGCCGCCCTGTTGGACCGGGTGCTGGCCGGGCTCAACCGATTGGCTGGCCTCGTCGGCGACCAGTCTGCGCTGGTGGTCACCCACGGCGGGGTGATCCACACCCTGGAACACCACCTGGGCTGCCCGCCCGACCGGGTCGCCAACATGAGCGGCCGGTGGGTGACGATAACTGATGGCCTGATTGTTCCCGGCGAGCGGGTCCACCCCCTAGAGGGGGCTTGTCAGTCTCCGTAGTTTGGGCGGAAACCAGACCGTAAGGGTAGCCGCTTGCTGTGATGCGCGAACCCCCAGCATGTCGGCGACGGCAAGCTCTGCTAGTGGATGCCCAGACTCCCCACCGGCGACGACCTCGCCACCCAGTTCGAGGCTTTCCTCCGAGACCCTTGGAAATAGCGGCTTTCAGTATGTTTCAGTACTTTATAAGCAGAACAGCGCCGAATTATATGATCCGACGCTGTTCCAAAGAGATCGGTAGGATCTCCATTGGTGGGGCTGGCATGGCGCACGGACGGCCTCCAAAGCTGACTCCGTGGGGGTTCGAGTCCCCCCAACTCCACCGCCCACTATAGCGCAGCGATGCTATATCGCGGTTAGGCGGGCTAGGAGTTGCGGCGCTGGCGGGCGGCGGCGAGCGTTTTCGAGGGTGGCACTCTGGTTACCCAGAGCTGGAGGGTGCCGACGGCCAGCCCGGTGTGCGCGGCGGCGGGGTGGTAGCCCACAGCCGCCACCAAGTCGGTTAGAGCCTCCCGCAGCTCGTCGGCAACAGCCGCTAGCTCCTCGCACTTCGCGACAGCGGCGGCTGCCGCCCGGTCCGGGCTCAGCGGCCCATCAGCGGTCGAAGGAACCAACGTGTTTGCTTTTGAGGGCGGGGAAACACTCGCCCAGCCGGATAGCCAGATAGCGGGCCAAGTGGCCCGCCGCACAGCCACCAGCCAAAGCAGCCGCAATCGTGAGCAAAACCCCCGCACCGCTCACCCAGTCAATGATTTGGAGGCCTACAGCCCCGGCGACAAGCATCCATAGGTAGTCATGCCATGGCATTAGCCGATTCTTGCGGTTCCGCCCGATATTCAACTTCATAACCCTAGAATTTGGCCGCTCACGTCTCGCACTCGGCCACATCCGCCATGCTGACCGCCAAGCGCATGGCGTAGGATCGGGAGTGAGTGTGGCGGCGGCCGCATGAGTAGAAGTCAAGTGGCCGCCGCCACACCTATGTTGAGCGCTCCCCAGCGAGCGGCTACCTTGGTGGCATGACTTCTGCTCATGCTTCGGAGACCGCCAGGGCCAGCAACCCCCAGCGGTCACGACGCCAACGTGTCTGGTGGGGAAAAGCGGCAATACCTACTCTTGCTCTTGGGGGAGTGCTCTTTACGCGCGATCTGCTCAATCTGCTCGATCTGCCGCTTTTTCCTGCGCTTCCGCTGGTAGCAATAGGCATAGCGGCAGTGGCGATCCCGCTTGCAAACGCTCTGGATCGGCGCAGTTAAGCATCGGGCACGAACCTGGGCCGCCACGACGCCCACAGCGCCCAGGGCCACCACCGAACCCAGAGTGACTCATTTCGTAACGACGGGGAGGCTAGGGCAGCGCAGAAGGCGCTAGCAACAAAAGCGGAAACCGGGAGCCTGTACGGCGCTCAGCGCCGCACCAGCCGCTAGACCAAGAACAACCGTGGCAGCTCAGCGGCCCGCCGCAGAGCGCGCCTTGACACGTCTAACGATTGGTAGACACGCAAGCACCAAGACGGCAGCGGCCCCGAACGGCACTATCACGATGGCGGGGTCGATGTTCAACAGGCCCGCAACCCACGGGCCGAGCACCTTGGTGGCGAGGAGATACAGCAGGCCCCCCCACACGGCCGCAATGAGAGCGGCGAAGATCGCGGCGTTAGCGTGTGTTGGAAAACGGCTCTCCGTTGCTGGCGAGGAGGCTAGATTCGGCCCGCTCAAAACAACATCGGCGGGCTATCAGCACCGCCTGAGGTGGGCCGCGCTCAGGTCTGGGAACGCTCCCTGTCGGGCTTGAATCTGGTGCAGTAAACGCCAACCAGCCGCCCAATCAGCAGAACAGCCCCATGAGCCGCAGCCCAGCAACACATCACCCCCAAAAGAACAGCACACGCAAACGCAATTGGCCAGGACATCCCGGCAGACTCAAACCAATCGAGCGACCACCTCAACGAATACCTGAACATCAAGCCACCAGCGAGGGCCCATACAAATATAACGACAATGAGTGAGTCACGCCGGGTTCTGTGGAGGCTCTGTTCCTTGAGAGGATGGAGCAATGCCAAACTATGGGAGATATCCTGCCGAGCTGCGTGAGCGGGCGGTGAGGATGGTGCTGGACAGCGAGCGGCATCACGGTTCGCAGTGGGAGGCGATCTGCTCGGTTGCCGACAAGCTGGGCCCGTCGGCTGAGTCGGTGCGCAAGTGGGTGCGCCGAGCGGAGATCGACGGCGGTGCCCGCCCGGGGGTGACCACCGCCGAGCGCGCCCGGATCAAAGACCTCGAGCGGGAGAACCGCGAGCTGCGCCGGGCGAACGAGATATTGAAGGCGGCGTCGGCTTTCTTCGGGGCGGAGCTCGACCGCCGGTCAAGGTCGTAGTGGCGTTCATCGACGCCCACCGGCGCCGGTTCGGGGTCGAGCCGATCTGCGCGGTGCTCCAAGAGCACGGCGTCGGGATCGCCCCGTCCACCTATTACGCGGCCAATAAGCGGGGCCCGTCGGCGAGAGCTGTGCGCGACGCCGAGCTGAGACCGGTGATCGCCAAAGCGCACAGGGCGAACTACGACGCCTACGGGGCGGCGAAGGTGTGGGACCACCTCAACCGCGTGCAGGGCGTGCGGGTGGCCCGCTGCACCGTCGAGCGGCTGATGGCCCAGATGGGCCTGCGCGGCGCCCAGCGGGGCCGCCGGCCCCGAACGACTACCCCTGCCGCCGGCGGTCTGCCCGAGGACTTGGTGGGCGGGACTTCGGCGCCGACGCCCCGGACCGGCTGTGGCTCGCGGACCTCACCTGGGTGCGGACCCGCTCCGGCTGGGTGTACATGGCGTTCGTCATCGACGCCTACTCCCGGCGGGTGCTGGGCTGGCAGGCCTCGCGCTCTTTGCGCACCGACCTCGCGCTCGACGCTTTGGACATGGCCATCGCCGCCCGCCGGCGCTGCGGCCACAGCATCGACGGGGTGACCCATCACAGCGACCGCGGATCGCAATACGTGTCCATCCGCTACAGCCAGCGCCTCGACGACAACGACATCGTCGCCTCGGTCGGCAGCAAAGGCGACAGCTACGACAACGCCATGATCGAGAGCTTCAACGGCCTGTTCAAATGGGAGCTCATCTACCCCCGCGGCCCCTGGCAAGGCCAAAGCGACGTCGAGCTCGCCACCCTCGAATACATCGACTGGTACAACCACCGACGCAGCCACAGCCAGCTCCTGACCGGCCGATACACGTACACCACCCCCGCCGACCACGAAACCGCCTACTATCAAAACACCACAGCCGCCCCGGCCGTGGCCCAACAAAAACAGCCTCTACCAAACCCGGCGTGATTCATGGGGCCGCTGGTGGTGGCCCTGAGGCCCGCTGGGGCGCTGTGGGGCCGCTGTGGTGGCCCTGAGGCCCGCTGTGGGGCTCTCCCGGCGCTGTGGTGGCCCTGAGGCCCGCTGGGGCCGCTGGGGCGCTGGGGCCGCTCAGCCCCCCGGCCAGCCCCCCTCGGCTGCGGTAGCGGCGCTGGGGCCGCTGTGGCGGCTCTCAGCTCCCCCGAGGCCCGCTGGGGCCGCTGTGGCGGCTCTCAGCTCCCCCTAGGCCCGCTGGGGCGGCTCTCAGCTCCCCCTAGGCCCGCTGGGGCCGCTCAGCCCCCCGGCGCGGCCCTAGCTTGTGTAACGGGGGTGGGCCGACCCCTGAAAAGTCCGGCGGCCCACCCCCTCCCCAGCCCTCCCCCGGATCGGCTGGGGGCCAGCCTCCGGCCGGGGCCGGGAACCGGCGGGGCGGCGGTCAAGTTAGAAGAAAGGGAGCCACCAAGAGCAATCCAATACCCATATCAGCAAGATGTTGATGAGGCTGTAGGCGGAGAGGTTCAGCAGCCAGCGCAGGCGCTTTTGTCGGCGGGCTTCTGGATAATCCGACAGCTTCCCCCAGCCCTTGTGCCGACACCACTTCTCAAAGCCCACATAGACAGCGCCGAACACGACTACAACAGAAGCCCAAAACACGGAGGCGCTGCCTATGTGGAATCCGGCGGTGCACGCGACGATATCCGCGGCTGTGATGGACCGGAAGAACCGGGAGCGCCGCAAGTAGAGCATCGCCGGGGTCATGCTGCGACCATCCTCACCGCCCGCTCACGCATCTCGGCAGGATATCTCCCATAGTTTGGCATTGCTCCATCCTCTCAAGGAACAGAGCCTCCACAGAACCCGGCGTGACTCACCACAGCGCCCCAGCGGGCCTCAGGGCCACCACAGCGGCCCCCCAGCGGCCCAGCGGGCCTCAGGGCCACCCCAGCGCCGGGAGAGCCCCACAGCGGGCCTCAGGGCCACCACAGCGGCCCCACAGCGGTCTCGGTTTTATCGGCAGCGCACGGCTTTGTTGTCGCCTACTTTTTTGTTTCCGGCGATCTTGGCTTGCATTCCGACTTGGTACCAACCGGCGTTCGGCACGTCGAACGTCGTCGAGGTGCCCGCGACAGCGCGTTGGAGTCCGCGGTGGCCGCGGTTTTTGGCCTC
>JAJEGM010000037.1 GCA_022819825.1 Acidimicrobiia bacterium | reverse complement strand
CATGTCGTCGCCCATGTCGTCGCCCATGTCGTCGCCCATGTCGTCGCCCATGTCGTCGCCCATGTCGTCGCCCATGTCGTCGCCCATGTCGTCGCCCATGTCGTCGCCCATGTCGTCGCCCATGTCGTCGCCCATGGACTCTTCCTCCGCGCCTACAGAAAGAAGTGCGTTGGCCGACTCGGTCTGGGCGCTGTCACCAGCAACAATGAAAATGCCCTGGGCTGGGACGTCCACGGTGATGGTGACTTCAAAGCCACCATCAGTCACAGGAGCTGCCGTCATGGCACCCAAGTTCAAATTGCCGGAGGCCAACGTGCAGTTCTCACTGACATCAAGATCGGCTGCGTTTGCATCAGCAGCGATATTGCATGTGAGGACGTTTGCCGAAGCAACGGTCCAGCCCGAGCCGGTAACCGTGACTTCCACTTCTCCAGGCTCGGCAACGCTTGACGGATCTATAGAAAGCGAAGGCCCATCTTGTGCTGAGGCGGCGCTTGCACCTGCCCAGGTGACAAGCGCCAATGCCATCGCGATGAATACCAACTTGGTCTTGGTCATGACATAACTCCCTGGGCCGAGCCGACACCAGTCCAGGCCCCTACTCCGATAAGTTGCAAAACCCTAGCGCGGCATCTCGTTTGTGTCACCTATTTGAAAGTGAACAGTGATATGTCAGATGCGGCCAAAAACGACCGGTGCCCCGGACCCGAAGGCCCGGGGCACCGAGTGTTCAGTTCAGGAGGTGGTGTTACAGGGTGCGCAGCCGGCGGCTGAGACCGAACACCATCACACCGGCGAGGGCGATGCCCGCACCGATGATCACCAACAGCGACGTTTCCACGCCAGTGTCAGCCAGCATGTCGTCGCCCATGTCGTCCATGCCGATGTTCACTTGAACGAGAGCGGACTCACCGTCTGGGACTAACTCAAAGAGGAGGAAGGTGACACCAGCATCGGTGATCTCGACACCCTCAACTGTGAAGGCACCACTGGTGCCATCTTGCGAGCTACCGAAGCCGCCACAGTGCTGCATCAATGTTGCCTGTCCCCACTCAACATCGGGATCGCCCGTGCCGCAGATGGCGAGGTTTGTGCTAGCCACTGTGAAGCCGGACGGCGTCAACGTGAAGTCGTAAGTGCCGGCTTCCGGCACGGAAGCTGGATCAGCGGTCAGCGTCTGGTCTTGAGCCGAGGCGGACCCCGCGAACAAGAAACCGACAAGCGCCACTGCCAGCCCAACGAAAATCAACTTGGTCTTGGTCATAGTTGTGTCTCCTTGGACCAAGCCAATGATCGGCCGGCCCCTACTCGGATATTGAGCGAGACTTTAGCCTCTTGCTTCGTTCGTGTCATTTATTCCAACGCTTGTCTCCGGTGCAGGGGATTTGAGGGGCTGCCGATAGGGTGCGCGACGTGCAGTCCATCCGTAATTTCCGCTCATTAGGAGGCCAGACCACCGCTGAGGGAGGACGGGTTCGGTCGGGCCTGGTGTATCGGTCAGCCCACTTGGCGGAGGCTTCCGATGCCGATTTGGACAAGCTGGTTGATTTGGGTATTCGCACGGTCTTCGATTTCCGGAACCAGGGTGACCTCGCCGCGGAAGGTCCCAACCGGCTGCCCGATGGGGTGGATCTGGTCTCTTTGCCGATGGTAGACTCCGCCAACCGAACGGGGGCGCGAACAGATTTCTCCTTGCTGAGTGCCGAAGAGCTTGAGGAACGCTATGGCAATGGAAAGGCCTTCCAGTGGATGAAGGAGGCATCGGGGCGGTCGGTGAGCGACCCCGGGCGGGCAGCTCAATTCGGTGAGTTCGTGAGGGGGCTGTTGGCCCCGGGAGCAGTCCCTGTTCTGTTCAATTGCAGCGCGGGCAAAGACCGCACCGGCTGGGCGGCCAGCCTGCTGCTGTTGGCCCTGGGAGTTCCCGAGCCGCAGGTGGTGGATCACTACTTGGAGACCAACAAACATGTGAATCCCAGCCGATATGGCGAGCTGATGATGCCGCTGGCCACCGTGCATGAGGACTACTTCGCCGAGCAGATGCAGGTGCTGGCCGACTCGTGGGGCAACTTCGACCAGTACTGGACCGACGGCCTGGGATTGGACGGCGGCCACCGGCAGGCATTGCGGGATTTGCTGCTGGACTAGGGGGTTTTGAGCTCGCCGATGTTGTGGACGGGGGCGAGGGTGTCTTGGAGGTAGTCGGGGCCCTCCAGGGTGTCGACGAACCAGCCGGTGGGGCACATGGTGAGGATCTCCACCAGGCTGAATCCGGCCCCGGCCATCTGGGACTCGTAGGCCCTGGTTATGTAGCGCTTGGTGCGGGCCACGTTGCCGGCGTTGTTCACGGCGCACCGGGCGACATAGGCCGCGCCGTCCATGGTGGCGGCGAGATCGGAAAGCAGAATCGGGTGGCCGTGCTGGTGGGGGTCGCGTCCTTCAATTGAGGTCTTGGTGCGCTGGCCCAGGGTGGTGGTTGTCGTCATCTGGCCGCCGGTCTCGCCGAACACCCCGTTGTTCAGCAGCAAACAAGTGATGTTCTCGCCCCGGGCGGCGGCGTGCAGCACCTCTTGGAGACCCTCGTTCACCATGTCGCCATCGCCTTGGACGGTGACCACGAATCCATCGGGCAGCATCCGCTTGATGCCGGTGGCCACCGACGGGGCCCGGCCGTGCAGGGCTTGCACCACCTCTACGTCGAGGTTGTGGGCGAAGGCCGTGTAGCAGCCGATGCCGAACACCGTGATCGTGGACTGGGCCAGTTCCAGTTCTTCGATGGCCTCCATGGCGGCCCGGATGGCGATGGGCTCACCGCAGCCCGGGCAGAGGTGGTGATTGGCCTGGGTGATGAGCGTGGGGGTGAAGTCGTCCACTAACGCGGCGGGCTCAGCGGGCGGCGTATCGGTGGATAGGTATATCCGCTCGTCCGTCATGGCCTGTTTTCCCTCATTTCAGGGCCTCCAGAATGCGCTCGGAGATATCGGGCACGTTGATGTCTGGTCCGATCCCGAAGCCGGAATGGTCCCAACTGGGACCTCCGATGAACTCCACTGGCACCGCCCCCATCGTAGCCAAGCGCACATCGTCGACCATCTGGCCCATGTTCTGCTCGTACACCGCCACCTTGGCCGAACCTGCTACCGCGTTGTGTGCGGCCTCTGACGGGAATGGCCACAGCGTGATGGGGCGGACATAGCCCACCCGGTGACCGGCGTCGCGCAGTCGCAGGCAGGCGTAGCGCACGAACTTGCCCACCGATCCGTAGGCGGCCACCACCAGTTCGGCGTCATCGCAGAATCCGACGTCGACCAGCGGCTCGATGCCGGTGGCCATGGCTTGGATGTGGGCGGCACAGGCGGCGTAGTGGGCGCCCAAGTCGAATCCTTCCTCGCCCTCGATACCGCCGCCCAGCGGGGAGATGATCTTGGCTGCCCCCGAACCGCCGGAAGATCCGTTCAGTGCCCAATCGGGCACCTCGGGGGCGGCGCCTTCAATGGAGGGCACCGAAACCGCCTGGTAGGTGTGGGCCAAGTAGTAGTCGCCCAGCACCATCACCGGGGTTCGCCACTGACTGGCCAACTCAAACGCCAGCTTGGTTAGCTCCACCGCCTCGGGCACGTCCATGGGGGCCAGCACGATGTGGCGGTAATCGCCGTGGCCGCCGCCGCGGGTGGCCTGGAAGTAGTCACCCTGGCCCCGGGCCATGTTGAACACCACCAGGGGAAGGCGGGCATTGGTGATCTCCGACAGCGACTCCTGCATCAGCGACAGCCCTTGGCCGGTGGACCCGGTGGCCGCCAGGTGACCGGTGGTGGCCGCCCCCCAGGCCATGCCCACCGCTTCCAACTCGCTCTCGGCGTTCATGCACACACCGTCTACCTCGGGCAACAAGGCGGCCATGTGCTCGAGCAACTCGGTGAACGGCGTCATGGGGTATCCCGTGAAGAACCGGCAGCCAGCGGCCACCGCAGCACGGGCTATGGCCTCCGATCCCTCCAGCAGCGCCCGGTCGCTCACTGTTCGCTGCTCTCGTCAAGCGGCAACTCCTGGGGAGTGTCGTACTTGTACACCTGGAACACGAAGTCGGGACAGATCTGGGCGCAGGCCTGACAGCCGGTACAACCGGCCAGCAGGCGGGGGTAGCGGTAGCCCTTGATGTTCACTTCGTGGGTGGTCATTTCCAGCACCCGGGGTGGGCAGGCGTCGATGCAGAGGTCACAGCCCTTGCAGGCCTCGACGTCGATGACCACCGTGCCCCGGACAGTGACAGTATTTCTCGGAGTGCTTGGGCTCATGCCGCCATCTCCCAGCCGGCGGCCAGCGCCCCCTCGTTGACCTCGATGAGCTGGCTTCGGTACGGCGGCACTGAGCGGCGCATGCCCTCGACAAGTCCGTCCAGGCTCACCAGCCCGGACTTTCGTCCGTACACCCCGGACATGACCATGGCGGCCAGCAGCGGGTTGCCCAGATCGGTAGCCACATCGGTGGCGGGAACCTCCACCACTTGGTAGCGGTCTGGGTCCAGTTCGTCCTCGAATACCGACGTGTTGACCAGCACCAAACCGTTGTCGCGGATGCGCTCTCGCAGTGGGGTCCAGTACTGGTGATGCATCAAGATGGCTGACCAGGTGGTCGACAGCACCGGGGGTGCCTCGATGGGCTGGTCGCTGATCACCACCGTGCTGTCGGTGTTGCCACCCCGCATCATGCCGCCATAGCTGCCGAACACCAGCACCTCTTTGCCGTCGACGGTCGCCCCTTGGGCGATGACCTGAGCGGCCAGTTGTACCCCTTGGCCGCCGATCCCGGTGAGCATTAGCTCTCGCTCTCCGGAGCTCATCGACTCTGCGTGACCGGCCGGTTCGACACCGCTCACCGGCCTTTCCAGTTTGGAGGGCGTTTCTCCACGAACGCCCGAGGTCCTTCTTTGAAGTCCTCGGTGCCGAGCAGCGCTTGGCCAGCTCGGGTGGCGATCTTGAAGGCTTCGGCCTCCGTGGTCTCCAGTCCGTCGAGCAGGGCCTGGCGAGCACCCCTGACCGCCAATGGCGGATTGGCGATGATGCGCTCGGCCAGCGCCCGGGCTTCGGCCAGTGCTTGGCCGGGTTCGCACACCACGTTCACCAGGCCCAGGGAATGGGCCCGGTGGACGTCGATGGTGTCACCGATCAGCGCCATTTCCATGGCGATGTTCACGGGGATTCGGCGCGGGAGCCGGCTAACGCCCCCCTCGGAGGCAATCAGCGATCGCTTGACCTCGGGAATGCCGAAGACGGCTTCGGTGGACGCCACCACCAGGTCGCAGGCCAGCACCATCTCAAACCCCCCGGCCACCGCAGGACGATCCACCGCGGCAATGACCGGCTTGGCGCGCTGTCGGCGAGAGAAATGGCCGAAGCCGTGCTCCGAGTGCATGATTCCCGCGGTTCGCCCCTCGGAAATCGCCTTCAGATCGGCACCGGCGCAGAACACCCGGCCGTTGCCGGCCAAGATGGCCACCCACACCTCATCATCGGCGTCGAATTGGTCGAATGCCTCGCCCAGGGCCGCGGACAGCTCCGGGCTCATGGCATTGCGAGACTCCGGCCGGTTCATGGTGATGACCGCTACTCGGCCCTCAGTTTCGTAAATCGCCAGGCTCATTGCGCCGCTTCCTATTCGGGTTCTCTGACCTTCAGAAGCTGCTTGCCCTGGTTGGCCCCGGAGAACAGTCGCAAGAACGTAGTCGGGATGTTGTCGAACCCCTCTTGTATGTCGGTCTGGAAGGCGATCTCTCCGGCAGCCACCCATTGCCCGAGATCTTCGACGGCCGCGGGCACCCGGTCCATGTGATCGAACATCACAAAGCCTTGGATGGTGAGGCGCTTTTCGATGATCTGGAACATGTTGGAGGGTCCCGACCGGCGCATGCCCTGGTTGTAGGTGGAGATGGCGCCGCAGCTGGCTATGCGTCCCCCTTGGGCCATGTGGTTCATGACCGTCTCCAGCATGTCGCCGCCCACATTGTCGAAGTACACGTCCACGCCATCGGGGCAGAGCTCGGCCAGACGGGCGCCCACATCCTCGTTCTTGTAGTCGATGGCCGCGTCCAGGCGGGCCTCCTCTAGGAGCCACCTGCACTTGTCGACCCCGCCGGCGATGCCCACCGACCGGCAGCCCTTGATGCGGGCGATTTGGGCGGCCACCGACCCGGTGGCCCCGGCCGCCCCCGATGTCAACACGGTCTCGCCCGATTGGGTGCGGCCGATGTCGAGCAGGCCGATATAGGCGGTCAGCCCGGTTCCCCCCAGCGGCCCCAGCATCACCGGGATGGGCGTGCCGGGAGGCACCACTCTGGTCTGCTCACCCACCACCTCGTAGTCCTGCCAGCTCATCATGCCGCTGACCAGGTCGCCCTCCTTCAGTGCTGGGGTGTTGGAGGCAACCACCTGGGAAACGCCGGGCGCCAGCATGGGCGTGCCCAACGGCACAGGTGGCATGTAGGTGATGAAGTCTTCCAACCACGTGCGCATAGCCGGTTCGAAGCTGAGATAGCACAGTCGGGCCAGTGCCTGACCGTGGCCGGGCTCGGGGATATCGGTTTCCCGGTACTCGAAGTTGTCCACGCCCACCGGCCCGTCGGGCCTAGTGGCGTAGATCCACTGGCGGTTCATTCCGCCAACCTACTCCGGCAGATGGACGCAGCCCTTCAGCGGGCCGGGCGGACTCGCATCATCATCGTGGCCATCAAGCGGTCGCCCTTGCCCAGATCCCTGATCTCGGCCGCAACCCAGCCCGACGAAGGGTCGCCCATCCAGCGGCAGGTGCTGTACACCGGGCCGATCTTTCCCCCCAGCAGATAGCGGATGTCCATGTCGGCCACCGCGTGGGGCGAGCCGAATTCATGCTCGGCCAGGGTCTCGGCTCCCACCTCGCCCACCAGGGTGACCATTGCGCCTTGCATGATGCCCGCGGGATTGAGCAGCTGGGGGGTGAGCTCCACCTCAACATGGCCGACGGAGGCGTCCACCACCTCGATGCCGGCCACTTCGGCCAGGGGCCGGTCGATGTCGGGAAGCCCCATGAGATCGGGCCGGGGAGGGTCGTGAATGGGCTTGGCCGGATCGCCGGGACGTTGGTGGTGGCGCCCGAATCCGATTTGGGCGTAGCCCACCTCGGTGCCGTCGGGGGTGCTAAAGCGGCACTCGCAGGTCAGCGTGCTGGCCCCGGCCCTCAGCACCTCGGCGTGTACGTCGATCTGATCGGGCAGGGGGACGTCTGCGGTGCGGAGCTGGAAATCGGTGGTGAAGTGCCAGCACTCAGGATCTTCCTTCTCGCCGATCATGCCGCCGGTGATGTCGGCGACCAGCATCAGCACCGAGGCCCGTACCTGGCCGCCGTGGCACTGCTCGTCGAACACCCGGAGCTTGCTGTAACCGGGCTGGGCGACGGGGTCGCAGTAGATCCCGAGCTGGGCCAGAAGGGTGAACTTTGGAGGTGCTTGGGCGGGGACGGTCATGGCCCCTTAGTTCTAGACGGTGGCACTCTCCAAAACCGTGTTCTTGAAGAAGTCGGGGCGGGCTTCGGAGAAGAAGCGGTGGGCGTTGCTGAAGGTGAAGGCCCGGAACTGGTCTTCGTTCAGCCAGCCGTGCTCCACCTGCTCCCACACCTCGGGGAGCACTTCAGACATGTCGGGCACGTCCCAGTGGCCCACGTCGGAGGAGAAGATGGCGTTGAGGGTGGCCCCTTCGGGCAAGGCGCCGTCGAAGGCCAACCGCACCAGCGGGTCGTCGGCTTCGCAGCCGAACCAGTACGAGCGGTCGATCTGCTCGAGGATGTCTTCGGGGCAGGTTATGCCCGCGGCCTCAAAGTCGTGAACGACCTGATCAGAGCTGATGCCCTTCTGCATCACTTTGCCGAAGCCGGAGGGCAGATCGATGGGGTCGTTGGCCTCGGCCAGCAACGATTCGAAGTAATCGGGCTCGAAGAGGGCCGGATCGTAGGCCTTGAGTCCCTCGGGGCCGCGCTTTTCCCAGTGGCTGAGGAGGTCGCACACCATCTGGGCGCCCCAGGTGACCCCGCCTTCCAGGAAGCCGAGGCGCAGGTCGGGGAAGCGATGGGTGACCCCGCCGAAGAAGATCGACTTGGCGGCGGTCTCGCTGGCGGTGCCGAAGTTGCCCATGTGGTTGTAGGTGAAGTTGCTGATTGAGCGCCGCCCGTCCCAGCCCATCGATCCGGAGTGGAGGCTGGCCGGGGTTTGCAGCTCGACCAGCCGCTGCCACAGCGGGTCGTAGTCGTAGGCGGAGTCGAGGCCCAGAGAGTCGATCCACGTGGCCATCTCGCCCCCGGCCGGCACCTGGCGGAGAGCGAATCCACCGATCATCACTGCCTTGAAGCCCAACTCGGTGACTGCGAAGTCGAGCTGCTCGATGGCCTCTTCGGGGGTTTGGGTGGGAATGGCGGCCACCGGTGTGAGGCGGTCTTGCAGGCCCCGGTAGCTGTCGGCCAGGTAGCGGTTGAGCGCCCGGCAGAGCTTGTTGCGGATTTCGTCGTCGCGGTAGGCCGGGAAGTTGAGGCCGATGCTGGGATAGCACACTGCGAAATCCATGCCCAGCTCCTCGATGCGGTCGTGGAACATCGCCGGAGAAACCGCGGTAGCGAAGTCCCGGGTGTTGCCCAGCGGCAGCGCCCACCACGGCCCCCGGAAGGAGCGCCGAGCCAGGCGCTCATCAGGGGAAAGGCCCGACCAGTTGGGCTCCCCGTTGAACGAGCAGTTGGACATCTGGGGGTACAGCCCTCCCTCAAGCCCCTCGTCGAGGCAGTACTGGTGGAGGGCCGGGTAGTGCTCGAACACGTGCCCGTCGGCGTCGATGATGGGATGGCCGAGGTCGACTCGGATGTCGGCGGCGGATCGCTGGCTGCTCATAGGGGCAACGCTAGCTACTACCGTAAGTACTTGTCTCAGTGACACCCGATTGAGAAGGTTCAAATCATGAGCACCGTCGCACCCGTTCGTCCTTGCATCTCGGCTGACTCGCACGTCACCGAGCCCGACAACACCTACATCGACTACATCGATCCCAAGTTCCGGGATCGGGCCCCCCGGGTGGATTGGGCCGATGACATGGGTGCGTTCATGTCCATCGACAACGGCCGCAATCGGATGCCCTATGGAATGATTGCTGCCGCGGGCAAGAGTTGGCACGAGATCAGCCTGTCTAGCGGCACCCGTTGGGAGGATCTGCACCCCGGCGGGTACGACCCGGTGGCCCGCCTCGACGAGCAGGACCGCGATGGGGTGGTGGCCGAGGTGATCTACCCATCAGTGGGCATGACCATCTGCAACCACCCCGACGCCGACTACAAGAAGGCGTGCTTCGACGCCTACAACCGTTGGATTGCCGAGTTCAATTCCCATGCTCCGGAGCGGTTGATCGGCTTGGGCCAGACCGCGGTGCGTTCGGTGGAAGAGGCCATCGCCGACTTGGAGGCCATGAAGGCCCTCAGGCTCAAAGGGGTCATGCTCCCCGGCTATCCGTCTTCGGGGATCGACTACGACGCCCCCGAGTTCGACGCCTTCTGGGAGGCGTCGGTATCGATGGGCATGCCACTGTCGTTCCACATCCTCACCTCGGGAAACGACCATCCCATGGCCGCCCAATTCCGAGGCCCCAAGATCAACTCGTTCCTGGGGATCATCCGGGGCAACCAGGACATCATCGGCACGCTGATCTTCGGCGGCGTGTTCGAGCGCCATCCCGACCTTCAGGTGGTGTGCGTGGAGGCCGATGCCGGCTGGGCACCCCACTGGATGTACCGGGCCGACCACGCCTACAACCGGCACCGCAATTGGCTGGAGAGCGCCGAGTTGTCCAAGAAGCCCAGCGACTACTTCCGGGAGAACGTCTACCTCACGTTCCAAGACGACTGGGTAGCGTTCAAGCTGCTCGATCTGATGAACGTGAACCGGGTGATGTGGGCCAACGACCACCCCCATTCCGATGCCACCTGGCCCTGGTCACAGGAGATGCTCACCGAGCAGACCACCCACATGACCGACCACCAAATCGACCGAGTCCTCCGCGACAACTGCGCCGAGCTCTACGGGCTGACCGTTTAGAGGCGCTTACTCGCAGTTCTTGATGGCCTGCCACACCCTTTCTGGGGTGCAGGGCATGTCTATGTGGCTGACTCCCAGAGGGGAGAGGGCGTCGATGACGGCGTTCTGCACGGCGGCGGGGGCGGCGACGGTGCCGCTTTCGCCCACTCCTTTGGTGCCGAGGGGGTTGCGGTCTGTGGGGGTCTCGATGAAGTGTGTCTCTACCTCTGGTACATCGCTGGCCGCTGGTACGAGGTAATCGGCCAGGCTGGTGGTGAGCGGGTTGGCGTCGGCGTCGTAGCGCATCTCCTCGAACAAGGCGACGCCGATGCCCTGTACGGCGCCGCCCTGCACTTGGCCCGAGGCCTGTACTTCGTTGAGGACCCGGCCACAGTCGGTGACTGCGACGTGGCGAAGCAGGTCGACCTGGCCGGTCTCGGTGTCGACCTCGACGACGGCGACATGGGTGCCGCCGGGGAAGGTGGGTTGGCCTTGGTCAAAGGCCGCGGCGGCCTCGGTTCCGGCCAGGTCGGCCAGCGGTATAGCGGCCGAAGGGGTGCCGCGCACGCCCAGGGTGGCGTCGGGGCGGAGTTCGATGTCGTCTACCGCGGCCTCCAACAAGTCCGCGGCTCGTTCCTTGAGCTCTTCTAGAAGGCGTTCCGATACTTGGACAGCAGAACTGCTGGTCAGTGACGCCGATCGGGAGCCAAAGCTCCCCAGTGCGGACCGGAAGCGGCCGGTATCAGGGGTAACTGCGCTGACATGGGCCGGGTCGAGGCCGAGCGCTTCAGCCGCCAGGTGTGTGACGACGGTTTGCATGCCCTGCCCAATTGGGGCAATGCCGGCGTCGATCTCGATTAGGCCGTCGTCGGTAACTCGGGCCGCGGCCGGTTGGCAGGGCTCATGGCGGCCGGTGAAGTCGGCCCAGCAGCTTATGCCGATGCCGAGCAGCCTTTGATCCCCGGCCGCACGGCGGTCGGCTTGTTCTTCTCGCAATTGCCGGTAGCCGATCTCGGAGAGGGCTTGTTCCATGGCGCCTAGGTGGTCGGCCAAATCCATCACCAGCCCGCTGGGCATCTCTCGAGGGAAGTCCGAGGGCTGAAGCAGATTTCGGCGGCGGACCTCGGCGGGGTCCAGTTCTAGGTCGCGGGCCAGGGCGTCCATTGCCCGCTCCAGCAGGCCGATAGCTTCAGCTCTTCCCGGTCCCCGGTACGGCCCGGTGGGAACGGTGTTGGTCATCACCGCCGAAGCGGTCACTGCCACTTGGTCGATTCGGTAGGGGCCAGGAACGATTCGCTGGGTTTGCAGGGGTTCGAAAGCCCCCATCCCGGCGTAGCCGCCCACATCAGCGCTCACCTCGGCCTCGAGCGCGGTGACATTTCCGTCTCGATCAGCGGCCAACGTGATGCGTTGGTTTTGGTCCCGAGCCTGCATCGACAGCAGATTCTCGGGGCGAGACTGGGCCAGGCGGAGTGGGCGGTTCAGCCGCAGGGACAGGCGGGCGGCTACCGCGAACAGGCCATTCTCACCTTCGCATTTGCCTCCGAAGCCGCCGCCGATGGGGGGAACGACCAGGCTGATCTGGTCATCGTCTGTGGCTAGGGTGCCAGCCAATTCCTCGTGGGTCAGCGACGGCATTTGGGCATTGATGTGAATGGTTACCCGGCCGCCGTCGGTAACCACCAAACCGGCGACACCCTCGATGGGGGAGCAGGCCACTCGGGGATAGTGCTGGGAGACGGTGACGGTCACGTCAGCCCGCTCAAGCGCCTCCGCAGTGGCGCTCACATCACCCGATGGGACGGTGAGCACGGTGTTCGAGCCGTGGTCCGGGTGGAGAAGTGGGGCGTCTTCGGCGGTGGCGTTGGTTTGGTCAGGAACCGGGGAGAGAGGCTGGTAGTCCACGGCTACCAACTCGCAGGCATCGACCAGCACTGCTTCGCTGACCGCGACCACCGCGGCAACTGCTTCCCCGACATAGGCCACTGAGCCCTCGGCCAGTGGTGGGCGGCTTATGTTGGCGGGAGAGACCCCCTCTAAGCCCGCCTGGGTGATCAACCCCAAGTCACTGGCAGTGAACACCCCAACCACGCCGTCGAGGGCTTCGGCCTCGGATGCGTCGATGGCTGCAATGGTGGCCCGGGCCACCGGGGACCGAACGAACCCCAGCCAGAGCGCGCCCTCAGCGCTGAGGTCTCCGCCGAATCGGACCTGTCCAGTCAGCAGGTCGAAATCCTCGATCCGACCGGCCCAATTGCTCATGTCAGACCGCTACAGGGCTTCTTCGATGACGGTGCCCTTGAAGAAATCGGAGTTGGTGCCAGCCCACAGCGACATCGGATGCTCGAAGGTGAAGGCCCGGAAGTCGGCCTCGTCGAGGATGCCGTCGTCCACCAGCTCGTACGCCTCGGGCAGCACCTCGCGCACGTCGGGGACGTCCCAGTGGCCCACGTCGGAGGCGAAGATGCCCTTCACCACTTGGCCCTTCGGGGTCACCGACCGGTTGAATCCGATGGCGGTCATGGGGTCGTCGGCCTCGCAGCCGAAGTGGAAGCGGTCCCAGATGGCCAAGATGTCGTCCACGGTGTCCACCCCGCTGAGGGCGAACTCGTCGATGGTGGCCGGGTCTTCATCGGGCTCGCTCAACATGTGCAGCGCCTCTTGGAGGCGGTCTCGGTGGCTGTTGGCCACCGGCGTGCCGTAGGCGTCGAACAGCTGGCCCAGCTCGTCCATGTCCACCGCGGCGGGGTCGTAGTGGCCGATGGCGTCGCGGTTGCGCTTCTCCCAGTGGCCGATCACATCCGACAGCAGGTTCACGCCCCAGGCCACGCCCCCCTCCAGGAAGGCCCAGCGCAGCTCGGGGAAGCGGTGGGCCACCCCGCCCATGAACACCGCCCGACACAGGGCCTCGCCCGCGGCGGCGAAGTTGCCCAGGTGGTTGTACACGTAGTTGGTCTCCGAGGTGCGGCTGCCCCAGCCCATGCCCGCGGAGTGGAAGGTGGGCGACACGCCCAGCTCGGTGCAGCGCCGCCACACCGGGTCGTAGTCGTGGGGGGAGTCCATGCCCAGGGTGTCCATGCGGCGGGCATGGCGGTGGCTGGTGTTCTCCGGGTCCACCGGCCGGGGCACCAGCCCGGTCATCATCACCGGGCGCATGCCCAGCTCGCCCACGGCAAAGTCCAGTTCGGCAATGGCCTCATCGGGGGTGAACATCGGGATGATGGCCACCGGCATGAGGCGGTCGGAGTAGGGCTCGTAGGCCTGGTGGAAGTAGAGGTTGAATGCCCTTGCCGCCCCGAGGCGCAGGTCCTCGTCTTCGAGGCCCATACAGGTGAGCCCGTAGGTGGGGTAGAGCACGGCCAAATCGATGCCGATCTCGTCCAGGCGCTCGTACAGCAGCTTGGGCAGCAGGGCGGTGGCCCGGTCGAGGGTGTTGCGGGCCGGGAGCCCCCACCACGCCGAGCGCATCATTCCGGCGGCCCGGCGCTGCTCCAGCGAAAGGTCGATGGACTTCCGGGCCCCGTATTCGACCACCTTGAACTTGTCCACCAACTCCGGACCGCCGACGGTGGCCATGATGTCGTGAACCTCAGGCAGGAACTCGATGATGTGGCCGTCGGAGTCGATGATGGGATGGTCGATGGCGTCGCGGATGCGCCGCACCTCGGCGCTGGGCTCAAAGCTCATGGGGGACACACTACGACCCCAGTGAATTGCGGTGTCAGGCGTACACTTCGGAATCATGCGAGGCATCATCAGCTTCGGGGGCTATGTGCCGTACCGGCGCTTGGACCGCTCAGCCATTGCCGCGGTCATGGGCAAAGGCGGTGGTCGGGGCACCCGATCGGTGGCGTCCTACGACGAGGACACCACCACGATGGGGGTTGAGGCCGCTCGGCTGGCCCTGCGCCCGGTTGAAGCTGAGCCCCGGGCGCTGTGGTTCGCAACTGCCGACCCCGCCTATCTGGAGAAGACCAACGCCACCGCCATCCATGCTGCGTTGCGGTTGGACAGCTCGGTGGGCGCGCTGGACTTCGGCGGCGCGGTGCGTTCCGGCATCGGGGCGCTGCGAACCGCCCTGGATGCGAAAGGGCCCACATTGGTGGTGACCGCCGACATCCGGGGCGGACTGCCCACTGGCGCTGACGAAGCCACTGGTGGCGATGGTGCCGCCGCATTCTTGATTGGCACGGAGGACGATGGGCCGGTGGTGGCCGAGTTGCTGGGGTCGGCGTCGGCTACCGAGGAGTTCGTGGACCGCTGGCGGCAGCCGGGCTCGCCCAGCACCGGTCAATGGGAGGAGCGGTTCGGCGAGACCCGCTACGGCCCGCTGGCGGCCCAGGCGTGGAAGGAGGCGCTGGGCGCAGCTGGCATTGAGGCGGCCGATGTGGATGTGGCAGTTGTGACCGGGTCCCACAGCCGAGCGGTCAAGCGGGTGGCGGGCCAGCTCGGTGTGGCTCGAGTGGCCGACGATCTTTCTGCGGTGGTGGGCAATATCGGCACCGCTCACCCCGGTCTGGTGCTGGCCAACGAGCTGGAGCAGGCCGAACCCGGTCAAACCATCGCAGTGGTGATGTTGGCCGACGGGGTGGAGGTGCTGATCCTGCGGACCACTGATGCGCTGGCCGAATTCACACCGGGCTTGCCGGTGGCCGATCAGATTGCCGATGGCGCTGAGGTGAGCTACGCCACGTTCTTGCAGTGGCGGGAAATGATCCAGATACAGCCTCCCAATCGGCCCGAACCAACCCGCCCGTCTTCGTCGGCCGCGGCCCGAGCCCAAGACTGGAAGTACGGATTTGTGGGCAGTCGGGGAACCGAGAGCGGGACTTTGCACCTGCCGCCGGCTCGGGTGTCCATCCGCCACGAGGATGAGCTTGATGCCATGGATCCCGCGCCCATGGCCGATGTGGGGGCCACGGTGGTGACCTTCACCATCGATCGGCTGGTGTACTCGGTGAGCCCGCCGGTTGTGTTCGCAGTGGTGGACTTCGACGGAGGCGGCCGGCTCCCAGTGGAGCTGACCGACGTAGAACCCGACGCGGTCCGCATCGGCCAACGGGTGGAGATGACGTTCCGGCGGCTGTATGAGGCCGAGGGCATCAACAACTACTTCTGGAAGGCCCGCCCGGCGCGGTCGGGGTCTTCGTCGGAATAAGGGGAGGCGACCGATGGCCAGTCACGGCATCAAAGACCAGGTAGCGATCATCGGAATGGGATGTACCCAGTTCCGGGAGCACTGGGACAAAGGAGTCGACGACTTGCTGATCGACTCGGCTACCGCCGCATTCGATTCCGCAGGGGTGGCCAAAGACGACGTTGATGCCTTCTGGCTGGGCACGGCCTCCAGCGGGATGAGCGGATTGACGCTGAGCCAGCCGCTGAAGCTGGAGGGCAAGCCGGTCACCCGGGTGGAGAACTTCTGCGCCACCGGCTCCGAGGCGCTTCGCCAAGCCTCCTACGCGGTGGCCAGCGGGGCCTACGACATGGCCATGGCCATCGGCGTGGAGAAGATCAAGGACTCCGGCTACCAGGGCCTGAACGCCGCGCCCGCCCCCCACGACGGCACCAAGCGGAACCTGACCGCCGCGGCCATGTACAGCCTGGTGTTGCCCGCCTACGCCGCCCGCTACGGGGTGGACGAGGACGAGCTGCGCATGGTGGTGGCCAAGATCGCCGAGAAGAACCACCGCAACGGGGCGCTCAACCCGCTGGCCCAGTTCCGCCGGGAGATGCCGGCCGAGAAGATTTGCGAGATGGCAGCGGTGGCGGGACGGCTGTCGGTGTTCGACTGCTCGGGCGTGGCCGACGGCTCAGCGGCGGCCATTGTGGTGCGAGCGGAAGACGCTCACCAGTACTGCGATGATCCGCTGTACATCAAGGCGCTGTCATTCGTGTCGGGCACCGGCGGCGGGCTCATCGACCCCGACTACGACTACACCACGTTCCCCGAGTGCGAGATGGCCGGAGCCGACGCCTACCGCCAAGCCGGGATCGAAGACCCCCGCTCCGCGCTGGCCATGGCCGAGGTGCACGACTGCTTCACCCCCACTGAGATGGTCCTCATGGAAGACCTCGGCTTCTGCGAGCGGGGCACCGCCTGGAAAGAGGTGCTGGCCGGAACCTTCGAGCGCACCGGCGACATGCCCATCAACACCGACGGCGGCCTCAAAGCGTTCGGCCACCCCGTGGGCGCCTCCGGCCTGCGCATGCACTACGAGTGCTGGCTCCAACTCCGCAACAAAGCCGGCGAAGACCGCCAGATCGACCTGTCTACCCGCAACCTCGGCCTAGTCCACAACCTCGGCGGCTACCCCGGCGAAATGGTCTCCTTCGTCTCCATCCTCGGCCCCGAGTTGGGCTAGCGGGGCCAGACTTGGGGGCAGCGGGGGTGGTTTACGGGGTCGCCTTCGGTGACTTCGGAGTGGTGGGGCTTTAGGGGGGTGCCCCGCTTGAAGCGGTAAACGGTGCCGTCGCCGCAGTAGCGCACCGAGATGGCTCGGCGCCATTGATCGGTCACGTTGGCGTGGGCGCCGTGGAGGGTCATGGCGTGGTGGACGGCCACATCTCCGGGTGCCATGTCGAAGCAGAGCAGGTGCTCGGAGTCGTCCCGGTCGTAGTGGGGGACCTCCTCGCCGTCGGTATCAGGCATCGACAGCTGGCTCACGAACCAGTTGGGCCGGAAGTTCCGCTCCCAGCGGTGCGAGCCCTTCACGTAGACGGTGGCCCCGGTGGCCTTGGAGATGGGATCGAGCGGGCACCAAGTGGTGCAAACCTTGTCGCCTTCCAGCTGGAAGTAGGCCATGTCCTGGTGGATGGACGTGGGCTCCTCGGTGTGCGGCTCCTTCACCAGCACGCTGTCCTCGTAGAACCACAACTCCTGGCTTCGCATCAGTTCGGCGGCCACCTGCGGCAGAGGCGACTGGGTGGCGAAATGCTCGAAGTCGGGGTCGTTCCACCAGTGGTCGGTGCCGCCATGGAACTGGCCGCGGGGGGCGCCTGTCTTGGCCGCTGCGGGGTCGTTGAGCACGGTGCCGCCGCTGGGCGGTACCACCATGGCACCCATCTCGGTCATGTTGTTCATTTCTTCCGACCCCAGTGCTCGGTCTACCGGCTTGGCCATGGAGGCCAGGGTCTCGTCGGAGAGCACTCCCCGGATCACCACCACTCCGTCGCGCCAGAACGCCTCAATCTCCTTGTCGCTCACCAGTGCCATAGAGACAATCCTTACATCTGCTCCAACTCGGGGGGCATGCCGAGGTGGACCATGCTCTCGGCGGTGGAGCCCTGGGGGGTCCAGTCGGAGGTGTCCATGGCGTGGGCCATGCCTGTGTCCACCGACTCCATGGTCAGGTCGACCTCTTGGGCCGGGGAGGCGGCGTAGACGATGCGGGCAAACTTGCCGCCGCCGGCGGTGAAGGCCTCGCCGGTCACCGTGCATTGGTCGCTCACCAGATGGGCCACCACCGGGGCCACTTTTTCAGCTCCGAAGTGATCCCGCAGGTGCGATTTGAAGGGCGACTCGGGCAGTCCCTCGGTCAATCGGGAGATGGCCGCGGGCAACAGCAGGTTGGCGGTGATGTTGTGGGCCTGGCCGAACATGGCCTCGGTGCGGGTGAAGCCGAACAGCCCCGACTTGGTGGACGCATAGGAGGCGATGGGGTTGCCGAAGCAGGCCGGGGAGCCGGTGTTGATGATTCGTCCGTAGCCTCGCTCCACCATGTGGGGCCACGCCGCCTTGGCGGTGTTGAGGCATCCCAGCAGGGTCACCCCCACGTGGCGGTGCATCTCGTCGGCGTCGATGTCGGGGAAAAACGCCGAACTGGCGACCCCGGCGTTGTTGATGAGGATGTCCACCCGGCCCCACGCATCCATTGCGTTGGCCACCATCGCTTGAGCGGTGGCCTCCTCGGCCACGTCGCCGTTGTTGGCGATGGCCTCGCCACCGGCGTCGCGGATGCGTTGCGCGGCCTCCTCGGCGATGTCGGGATTGAAGCCCTGTTCGACCAGGCCCAGGGTGCCGCTGCCGAGGTCGTTGAGCACGATCTTGGCGCCGCGCTCGGCCAGGTAGCTGGCGTGGGCGAACCCCAGGCCGATTCTGTCTGCGGCGCCGGTGACCAGGGCGACTCGGTCTTGGAATTCATTGGACCCCTGACGTTCATTAGACATTGAGGTCACGCTCCGTTCAGAAGGGGGGCGAGGGTCTCGAGGGTTTCGAGGCTGGGGCGGGTCTTGTCCACCGGGTCGAGCGGCTGGATGCACACGTGGGTGGCGCCGGCTTCGTGGTGCTGGCGCACCCGCTCGGCCAGGGCGTTCTCATCGCCCCAGGCCACCACCGCGTCCACCACCTCATCACTGCCGCCGTTGTCCAGGGCGCTCTCCTCGAAGCCACAGCGCATGAGGTTGTTGCGGTAGTTGGGCATGGTTATCGGCCCGGCCATGGATGCCCGGGCCCGCTCCCGGGCCCGCCCTGGATCGGTTTCCAGCATCACCTTCTGCTCCGGGCAGATCCAGGCGTCAGGGCCCATGATCTCCCGGGATCGCCGGGAGTTCTCGGGCGGAGCGAAGTAGGGGTGGGCGCCCATGGTGCGCTCGGCGGCCAGCTTCAACATGAGCGGGCCGAGGGCGGCCAGCACCATGGGCGGCTCGCCATCCAGCTCGGGGCCCCACCACATGGCACTTTCCATCTTGTCGAGGTACTCCCGCATCGACGGGATGGGCTTTGGGTAGGGCTCGCCCTGCAACCGCTCCACCGGCGCTTGGTGCGACACCCCGAGTCCGAGCAGAAAACGGCCCCCCGACTGGTCGTGCAATTCCTTCTGGGCGCAGGAGGTGGCCTGGGCCTCCCTCAGGTGGATGTTCACCACGCCGGTGGCCAGCACCAGCGTGGAAGTGTGGTTGAGCAGCAGGGAGGCGTGGGCGAACGGGTCGCGGCCGAAGGCATCGGGAATCCACAGGGCCCCGTAGCCCAGCTCCTCAACCCGCTGGGCGAATTCGATGGCCTCGCTGGTTGAGAAGCTGTCGGTGCGGGTCCAGACCCCGACGCGGCCTATGTCCATACTCATGGGGAGCAAGGTAGCGGCCCGATAGCGGCAGAGAGATGGTCAGGCGACGATCTGGCTGTCGTGCAGGCGGGCGATCTCGGTGCCCGACAGGCCGAGCACGTCGGCCAGCACCTCGTCGGTGTGCTGGCCCAGCTGGGGGGCGGGTCCGGGATCCACCAGAAGCTCCTGAGAGAAGCGGAGTGGGGGGCCGGGGGTGAGGTACCGACCAGTCTCAGGGTGCTCCACCTCGGCATACAGCGGGTTCTCGGTAGAGCAGCGGGGGTCGTTGGCCACCAGCTCCAGCATCGACTGGTAACGGCCCCAGCACACCCCTTGGGCATCCAGCGCCACCGACGCCTCGGCCAAGGTGCGGCTTGCGCACCACTGGGCCACCATCGGATTGAGGCGATCCCGGGCCAAGTAGCGGTCACCGTCCACCCGGGTGAAGTCCAAGCCAGTATCAGCCTCCAAAGCGGCCACCTCGTCGGCGATCCCGCAGGCGGCCACGATCCCCGTCCACTGGCGGGCGCTTACCGCCACGATCTGGATACGCTCGCCGTCGGCCAGCTCGAAATCCCGCCCAAAGGCGCCGTAGATGTCATTTCCGATTCGGGGTCGCTGGGTTCCCATGAGCTGGGCTTCGGCCACGTGGCCCAGCATCGACACCGCGGCCAGCGCCACATCGGACAGGGCCAGGTTCACCAAGCTGCCCTCTCCCGTACGGGACCTTTGGCGCTCGGCGGCCAGCACCCCTACGGCGGCGGTCTGGCCGCAGATGATGTCCCAGGCGGGCAGCACGTGGTTGATGGTGCCGTCGTCGCCGGTGAGCCAGGGATAGCCGACCGCGCAGTTCACGGTGTAGTCCACCGCGGTGGAGCCGTCGTGGTTGCCGGTGATGGCCACCATGATGAGGTCGTCGCGGTGCTGACGGAGGCTGTCGTGCGAAAGCCACCCGACAGCGGGGAAGTTGGTGGTGAATATGCCGGCATCAGGGCCGGGTGCGGTGGCCAGAGCGGTGATCAGCTCTCGGCCCTCGGGGGAGCGGAGGTCGACTTGGATCGACCGCTTTCCCTTGTTGAGACCCTGCCAGTAGAGCGATTGGCCGTCGGAGGTGAGTGGCCAGCGGTGGTAGTCGATGCCGCCGCCGATGGCGTCGAAGCGGATCACGTCGGCCCCGTGTTGGGCCAGCGTCATACCTCCTGAAGGGCAGGCGACAAACGCCGATCCTTCCACCACCCGCATTCCCGCCAGCACGCCGCTCATGGTCAGGCCTCCAGCAGGGGCAGGACCTCGACGCCGAATCGGGCGATCTGGTCGACGTACTCGGCCGCGTCGCGAGACCGGAAGAACAGAAACACCACCGAGGTGCCCAACTCGTGGGCATAGCGGAGCGATTCTGCAATCTGGTCGGGAGAGCCGCCGATATACGGCCATCCCGGCGGAAAAAGCCCCTCCGGCGGGTCGCCGATGTAGATGGTCCCGGCCAACCAGCCGAGGTCCACTTCATCGAGGTCGCGGCCTACCACGTCGGCATGGGCCCGCATGTAGTCGATCTGCTCGGCCATGGCCTCCCTGGGCGTGCCCTGGGGGATCCAGCCGTCTCCCCGCTCCACCACCCGGCGCAGGGCCGGGCGGGTGCTGCCCCCGATCCAGACGGGAATGGCCTCCTGCGGGGCGGCGGGGCCCACTCCCACATCCTTGAAGTCGTAGAACTCTCCGCTGAACTCGCAGAACCCTCCGGCAGCTTCCACCGCCACCCGAACGGCGTCGATGGCTTCGTCGGTCATCCGCCCCCGGTCGGCGAAGTTCAATCCCAGGGCTTCGAACTCGGCCTCGACATGGCCAGCACCCACCCCCATCACTGCTCGTCCACCGGTGAGATGATCGAGGGTGCAGAACGAGTTCGCGGTGGTCAGGGGATGGCGATAGGGAAGGACGTATACCTCCGACAGCAGCCGGATGGTGCTGGTGGCCGCTCCCAGGAAGCTGAGCGTGGCGATCGGGTCGTACCACGTGGTGGACATGTGGGCGGCGTACTCGTTGTTTGGAATGGCGATGTGGTCGCACACTCCTACAAACCCGAGTCCAGCGGCCTCCGCGGCCTGGGTAATGGCCAACAGATCGCCCACGGTGGCAGTTGGCTCCCACGGCTGGCAGATTCGCTCGTTGAGGGTCTGGATCGGAAGCTGGATCCCCCAGACGATCTCGTCGCCGGCAGTTATGCGCGCCATGGGGTCATTGTGGTGGGTGAAGGCCGAGGCTGTCGAAGAGGAAGGTTCGTTGGAGCAGGAGCAGGTTTTCGGCCACCTGCTCCTGGGGGGTCATGTGGGTCACGCCGGGCAGGGGGAGCACTTGGTGGGGACGGCCCGCTTCGAACAGGGTTTGGGAGAGTTGGAGGGTATGGGCCGCGAAGACGTTGTCGTCGGCCAGGCCGCAGATCAGCAGCAGCGGGCGGATGAGGTCGCCGGCCAATTCCAGGAGGCTGGTGCCGGTGTAGGCGTCGGGGTTTTGGTCGGGGTGGCCCAGGTAGCGCTCGGTGTAGTGGGTGTCGTAGAGCCGCCAGTCGGTGACTGGTGCCCCGGCGATGGCGGCGTGGAACCGGTCGGGCCGAGCTAACACGGCCAACGCGGCCAGGTAGCCGCCGAACGACCAGCCCCGCACGGCCACCCGACCCAAGTCGAGGCGGGGGTGGCGTTGGGCCAAGGTGTCGAGGGCGTCTATCTGGTCGTCGAGCACCGGGTGGGCCAGATCGCCGGCCACCGCCCGCTCCCAGGCCGGGGCCCGGGCGGGGGTGCCCCGCCCGTCGGCGACAATCACCGCGAACCCCTGGTCGGCGAACCACTGGGATACGTGGAACGGCGATCGGGCCTTGAGCACTCGCTGGGCGTGGGGTCCTCCATAGGGGTCGAGCAGCACCGGCAGCGCATGGCCCTCGGTTTCGTCGTCGTCCGACGGGTACAACACCGCGGTGCGCAATTCTCGGCTGCCGACCACAGAGAACCGGGGCGACGGAGACAACGACGGAGTGGCAGCTGCTGAAGCAATGGGGATGCGCCCGGTGGGCGTCACCACCTCCACTGCTGCCTCCAGGTTGGTTCCTGCGGCCCGCGCCAACACCACGGTCCCGGCACTCGCGGACGCGCTGTGCACGCCTGGCTGGTCGCTGAGGCGGTCAAGTTTGCCTTCGTGGTCGAGCTGCCAAACATGCACTTCGGTGGGGTCGTCCGACGCGGTGAATACCACCCGGTGCTCATCGGCGGCCACCACGCTGCGGACTTGCAGGTTGTCGGGTGTGGCCTCTTGGCTGTCGATCATCAGGCGTCGGGCCGAGCCTCGGTCCTCGGCGGTCACCAGCCGCTCGCCCATCCACGCAGGGCTGCCGGGCACCAGCTCCACCCAGTGCTCATCGCTCTGGCGGGCAATCTCGGTGGTGGTCCCAGTGGTGGGGTCGACCTCCAAGATCACCACCGTGCGCTGGTCGCGGCTCTGCACACCGATGATGGGGTTCGACCGAGGTGCCCACGCAGCCCGGGCCAAGTACTCAAAGGCGTCTCGATCCCACGCCACATCGATCCGGCTGCCGTCGAGCCCGAGAATGGCCAGTGAGACGTCGGCATTGACCGTGCCCGCGGCGGGGTAGGCCATGGGCACTGGCGTTGCTGCCGGATCAGCGGGGGAGGCGATATGCCAGATGGGCACCTCGGCGGTGTCCACTCGGGCCACCAGAAGACGCTGGCTGTCGGGAGACCACCAGAACCCCCGGCTCCGGCCCATCTCCTCGGCGGCGATGAACTCGGCCGACCCCCAGCTCACGGTGTCGCCCGGTTCGTTGATGACCTCCCGGTCAAGCCCGTCGGCTTTGGCGTCTACCACTCGCAAGGCGGAGCCGGAGACATAGGCAACTCGTTGCCCGTCGGGTGAGGGGCGGGGGTCGAATGCGCCTGGCTCGGCAGGAAGCGAGTCGACGGTTCCGTCGGCCACATCGGCCAGGAACACCCGCCCATCCAGGGTGAAGGCGATATTGGTCAGGCTGGGATCGCCGGCATAGGCCACGATGCCTCCGCCGCTCTCCCGGGCTCGCTCCCGGCGGGCCCGCTCGGCTGGTGGCAGGTTCTCCTCGCCGGGGTCGGCCAAGAGTTCGACCGGATCGGCCACCACGAGCTCTTCGCCGGTAGCGGTATCCAGCAGCCAGAGCCGGTTCACCGGATCGTCTCCCGACGCACTGCGCAGAAAGGCCACCCGGCCTCCACCGTCGGAGACGGTGAAGCTGCGGGGTGCCCCCAGGGTGAAGCCCCGGGTGCGGGCGTGCTGGCGGGGGAAAGACTCGGTCATAGCGCGCCGAAAGAATCTAGGTCGGCCGCGGCCGTGGCGGCGCGGTTGACCAGGACTTGGGAGGTGGATTTGGGCATCATCACGCCCACCGCGGCGGTCACCAGCATGGCCTCGACCGCGTAGACAACATTGCGGCGATAGGCCAGCCAGGCACTGTCGAAGTCGGGGGCAACTGGGCCGAGCTGGAGCAGGTAGCCAGCCAGAAGATCCTTCTCAGCGGCTCGGCGTGTCTCGATGTCCAGCGAGGTGGCCAGCAGGTAGGCCACGTCTCGGGCCCACGGCCCGGCTCGGCACAGCTGCCAATCGACGAGTCCGGGGCGGTCGTCGGCGGCAACATATTGGTTTCCCGGGTGGCAATCGTTGTGGATCAAAGTGGTCGGTCCGGCCGACATTGTCTCCTGGGTCGCCCGCCGGTTGCGGGCGTAGCGGGCGATGGGCTGATGCAGCGTCTCGGGTACCGCTGAGCCAACTCGCCAGAGCCCCAGACGGCACAGCGTGGGGCTCAGCAATGCGCCCAGCTTCAGTTCTCGCTGGGGATTCTTGGCCAGCCACGGATGCGACTCAGTGCGCCCCCACCATTGCCGGTGCACATCGGCCAACGACTCCAATAGCGACGCGGCCTCTTTGGCGCTCAGGGCGTCGGTGGAATTCCGCAAGGTCGCGCCAGCTACAACCAAGTCTTCCAGGACCACGATGAAGCCGTGCCGGAAGTGGCTGGCGCCGTAGCAGCGGGGAGTGGCGATGGGAACCTGGTCGCGTAATTCAGTATAGAAGTTGACTTCGGCCCGGCTCAGCCGAGGCACCGCGACAAAAGCCCGAGCGATCAGGGAGCGGGATGGTCGCTTGACGAACACAGCTAGCTCTTTGCCCCCGGCCAAGTACACCCAAGCCCGGGTTCTTCGCGTGGTGCCCGACTGGGAGTTGAGGATCTCGATCCCCACCACCGGTCGACCGAGGAGTTGGCCCTTGAGCTTCCTCAGGACTGTCTCCAGATCGTGCCGCCGGGAGTGTCCTCCAACACGATTCCCCGGGCGGTGAGCTCATCGCGGATGCGGTCGGCGGTTGCGAAGTCCTTGGCACTGCGAGCCTCATCCCGCTCGGCGAGCAGCCCTTCGACCTCGGCCGCCAATGCGTCATCGCCCGCTTGGTTGTCGCTGGCCAAGGTGAGGCCCAAGGCGCCAGTCAGGTCGCACACCGCGGCGTGGGCCGTTGCCGCCCGGTCGGTGTCGCCGGCATCCAAGGCGGCGTTGGCCTCCCGGACCGTGTCGAACACCACCGCCAGTCCGGCGGGTGTGCCGAAGTCGTCGTCCATTGCTGCGGTGAACCGGGCAACCGCATCGGGATCAGGCGTTGCCCCTTGATCCAGGCCTGCGGCGGTGGCCCGGCGGTGCCAGGCCCGCAGCCGGTCCAATGCCCCTGAAGCGCCGGCCAGGGCGTCGTCGCTTAACTCCATGACCGTTCGGTAGTGTGTTTGCAACATCAGCAGCCGAAGCACTTGGGGCTCGTAGGCATCGAGCAGATCAGACATGGTGGTGAAGTTGCCCAGCGACTTGGCCATCTTCTCGCCATTCACGTTGAGCATGGCCCCATGGATCCAATAGCGGGCGAATTCCAACCCGGCGCCCTCAGCTTCGGCTACTTCGTTCTGGTGATGGGGGAAAGCCAAATCGTCGCCCCCGCCATGGATGTCGAACGTCTCGCCCAGAAGGTCAGTGGCCATGGCCACGCATTCAATGTGCCAGCCGGGTCGGCCGGGCCCCCACGGGGAGTCCCATACCGGCTCCCCTGGTTTGGCTGCTTTCCACAAGGCGAAATCCAGTGGATCGGTCTTGTCGACGTCCACCTCTACCCGGGCTCCGGCGCCCTCGCGCAACTCCTCTGGGGTGCGCCCGATCAGGTCGCCGTAGCGGGCGTGGGCGTCCACCGAGAAATACACCCCCTTGCCCTCGATGGCATAGGCCGCGCCCCTATCCACCAGATCGCTGATGAACTCGAGCATCTCGGTTACATATTCGGTGGCGTGGGGCTGGTGGTCGGGCCGAGCGATGCCGAACCGGTCCATCTGCTCGGTGTAGACCTGCTCGTACCGGGTCGCCAGCTCGGTCTCGATGGTCCCGGTCTCAGCGGCCCGGGCGATGATCTTGTCGTCGATGTCGGTGATATTCGACACGAACACAACTTCGAAGCTCCGCCACTGTAGGTAGCGGCGGATCATGTCGAAGGTGAACGCGGTGCGGGCGTGGCCCACGTGGGGGTCGTCGTACACCGTGGGCCCGCACACATACATCGACACCCGGCCATCAACCAGCGGCTCGAACGGCACGACCTCCCGAAGCCGAGTGTCATAGAACGAGACCACGCCAGAAGGCTAGCTATCGCCTCCGCCCATGCTGCCATCCGTTTGACGGGATGCCAGAGGGTTACAGTCGTTCGGTGATGCAGCAAGCAGCCGTGGACCCGGCGGTGATGCGCCGGGCCTGGTTGGTGCTGGTGGTGGTGAGCCTGGCCAGCTTCCAGACGGCCATGTCGCTGTCGATCATCTTCGTGGTCTATGCCGATCTGAAGGAGTCATTCCCCAACGCCAGCGAGGCCGAGCTGTCTTGGGTTATCAACTCTTTCACCATCGTCGGAGCGGCCACCCTGGTCATCTGCGGGGTCCTAGGGGAGCGGTGGGGACGGCGGCGCACTCTGATGGCCGGTATCGCGGTGTTCACCCTGGCATCGGCGGGGGCCGCGCTGGCGCCCAGCACCGGCGTTCTCATCGTGGCCCGAGCTCTCCAGGGGTTCGGAACGTCGCTGAGCCTGCCCATGGGGGCGGCCATCGTGATCGAGGCATTCCCAGTAGCCCGCCGGGGAACCGGCGTGGGCGCGTGGTCGGCCAACGGCGCGGTGGCCGCGGCCATGGGACCTTCGGTGGGGGCCCTGCTGGTGCATGTTGGCGACTGGCGGTGGGCGTTCTGGCTGAACGTGCCCTTCGGGGTGGTCGCCCTGGCCTTTATCGGCAAGGTCATCCAAGAGCACCGCAATCCACAGACCCCGGAGCTGCCCGATCGGCTGGGAGCCCTCATGGTGTTGGCCGGCGTCGGCGGGGTGGTGTTCGCCCTGGTGCAGAGCCGGGAGTGGTCATGGGCCGATCCGGTGGTGCTGGCGGCCTTGATCGGAGGGCCGCTGGTGCTCGGACTGCTGGCCTGGAGGTCGATGCGCCACCGATTGCCGGTGATCGACCCCAGGCTTTTCCAATTCAAGAGCTTCCGGTTGGGCAACTACGGGATGCTGGTATTCTCCATCGCCTTCTTCGGACACCAGCTGGTGGGCGTGAACTACCTCACCATCGTGTGGGAGCTGACCATCTTCGAGGCCGGAATGCTGCTGACCCCGGTGTTCGTGTTCACCGGCCTGCTGTCGGCGCTGTCGGGCCGGTGGGCCGACCGGTGGGGGCCGGCCCGATTCGTCGTCGCCGGGAGCCTGATGTGGACGGGGGGGGCATGGTGTGGCAGTGGGCCACCCTGGGCGGCGAGGAGGATCTTGTGGCCTGGGTTCTCAGCGTGACGCTGGCCGGAATCGGATCGGGCTTGGTGTGGGGATCGCTGTTCGCGGTCATGGTGGCCGATCTTCCCAGCGAATTCCTGGCCTCGGGCTCAAGCGTGTCCCAGACCATGATGCGGGTGGGAAACGCCTTCGGCGTGGCCATCGCGGTGACCGTCATTGGCGCCACTTTGGCGGTCGGTCAGATCGGCAACCTCGGCGCGAGCTACATCATGCTGGCTGCCGGAGGCGCGGTGACTGCGGTGCTGGGAGTGCGTTGCACCCAGCCCAGAGGTATGCCGGCTCCCGCGTTGAAATAAAGTCACAGGGATGAGCACTGCTGTTAATGGTCTGGTTGCCTACGCCCACGTGAATATCCCGGTGACCGATGTGGAGGCCGCCGATGCCTTCTACATCGAGAAGCTGGGGCTGGAAAAGCTCCCCCGGCCCGACTTCGGAGGATTTGAGGGTTCGTGGCTGCGGTTGGGTCCTTCGCAGCTCCACCTAAGCAAGGTGGATGAGATGCCCGACAGCGCCGGGGTCATGTCCCACTTCGCCCTCTTCATTCCTGCCGATGAGTTCGATGAGACGATGGCCGAGCTGGCCGAGCGGGGTGTGGAGTTCTTCATCGAACCAAACGAGCGGGACGACTTCGGCGTGGCAGTGCGATCGGCCTTCGCCCGTGATCCCGATGGGAACCTCATCGAGTTCACCGACGTCGCCTTATTCGAGTGATGGAGGTCCTCACTCGGACCAATTGAGACTCATGCCCTCGATTCTCGGTCACCCGGTTCTGCGGAGGGAAGATCCCCGCCTCCTCACCGGCCAGGGCTCGTTCGTGGCCAATCTGGTGCCACCCGAAGCCGTCCATGTCGTGTATGTGACATCGACAGAGCCCCATGCCCGGCTGCGGTCGGTGGATGTAGAGGCCGCCGTAGCCGCTCCTGGAGTGCTCGGGGTGTTCACTGCTGCTGACATCGACCCCGACGTGGTGGTGTACCCCCCGCCGTTTCCCGGCATGAACGATCAGATGGCCCGGACCATGCTGGCTGGCGAGGTGGTCCGCTACGTGGGTGAGCCGGTGGCTGCAGTGGTGGCCGATGAGCCGGAGCTTGCCGCCGACGCGGCTGACATGGTGACGGTGGACTACGAGCCGCGGCCCCCGCTGGTCGATCTAGAGGCCTCGCTGCGGGGCGATGTGGTGCTGTTCGAGGGCATTGATGATCAGACGGTGTATCGGTGTGGGGCGGGCCAGGCGCCCGACTTTGAAGCGTGCGAGGTGGTGGTGCGGGCCCGGTTCCTAAACCAGCGAGTGTCGGCGGCGCCCATTGAGGCCCGAACGGGCTTCTCCTACTGGGAGGGCGACCGGCTGATCCACCACACCGCCACCCAGGGCAGCCACAACGTGAAGACGGCGTTGATGGGCATCTACCGCTTGGATCCCGACCAGGTGCTGGTGATTACCCCCGATGTGGGTGGCAGCTTCGGCGCCAAGTTCCGCTGCTACCCCGAGGAGGCCCTTCTCGGCTGGCTGGCCCGTCGCTTGAGCCGCCCGTGTGCTTGGGCGGAGACCCGCACTCAGTCGATGACCGGGCTGGGCAGTGGCCGGGGCCAGATCCAGGATGTGGTGGTGGGCGGTAGCCGGTACGGGCGGATTACCGCCTTGCAGATCGAGGTGATCCAAGACAGCGGGGCTTATCCGCTCATTGCCGGGTTCTTGCCCCGTATGACCATGGCCATGTTCACCGGGGTCTACGACATCGCCAGTGCCGGATACCAAGCGGTTTCAGTGCCCACCTCCACCACACCCAATGGAGCCTTCCGAGGGGCCGGTCGGCCTGAAGCGACCTCGGCTATCGAACGGGCGGTGGACCTGTTCGCCGCGGAGGTCGAGATGGACCCCGCCGAGGTGCGCCGCCGCAACTTCATCGACCCGGAGGCGTTTCCCCGCACCACGGTGTCGGGCATGAGCTACGACTCTGGCGACTACGGCCGGGCCTTGGATCTTGCCCTTGAGACGGCCGGCTACGACGATCTGCGGGCTGAGCAGGCTGCTCGTCGGGCCAACGGCTCGGAAACGCTCATGGGAATCGGCCTGTCCACCTATGTGGAGGTCACTGCCACAACCGGGGCGGGGGATTTCGCCTCGGTGGAACTGGATACCGATGGCACCGTGAGAGCGGTGACCAGTTCCACACCCCACGGTCAAGGCCACGAGACGGTGTGGCCGATGATCGTGGCCGATGTGCTGGGTCTCGAATTGGATCGGGTGCTGGCGGTGGGCGGCAATACCGACTGCACTCCCCGGGGCCAGGTCACCGGCGGGTCGCGCTCGGCCCAGATCGTGGGGTCGATGCTGGCCGACGCCTCCCAGAAGCTGGTGGAGCAGGTGCTGCCGACGGCTGCCGATCTGTTGGAGGCCGCGGTGGGTGATGTGGTTCACGATCCCGATGGCGGGCGCTTTCATGTGGCCGGAACCCCGGCGGTGTCAGTGGGATGGGGAGCAGTGGCCGCCGCACTGGACGCCCCTCTGACCGTGGAGTCGGATTTCGAGTCCGGGGGTCAGACCTTTCCGTTCGGCGCCCATGTGGCAGTGGTGGAGGTAGACGCCGAGACCGGCCGGACAGAGTTGGTGCGGCTGGTGGCCGTGGACGACGCCGGCACTGTGTTGAACCCGCTCATCTTCGAGGGCCAGATTCACGGGGGAATCGCCGGGGGTGTCGCCCAGGCCCTCATGGAGGAGGTGGCCTACGACGCTGATGCCAACCCGCTTACTACCAACTTCGTCGACTACCCGGTGATCTCGGCTGCCGAGCTGCCCAGTTTCGAGCTGATCAGCTCTGAAACTCCCACCGATCGGAACCTGCTGGGGGCCAAGGGCATCGGCGAAGCGGGCACCGTCGGGGCGACCGCCGCAGTGCAGAATGCGGTGATCGACGCCCTTGCTCCCTATGGCATCCGTCATCTGGACATGCCGTTGTCACCTCAACGAGTGTGGAAGGCCATGCAGGACCATGTCTGAGCAGCATTTGGAAGAGCGGGTGCTGGCCATCTGGCAAACCCGTCGGGCCCAGGCTCTGTACTGGGTGTTGCGGGCGATTGTCCGGCTGGTGGGGCGCTTCTATCTGCGGACCAGAATGGTCGGCGCCGAGCGGTTGAGAATTGAAGGGGCGTTCATCATCGCCCCCGTTCACCGGTCGAATCTTGACGGCCCATTGGTGAACTCCCGATGCCCCCGAAAGGTGCGATCGCTGGCCAAGATCGAGATGTTCAAAGGGAAAGTGGGCACCTGGATCAGTGCCATGATCGGATCCTTCCCCGTGCACCGGGGGGCGGGAGACCGCCGATCGCTGCAAGCGGCCGTGGGACTGCTGCGACGGGGCGAGCCGCTGCTGGTGTTCCCTGAGGGCACTCGCCATTCTGGTCGGCAGGTGGGGGAGATTTTCGGGGGCGCTGCTTTTCTGGCTGCTCGAACCGGAGTGCCGATTCTCCCGGTGGGCATTGCTGGCACGGAGGAGGCCATGCCCCCCAAGGCCAAATTCCTACGGAGGGTGCCGGTGTCCATCGTGATCGGTGAACCACTCCTGCCTCCCGATACCGAGAACGGTCGGTTGTCGTCCCACCAGCGCAGCGAATTCACCGTCCGCCTGCGAGAAGCCATGCAAACGGCTATGGACGAGGCCGTGGAGCTGGCATCAACCCGTCGCACCCGTCGCCGCCGACGCGCCAAGCGCGATGATGAGGTGCAGTGAGCGCAGTTGAAGTCATTCACGCGGCCGAGGCTGAGGCAGCGGCCGGCTATCCCGGGTCCACGGTCGCGCTTACCGGCGGCTGTTCGGCTCATCTCGTGAGCCCCGACGGGGCGACGCTGTGGCTCGTGGCCGCGGAATTGGCCGCGGGCACCGAAATGCGGTGGGGGACCGAGCACGGTGACGAGGCGGTGTATGTGCGCTCAGGCAGCCTGGTCGTCGACGGGCGGGCCTGCCCTGAAGATGGGGCGATGGTGGTGGAAGCAGGGGTGGCTGCCACCGCGATTGCGGAGTCTGATACCACCATCGTCCACGTGGGGCCGACCGACCCCGCTCCACCGACGAAAGGGCTGAGGGGTCCGGCCGACACTGAGGGCCGAAGTGTGCGGATAGTCGGCCCCGATGGGATATGGGCCACGGTGGACGAAACCCAGCGCACCCGGTTCTTCTCTGACGCCTCAGCACCCACCAATCGGCTGTGGCTGTTGGCCACCGACCGACCTCAGTACTTCGAGTCGTCAGCTCACAGCCACTCCCAAGACGAGCTGATCCATGTGCTGCGAGGCGAGATCCGAGTGGGGCGTCGAGTCGTCAGCGAGGGCGACACCCTTTGGGTGGCCGCCGACCGCCGCTACAAGCTCTACAGCGGCGACGACGGCGTCCATTTCATCAACTACCGCCGCGACGCCTCGGTCATGACCTCCCCCAACTATGACGGCCCCCTGCTCGAAGCCGGCGAGAGCACCAACATGACCTGGGTGGGCGATTATCGCTGAGCGAGCCAGGGGTGCCCACGGATTCTGTGCCAAAGCGGTTAGTTTGCAGTGTGCTTCATCGCGTGGCGACGCTGCTGTTGGTTGCGGCTCTTATCTCAGCAGGCTGCTCAGACGGCACCGATGCGCCTTCGGTATCGAATGCCGAGCCCACGGAGATCTCCACATCTGCAACGGAGAAGGTGCCGGAGGCTACGGTGCCTGCGCCTACCCAAGAGGCAACCCCCGCTGCGGTCATGCCCGAGACGCCCACCGAAGAGCCTGCGCCCACTGCCATTCGACCGGCACCTGAGGCCTTTGCCTTCCAGGACTGCGGGCAGGTCTATCTCTGCGCTGAGCTGGAAGTTCCTGCCGATCACAACGATCCGGGCGCGGGAACGATCACGCTGGAACTCGGGATGCTGCCGGCAACCGACCCGGATAACCGCATCGGTGCACTGCTGGTGAATCCCGGCGGTCCCGGTGGGGGTTTCGAGGGATTCTTGTCCGGCGGTGCCGGGCTTTCCGGTCGACTACTGGCCCGTTTCGATGTGGTGGGGTGGAACCCTCGAGGAGTATCGGCCAGCTTGTACCCCGACTGTGATGACGAGGCCGCGGACCTCCAGGTGATCGGCGCGCTATCAGACACCCCCGAGAACGAGGCAGTGATCTCGGAGGTGGCTCGGCAAACCGCCGAAGCCTGTTTGGCTGGCTTGAACGGTCGAGCCGATCTCATCAGCACGGTGCAGACGGTGCACGACATGGACTTGATCCGCCAAGCCTTGGGCGAGGAGCAGATCAGCTTCCTCGGCTACAGCTATGGCACGGTGCTGGGTCAGTTTTACGCCGATCGGCACGGAACCAATGCCCGGGCAGTAGTGATCGATGGGGTGCTGGACGCGTCGTTGACCCACGAGGACGTCCTGGTGGAGCAGATCAGGGGCTTCGCCCGAGTTATCGACGAGGTGTTCGACAGTTGCCTACAAGACGCGGCGTGCCCGATTGTCGGCAATCCCAGGTCGGCCTACCTCCAGTTGATGGCCAGTGTCGAGGCCGCCCCGCTGCTCGACGCCCAGGGCAATGTGCTGGTGGGACCGGGGGAGGTCCAGCTTGCTCTGGTGATCATCTCCTATTTGCCTGCCGAGTACTGGTCGATCTTCTTCGAGGCTTTCGCCCGGGCTTGGGAAGGCGACGGCCAGCAGATGCACGACCTGGCCCAGAGGTATTTGGGGACCGCAGATCTCGGCTCTTTTTTCAGCATCAGCTGCACCGACGGAGGTCGGATGAGCGAGGACGACCTGGATCGGCTTATCGAGCGAATGGTCGAGGAGGCTGGCGAATTTGGCCGAGCCGCGGCGGCCGAGGCCCGTATGTGCGTGTACTGGCCTGACACCGAGACGCGTCCAAATGAGCCGATCCGGGCCCCGGATGCGGCACCAGTGCTGGTCATCGGCAACCGGGGCGACAACGCCACTCCCTATGAATGGGCGGTATCGGTAGCCGAGTCGCTGGAGACCGGGGTGCTATTGACCTACAACGGCACGGGCCACACTAGCTATGGCCTTCACCAATGTGTGGACGATGTAGTGGATGCCTACCTCATCGACCTGTCTGTGCCTTCTGGAGACATCGAGTGCGGCTGAAGGCGCCGGAGCCAATGATGCGGCTGGCCGCGGCCTTGTTGATTGTTGCGTTGCTCGCCGGGGCTGCGAGCTGTGGCGGCGGCGTGGAAACGGCGCTGGAAGTGAGTTCAGTGGAGCTTGATGCCACGCCCACCGCAGTGCCGACCCAGGTGTCCACTGCCGTGCCCACGCAGCCATCTCACACACCGCCCCCGACTCCGAGCCCGACTACCGGTGTGCCGGCGACGGCAGCCCCCCAAGCGACACCTGAGCCGACTCCTACTCCCGATCGCTCTGCCGAGGAGTTCTTGGCTTCCCTAGCCGACGAGTTCCACTTCGTGCTGGCCGAGGAGTTCGAGTTACTGGCCGAGATCTCCGAAGAATGGAACCCGGACGCGCAGATCTCGATAGCGGTGGTGCTTCCCGATGAGACAGTTCACGGGTACGAAGACCTGGAGTCCCGGATCTCGGCCAGCGCCGTCAAGCCGCTGTGGGCGGCAGCCGCCCTCGAAGCGGCCGGCGTGGAGGCAGTGAGGCCCTTCGCCTATTCGGCCTTGATCCTGTCCGACAACCTTGCCGGCGGAAGATTGATAGATCTGGCCGGGGGAGTAGACGCGGTGAACGCCTGGACCTGGAATGTGGCCAGGCTTGACGACACCCGGCTGGAGGCGTGGCGTTTCCAAGATCCCAATCGGGTAGCTGAGAATTTCCGGCCTGAGAACCCCTTGGGCAACCGCACCACAATGGCTGACCTGGCACTATTCTTCGCCCGCATCTACAAAGGCGAGCTTCTAGGTCCCGATGAGAATGCCGCCCTTCAGCAGTGGCTGCTGGACACTTCGCATTCGCTGACTTCTCCCCGAGATCTTGACGGCGTCTTGCTGGATCGGCTGCCTCCGGAAGTGGCTGAAGCGTCGCTGCACAAGGCGGGTTGGCTTCGACCGAACTGCTGTCCAGCGGAGTATCGGCAGATGATCGACGCCGGAGTCATCGTGCTTCCTGACGACAGCTGGTTTGCAATGGCAATCATGAGCGCCCGGGGGGAGTTCTTCGACCTGACCAATCAGTGGGTATCCCTGGCTGCCTGCCGGATCTATGCCTTTGTGGCCGACGACCGTGATCACTTCTGCGGACGGGAAGGCGACGGCGTTCACGACCCCGAGATCTGGCCAGAAGCGGGAACCAGCACTCAGTAGTAGGCATCTCCGCTCCGACATCTGCGGCTTAGCCGTGCCAGCATGGGACCATGCAGGACTTTGACAGCAAGGTGGCGGTGATAACCGGGGCGGCCAGCGGGATCGGAGCGGCATTGGCGGCTGGCTTCAGCGCCGAGGGTGCCAAGGTAGTAGCCGCAGACATCGACCTCGCGGGTGCCACAGCCACCGCCGACGCCATCGGAGACAATGCGATGGCAGTCGAAGTAGATGTTGCTGACCGGTCATCGGTCGAAGCCCTGGCTGATGCAGCCTGGGACGCCTTCGGGCAGGTAGACCTGCTTTTCAACAATGCCGGCGTGTTCCAGGCCGGGCTCATGTGGGAACGCACTCAGGCCGACTGGGACTGGGTATTCGGGGTCAACGTGTACGGCATCGTCAACGGAGTCTCCGCATTCGTGCCTCGGATGATCGCCCAGGACACCGAGGGGCACATTGTGAACACCGCGTCGGTGGCCGCGTTCGTGGCCGGCGGATTCTCCAGCCCCTACGTGGTATCCAAGTGCGCTGCCTTCTCGCTCACCGAGTGCCTCGCTCTGGACCTGGCCGCAGTGGGATCCAAGGTCAAGGCCTCGGTGCTCACCCCCAGCGCCATCGATACTGCAATTGCCCACACCGCCCGGGTGCGAAGCGACCGCTACGGCACCGACGAGAGCGAGGACAACGCCTTCGTGGTGGACTCGCTGTCGAAAATGACCGCGTCCGGCATCTCGCCAGCCGATGTGGTCGGCCCGGTCATGGCCGGGATCCGGGCCGGCGATTTCCTTATCCCCACCAAGCCCAGCTACACCAACCAACTCCAAGTCCGCTACGACGCCCTCCTGGAGCGCCAGATCCCCCCTACTGCTGAGGTTGACTGACCAGTAATTCGGCAAGGGCAGCCGTAGCATTGGTGAATGGCTGACGCTTGTGCCGCTTGCCCGCGCCGGTATTGGTTCTGGGCATCAGCACTTGTCTTGGCACTAATTCTCGCCGGATGCAGCCAAGACAGCGGCACGCCGCCAGCCACAGATGGCCCGACCGCTGCTCCCACCCCCACTCCGACTGACTCCCCATCACCCTCAGCTCCGCCGCCCCCCACTCCGACTGACTCCCCATCACCCTCAGCTCCGCCGCCCCCAACACCGGCGCTCCCCATGCCCGAAGCATCGCCGACCGCGACGATTCCTGTACCTGAGTCCACTCCAGAGGTCGTAGAGCGGAGGGGCGTGGAATGGGAAGACCTCGAGAATCTCATGTTCGAGTTCGACGGGGAGATCATCCAACTCGAGGACGGGCAAGCGGTCGTTTCCTATGGAGGGGCGTCAGAAGACCGCTACACCCTTCAAAACCGGGTGGGCCAGGGAGATCTGAACGGAGACGGCTACGACGACGTGGTTGCACACATCACCATGGTCACCGCGGGATCGGGCACCTTCCATCTGGTGGTGCCGGTGATCGACAACGGACTGGGTGGGGAAGCTCAACGGCCAGCCTTTGTGGGTGATCGCATCGTGATGGAGGGCATTGAAGTCCTAGATGGATTGGTGGAGGTGACGCTCTACGATCGGGAGCTCGATGAGCCCTTCACGGCGATCTCCCGGCGCCAGAAGTTGGAGATCGATCATTCCGGGCCAGAACCCGTTGTGTCGGTGATCGACTCGCAGCCCCTAGAGGCACTTCCGGTTCCTGGCCCTGACCTGCCGGAAGTCACCATTCGCTTCGATCCCGGTGCTATAGGTGCCATCGTGGCCGGATCAATCGACTTCCGTCAGCGCCAGACATACTCCGCCCACATCTCTGCTGGGCAGTGGTTTCAGGCAAACCTCGACGCTCCTCTAGGGATGTGGCTGGATGTGCGGCTGGGAGATCATGTCGTGGCCTCGGCTACCGAGCGGTCCCAATTTGTGCAAGCTCTGCTGCCGGCCACCGGCCCATGGCAGATAACAGTGGTCTCTGCTCATGCCGGCGTCGCCGATTACAAGCTGGGTATCGAAGCCCTGCCGGTGGGGTCGGAAAGTTACCCAGACGTGGACCCGACGATCTCACCTCCAGAGAGTGAATCGCCCGATCTCATCCTGCCACCCAGCACTGCCCCGGTTGTGTACTTCACATTCGACGACGGTCCCCACCCCGTATACACCCCCCAGGTGCTCGACGTGCTGGCCAAGTACAACGCTCGCGCCACGTTTTTCGTAGTCGGCTCGCTGGCTGAGGCCCTTCCGCGCACGACTCAACGCATTGTCGACGAGGGCCACACTCTCGCCAATCACACCTGGAACCACGAGAATTTGGCTGGCCTCCCCCGTGAAGCATTCGACGAAACGGTGGGCAGGACACAGGCCGTCCTCGGCTCCCGGGCCACCAACTGTTTGCGGCCTCCTTATGGATCGCTGGATGCCTTCACCCGAGAATGGGCCGCAGAACACGGATTGGTAGTCCAGACTTGGGACTACAGCCCCGAAGACTGGCTCCAACCCCCGGCTGCGGAAATAGCCCAAGGCCTCTTGGATCACGCCCGAAATGGGGCGATTCTTCTGCTTCACGATGGCGGCGGCACCCGCACTCAGACGGTTCTCGGCCTTGATATGGCCCTTCAAGAGCTGACCAGCCGAGGTTTCCGCTTCGAGCCCTTGTGTACCTGACCTCGTCCTGCAAACGGTGCTGCCCGGCACCCGCCCGCCTAGTGTAAGCCGAATGGGAAAGCGAGCGGCGGCGATTGTGGGGCTCACGGAGTGGGCGCCGAAGCGGGTGTGGGACGAGCCCATGTTCACCATGGAGGCGTGTGCCCGGCTGGCGGCCGAGGTGCTGGCCGATGCCGAGGTGGACAAGGGCGAGGTGGACGGTCTGGTGATCAACGGCCTGCGGGAGTCGCCGATGTTCGCCCCCTCGGCGCTGGCCGAGTTCCTGGGCGTCCGCAGCAACTTCAATGAGGTGGTCGACCTGGGCGGAGCCACTCCGGCGGGCATGGTGTGGCGGGCCGCGGCCGCCATCGAGGTGGGGATTTGCGAGACGGTGCTGGTGTTCACCCCATCGGTGCCCGCCCCGCCCCAGCCGGGGGCCAACGGCGGCCCGATGAAGATGAAGATGGGTGCGTACATGGGCGGCGAGGTGTGGGGCTCCCCCCAGGGGCAGTTCGAGATTCCCGCCGGGCTGGTGGCCGCCACCCCCAGTTTCGCCATGGCCGCCCAGCGCTACATGGCCGCTTACGGAGTGAGCGAGGAGACTCTGGCCAAGGTGGCGGTGGACTCCCGCTACAACGCCCAGGCCAACCCCCTTGCGGTGTTCTACGGCAAGCCCATCACCGTCGACGACGTGATGAGCTCCCGATACGTGGCCGACCCGCTGAAGCTGTTGGAGATCGTCATGCCGTGCTACGGCGGCTCGGCGGTATTGGTGACCACCGCCGAGCGGGCCGCCCGGTGCCCGCACCGCCCGGTGTACGTGAGCGGCTACGGCGAGCACCTCACCCACAAGAGCATCACCTACGCCCCCGACATCGTCGACACCCCCATCCGGCTGGCCGCCGACCGGGCGTTCGCCATGGCCGGGGTGTCACGCGACGCGGTGGACATGGCCTCCATGTACGACTGCTACACCATCACCGTGCTGTTGACCATCGAAGACGCCGGCTTCTGCCCCAAGGGCGAGGGCGGGCGGTTCATCGACGAGCACAGCCTGCGCTACGACGGCGACTGGCCCCTCAACACCCACGGCGGCCAGCTGGGCATGGGCCAGGCCGGCTTGGGCGGCGGCATGAGCCACATCACCGAGGCCGTGCGCCAGGTGCAGGGCCGGGCCGGCGAGCGCCAAGTGCCCGACTGCAACATCGCCTATGCCAATGGCACCGGGGGAATGTTGGCCGAACAGGTGGCCCTCATCTTGGAGGGGGCCTGATGGTTCACTTCTCCACCGACGGCCGACCCCTACCGACTCCCACCCCCATTACCGCACCATATTTTGAAGGTCTGCGGGAGCGGCGGCTGGTGCTTCAGCGCTGCCCCCGCCACGGAAACTTCTTCTACCCCCGGGGCCGGTGCCCGGTCTGCCTGGGCGATGACTGGGAGTGGGCGGAGCTGAGCGGCCGGGGCACGGTGTACTCCTTCACCGTCGACCGGGCCGGCCACGACCCGGCCCTGGCCAGCCGCATCCCCTTCGCCATCGCCCTGGTGGACCTCGATGAGGGCCCCCGTCTGGTGGGCAACATGGTGGACTGCGACGTCGGTGACATCACCGTAGGCATGGCCGTGGAGGCTGCCTACGAGGATGTGGACGATACCACCCTGCTCGGCTTCCGCCCTGTGGGCTAGCCGTCGTTGAAGGCCTGCCAGGTGGGCTCTTCGTAGGGGAGGGTACCGAGGCCGTCGGGGTTCTCGGGCCAGTTGGCCGGAGGCAGGCCCAGAGGGTTCACCCCCACCTCGGCGCCGTAGAACAGCTTGTGGAGCCGGCGCACGAAGTACCAGCGGCCGTCGCGGCGCTCGTAGGTGTCGTCGTAGCGGATGGCCTGGTGTATCCACCGGTCGCCGTCGGCTATCTCCCCTTTGCAGTACACATGGCCAGTGGCGTGGTCGTCGTCAATGAGGTCGATCTGGTGGGTACCGATGTTCAAGACTGATGGCCCAATGGCTCCCAGCGATTCCTCGAAGTTGGCCCGCAGAGCATCCCGGCCATAGCTGTCCCGTCCCACCCGCACGTCGTCGACGAACAGCTCAATGAGCGTATCCAGATCACGTCGATCAATCGCCACCGCATACCGGGCGGCCAATTGCCGGATCTCCTCATAGGCCAGCAGGCGGGTTACGTCGTCCATCGGTTCCTACACGCTCTCGACCAGGCGGTTCTCGGTCCAGTCGATCTGCAACTCCCGAGCTGCGAAGCGCCAGCCTTCATCCAGGCGGACGAATTGGTCGTGATAGCGGATGAACATGATGAAGTCGGTGGCTGGGGAGCCGTCGTCGGGAACCGTCAGGTGATGGGCAATGCAGTAGGTCTCTCCGGTGGCGGTGTCGCCGGAGATCTCGGTTTGCTGCTGGCCGAGGAAGTGGAAAGTGGCGTCGTAGGTCATCCGGGAGATGGCCCGGGCAATCTCGTCCCGGCCGGTCCGCTCGCTGAGAATTGTCCCCCCGCTGGGCAGGTCCACGCGGCGCAGCACGCCATCGGGGGCGAAACAGGCCGCCACCCCATCGGGATCGCCTCGGTCCACACAGCGGGCGTAGTCGGCGGCGAGGTCGGCCAGGGCATCTCGATCAGACATTTCTCTAGAGTAGGCTGCGGCCATGGCTGTCATCGATGCTGTTGATTTGGATGTGCGCCGGGTAGCGGGCGCGCTGGGCGCCGAAGTTCGGGGGTTGTCGCTGGCCTCGGTGTCGGACGAAGAGTTCGCCCTCATCCAAGAGCTATTGGACGAGCACTTGGTGCTGTTCTTCCCCGACCAGCACCTCAGCCCCGACGAACATCGGGCGTTCGCCATCCGCTTCGGCGAGCCGGAGATCCACCCCTACATCCCCAAGCTGGATGAAGATCACCCGGAGATCGTGGTGCTCAAGGGCGAGTCGGGCTATGTGGCCGACGTGTGGCACACCGACTGCACATTCGAGGATTCTCCGCCCATCTGCTCGGTGCTCAACGCCATGGTCATGCCCCCCGCGGGCGGCGACACCATGTGGTCGAACATGTACAAGGCCTATGAGACCCTGGCCGAGCCCATGAAGCAGATGATCAACGGGCTCACCGCCATCCACACCGCGGCCAACTACGGCCAGCCCGACCACAAAGCCGAACACCCGGTGGTGCGCCGCCACCCCCGCACCGGCCGCCCATCGCTATACGTGAACAAGCAGTTCACCCGGCGCATCCCGCAACTCAGCCGGGACGAGTCGGAGTCGCTGCTTGACCTGCTCACCGCTCACGCCTGCAAGACCGACTTCACCTGTCGATATAGCTGGAGCGAGGGAACCATCGGCATCTGGGACAACCGGGCTACCCAGCACTTCGCGGTGAACGACTTCGACGGCAACCGGGCCATCAGCCGGGTCACCATCCTGGGCGACCACCCCGAACCAGCTTTCGACACCACCCAGTGGGGCCCGTACCAGTACGAGCGGGTCTCCGCCGCCGCCTACGGCCTCGACCGCGACTAGCTAAAGCACCTCATTTGTTCTCCTCGCCGGTAGGAGAGGCGGCAGCCTACGCTGCATGGCCGATGGGGGGTGAGCCTCGATGAGCGAGAAGGTCAACCACGTGGGGTTGGCGGTGGCCGACTTGGAAGCCGAAGTTAACTTCTGGACTGGGGCGCTGGACTTTGAGCGGGTTGGGGCGCTGGATGCCGACGATGCGTCGACCGGCCAGCTCTTGCGGATGGAGGGGCCGGGGTTGCGGGCGGTGTATCTGCGCAAGGGCGACTTCGTGCTTGAGCTGCTGAATTTCCGCGGGGCCGGGTTGGTGGATCGACCGGCCCGGGTGGTGAACGAATCCGGTCTCACCCACCTTTCGTTGAACGTCGCCAACATGGATGCTGCGCTGGAGCGAGTGAAGGCCCATGGCGGCGAGGTGTTGGAAGACACCCGACTGTGGGATGTGGCGGTGATGATTCGCACCCCCGCAGGACAGCTGGTGGAACTGCTGGTGGGTTTCGAGACCCCGACCACCGACCTGGGAGAATGACCCGGTGATAGGAAACCCCAGAACCTATTGGGAGGCGATCGAGGCCCGGGCCGCCGCCACCCCCGACTCCCCGCTAACCATCGAGCCCGACGGCACAGTGATGACTTTCGCCGGGTTCCGGGATTCCGCTGAAAGGGTCGCTGCCGGGCTGGCTGCACTGGGAATTGCCGCCGACACCCGGGTGTCGTGGCAGCTGCCGAATGGGCGGGCGTCACTCATCTTGTCGGCCGCGCTGGCCCGGCTGGGGGCCATCCAGAACCCGATCATCCCCATCTACCGGGAGCGGGAGGTGGGCTTTGTGGTCCGCCAAACCGGGGCCCGGCTCTTGGTGGTGCCGTCGGTGTGGCGGGGCTTCGACTACCAGGCCATGGCCAATACCGTGGTGGCCGCCACCGATGACTGTGACGTTCTGGTGTGCGACGGCGACCTCCCTGAAGGTGACCCCGCCACGCTGGCCCCGTTCGAGGCGCCCTTGGACGACGAGGGGCGACTACCAGTGCGGTGGATCTACTACACGTCGGGCACCACCGCCGATCCCAAAGGGGCCAAGCACGGCGACGACTCGGTGATCGCTGCCGCCCGCCATGTGTGGGAGAACCTGGAGTTGCGGGCTGACGATGTGTGGCCCCTGGCCTTCCCCTACACCCACATCGGCGGAATCAGCCTGCTCATCGCCACGCTGGTGTGCGGCACTCGCATGCTCATGGTGGAGAGCTTCAACCCCGAAGCTGACACCCGCTTCTTCCGGGAGCACGGGCTGACCCTGGCCGGATCGGGCACGCCGTTCTTCATCGCCTTTCTGGCCGAGCAGCGCAAGACCCCCGACCAGCCCATCTTCCCCAAGATGCGGGCGGCCATCGGCGGGGGCGCCCCCAAACCGGCCGGGCTCCACATGGAGGTCAAGAATGAGATGGGCGGTGTGGGGATCATCTCCAGCTACGGGCTCACCGAATGCCCCATCGTCACCTACTGCTTCCTCGATGATCCCGACGACAAGCTGGCCAGCACCGAGGGTCGGATCCTGGACGACACCGACTGGAAGCTGATCGACGGAGAGCTGCTGCTGAAGGGCCCGACGCTGTGCCGGGGCTATCTGGACGAGGCACTGAACGAGACCGCCTTCGACGACGACGGGTTCTTCTTCACCGGCGACCTGGCCGAGGTGGACGACGAGGGATTCGTGACCATCGTCGGGCGTAAGAAGGATGTGATCATCCGCAAAGGGGAGAACATCTCGGCCAAAGAGGTGGAGGACGTGCTTTTCTCCCATCCCAAGGTGGCCGATGTGGCCGTCATCGGCTTGCCCGATGCGGTGTCGGGGGAGCGGTGCTGCGCGGTGGTGGCCCCCATGGCCGGTCAGTCATTCGGCTTCGGCGAGATGGTGGAGCACTGCAAGGAAGTCGGGCTGATGAACCAGAAGATCCCCGAGCAACTCGAGATTGTCGACGAACTGCCCCGCAACCCGGTGGGCAAGGTGCTCAAAAAGGAGCTCCGGGAAACGTACGGAGGGTAACTGCCATGTCAACTACGCAGCCCAACATCTTGTTGATCGTGTCCGACGAGGAGCGCCGCAACCCGTGGCTGGACGGGGTGGTCGACATGCCCGCCCACGACCGGCTGCGCCGCGACGGCTTGGACTTCAACCGCTACTACACCCACTCGTCGCCGTGCTCACCGTCGAGGGCCAGCCTGTACACCGGCAGCTACCTGGCCGAGCACGGCGTGGTGGACAACGTGAGCTTCCCGGCCCACACCGCGCTCGACCCCGCCATTCCCACCGTGGGACGGCTGATGCGAGAGGTGGGCTACGAATCGGCCTACCTGGGCAAATACCACCTCACCCACGAGCCGATGCCCGACATGGAAGCCTTCGGCTACAGCGGCTGGCAGGGCGACGACCGCCATTACATCGGCGGGCCGTGGACTGGCCGGCACTTCGATCCGGTGATCGCCGACCAGGCGGTGGACTGGCTGCGAACCCACGGCGCCGACCCTTCCGTCGGACCGTGGTTCTTGACGGTGGCACTAGTGAATCCTCACGACGTGATGTGGTACCCGCTTGACCAGCCGTCTTTCCAGGAGGACAACCCCGACCTGATGGGCGTGTTCAACTTCCTCCACGAGCACATGCTGGGCGGCAAGGTGGACCTTGAGCCGTTGGAGGAGATCTACCCCCGTTACTTCACCCGGCTGCCCGACAACTTCGACGACGATCTCCACACCAAGCCCGAGGTCCAGCGGGCTTGGCGCCATGTCCGCAACCGGGAGCACATGGTGGGCCACATGGCCCTTGACGACGTCGACTCCTGGTTGCGCCAACTGGACTACTACGCCTGGCTCCACGAACTGCTGGACCACAGCATCACCTCGATTCTGGGGGCGCTCGACGACATCGGGGCCTACGACGACACCGTGGTCATCTACACCTCCGACCACGGCGACGCCTGCGGATCGCACGGGCTGCGGGCCAAGCTGCCCTGCGTGTATGAGGAAGTCATGGGAGTGCCGCTCATCGTCAAAGCCCCCGGGCTCACTCCGCAGGGAGTGTCCACCGATGCGTTGGCCACCCACGTGGACCTGGCCGCCACCATCGCCGCGCTCGGTGGCGTGGACGTCGACAGCTCGCCCACCCTATCGGGCAAGGACCTCACCCCGTCGTTGGCCGACCCGTTGACCTCGGTGCGCGACTACGTGCTGTTCAGCCAAGACAGCGCCCAGTCGGAGCTGCTGCGCCACAGCCGCTATGCGGTGCGGGGCTTCTTCGACGGCGAGACCAAGTACGCCCGGTACTACGGCGTGGGCGGGGGGATCGACCGCACCGGCAATCTCGCTCCCGAGCCAAAGCTGTTCGACACTGATGCCGACTTCGATGATCACGACCACGAGTGGTACTCCCTAAACGACGATCCCCATGAGCTGGTCAACCTGGCCAACGACCGCTCTCGGCGCTCGGAGCTGCGTGACCTGTTCGGCCGTCTCCTGGAGTACGAAGCGGCTGAACTAGGCGGTTAGGTCCCTCTCGCGATCTTCTCCACCACCCGTGTAGGGTGGTCTGCCTGACGGTCGCTGGCCCCTTAATTCTTCCCACGCCGGTACTCCGGGGCTGGTCCCACGCAGTGGCCGCGCTTGCCGCCACGGTCCTCGCGCCCATCGTTATTGCCTTGGGGCCGGGCGGGGCTGATCGGGCGGTTGTGGCGGTCTACGCCATCGCGGTGGTGGGCGTGTTCGGAGTGAGCGCGGCCTACCACCGGTTCGACTGGACCCCTCGAATCAAGGCGATGATCCGCCGCCTCGACCACTCGATGATCTTCGTGTTCATTGCCGCCACCTATACCCCGGTGGGCTTCTTCGCGTTGGAACCCGGTGCCGCCAAGCTGGTTCTGAGTGTGGTGTGGTCTGGCGCTTTGCTGGGGGCAATCGGGAGGATAATGTGGCTCAACGCACCCCGGTGGGTGCTCATCGCCCCCTACCCGATTGTCGGCTGGGCCGCTCTTTTGGTCATCGGAGATGTCTGGCGCGGCATGGGAATCGCCGGCAGTACCTTGCTTTTCGTGGGTGGCGGCCTGTACACGCTGGGTGCGCTCATCTATGCCACTCACCGTCCCGACCCGTGGCCCCGTTGGTTCGGCTACCACGAGGTCTTCCATCTGCTAGTGGTGGCCGCCGTGGCCGTCCACTACGTGGCCATCGCCTTCTTCGCCCTTCCGCTGGCCTGAGCACGCCAAGGCAGGAGTTCGACCTGCAAGCCTTTCCCCCGAACCTGGGTCCCGAAGAACTCGACGACATCGCCAACACCTACCGAGGATTGTGGGAAGCCATACAGGCAGCTCACAGCACAGGCACTTGCACCAGGAAATTCATCCGCACCCAAACTGATCGCTTGCGGAGTCTCGCTGACCGGGTTGGCACCCCTCCCACCGACGAGGCGATTCGCGCCGAGGCTGACGTGTTTAACCAAATGGCCCGCCGGGCAGCCCGATCACCGAATTCTGCCGCAGCCCGCTATATCCAGACGCAGTGCCATCGGCGTTTTGCCGCCGCGGTGATCATCGCCAATTACCGCCGCGGCGGTTAGCGGTTCGACTATTCGCGCTTCCAGCCGCCGGTTTGGATCTGCTGCCAGAATGCGGCGTCGCGCTCATCGGCGGGGCGGCCCACATGGGTCACCACGTCCACGTCGGGAGATTCGGCCCGCAGCGCGGCCGCGGTGCACTTCTCCGGCGGGCGGTGGGCGAAGGGGTCGAACCGATAGTGGCGCATGGCATTTTGGTGGGTGATCTTGGCCACTACGTCTTGGGGCAGTTCGCCCATCAGCTTGGCCACGTATTCGGGAGCCTGGGGCCAGGTGCCATCAGAGTGGGGGTAGTCCGACTCCCAGCACAGGTTGTCCACGTTGAACTCGTCCAGCAGCTTCACCCCGATGCGGTCGTTGATGAAACAGCACAGGATGTGGTTGCGGAACACGCCGGTGGGGCTGCCGTCGATGCCGAACTCGTGCTTGGTCCAGCCCGAGTGGCGGTCTTGCACGTGCTCGGCCCGCCACAGGAAGTAGGGGATCCAGCCGATGTCGCCCTCGGTGAGCGAGAACTTGAGGTCGGGGAAGCGATCCCAGAACTCGGCCCACACCAGCTCCACCAGCGTGGAGATGGTGAGCGCCGACGACAGGGTCATCGGCACGCTGGGGGGAGCGTCGGCCGAGGCGCCCATCGAGCGAGACGACGAACCCAGGTGGCAGCACAGCACAGTACCGAGGTCGCTGCACGCCGCGAACAGCGGATCCCATGCGCCGGAGTGGATCGACGGCATGCCCAGCATCGCCGGATTCTCCGAGAAGGTCACCGCGTAGCATCCCTTGCTGGCCAGGCGCTTCACCTCGGCTACCGCCCGGTCGACGTCGAACAGGGGCAGGATGCCGCAGGGGATGAACCGGTCGGGATAGGTCCCCACCCACTCGTCGACGTGCCAGTCGTTGTAGGCCTTGATCATGATCTCGTTGAGATCGGGATCGGGCCCCTCGTTGAGCACCTGGCCGGAGAATCCGGTCCAGTTGGGGAAGTTCAGCCCGGCCAGCTGCCCGCCGGCGTTCATGTCCCGCACCCGCTCGTGTACGTCGTAGCAGCCAGGTCGCATCTCGTCGTAGCGGCTGGCGTCGATGTTGTAGTGCTCCCGGGGCTTGCCCGCTACCGCGTTCAACCCGAGGTTCCGGCCGGGCAGCTTGCCGTAGTACCACTGCTCACGCCCGTTCTCGTCGGTCACCACCTTGGGGGCGTGCTCCTTGTACTTCTCAGGCACGTGGCCCTCGAACATGTCCGCCGGCTCGGCGATGTGGTCGTCAACGCTGATCAGAATGAGGTCGTCGGGGTTCACTGTGTTCCTCTGTGGTGATTCGGGGGGTGCCTAGGGCTCAACGGTAATGGAGACGGCTTTGGCCATGCCTGCTTGGACGAGGGTCTGCACGGCATCCGCGGCCTGTTCCAGGGGGAAATGGTGGGTGTGGAGGCGCTCCACCGGCAGCGTCCCCGACTCGATGAGCCGCACCGCCTGCCGGTAGCTGTGGAAGTCCACTGTGCGCACTCCGACGACGGTCTGGTAGCGCATGGCCACGGCGTCGGAGGGGAAGCCATCCACCCCATGGCCCTTGAGGCCGGCCAAAACGATGGTGCCCCCCAATCGGGCCATGGACACCGCATCCACCACCGGCTGGGTGGCGTGCGGGGTGGTGTCCACCACAATGTCGGTCCCCCGGCCGTTGGTTTCGGCCAGCACCCGCTCCACCGCATTCTCCGACTCCACGTCGATGGTCACATCGGCCCCGAACTCCGCCGCCAAGGCCAGCTTGTGAGTGTCCTGCGAACCCAACCCGGTTACGAAGATCGCCGACGCCCCCGCGGCCGCCGCCGCGATCACGCAGGCCAACCCCCGCTGGCCGGGGCCGAGCACGGTGACGGTGTCGCCGTAGCGCAGGTTGGGGGCCGACACCGCCCAGGCGAAGCCCGCCCCCAGCGGGTTGTACAGCGCCGCAATGCGAGGCGGTATCGAACTGTCGATCTTGTGGGGGACTGACCCCGGCGCCAAATACATCATCTCGGCGTACCCGCCCCACAGCGCCGGAGCCCGACCAGTGGGAGTGAAGCCGTGGTTGCCCGGCGCCACCCGGCACATCTGCTGGTCGAGGCACGCCAGACAGCGACCGCACCCATAGGCCGCTTCAGCCACCACCCGGTCGCCCGGCTTCAGCCCCCAGCGAGCCGCATACCGCTCACCCACCTCTTCGATGATTCCGACTGGCTCATGCCCCGGAATCACCGGATAGTTCATCAGCGAACTGCCGGAGTACGTCTCAACGTCAGTACCGCAAATCCCGCACGCCTCAATCCGCAGCAGAGCGTCGTCTTCGCCCACCTGGGGCCGACCGAATTCCTGTATCTCCAACCGCTCCGGCCCCACCTGCACCATCGCCCGCACCGCGTCGCTCATGGCGATGATCCTACGATGCCCCTATGACTGTTCTTGACCTAACCATTGATGAAGTGCTGACCACGACTCGGGCCGTGCGCAAGCGCCTCGACTTGGAGCGGCCTGTCGAGCGGACCGTGATTGAGGAGTGTCTGGAACTGGCGTTGCAGGCGCCGACCGGGTCGAACCAGCAGCAGTGGCACTGGATCGTGCTCGACGATCCCGAGGTAATCGGCCAGGCGGCCGACATCTACCGGGCGGCCATGGCCCAGTACTCGGCTGACATCGCGGCGGGACGGGAGCACTACGAGCGCCAGACCGTGCGAGCGGAGCAGATGTCGGAGTCAGTGGCCTACCTGCGCGACAACATGCACCGGGTGCCGGCCCTGCTGATCCCGGTGCTGGCCGACCGGTTCGGAGTGCTGCGCAGCGACCAGGCCAAGACGTTCCACCATGCCAGCCAATGGGGTTCGATAATCCCCTCGGTGTGGAGTTTCATGCTGGCGCTGCGCAGCAAGGGCATGGGCAGCGCCTGGACCACCATCCATTTGCACCGCGAACAGGAGATGGCCGACCTGCTCGGCATCCCCTACGACACCCACATCCAAGCAGGCCTCTTTCCCATCGCCTACACCATCGGAACCGATTTCCGCCCCGCCCTCCGCCACCCCGCAGCCGAAGTAACCGCCTACAACCACTGGAACCCCGCCTGGGATTGAGGGTTAGCGCCAGGTGATTTGGGCGGGGAGGTCGCTGTAGGCGAGGTTGGCGGGGAGGGGTGGATATTGGAAACCGTCGACGGGGGTGAGGGCGGAGACGCGGTCGAGGAGGGTTTCGATGGCGGTGACTCCTTCGAGGCGGGCCAGGCTGGCGCCGGGGCAGACGTGGGCGCCGGCGCCGAAGGCCACGTGGTTCAAGGGGTCGGGGCGGTCGAGGCGGAAGTCTTCGGGGTGTTCGTATTGGGCCGCGTCGCGGTTGGCTGAGGCCAGGCCCACCTCCACCCAGTCGCCCTGTTGCATGTCTACTCCGCCCAGGTGGGTGTCCTTAAGGCATCGCCGGGCCACCCGGGGAGCGGGGGAGTCGTGGCGCAGTGACTCCTCCACGAACACCGGGATCAGCTCCCGGTCGGCCTCCAGGGCGGCCCAGGTATCGGGCTCCACGATGAGCCGGTGCATGGAGTGGGCCAGCAGCCCTCGGGTGGTGTGTACCCCGCCCAGCACCATTGTCTGAAGCTGGTGGGCGATCACGGTGTCGCTGAGGGATTCGCCCTCGATCTCCGCATCCAGAAACACCTTGTAGGTGTGCGAGCTGGGCTCGTCAGCTTGTCGCTCTTGGGCCACCAAGTCTTTCAAGTAGCCGGTGATGGGCGGGCCGTCGGGGGCGTACTGCGGGCACACGGCACGGAACATGACCGAGCCGTCCGACGACCACACCTTCAGCTTGTCGGCCCCGCCCTCGGGCAGGCCGATGATGTGGGCGATCACCTCGCAGGGGATGGGCACGGCGTAGTCGGCGTGTAGGTCCGATACTTCGTCGTCCACCAGCGCGTCCAGCAACCCCTCGCAGGTCTCCCTCACGAACGGCTGGATTCTCATGGTGCGGTGGGGTCCTAGTGCAGAGTTATAGAGCCGGCGGATCTGCCCGTGGACTGGCTCGTCGATCTCGGGAAGGAACAGCTGTTCCTCGGGCACTTCTTCTACGCCGGCGAGACCGGTGCCCGGTGTCATGTCTGAGCCGTAGGTGTCTACCGCGTACAGCAGCTCGTCGGCCTCTTGGCGGCGGGTGAGGTAGTAGCCCAGCGGGGTCTTGGCCACCGGCCCCTGCTGACGTAGCTCAGCCAGTAGGTCGAAGGGCAGGCCAGTTACGAAGTAATCGGGATTGTGGGGGTCGAAGGCAGGCAGGGTGTCGGTCATAGCTCCGTCGTTCCCTACTCCTCGAAAGATTCCCGCCAGGGCCCGGCCAGGTGACCGCCGTCGATCACGAACTGGGCGCCGGTGATGTAGCTGGCCTCGTCGCTGGCCAGGAACAGGGCCAGCGAGGCGATCTCGTCGGGCTCGCCCATGCGCTTGATGGGCTGCATGTCCATGAGCCGGTTGAGTCGAGCCAGGGTCTCGGGCGGCGCCTCCTGCACCATCGGGCTGTTGATCACTCCGGGGTGGATGGAGTTGACCCGCACCCCCAGCGGCCCCAGTTCGATAGCGGCTGAGCGGGTCATTCCGGTGACCGCGAACTTGGTGCCGGAGTAGCTGGTCATGCCCAATACGCCCACGATGCCGTCGATGGAGGAGATGTTCACGATGGCGCCGTTGCCGGCAGCTACCAGAGCGGCCTTGGCCGCCCGCATTCCCAAGTACACGCCATGGAGGTTGATGTCGGTCATCTCGTGATGGGTCTTGAGGTCGAGCCCCTCCAGCGTGCCGAACGCCCCGATCCCGGCGTTGTTCACCAAAATGTCCAACTTGCCGAACCGCTCCACGGTGGCGGCCACCGCGGCGTTCCAGTCGTCCTCCCGGGTCACGTCGAGCTGCTGGTAGAAGGTGTCGGGCCCCAGCTCGGCGGCCAACTGCTCGCCCAGCACGTCGCGCAGGTCGGTGATGGCCACCTTGGCCCCCTCGGCCACGAACCGGCGGGCCTCCGCCTCGCCTTGGCCCCGGGCGCTGCCAGAAATGAGCGCCACCTTGCCTTCGAGTCTTCCGGTCATTCGCTTGGCCCCTATCGATGTACGTGGATTCTGGTTGCGCTCCGACTGCGACTCAGTCCGTCGGTAGCGACGCCACTTCGTAGGCGTCGTCGTCGATGTTGGCCGTCTGGTCTTTGAAGGTGGTCATGTTGTGGGGCCACTGGGTGACGATGCGGCCGCTGGGGCTGCGGTAGTAGCCATTGCAGCTGGCATTCCAGGGCCTGATCTCGGAGATTCCCTCCTGCACCCACTCGTTGTAGTCGGCCATGGTGTCGGCTTTGACATCCACCCAGGCCAGCCGCTCGGCGGCCAAGCGCTGGATGTGGGCCAGGGCATAGTCCACCTGGTACTCGATCATGGTGATGATCGAACCGTTGTTGGTGTTGGGGCCGTACAGCATGAACAGGTTGGGGAACCCGGCAGTGGTGATGCCCATGTAGGCGGTGGCGCCATCGTTCCAGGCATCTTCGATGTCCAAACCTCCCCGGCCGGTTACCTCGATGGCCGAAAGGTACTTGGTGGTGGAGAAACCGGTGGCCAGCACCATGGTGTCCATCACCCGCTCGGTGCCGTCCACGGTGAGCACCCCCTTGGGGGTGATCCGCTCAATGGCGTCGGTCACCAACTCCACATTCGAGCGGTTGTAGGTGGTGAAGTACTCGTTGTGGAACAGCGGGCGCTTGCACCCCCACATGTGGGTGGGGGTGAGCTTGGCTCGCAATTCGGGATCGGACACCGCCTCAAGTGCTCGGCGGCCGATGTCCTCCATCTCGGCCTGCCTCACAGGGTCTTTGAAGGCCATGCCGGTGTCCACCTGCTCGAACAGCTCATCGCGACGGGCCGCCACGATGCTGGGATCGGCCTGGCGGGCCGCCATCTCCTCGGCGGTGTAGGGGTCGTCTTCTTTGGGCAGCACCCAGTTGGCGGTGCGCTGGAACACCTGGAGATGTCCCACCTCGAGGGCGATCTCGGGGACGAGCTGCACCGCGCTGGCCGCCGAGCCGATCACGCCGACGGTCTCGCCGGTGAGATCGTGATCCCAATCCCACCGGGCCGAGTGGATGGTCTTGCCCTCGAAGGAGTCCAAGCCCTCGATGTCGGGGAGGGGCACGTCGTTGAACATGCCCAGTGCGCTGATCACCACATCAGCGATCACCTCTGCGCCCGACTCGGTGGTCAGAGTCCAGGTGGCGCTGTCGTCGTCCCAGCGGGCCGAGGTCACGGCGTCGTCGAACCGGCAGTGGGGGAGCACCCCGTACTTCTCGGCGCAGTGCTCCATGTAGCTCAGGATCTCGGGCTGGCGGGCATAGGGGCGGGTCCAGGTGGTGTTCACCTCGAAGGAGAACGAGTAGAGCTCAGATTGGATGTCGCAAGCGCAGCCCGGGTAGCGGTTGTGATACCAGGTGCCGCCCACGCCGCTGCCCTTCTCCAGCACGGTGAAGTTCTCGAACCCTAACTGGCGGAGCCGAATGGCGGCGCACAAACCGCCCGGTCCGGCACCGATGATGGCGATTCGCAGGTCTCGTCCCCCGTTGCCGCTGGCTACTGCTTGCTGCGTGCTCATGTCTACCTCTCTCAGTGGCTCGGGAAACGCTACCCTCGTGGCCGCGGCCGATAGAAAACGTACGGGCCTTTAGGCCTTGAAATGCCTTGTAACAACAACAGTGTGATTGTCGTTCAGAACGCAAGAGATTAGAGTTCGTAGCGTGGAACACAGGAATGTTCACCCATGACGCGCGTCGAAACCGAAGTAGAGGCCAACGCAACGCCGCTGAGCCTGCTCGACGAACTCGTCTTGACGCTTCTGAATGAAGAGAGCGGCTATTTCCGCCAGGTACCCGGGTGGACATTGAACTGCGCCGTCGTCGGTGCCGCGCTCGCCGAGCTGTCCTTCCTCTATCGCATCGACACCGACATGGAGTCCTTGATTCTTCTGGATACGAAGGTGACGGGTGACCCCTGTCTCGACCCCATCCTGGCCGAAATCGCGCAGGAGCCGGGGCAGTACAACGCCCAGTACTGGATCGAGCGGCTCGCTCCCAAAGCAGAGTCGATCATCGATAGGACCTTGGATCGCTTGGTCGACCTGAAGATCCTGCAACACCACGAAGGCGACTTTTGGTCGCTGGCCCGAGGGGCCTGGATGTCGGGATTCCACACCAGTTCCGAGGTGGGCACCGCCGTCGAGTTCGTCAAGACCCGAATCAGCAAGGCGATCTTCTACAACGAGATTCCGAGTCCCAGAGACGTGGTCATCGTCTGCCTCATCGATACTTGCGACGTGTTGCGCTACATCTTCGAGCTCGATGAGGAGTCGGAGCAGCGTGTCGAGCAAATCCTGAAAATGGACCTGATCGGCCGCTCCATCGCCACCGCGGTCAGCGAGAACATCGCCAGCCCGCTGTTACGTCGATCCACCCTCACCAAGCCCATCCCCGTTGTCAAGATGCGCAAGCTGTTGCGCAGCAAGCATGTGCGCAGTGGGAACCTCCCGGCGCTGTTCGCGGAGCTTCACGAAAAGCACGGCTCGGTGTTCGAGGTCCGCATTCCCTTCCAGGAGCGAAGCATCTTCCTCGCGGGGCCGGAGATGAATCACTGGGTACACCGCAATGGCCGCATGTATTTGAGGGCTCGGGACTATTTCACGGACTTCGAGAAGGTCTATGGCGGTGCTGGGTTGCTGCCCGCCCTCGACGGTGCCGACCACTTCCGCTATCGCAAGTCCATCCAGCCCGCGTATTCCCGCACCAGGCTGGAAGAGTCGCTCGAAGTGGTCTACCGCTACGCGCGAAAGGAAATGTCTGCTTGGAACGTCGGAGAGACCCTGCCCGCGGTGACGATGTGCCGGAATTTCGTCAACGCCCAGACGTCGCCGCTGCTGGCCAGCATTGAGTCGCAGGACATCATCGAAGATCTTCAGAAGTTCAAGGAGCGTGCGCTCCAGACGCATGTTGCCAAATCTCTCCCCAAGTTCATGTTGAAGACCCCGGGCATGAGGCGCCGGGGGAAGACAATCGACGAGGTGGTGGACCGGGTCCAAAAGGTCCACACCCCCGCCCAGCGGGCGGGTTGCCCACGGGAATTGGTCGACGATCTGCTGAGCATGCACACCAGCGACAAGCAGTTCCTACCCGAGTCGAATCTTCGGTTCGTGCTCTCCACGCCGCTTCTGGCCAGCATGTACGTGGGCGACGAGCTGAGCTTCATCGTCTACGCCATGTTGACCAGGCCGGAGTTCTACGAGCAGATCAGGGCGGAGGCCGATGCCCTGTTCGCCGACGGCGATCCCGACGTCGAGGCGCTGACTGGGCCTGGGGCCGACATCAGCCGCCGCTTCATCATGGAGTGCTTGCGCATGTGGCCGACCCTCTCGATGTCGGTTCGCAACGTGATGAATGCATGCGTGGTGGAGGGATTCGAACTCGAGGAGGGGGTGCGGGTGTTCATCGCCACCACAGCCACCCACTACATGGACGATGTGTTTCCCGATCCGTTCACCTTCGATATCGACCGCTACAAGGCGCCGCGCAAGGAACACCTCGGTTCCACCTATGCCCCATACGGTTTGGGCACCCACACTTGCATGGGCTGGCGGATGGCCGAACTCCAGATGCTGATCGATCTGTTGATGATCGCCCACTATTTCGACCTCGAAGTCGCCCCGAAGAAGTACAAGTTCAAGATCTCCCCGTTCGCGTCGATGTCTCCGAACAAGAAGCTGAAGTTCCACATCGCCGCACAGCGGCGTGAGCTGACCCCCCCCCCTCCTCCTAGCGCTTCGCCTTCTTAGACCGTTACTAGTACACGGGGCTCCTTTAAGGGCCGCGCGGATAGGCCGGATTCAGCACTGCGATCACTGCAGATCGTCGAGATTCACGAGACATCGGTGCACCTACCCGCGCGTGCTTAAACCATGTAGAGCGAGCCCTGAAATCGTCGTTCAAAGTACTGACGTTTTGGGTCCACAGAGTGGGAAACGGGGTGAACACTTATGACGGTTGCCGAACATGACGCGACAGCCACCCAGCTGACTTTGCTTGATGAGCTTGTCTTGACTCTCCTGAATGAGGAGAGTGGCTACTTTCGCCAGGTTCCGGGTTGGAACCTGAACTGCGCCGTCATCGGGGCAGCGCTGGCCGAGTTGTCACTCATCTATCGCATTGACACCGACCTGGAGTCACTGACCCTGCTGGATAAGTCAAGAACGGGCGACCCCGCTCTCGACCCCATCCTCGCCGAGATTGCGTCGCAACCGGGACAGCACAACGCCCAATTCTGGATCGAGCGGCTCGCTCCCCAAGCAGATGCGATCATCGATACGACGCTAGACCGCTTGGTCGACCAGAAGATCCTTCAACATCACGAAGGCGATTTCTGGTCGCTGGCCCAAGGCGCCTGGATGTCGGGACTCCACACAAGATCTGAAGTGGGCACGGCCGTCGAGTTCGTCAAGACTCGCATCAGCAAGGCGATCTTCACCAACGAGATACCGAGCCCCCGAGACATAATCATCATCTGCCTCATCGAGACCTGCGACGTGTTGCGCTACATCTTCGAAATCGAAGAGGAACAAGAGCAGCGGGTCGAGCAGATCCTCAAGATGGACTTGATCGGTCGCTCCATCGCCGATGCGGTCAGCGAGAACATCTCCGGGTCGATATTTCGGCGGGCAGCTCTGACCAAGGAGATTCCCCGGGTCAAGCTGCGAAAGCTGGTGAGGAGCAAGCATGTTCGCAGCGGCAACATCCCCGCGCTCTTTGCGGAACTCCACCAAGAATACGGCCCGGTGTTCGATCTCAAGCCGCCATTCCAGGAACGCATGGTCTTTCTGACGGGACCCGACACCAACCACTGGGTGCACCGAAACGGCCGTATGCACCTGAGGGCCAGGGACTACCTTGAGGATTTCGAAAAGGTCTACGGGGGCGCAGGGCTGCTGCCCGCACTCGATGGTGCCGACCACTTCCGGTATCGAAAGTCAATTCAGCCCGGCTATTCCCGCGCCAGGCTGGAGGAGCAGCTGGACCTTGTCTTTTCCAAGGCCCGCGAGAACTTGGCCACTTGGAACATCGGAGAAGCGCGGGGTGCGGTGACCATGTGCCGCATGCTGGTCAACTCAGAGTTGTCGCCTCTGTCGTTGAGCATTGATTCGCAAGATGTCGCCAACGACATGCATAAGTTCAAGGAGCGGGCGCTCTTGACGCACCTCGTCAAGGTGCTCCCCAAGTTCATGCTGAAGACCCCGTCCATGAGGCGGCGGGCAAAGCTGGTTGGCGAGGTGGTGGATCGGGTGCTGCGCAGCCACACCCCCGCCCAGCGGGCGGGATGTCCTCGTGACCTCGCTGACGAACTGCTGAACATGCACTCCAGCGATCGACAGTTCCTCCCGGAGTCGAACTTGCGGTTTGTGCTGTCCGCGCCGCTGATTGCCAGCATGTACGTGGGCGATCAGCTCAGCTTCATCGTCTACGCCATGCTGTCCCAGCCGGATTTCCATGAGAAGATCCGTGAAGAGGCCGATGCGCTGTTCGCCAAGGGCGATCCCGACAGCGAGGCGCTGACCGGAGAAGGCACCGATATCACTCGGCGCTTCATCATGGAGTGCTTGCGGCTCTACCCGATCGCCCCGGTGTCGGTGCGAAACGTAATGAATGCCTGTGTGGTCGAGGGCTACGAGCTGCCGGAGGGGGCCCGGGTGTTCGTCGCCCAGACGGCAACCCACTACATGGGCGACCTATTCCCCGATCCCTGGAAGTTCGATATCGACCGGTACGAGGCACCCCGGAAAGAACACGTGGGTACCCAATACGCCCCCTACGGATTGGGCACGCACACCTGCCTAGGTACTCGGTGGACTGAAATGCAGCTGGCGATCAACCTGCTGATGATGGTGCATTACTACGACCTGGAGATCGCCCCCGAGAACTACAAGTTCAAGATCAGCGCGTTGCCGTCAATGTCTCCGAGCAAGAAGCTGAAGATCCGCGTCACCGGCCAGCGACACGACTTGCCCTTCTGACCTGACATCTCGGCGTTTCAACACCCATTGACAGCATGCAAGGAGTCCTGTTGTGAGCAAGGAGCTCATCTTCACTGACAATCGAATAGTCCCTGCGCCTCCCGAGGCGATCTTCTCGCTGCTGGCCGATCCTGTTCGCCATTGTGAGTTTGACGGCTCAGGCACAGTTCGGCGAGTCGTCTCCGGTGGGGGTCCAATGCAATTGGGGTCGAAGTTCAAGATTGCGATGAGACACTTAGGCTGGCCCTACAAGATCACCAACACAGTTGTGGAGTTCGAGGAGAACCGTCGTATCGCCTGGTCCCATTGGGGCAAACACCGATGGCGCTATGAGCTCGAGCCGGTCGAAGGCGGCACCCTGACTACCGAGTCAGTGGACTTCACATATTCTGCCGCGCTCAACTGCCTTGTCGCCATGAAGATGCATCCCCCCAAGCGCCAGAGGGCCAACATCGCCGCCACCCTCGACAACCTCGTCAAGAGGTTTGCTGAGAGCTAGCTGACCGAAGACGGGCGGCTTTGCCGGTTTGGCGCTTTCCTAGCGCTTCGCCTTCTTGAAGCGCCATCCGTACATCAGGCTCCCGTAGAAGTTGAAGGAGCGCCTCGCCGCGGGATCGTCGAAGGGGTAGTCGGCGCCGAGCTGTCTTGCCGCGGCGAGTCCGGTGATGAAGCAGGTCTCCTGGCTGTTGATCAGCGTGTGGGCGCCGCAGTGCCAAGTGCGCCGCTTGCCCTGGACGAAGCGGAACAGGTTGACCAGCCAGGCGACGTGGCGCACGTCGTGCACGATGTGCTGGAACCACCACCTCTTGACGATCTTGTCCTCGTCGATTGGCGAGATGGCGTTATAGGTCACCAAGCAGGGCTTGTCCGACCGGTTGGCCCACGGCTGCTGGTTGTGCATGATGTAGGTGATCTCGTAGTTGTCCGGTCTCGCGCCGTACTGCTCGATGTGGTTGCTGCGGGTGGTCAGCGGCTTCACCTCGTTTTCGGGGAGCACCGAGGAGTCGTAGTGGACGACGGTGTGGTTGTGGAGTTCGCTCTCGTAGCGAATCGACGAGAGCAGATAGCGCTCGAGGGCAGTGGGCTTGTCGAGCATCATCATGGTCTGGTTCGCGTTGCAGGCGAAGATGACCTCGTCGAACTCCTCCTGTACACCGGCTGCGTCTTCCACCACAACGCCGGACTTCGACCGGTACACCTTTCGAACCGGCCGGTTCAGATAGATCTTGTCTTGAAAATCGGCCGACAGGTGTCGGTAGATATTTTGCGTTCCCTGGTCCCACGTCTGCATGGGTGTGGCCGACTCGATATCGAAGAACTCCAGATATCGGGCGAACAAGGATGCCGGCATGTCGAACACGTTCGTGGCCATGAGGAAGTTGACGAACATGGGCTTGAGAACCTTGTACCGGAAGTCGCCGGAGAACCCACCCAGGTTCAACAGCGTGCCCATGCTCACGTAGTTGTACGGGTTCAGAAGGCTCAGCACCTTCGACTGGGAATTGGTGAGCCATCCGAACCGGTGCAGGCGCCGCAGGAGGCGTTGGAACTTGTCGATCTCAGGTTGCAGCTGCTCTCTGATTTCGGAATCGAAATCGTGGGCATAGATCTGCCCGTCGTACTTCACGCTGTAGCTGAACTTGGTGTCGAGCAGCTCGATGTCGAACTGCTTCATCAACAGCAAGATGTGGTCGTACACCGACGGGATGCAGGCGGTGACTGAGATGTCGAAGGGAATCGAACTGCCGTCGTCTTGCGGCATGTTCACGGTGATCGCATTGCCGCCGAGCTGTTCCTGGGCCTCATACAATCGGAAATCAAAGCGGTCTGGTTGATGGTGCAGCCCCCAGGCGGCACCGAGGCCCGAAATGCCGCCACCAACGATGGCGACTTTCTTCTGCGTGCTAGAAGTCTTGCCCTTGGCCACTTTCGTCGTCCTTCTCCCTCAGTTGGCCGCAGACTGGTCGGCGGCCGTTGTATCGGAGTCCGCGGTAGCAGACGGGCCGGAATAGAACTGGGCGCAATAGGCCCGGTACTGACCGATCTCGCCCTCAGTACGCGACAGGCGGGGGCGGGACCGATACTGCTTGGTGCTCCAGATCGGCACGTCTTGAAGCACATCGCGTTTCTCAAAAACCGCCATGAACCTGTTCATGACGGGGGCGCGGAACCTCACTGGCAGAAAGGCCAGGCCGGCAATCTTGCGGTTTGGACGGCGAATCGGTCCAGCCTGCGAAACGATGGTCAATTCGATCACATCGCCGTCCACTGGCGTGGCCAGTATCCACATGCGCATGTCCAAGCCGATGGAGCGCTCGCGGATTTCGACGAACGAGTAACCAAGCCCGTGGATGAGGGCGTTGGCGGCAATGTCAAACCTCATTCTGCCCACTTTGGCGATTTTCCGCGTAGTACAGAAGTCGAAGCGGCTCCTGAGGAAGGCCCCGTTTATCTCCAAGGGATCGACTCGGCTCACGCTGTCGTAGCCGTGGACGTGGCTGAGGTGAACCAAGTCCACGGAATTCTCCGTTGTTTCCTGAGGGTGGCCGGGAAAGCGGGATATCCAAATGTGGTGGTTGCTCCAACCAGCTTGGTCCAGCTCGTCTGGAGGCAGGTGCCACTGCGGCGGCCGTCCCCCTAGTCCCCACCAAGCGAAGATCAAGCCGGCAATTTCCCGGGCCTCAAAGACTTGTAGCCGGGCTGCTTTCGGTGCCGGGCCAAATGGAGTGGCAACGCACTGGCCACCAGTGTCGTATTCGAATCCGTGGAAGGGGCAGACAAGCCGGCCGTCGCGGACACACCCTCCGACGTCGGGCCCTAGATCGGCACCCAGGTGCGGGCAATAGGCGTTGGCCACACAGACACCGCTGTTGTCGTCGCACCAGACGATGATCTCCTCGCCCATCCAGGTCCTTCGGATGAGGTTGGCGCTTTCTTTCAGCGATTGGCGACTGGCGACGAAGTACCAGCCCTCGGGAAAGGGAGGAAGTAGCGGGTCGCTCGCGGTTGCCGTCATATCGCTCGGGAAACGCTACCCTCATGGCCGCTGTCGTTAGAAAACGGAGAGAAGCATGGGACGCTTGGACAACAAGGTTGCGCTGGTCTCGGGTGGTGCTCGTGGTATGGGCCAATCCCACTGCCGGCTGTTCGCCGCCGAGGGGGCCAAGGTGATGGTGGCCGACATCCTTGATGACGAGGGTGCCGCAGTGGCTGCCGAGATCGGCCCGAATGCTGTGTACCAGCACCTGGACGTGACCCGAGAGGAAGACTGGGCCGTGGCCATAGATGCGGTGATGGAGAACTTCGGGCGGCTTGACGTGCTGGTGAACAATGCCGGGATTGCCGAGGTGGCCCCATTGGCCGAGATGACGCTGGACAGCTACCGCCGGGTCACCGAGGTGAATCAGACCGGCGTGTTCTTGGGGATGCGGGCTGCGGTAAAGCCGATGACCGATTCCGGGGGCGGGTCGATCATCAACATCTCGTCAATCGACGGGCTGATCGGCATGAACAACCTCACCTCCTATATCGCCAGCAAGTGGGCGGTGCGAGGGATGACCAAGACCGCGGCTATGGAACTGGCCCCTGTGGGTATCCGGGTGAATTCCATCCACCCCGGTTTCATCCTCACCCACATGGGATCCACTGAGGAGAGGACCCCTGAGGAGGTGCACGAGAACCTAAAGGCCTATTCGGCTCGGATGGCTCCCATGGGCCGGGCCGGAGTTCCCGAGGACATTTCCCGCCTAGCTCTGTTTTTGGCCTCTGACGAGAGCTCGTATTCCACCGGGTCGGAGTTCGTGTCCGACGGCGGGTTTACCGCCGGATACCCCTCACCGGGGATCATGCCCGTCTAAGGGTGATTAGGGGATCTCGAATTGAATAGCGGCTCGGTCGGTGATGGCCGGGCGGATGATGTCGAAGACGATTCGCTGGTGCTCGGGGTGGTCGCGGTAGGTCAAGTAGGCCTCTTGGTCGGCGAAATCCCCGACGACGGCGAAGTCGAAGTTGCCCTCTGCCAGCCCCAGGTCCGGTCCGAAGGTGTAGGCCTCGGTAACCCCGGTGGCCTCAGGCATGGTGGCGATGGCATCGTGTACCGCCTGGCGTTGAGCCTCGTCGGCATCGTCTCGGAACTTGAACATCACAACGTGGCGGATCATGTCTTCTCCTTTTGCCTATTGCAGGCCTGCGTAAAGGCCGCCATCCACCGGGAGGGCGGCGCCGGTGATGAACCGGGCGTGCTCAGAACACAGGAAGGCGGCGACCCGGCCGAAATCCGACGGATCGCCTACCGAGTGGGAAGCCGCACTTGATTCCAGGTCAGCCATCCGATCGCCGAACAGCTGCCGAAGCCGGTCAGTGGTGTGGTAGCCGGGTTGGAGGGAGTTGACGGTCACCCCGTCGGCGGCAACCTGGTTGGCCATGGTCTTGAGGTAGCCGGTGACTCCGGCCCTGGCTGTGTTGGACAGGATGAGCATGTTCAGCGGCTGGCGTACCGACACTGAAGTGATGGCCAGTACCCGTCCCCAGCCTTGGGCTTGCATGGCGGGCACCGCCGCCTTGGTCATGGCCACCACCGAAATGAGGTTCAACTCGAGTGCTGCCGCGTAGAGGCTGGTGTCAGTGTCGGCCCAGTTGCCCCCGGGCGGCCCGCCGGCATTGGTGACCAGGATGTCGATGCCGCCCAAGGCCTCGGTGGCCGCGTCTACCAGGGCAGTTGCGCCAGCCGCCTCGGACACGTCGCCCACGATGGGGATGGCGTCGGGCACACCGCTAGCCGCGTCGTTGAGGCGATCGGAGTCGCGCCCGTTCATCACCACCCGGCACCCCTCTTCAGCTAGCGCCACTGCGGTGGCCAGGCCCAGTCCGGCTGATGAGGCAGCCACCAGCGCCCGTCGTCCGCTGATTCCTAAATCCACGGGGCGAGGTTAGTTGCCCCTCGGCGAGATGGATGCGCCGTGACTGTTCAGACTGCCAGGACGGAATCACCGAATGAGTAGTCTGCGGCCATGAATTGGGAACTCCCGGCTGATTTTTCCGACCGCTACGGCCCGTGGGCTCTTATTGCAGGAGGGTCGGAGGGCACCGGGGAGGCCTTTGCCCGACGTCTTGCCCGCGAAGGGATCAACTTGGCGCTGCTCGCTCGTCGCCAAGGCCCGCTCGATGCAGTGGCCGACGATATCCGAGCCGAGCACGGCGTCGAGGTTCGAACCGCCTCGGTAGACCTGGGAGACGCCGATGCGGCGGCCATGGCAGCCGAGTTGACCGAAGACCTCGACGTCGGACTGGTGATCTTCAACGCCGGGGCCACCATCCGGTTCAACTACTTCCCCGAATGGCCCGAGGAAGACCTTCTCGCCCTGGTGAACATGAACTGTCGCACCACGACGCTGTTCGCCCATCGCTTTGCCCCTCGGCTGATCCAGCGAGGACGAGGCGGTTTTGTTTTGGTCGGCTCGGTGGCCGGGTTTGCCGGCTCAACCCACCAGTCTGTGTACAACGCCTCGAAGGCGTATGACTGGGTATTTGCCGAAGGGCTGTGGAGAGAGCTCGGGATCTACGGAGTGGACGCCATTGCCATGGTCATCGGGGCCACCGATACCCCTTCCCACCGCCGGATGGGAGCCGACTTGAGCGCACACAGCCCGATGGAGGCCGCAGATGTCGCCGATGAAGCCCTAGCGAACCTCCACAACGGGCCGACATATGTGGTAGGCGAGCACAACCGGGCCGCCAGCGAGTTTATTCTCACTCCCCACAATCGAGGGGCCATCGTGTCGTCGATGAGCGAGTCGTCGGCGGGCATCGCCGGTGACGAAATGCTCCCAATGTCGTCGAGATAGACGGCTACCCGACTGTGGTCAAGCTGCCGTCTTCCACGTGGTAGACGTAGCCTTCCAAGTTGGCAGTGTCCAACAGAAGCGATGCCCGAAGCTGTGCCATCGCGGCCAGGACCCGCTCGCGGGGGTCGCCGACCGGTTCCACATCCCAGGTCGGTGAGAAGCCGGTACCGGCTTCTACCAACGCCCGGAAGCCCTCAGCAGAATGGGCCGATGCCGCACAGCCCGTATGGTGGAGCACCACAATTCGATTGGTTCCGACAAGCTGCTGCGACAGGCAAATGGACCGGATGGCGTCATCGGTGACGTAGCCCCCGGCGTTGCGCACCACGTGGGCTTCTCCTGGCTCAAGCTGCAATATGGCAAGAGGGTCCAATCGGTGGTCCATGCAGGTCAACACGGATGTTTGAAGTCCAGAAGGTGCGCTCATGGGTCCTTTAGCTGGGTAGACCGTGTCCGATTGGCTTCGTCACCCCGGCATCGTGAAGTCGGGTGATCTCCTCATCATCGATACCAAGTTCACCCAAAATACCCGTCGTGGCCCAACCGAGGGGAAGTGCCGGGGCCAGGGAAGTTGGGGCGGTCGAGAACTTCATGGTCGGCCCGGCTCTCCAGTACGAGCCCAGACTGTCTTGTTTGGCTTCGACGGCCACGCCGCTTTTCCGCATGTGGTCCTCATTCAACATATTGTGCAAGAAGTCTCCCCGGTCAGCTTGGGCCGCGGGAATCCCGGCCGCCAGCAGCCGGTCTTCCCAAGCCTCAGCCGAGTCTGAGCTGAACGCGCTGGTCAACTGGGTTGCGAGTTCCGGGGAGGGCTGCTCGGGAAGCTCGACGCCGAGCACCTCGCCCAGTGCTTGTCGCTCTCGGTCTCGATGCACATCCAGCACCAGCCAGCCATTGGCGGTCTCATAGAGCCGCTGGTAGGCGTGGTATCCGAACTGCCCGGAGTCCACGGCATGTGCCTTAGGACCCGAGTGTTGAATGCCCCACTCTGCTACGGCGTATGCGGTGGCCGTGAGCATGGTGGTCTCCAGCTTCTGGCCCCGGCCAGTTCTGCGGCAGGCCAGAACGCCCGCCATGATGGCCGCCGCGGTGGCCAGGGCGGCGGTGGGGTCGCCATAAGTACGGTTGCGGGGCGGGTTCTCATCACCCGACTCCACCACTCCAGCGCCGGCAATGGCGTTGGGCGATGAGTGGAACCCGGCCTTGTGGGCCCACGGCCCTTGGCTGCCGAAGCACGAGGCGTACACATAAAGCAGGCGGGGGTTGAGGGCCATCACCGTCTCCGCGTCAATGCCCAGCCGCTCGGGAGTCCCCGGCCGAAAATTATGCAGAAACACGTCGGCCCGATCGACCAGCCGGTACAAGATTTCAAGTCCCTCAGGAGTCTTCAAGTCCAAGACGATGGACTCCTTGCCCACCTGAGATTTCACATAGTCGGTTGTCCAGTTGCGCCGCCCGGGATCGCCGGTGGGTGGCTCTACTTTGATCACCCGGGCTCCGGCCTCCGCCAGCAGCGTGGCCGCGAACGGGCAGGCGTAGAAGTAGCCAACGTCCAAGATGGTGATATCTGCCAGGGGCAGGTCGGAAGCAGGATCATTCCCGCTAGCCGAGGGAGAACCGGAGGCAGTAGAAGGCCATTCGGCCAACACCTCACCGGTGTGCTCTCCCAGTCGGGGTGCGGGCGAGCCGACAACCGATGGCGTGTCGGAATACAAACCGAGCGGGCCGATCTGCACCGTGGAGCCCATCTCTGGATCAACTGACTCTTGGCGGCGTCCGTTCTCAGTGCACTGGGGATGGTCGAGGAATTCCTGCGGGGCTAGGAACGGATCGCCCCCGATGTCTTTGGCCGAGAACACGTCCATCCACTCCTCGGCAGTCCGCTGCTCCATGCCATTTCTGATGGCCTCGATCACATCGGCCAGCCGCTCTTCACTGGGCCAAAGGTCGGGCGCGTTGGCCAGCTCGGGATCGTCCAGCAGTCCCTCGAGCCCTAGTTCGATGAGCCACCGGCGGTAGTGGTGGGCTTGGCGGCTGCACATCTGGATGAACCGGCCGTCCTTGGTGGGCGCGGTCATGAACGGCACCCGCATGATCCCGAAGACCTTTCCCGGCTCGGGCGGCATGTTGGTGCGGTTGCCGTGCCCGCTGGTCATGTCGTACACGCTCAGAGCGTGCAGCAGGCTGGTGTGGACTCGCTGCCCCCGGCCTGAGCGGGGGCGGGCCCAAATCCCGGCCATCAACCCCACCGCAGCCAGCATCCCGGCCCCATAGGAGGCGATGGGCACCGGGGTGAACACCGGGCCGGGGCGCACCCCCTCGTAGGTGGTCATGCGTCCGCTCTTGGCCGCCACGATCTGCTCATAGCCGGGCAGGTCCCGCCATGGTCCGGCTTCGCCGAAGCCGGTGATGGCGGCGTACACCAGTTGGTCGTTCAGCCGGTGCAGGGTCTCGTAGTCAACCCCGAGCCTTGTGGCAGTCGATGGGCGGAACGCCGCGATCACCCCGTCGGCCTTCCGGGCCAACTCAAAAAATCTGTCCCGGTCATTGTCGTCGGCCAGATTGAGAACTGCGCTCTTCTTGGCCCGATGCCAGACGGTGAAACCGGGTCGGCCCCGGTCTCGGTCACCGTCGGGCGATTCGACCTTGACCACCTCTGCTCCGTTCTCGGCCAAGACCATTCCGGCGATACCAGCAGCCGCTCCCGAGCCGAGCTCCAAGACTCGCAACCCTTCCAGGGCAGTGGCCATGGCTTGATTCTGGTGCCTGGCGATGCGAGTCACCTATCAGAATTGCCATCAAGTCCAGCCGGGGCACCCAGCCGGGATAGCGTCGGGCCATGCCGCCGAGAGCAATTGATTGCTGGGTGAACGTGAACATGGGCGACTACGAGCCTCCCGAGTACCTGATTCGGGTCAAAGAGGACTATCTCCATGGCGGAGCGGACTTTTTCCGCAGCTTCACCCCCGAAGAGCTGCTGCCGCTTATGGACGAGCTGGGGGTGGAAAGGGCGATCATTCAAGCGACGGTCGGCGAGGACAACCCCCGTGCCTTCGACTTTGTGGAGCGCTACCCCGAGCGGTTCGCGCTGGCTCTCCATCTCGACCCCCGGGGAATGATGCCGGTGCTGTGGAAGCTGGAGGACATGGTCAAGCAGTATCCGGTGGCGCTGGCCCGTGTGGTGCCATTCGGGGTGGATGTGCCGCCCAGCGACCCGGTGTACTACCCGCTCTACGCCAAGTGCACTGAGCTGGATCTGCCGCTGTCCATCAACACCGGCATCCCCGGCCCGCCCATGCCCGGAGAGGGCCAAGACCCAATGCTGCTCGACCGGATCTGTCTGCGCTTCCCCGATCTGAAGCTGTGCATGGCCCACGGGGCCGATCCGTGGTGGGGGGTGGCCATGCGGCTGATGATCAAGTACAAGAACCTGCATCTGATGACCTCGGCGTACAGCCCCAAGCGGCTCCCGGACGAGTTCGTCCATTTCATGAATACGCGGGGCCAAGACAAGGTGATCTTCGCCTCCGATCATCCGGCCCTGGACATGCGCCGCTGCATCACCGAGGCCTGGGACCTCGACCTGCGAGATGGCGTGCTCGACAAGTACCTCTACGCCAACGCCGACCGTCTGTTCTTCGGTTCCCGCAATCCCCGCTACTGAGCCGATCAGCCAAGCAAGACCGCGGTCTCGGAAGGTCAGCCGTCGCTGATGGCGATGGCGCGCTCGTCGGTGCCGAGGTAGCTGGCGATCACGAGGGGGTCGTTGCGGACCTCGGAGGGCGATCCCTCGGCGATGACCTTGCCGGCTTCCAGGCAATACACCCGGTCGCTGATGCTCATGATGAGGGGCATGTCGTGCTCGATGATCAGCATGGCGGCACCCAGTTCCCGGCGGATATTGACGATAAGCGGTCCGAATGCCTCGGTTTCCCGCTGGGCCACTCCAGCGGTGGGCTCGTCGAGGCAAAGCACCCGGGTGCCCAGGGCCAGCAGCCCAGTGATCTCCACGATGCGGCGGGTCCCGGTGGACAAGTCGCTGATATAGGAATCCGCGTAGCGCCCCAACCCCAAGTAGTCGATGAGCTCGTCGGCTTCGGCCCGTCGCCGCCGTTCCAAGGTAAATGTGTGGGGGAGGTGCAGGGCCGTGCTCAGGAGTGGCGTGCGGCCCCGGGCCTCCAAGGCCACCTGCACTGTTTCTCGAACCGTCAGCTCCGGGAACAGCGACGCGGTTTGGAAGGTGCGTCCCAACCCGGCTCGGGCCCGACGGGAAGCAGAAAGCCGGGTGATGTCGGTGCCGAGCAGCTCCACTCGGCCGCTGGACGGCACGTAGCCTCCCACCGCATTCATGAATGTGGACTTGCCGGCGCCGTTGGTACCGATGAGGCCCACGATCTCGTCGGGATGGACCACCACGGTGGCCTCCGAAACTGCATTCACGCCGCCGAACCGCACACTGATGTCGTGCCCGGCCAGCATGGGATCGGTGGCCGGCCGGGGATCGTCAACCCGGGTCAGGCTGGTGGGAGCGGCTTGGATGGTCTTGCCGCCGGGATCGGGTCCGAGTCGTCGCTCGGCTAGGCCGATGAGGGCGTTTCGTGCGCTGTAGCCGATTTGGATGAGCCCGCCCGGAAAGTACATCAGCACCAGCAGGAGCCCGATGCTGGAGGAGAACAGGGCAACGGTTTCCGCATTGTTGAACAGATTCGGGAGGCCGTAGACCCAAATCGCCCCCAACACTGCGCCAACCGACGAGCCGAGACCCCCGATCACCACCATGCCCACAAGCTGCAATGAGTCCTCCACCTGGAAGAACCGCTCGCTGATCGGGACGTTCTGCACCAAGCCGGCCAGCATTGCTCCGCCCAATCCGGCGATGCCCCCGGCCAACGCGAACGAAGACAGCTTGGAGCGCACCGGCCCAACCGTGTAGCCCGAGGCGGAGTCGGCGTTGTCGCGCACTGCGATGATGGTGCGGCCAACCCCCGATCGGCGCAGTCGGCTGACGATGATCACCGCAATCAGCAACAAGGCCAGACACACGTAGTAGTAGGTCTTCTGCGACTTCAGGTCGAGGCCGAACAACTCGCCCCGGCGGAACGACACCGACGACGTGTTGCCCCCAGTGAAGAACGGCCTCCGATAGAGGTACTGCTGGGCGGCCAGGGCGAACACAAATGTGGTAACCGCCAGATAGAGGCCGCGAACCCGAAGTGATCCGACCCCTATCACGGCCGCCACCAGCGCAGAGAACAGCGCGGTTACCGGAATGGCCACCATGAACGGGATACCGCCGGTCTCAAATTGGACGTCGAAGAAGTCGTACGACAACGCGTCGCCGGGCAAGAACCCGGTTCCCACGGTGAAGTCCATGGACAGTCCCCGCTTGAGGCTGGCGGCGAACAGCGCCCCCATGCCGGCGAAGGTCATCTGGGCCAGGGAGAGCTGGCCGGCCCAGCCGGTGATGATGGTGACCGACAGTCCGCAGACCGCAAAGCACAGCACGGTGGCGTACAGCAGCTGGCGGGACGGCAGGTTGGTGATGCCGGGGAGCTGCACCAGCACGATGCCGAGCACCAAAAGCGCCCCCAAAGCGATTTTGGACAGGTGTCGCAGCCACCACACCTGGCGCAGCCGCTCGGGGATGGCCCGCACCTTGGGGGCGAATGAGAACACGCCGGTCTCGCCTTGGCTGCGGCTTTGGAAATACACGGCCACCAGCACCGCCAAGAAGATGACGAAGTCTATGAGTCCGGTTTCGGTGAAGAAGTTGAACCGGAACAGAGCGTCGAGGAAACCGATCAACATCCCGGCCACCATGGCCCGCGGGAAGGAAACCATCGAGGCCAGCACGGCAGCCACCATGGCCTTGCCCAGCGTTTGTGGTCCCAGGTTGGCCAAGCCCGCTATCTGTCCGGTTGACCCGGAGAGCATGATCATCGACAGGGAGGCCAACATCCCGGCCATCACCCATACGAAGGTGGACACCGTTTTGGGATTGATCCCCGACAGCCGGGAGAGGTCGGGGTTGTTGGCCGAAGCGGCTACCGACTTGCCGAATGAGGTTCGGTTCATCAACCAGCCCAATAGCAGGGCCAAAACCGGCACTGCGATGAGAATGATGAGCTGGGGACCGCGTACCCGGATTTCGGTAAACCAAACGTCTTCCCAGACTCTACCGACCACCACCGGATATCTCTGGCCGGCGGCCTCGATGTCGGGAAGCTGGGAGATCACCAGCTGGGCCAGCTGGGCGATGCCGACCGTGGCCACCAGCACAATCACCCGGGGAGAGTTGAACAGCCGGCGGATCACCGTCAGCTCCACTGCGGCGGCGAACAAGACCCCCAGCGCCAGCGATAGCGCGAGCGCCAGCCAGAACCCCCAGCCGTAGTTCAGCACCAGCAGCGCCATCATCGAAGCGGAGATGATGCCCATGTTGCCCACCGCGAAGTTGATGACCCGGGTGGACCGGTAGATCAGCACGATCCCCAAGGCAACCAGCCCGGTCACCAAGCCATTGACTACCCCGTTGAAGGCCAACTGCTGGGTGATCCAGGTCCCGACCACGGAGGCAGAGGCGATTTCCATCAGCCGCCCTCGGTGCCCAGGAAAACCGCCCGGGCCAGATCGTCTCGTTCAGCCAGCTCCTGGGCCGGCCCCTCAAAGCGCACCTGTCCCTTTTCCAGGAACACGGCCCGGTCGGAAATGGCCAGCGCCACGTTCAGGGACTGCTCGACGATGATCATGGTCTGGCCCTGGTCCTTGAGCTCCTCGATGGTCTCCAGTAGCGACTGCACCACCACCGGGGCCAGACCCAGCGACAACTCGTCGATCATCAGCACCTCGGGCTCGTGCAGCATCACCCGGGCCAGCGCCAGCATCTGCTGCTGGCCACCCGAGAGGTTGCCCGCCCGCTCTTTAGGCCGGTGGGCCAGGTCGGGGAACAATTCGAAGACCCTTTCGATGCGACGGTCCCGGTCGCTGGGATCCCTGCGATAGGCGTAAGCCCCCATGAGCAGGTTGTCGCGGATAGACAGGTCGCTCCACACTCCGGCTCCGCCGGGCAGCATGTGCAGCCCCATGGCCGCCCGCTGCTCAGGTGTGGCGAAGGTAACGGTCTGGCCGTGCAGACGCACCACTCCTCGCTCAGGGGTCACCAGGCCGGTGGTCACCTTGAGCGCGGTGGACTTCCCCGCGCCGTTGGTGCCCAATAGGGCCAACGTCTCGTGCTTGCGTACTTCAAACCCGAGGTCGAACAGAACCTGCACTTGCCCGTAGCTGAAATCGACATCAGTCACCTGGATGGCCGGGATGTCGTCGGGGTCTGTCTCGGCTTGGCGGCGCTCCTCGTTCTGTTCTTCCCGCAGCTCGCTGACTACCAACGAGAGGTCGCGGCGCAGCCGGTTGGCCCCTCGCAGCACGAAGTAAGCCCCGATCGGCATGGCTGTGGCGGTGATGATGGTGATGGCGGTTTGCTCGCCCAGCTCGTTTTGGAGGAAGCCGGCGATGATGCTGCCTCCCACACCGCCGACCATGACCATGAAGAACGTCAGAAACGCAGTGCCCATGCCCCGCAGCCGGTAGGGGAACACCGCTTGGATGGCGGGCTGCACCATGGCGAAAGCTCCGCCCAAGAAGGTGGAGTTGATCGCGGACAGAATCATGAACAAAGCGAGGTTGGGCATGGCGTACTGGATGGGAACCAGCACGCCAATGGGCAGGAGGAGGATGCCGATGAGCCGGATGGCCCGGTCGGGGTCCTTGCGAAACGTGGCGTCGAACCGGCGTCCGACGAACGGCAAGAACATGATCAGCCCAATGCCAGCGGGGGCCACCGCCAAGCCGCGCTCCAAGGCGTCGAGGCCGAACTCCTCTTCCAAGAAGAACGACTGGATCGAGCCGGCTGGGAAGAGGGCGAATCCCATGGCCGCAAAGGCAATGGTCATGTTGCGGATGGTGTCGATGTTCCAGATGCGGGTGAAGGCGGCCTCCACCGAGATGGGCATCTTGTTGTCCTGCTTGAGCCCGGCACCCAGAACGTGCTTCTGCTCCCACTGGCCCCGGGGCGGCTCCCGCAGGAAGAAGGCTAAGAACGCCAACGCCGCGGTGGGCAGCCCGAGCAGGTAGAACGCCCACCGCCAGCCGTCGTCGCCGCCGATCCACACCGCGATGCCCCCGGCCAGGATCGGGCTGATGGCGGAGAACACCCGGCCCACCCCGGCGTTGGTGGCGTACATGCGGCCCCGGGTCTGAAGCGGGTAGGTGTCGGCCAGCATGCTGGGATGCACGGTGATGGTGTTGGCCTTGGACATGCCGGCGAAGAACCGCATGAAGAAAAACATCAGGGCATTCACCGCCGCCCCCGACAGGGCGCTGAACGCGGCGAAGGCCCCGCTGGCGATGCCCACGATAGGGCCGCGGCGGAAGCGGTCGGCCAGCCACCCCATCGGGCCGGCACCCAGCACAAAGAACATGAGCGAGGCGGTGCTGATGGCGGTGATGGCCCCGTCGCTCACCCCGAAGCTCTCGCCGATGTCGGGCCCCAAGATGGCCACCGCACTGTTCTCCAGTTCGTCGAGGCTGTTCAGCGCCAGCAGCACGATGAAGGTCTGGAATCCGCCCTTGCGCAGGCCCTCCTTGAGGGTGGTCTGCTCGCCGCCCACCCCGGGCAGTAGATCGTCGGGGAACAGCACATCGGCCTTCTGGGCGTCGCGCCGCGCGGCCTCGCCCTCGAGCACCGAGGACGCCAGTGCGTCAATCGACTCACCCTGGGCACGATCCTCGGCCAACTGTCCCCCTGAATTGAGCAGGCTTAGATGGCCCATGAGACTAGCGTGACCAGATCGAGCCGATGCCAGAGGCAAGCCGGGGGATTTGATGAGGGCACCATCCAACGTTGCGGTAGTTCTGCTGGATTCGCTGAATCGGCACATGCTGGGGTGCTATGGGGGCACCGAGTTTGAGACGCCAAACTTCGACCGTTTTGCGGCTGAGCGGGCCACCCGGTTCACTCGCCATGTGACGGGGTCGCTGCCTTGTATGCCGGCTCGCCACGACATTCTGTGCGGGGCGCTGGACTTTCTGTGGAAGCCGTGGGGTTCGATCGAGCTGTGGGAGGAGCCCATCACCCGGGTGCTGCGCCACCAAGGCGTGACCACCGCGCTGGTCACCGATCATCCCCACCTGTTTGAGACCGGCGGGGAGAACTACCACACCGACTTCCACTGTTGGGACTACCTCCGAGGCCACACCACTGACCCGTGGCGCACCTACTACGACCCCACCTGGGTGGGGGCTCCGGCCATGCCGGCCAAAAAGGGCGGCTGGTGGTGGACCAAGACGTGGGGCATGGAGGAGATGGATCGGGGTTACGACCGGGCCCGCACCTTCTTCCGGGCCGAGGACGACTATCCCGGTCCGATGACTATGAGCGCGGCGGCCCGGTTCTTGGCCGAGGCCGCCCCGCACCACGACCGGTGGTTCTTGTTCGTGGACGAGTTCGACCCCCACGAGCCGTTCGACACGCCCGCGCCGTGGGCCGGCCGCTACCACGATGAGGCGTGGGACGACGAGTGGATCATCTGGCCCCCCTACGCCGACGGGGCCATCAGCGTAGGGAACCTCACCGAGCGGGAGGCTCGCCACGTAAGGGGCAACTACGGGGCCAAGCTGTCGATGATCGACCACTGGTTCGGTCAGATCCTGGACCGCTTCGACGAGCAGAACCTGTGGGACGACACCGCGCTGATCGTGTGTACCGACCACGGCCACTATCTGGGCGAGGAGCGGGAGGGCCGTGACGTCTGGGGCAAGCCCGGAGTGCCCCAGTATGAGCCGATGGGCCACACGCCGCTTTTGATGTCGTGGCCCGGCAAACTGGGCGGGGGAACCTGCGAGGCGCTGACCACCAACGTGGATATCTTCGCCACCGTGGCCGACGTGTTTGGCGCCGAGGTGAAGCAGACCACCCACGGCCACTCCATGGCCCCTCTGGTTACCGGCGAGGCCGAATCCATCCGGGAGTGGGCGCTGGGCGGCGTCTACGGCGGATGGGTCCAGGTGACCGACGGCCAGCACAAGTACGCCCGGGGAGCCGAGGGCGAGAACTTCCCCATCTCCATGTGGTCCAACCGATGGTCCACCGTGCCCTTCGGCGAAATGGGCTTTCCCGGCCTTCCGGTTCCCGACCACCGTGCCTGGCTCGACACGATGCCAGGCTCGGAGGTGCCGGTGATCCGCCAGCCCTACCAGCCGGGCGACACCCTCCCGCTATGGGTGACGGTGAACAACTGCAACGACCGCCATTTCCTGTTCGACCTCGACATCGACCCCGATGAGCAGGAGAATCGCAGCGGCGAATCGAGCGACCGGGAGATGGTCGAACTGCTCCATGCTGCGCTCAGCGAGTTGCAAGCCCCCGACGACCAATTCACCCGGCTGGGGCTGAGCTAGTCGGCCAGGGCTAACGGGACCCGCCAACTCGTCGAGGTCGTTCGGCGTCAGCGGTCGGCGCGCCCTTGTCCGTGCAGGGTAGTTTGGGTGGCCGCATGGCAGGGGAAGAGCAAGGGGACACCATGGGAACACCCTCCAATGTCGCGGTCATCCTCCTGGATTCGCTGAACCGGCACATGTTGGGGAGCTACGGCGGCACCGAGTTCGAGACGCCGAACCTGGACCGTTTTGCGGCTGAGCGGGCCACCCGGTTCACTCGCCATGTGACGGGGTCGCTGCCTTGTATGCCGGCTCGCCACGACATCTTGTGCGGGGCGCTGGACTTTCTGTGGAAGCCGTGGGGTTCGATCGAGCTGTGGGAGGAGCCCATCACCCGGGTGCTGCGCCACCAAGGCGTGACCACCGCACTGGTCACCGATCATCCCCACCTGTTCGAGACCGGCGGGGAGAACTACCACACCGATTTCCATTGCTGGGACTACCTGCGGGGCCACGAGGGCGATCCGTGGCGCACGTACTACGACCCCTCTTGGGCCGGCACCCCTACTATGCCGGCCCGAAAGGGCGGCTGGTGGTGGTCGAAGATGTGGGGGCTCGAGGAGATGGATCGGGCCTATGACCGGTCGCGCACGTTCTTCCGGGCCGAGGAGGATTATCCCGGACCGATGACCATGAGCTCGGCGGCCCGGTTCTTGGCTGAGGACACGCCGCATCACGACCGGTGGTTCATGTTCGTGGATGAATTCGACCCCCACGAGCCGTTCGACACCCCCGCGCCGTGGGCTGGCCGCTATCACGACGAGCCGTGGGGGAACGAGGAGTGGATTATCTGGCCCCCCTACATCGACGGGGGCATCGCCTCCGGCCACTTCTCGGAGAAAGAGGGCCGGCACGTGCGGGCCAACTACGGGGCCAAGCTGTCGATGATCGACCACTGGTTCGGACAGATCCTCAATCGTTTCGACGAACAGAACCTGTGGGACAACACCGCGCTGATCGTGTGTACCGACCACGGCCACTACCTGGGCGACGAGCGGGAGGGCCGCGACATCTGGGGCAAGCCGGGCGTGCCCCAATACGAGCCGCTGGGCCACACGCCGCTGTTGATTTCGTGGCCCGGCAAACCCGGCGGGGGAACCTGCGAGGCGCTGACCACCAACGTAGACATCTTCGCCACCGTGGCCGACATCTTCGATGCCGAAGTGATGCAGACCACCCACGGCCGCTCCATGGCCCCGCTGCTGAGCGGCGAGGCTGACTCCATCCGAGAGTGGGCGCTGGGCGGGGTGTTCGGCGGATGGGTGCAGGTGACCGATGGCCAGCACAAGTACGCCCGGGGAGCCGAGGGCGAGAACTTTCCCATCTCCATGTGGTCCAACCGATGGTCCACCATGCCGTTCGGCGACATCGGCATGCCTGGCCTGCCTCCGCCTGACCACCGGGCTTGGCTCGACAACATGCCTGGTTCGGAGGTTCCGGTGATCCGCCAGCCCTACGAGCCGGGCGACACGCTCCCGCTGTGGGTAGCGGTGAATGCCTGCAATAACCGCCACTTCCTGTTCGACCTCGACGTCGATCCCAGCGAACAGGAAAACCGAAGCAGCGAGCCATCAGCCGCAGAGATGGTTGATTTGCTCCACACCGCGCTCAACGATGTGGACGCGCCCGATGAGCAATACGCTCGTTTGGGACTCAAGTGACGCCACTACACATATCCGGCCACAGCATTGGAGTATGAACATGCCCGGCAAGAACAGGGGATTTGGGACCGCTAGAAGATGGTGGTGGCTGCTCGTCGTCTTGGCGTTGGTGGCCGCGGCCTGCGGTGGCAACGACGATGACGGCGCGGCCGACACCGCTGAGCCAGCCGCGGCTGAGGAGCAGACGGCTGCACCGGCTGAGGAACCCGCCGAGCAACCGGCCGACGAGCCGGCCGAAGCACCCGCGGAGGAGCCGGCTGACGAACCTGCTGAGGAGCCCGCCGAGCAACCGGCCGACGAGCCGGCTGAGACCCCCGCTGAGCCGACGCCAGCCCCCACACCGGTGGAGCTCATTGCCAGCTACCAGGGGGTGACCGAAACCGAGATCGCTATTGGCGTGGCCGCCATCGATCCGGTGCAGATCAACGAGATGTTCGGCATCGACATCGGCATCTTCCCGGTGCATGACCTATACGCCGCACTGTCCGAAGACCTGAATGAGCGGGGCGGCATCCACGGCCGCAACGTCGTCGTCCATGTGGTTTCCTTCCTGCCCATTGGGACCGCCGACAGCGAGCGGGTGTGTACCGAGTTACTCGAGGACAAAGAGGTGTTCGTGGTGATCGGCCAGTTCCTCGAAGACAACGCCCTGTGCATAACCGAGCTTCACGGACACCCCTATGTGGGCCATTTCGGGGAGAACACCGAGCGCCAAGAGCGGTCCAACGGCCTGTTCTTTGCCACTGAGATGAAGCAAACCCGCCAGCGGGTCGGCGGGACCACCGAGATGATCCGGGCCGGCGATCTTGACGGGTACCGAGTGGGCATTTACTACGAGGCTCCCCCCGACAAGGAGTATGCCGACGCGGTAGAGCCGTTGTTAGAGGAGGCGGGCATCAACGTCGTCGGCGTCTACTCCCCGGGCGCACCCACCACTGACACCGTTCAGAACGAGCAGAACACCGACAACATCTCCACGCGAATGGAGGCCGACGGGGTTGATCTGATCCTCAACCTCTCCAACGTGTACGGCATCATCGGGTCAGTGCAGCGAATTGGCTGGGAGGTGCGCATTGCCCACACCAATGGACAGGCCGCCGACCGCTTGACAATCGCCGACGATCAAGGCCTGGAAGACGAGTACATGGCCCGCACCTTTGCCGTCACCACCAACAAGCCGACCAGCGAGGAAGCCCTGGCCGATTCCGGCGTCCAGCAGTGCCTTGCCATATTTGAAGAGCGATCCAGCGACGAGCCTCTCGATACCACCAACGACGACATCGTCAACGGTGTGGTCAACCATTGCCGGGCCTTCGCCCTAACCGTGAAGATCTTGGAGGCAGCCGGCGGCAACATCACCCCGGAGACATTCAAGGCCGCGGCAGAGGGACTCGGTACGTTCGACCTCCCCGCCATGATCAATGCCAGCCTCTCGCCCGACAAGCACTCGGCTGGCTCGTTGGTGCGCCGTTACGAGTACTTCCCCGAGGTCAGAACCTATTTGCCGGTTGGCGAACCGATTCCGACCGATCCTGTGCAGTAGCCGAAATCAAGGAGTTCCTGGCATGACGACAATCACCATCCTGGGTGACGAGGTGGCCACTGCCACCGGCGAATGGGCGGATGGCCGCCCGCTGATCGAGCCCGATGCCCTCTCCGCCGCCGTCGGCTGGACGCTGAAACCGGAGGGGCTTTGCCGCGGCGATCAATGCGTACTGGTCGGAGACGGCTCGGCCATCCGGGTGGGCGACAAGCTCGATTTGGCCGCGGTGGCCAATGCAGTGGATCAGCCCACCGTGATTGACCCTGACGCCAGCGTTGTGGTGTTGGGCCAGCCCAACGCCACTCGTCAGGCGGCTCTGCGAGATCGCCAGGCGCCCGACTTCACCCTTGCCGATCTCGACGGCGCGGAGCGAAGCCTCTCGGACTATGCCGGCAAGAAGCGGCTCTTGGTCGCCTTCTCCAGTTGGTGAGGATGCGCCTTTGACCTGCCCGGGTGGCAGGAATTGCACGATGAGATGGCCGACGACGGCTTTATGGTGATTGCAGTGGCCATCGACGAGGCCGTCGACGAGGTACGGGTGTTGGCCGATGGCATCACTTACCCGGTGCTCATGGACCCCAACCACATCCTGACCGAGACATACGCCATAAGCAATGTGCCCGCGGTGGTGTGGATCGACGAGCAGGGACGAATCGCCCGTCCCAATGCCAACGAATTCGGAAGCGACATGTTTAGCGAATTCACCGGTCGAACTTGTCAAGGGCACTTCGACCAGATCCGTGCCTGGGTCCACGACGATGTTGTTCCCGACGACGCCGACAGCGAGATCGCTGATCTGGACGAGGACGAGATCGCTGCCCGCCTGCATTTCCGACTGGCCGCCCATCTGCGGCGGGCCGGAAACGAGGAAGGGGCCGTCCGCCACTTCGACGCCGCCGCCGAGCTCGCGCCTTTGGACTTCACCGTGGTCCGGGCGGCGATGCCGCTGCGGGGTGAAAGTCCCTTCGGCGAGGAGTTCTTCAAGCTGCTCGAGGAGTATCAGGCGGCTGGGAGCCCGTTCCACGGCATCACGCCCGCCTGAGCCACCTCGTGATGGTTCATCCCAGCCCCTTGCCCGATGAGCCGCTGAGCTCCCAGCCGGTCACGGGGTTTGTACTGGAGCGGGCCGCGGAGTTGGCCGACCAGGCCGCGGTGATCGACGGGCCGGGGGAGTGGTCGCTGACGTTCGGCCAACTCGGGCGGTCGGTATATGCCCTGGCTGGGGGATTGGCCGCGGGCGGTTTCCAGCGAGGCGATGTCGCCGCGCTGATCGCGCCGAATTCCCCGTGGTATCCGGTGGTGTTCCACGCGGTGGCGGTCGCGGGAGGAGCAGTCACCACGGTCAATCCCACCTACGGAGCGGAGGAGATCGCCTACCAGCTCATCGATTCGGGGGCGAAGCTGGTCTTTGCTGCCGACGGGTTCGCCCCCCAGGCCCAAGAGGCAATGGACCAGGCCGGAGTGGCAGGCGATGTGGTGGTAATCGACGCCGCCAGCCCGACCATGGGCGTTCCCATGCAGTCGCTGATGGGAGACCCAATCACGCAGGTCGATGTTGACCCCCACAATGACGTGGTGGTGCTGCCTTATTCATCGGGCACCACCGGTTTGCCCAAGGGGGTGATGCTCACCCACGCCAACCTGGTGAACAACGTCGAGCAGTGCGCCTCGTCGGTGGCGTCCCAGGGCAGCGATGTGGTGCTGGCGGTGCTGCCCTTCTTCCACATCTACGGCATGCAGGTGCTCATGAACGACCAGCTTCACCACGGGGCGACGCTGGTGACCATGCCCCGTTTCGACTTGGCCCAGGCGCTTTCGCTCATCGAACGGCACGAAGTGACCCGGTTTTTCGCTGTTCCCCCCATCGTGTTGGCGTTGGCCAAACACCCCGCGGTAGCCGATTTCGATCTTTCGTCTCTGCGCCAGGTTCTGTCCGGCGCTGCCCCGCTGGGAGCTGAAGTGGCCGCGGAGGCATCGGACCGAATCGGCTGCGAGGTGGTGCAGGGCTACGGGATGACCGAGCTCAGCCCTATCTCCCATGCCACCCCGCCGGGCAATTTCAAGCCGGGGTCGGTGGGCCTGACGGTGGCCAATACCGAGGCCCGCATCGTTGCTCCCGACTCCGGTGAAGATCAGCCCATAGATGTGGAGGGGGAGCTTTGGATCCGCGGCCCCCAGGTGATGAAGGGGTACCTCAACAACCCGGCGGCCACCGCCGAGACCATCGACGAGGACGGCTGGCTCCACACCGGGGACATCGCCCGGATCGACGGCGACGGCCACGTCTACATCGTCGACCGGCTGAAGGAACTCATCAAGGTCAAGGGGTTCCAAGTGGCCCCCGCCGAGTTGGAGGCGCTGCTGCTGGACCACCCGCAGATCACCGATGCCGCGGTGGTCGGTCGCCCCGACGAAGAGAGCGGCGAGGTGCCGCTGGCATTCGTGGTTGCCGCCCCGGATTCCCCGCTCGATGAGCAGGCGGTCAAGGCCCATGTCGCCGACCACATGGCCACTTACAAGCACCTCGGAGAGGTGCGGTTCACCGATGCCATTCCCAAATCGGCCTCGGGCAAGATCCTCCGACGAGAACTGAGAGAGCTGGTCGATGGCTGAGAAGAAGACCAAGCTCACGGTGCGGATGTCGCCCGAAGAGTGCTGGGAGATGCTGGAGAACTCGGTGAACGGCGTCTTCACAACGCTTCGGGCCAACGGCCAGCCGATCGCCCTGCCGGTGTGGTACGTGGTGCTGGATCAGAAGATCTACATGGTCACTCGGGGCAAGAAGGTGGTGCGGGTCCGCAACGACCAGCGGTGTTCCTTCCTTGTGGAATCGGGTGAGAGGTGGGCTGAGTTGCGGGCGGTGCATGTGGAGTGCGTGGGCCGGGTGATTGAGCCCTCCGACGAGCTGGCCCAGAGGATTGCTGTTGCCCTCGATGAGAAGTACGCCGCGTATCGGACCGCCCAAGAAGTGATGCCCGAGCAGACCCGGGACTACTACGAGAAGAACCTCAACTCCACCATCGAGCTGACCCCGGTGGGCAAGATCCTAAACTGGGACAACAGCAAGCTCTTCTGAGCAGAATCGCCCTCACTGCCACTTGTACTCGGGGTCTCGCTTCTCCCGAAAGGCGCGGCGGGCCTCGCGGGAGTCGTCGAAGCGCATCAGGCGGGTGGTGTAGTCCTGCTCGGTTCGGTAGCCCTCCCGCAGTTCCATGTTCTCGATTCGGTTCATCGACTCCTTGGCCATGCGCAGCGCGATCGGGCTCTTGGCGGCCAGCTCTTGGGCCAGCTCCAGCGCGGTGTCCATGAGCTTGTCGGGCGCGGTCACCTCTCGGACCGCGCCGATGCGGTACATCTCCTGTGCGGACACCTGCTCGCCGGTGAGGAACATCTCTCGGGCCTTGTGGCGGCCCATCATCAAAGACAGGTGGGCGCTGGCCCCCAAAAGCCCGACATTTATTTCGGGAGTACTGAAACGGGCGTTCTCGGAGGCCACCAGCATGTCGCAGCAGGCGGCATAGGCCAGGCCCGCACCCAGTGCGTAGCCGTTGATGGCCCCGATCACCGGCACAGCGCAGTCGATGATGGCCCACATGGCTTCTCGGGCCACTAATCCGGGGTCGGTCAGCTCCGTGGGGGGTCGCTGGTCGCGGGGTTCGGTTCCAGAGGTCTTCAGATCGACGCCCGCCACGAACGACTTGTCACCGGCGCCGGTGAAGATGGCGACCCGCACGTCCCGGTCGTCGCCCAATGTGGAGAACACGTCTCTGATCTCGGCCATGGTGGCGGTGGTGACGGCATTGACAGGGGGGCGGTCGATGGTGACGGTGACGATGTGGTCGCGCTTTTCTACCTGGAGGTCGGGCACTGCTCGCCTGCTTTCGCTGTTGAGTTCGGCCCCCACAGTATCGGGGGGTGAAGAGGCGAAGGCTAAGCCGCTTCGGCGCTGGCCACCGGCCCGTAGCGCACCGGGAGGTGCTTGATGCCGTTGATGGTGAGGTCGCGTAGCCGCTCAGGCGGGCCGATCACCTCGATTTCGGGGAGGCGGTTGATCAGCGCTTCGAACATGACTTCCAACTCCAGCTTGGCCAAGTTGGCACCCAGGCAATAGTGGGCGCCACCGGCACCAAAGGCCAGGTGGGGGTTCGGCGTACGGGTGATGTCGAAGCGGTGGGGGTCGTCGAACACCTCAGGGTCGCGGTTGCCCGCCCCATACCACAGGGTGACCTTCTCACCAGCCCGGATGTGCGCTCCGCCCAGTTCTAGGTCTTCGGCCGCGGTGCGGCGGAAGTAGCGAACCGGCGAGCCGTACCGCAGAACCTCGTCCACTGCGCTGGGCATCAGCTCGGGATGGCGGCGCAGCAGCTCCCACTGGTCAGGAAACTTCTGGAAGGCGAGCAGGCCGTGGGTGATGGAGTTCCTGGTGGTCTCGTTGCCGGCGACCACCAGCAGGGTGAAGAAGAGCGAGATCTCCAGATCGTTGAGCTCGGTCACCGTCCCGTCGGCCATCGTCACCTTGGCCTGCGCCAGCTTGGTCATCAGGTCCTCGCCGGGGCAGCGGCGCTTCTGCTCGGTGAGCTGCTGGGCGTAGATGGTCATGTTGAAGGCGTCCATCGTCCCGTTTTGCGGCGAGTAGGGATCATGCTCGTTCTGGAACTCGGGATCGAACCGCCCGATAGCTGAGTTGGTCCACTCGAACAGCTTGTGGCGGTCTTCCTGGGGGACGCCGACGATCTCAGCGATGGCCATGAGTGGAAGCTCCGAGGCCAGGTCGACCACGAAGTCGCCCTCGGTGCGGCCGTCGAGCGCATCGATGATGAGGTGGCTGCGGATGCGGAGCCAGTGCTCCAGCTTGCGCACCATCCGGGGGGTGAATCCCCTGCTGACCAGTTTCCGGTAGCGGGTGTGGTCGGGCGGGTCGGTCATGATCATCATGATTCCGGGGCCCATCTCGACATCGGGGAGGATGATGCCGCCGGCGCCGTCGCGGCCCGGGCCGGTTTGATGGGAGAGCACCGGGCCCATCCGGTGGGCTTTGGTGATGAGATCGTGGGAAGTGACCAGCCAGAACGGTTCTTCATGGGTGGCGGTCGCGGGATGGCGCCAGATGGGGGAGTGGGCTCGCAGCTCGTCATACACCTCGTAGGGCTCACGTACGGCGAACATGTCCATGTCAGTCAGGTCGATCGCGGTGGCTAGTGTGGAGGGTGACATAACCCGCTTCTCCTTGTTGAGAATCCCATTCTTGCACGCGAGAATTACAATATCAACTATGAGAACAGGAAAGACGTGCCTGAGAACATAGATATTGACACTGAGAACAAAGATGTCAGTGTTGAGAACACAGATATCCAAGTAGAGAACGAAGATTCCGAGCTGGTTGCGCTCAGCACTTGGGAGCAGCGCATGCTCGAGCGGTCGCTGGACAGCGCTCGAGTCCAGGCCTTGGCTCGCAGCGGCGAATTTGTTCACGCCGCGCTAGCCCTTCTCGAAGAGGAGGGATCGGTGGAGTTCACCGTGCAAGACGTGGTGCAGCGCTCGGGAGGCTCGCTGCGGCGCTTCTACCAGCTGTTCTCTTCCAAGGACGACCTCGTCTTGGCGCTGTTCGAGGAGCTGATCACCCAGCTTGTGGAACACATCCCCGACACTGTTCAGGGTGGAGCCCCTCCGCTGGTCAGGCTAGAGACTTGTGTCCGGACTCTGTGGGACTTCATTCGAGGCCAAGATGCGCCCCCAGCGAAGATCGTCCGCTCTATGGCCACGCTGCACAACCAATTGGCCGCCACCCGGCCCGAAGGACTGCGGCTGGCCTGGGATCCCCTGCGGCAGCTCATATCCGGAATCATCGCCGACGGGGTGGCCGACGGATCAGTCCGATCGGACATCGAGGTGGAGCAACTGTCCGATCTCTTCTTCGATATCTCGCTGGCCGCCCATATTTTTGCACTCGGTCGAGTGGGCTCCACTCACACCCGGTTCGATGGACTATGGGGCTTTTGCCTGGGGGCGCTCCGGCCTCCCCCCGAGGGCTGATTTCTTTCCCAGGGTTCAGCGCAGGCGAGCCTTGGCCTCCTTCTTGAAAGCGGCGAGTTGGATGCGCTCTTCTCGCTGCTTGTAGAAGTCGTCCAGTGGGTAGCACCCCGAGATCAGTCCGCTGCGAGGGGCGGTGGTGCAGTCGGAGAAGGTGCGGCAGATGAGGCGGCGGTCGAGCTCATGACCGGCCATCACGTCGGCGGGCATCTGGGGGTAGGCCAGGATCATGCGACCCAGGCCGACGGCGTCGGCGATCCCCGCGGCCACCAGGGCTTGGCCGACGGCGGGCAGCCATTCCTGGAGGTACGACAGGCCTGCGGCCACCAGCGTCATGTCCGGATGCTGGCGGGCTATATCAGCGGTGGCGTCGATCAGGCGGGCCACGCCGACCAAAGGGTCTTCAGGGGGCTGATAGCCGTCGGAGGGTGGGAAGAAGGCGGGCCGCTGGATATGGGGCACGTAGTAAGGACTGCCCGCGGTGGCGCATACCAGCCCGACCCCCAACTCACCCAGCATGTCGAGCAGTTGGTGAGTTTCGGCTAGGTCGACGCCCACTCCCGATCCGTCGCCGCCGAAGGCCAGCGGGTAAGGGTCGAGAGTTTCGGGGGTGCCGACGCCGCTGGCGCCCGCGGTATGGGGGACGAAGTCGAACAGCGACAGGCGTACAGCCACGCCCAGGGTGGGGGCTTTGGCGCGGATACCAGTGATGATGGATCGCAGGAAGCGAGTGCGGCCCTCCAGATCGCCACCGTAGGGACCGGGGCGGTCGATGGCGGATAGGAACTCGTGGCCCAGGTAGCCGTGGCAGGCCTTGATGTCTACAAAGTCGAACCCGGCCTGGCGGGCCAGCACCGCCCGGTGGATGAACTGCTCGACCAGCTCGTCGAGCTCGTCATCGGTGAGTACCTCGGCTGCCCCGGAGTCCACCCGGGCATCCAGCAAGGGATGTTCGTACACCGTTTTGGGGGCTGGACCCGCCGCGGTGGGCCGGGCATAGCGGCCGGAGTGGGTGAGTTGGAGCGCCGTCACCTGTGAGGGGTCGAGCCGATCTCGTAGGGCAGCGAGATCATCAACGGTGGTCTCACTCAGCACCAGCTGGCGGGGGTTGGCTCGACCGTCGGGACGCACCGCGGTGGCCTCGCCCCAGACCAATCCGGCCCCGCTGGCCGCGAACCGGTCCCAGCGGCGGTGGACCAGATCAGATGGCCTCCCGTCGGTTTCTCCGTCCCAGCCCTCCATGGGCAGCACCGCCCAGCGATTGGGCGCGATGTGGGTGCCGGCTGAGCCGTCGGTGATCTCCATTGGCTGGGCCAGCGCCCCTGAGGGATTCACCTCGTCGTCGATTGGAATCTCGATCCCGAGATCTCCCAAGTAGTCGCGAAGCGCGGCCAAGCTGGTCAGGTTTTTCACCTGCTTGAACCGGGGCATCAGCTAGAGCACTCCGAGGCGCTCGCCGATGTCGCGCAGGATCTCGCGATCGCTGTCGGGACGGGTGGGGGCGCCGCGGGGGATGGCATCGCTGTTGGCCCAGCCTCGCATCTCCAAAAACATGGCCGCGCTGTGGCGGTAGGCCGGTACCGGCGGGCGGAAGGTGAAATGGCCCAAATACTGGAGTATGTCGTTGAGCTGGTGGAAGCCAGGGTCACCCTTGGCCCACAGGCGGTCGCGCTCGGCGAACTGGTCGGGGGCGAAGGTGGAGAGGCCCAGCAGGTAATCGGAGCCGTACATCACCATGTCGATGGCCAGGTCGTTGCCGGTGAGCACCAGAAAATCCGGACGCACCTCGTTTCGCAGCGCCAGCCGGTCCCATTCCAGTTCCCGGTTGAGCGACGAGTGCTTGGCCCCGATGCACTGGGGCAGCTCCAACAGTCCTCGATAGGTGTCCAGCGACACGATGCGGCCATAGGGCACGAACATGGGGCCGAGCTCAAACCCGATGAACCGGTCCAGATGGGTGGCAATCTGGCCGTGGGCGTCGAGCCAGGCGGCGTCGCCGTGGTTGTTCAATCCATGCGACGGGAAGATCACGGGAAGCCCGCCCCGGTGGGTGATCTCATCGGTGGCTCGCCGGTAGGCATCGAGGTCGAATGCCGCCTTTGGCTCGTCAGCCACGAAGGCCCCGGCCACGAAATCGCTCCCGGCGATGGCCGAGGCGCGATCTAGCACCTGCGCCCGGGTGTCGGTGTCGAGTAGCTGGACGTAGCCGGTGTCCATGTTCACCGCTGGTGTGAGCCCCGCCTCGTGGGTGCGGGCGATGTGGGCATCCAGTGAGGCCCAGTCCACCGTGGCCGAGTCGAGATGGGGCAACAAGATGGCGGACATCCCGGTGATGGCCCGTCCGGGCAATAGCTGCACTAGTTGTCGACTCCAAGGCTCTCCAGCACATCTTTGGGGATCCCAGACAGGCCGGTGGATGTGGGGTCGACTGGATGGCGCTCTCGCAGAATTGCCGCCGCGTCGGACCGGCCGGTGGCTTCGAGCCGCTCCAGGTACTCGGGCAGGTGCCCTTTGCAGTGGAAAGGGCCGCCCTCGGCCAACACGATCTTGAGGGGATCGACGGGGGAGTAGCTGCGGGTCATCTGGTCGTCGGTCCACGACAGCAGTTGGTCTTGGCCCTCGGCCAGCACCGAGGGGGCCTGGTCGGCCAGATCGGTGGTTTCGTGGGGGTCGGCGGCTATGTCGAACAGCATCTCCTCGTTCCAGGCCGCGTGGTAGCCGTCGTGCCAGGTGCGGAGGTAGAGGTGGTCGCCCCAGCGGACCCCCCGTTGCACCGACCACGCCCCCTGCGACAAGACCAGGTAGTCCCGTCCGCCGTGATTGCCGGAGCGGACATCCTCGGCCACCGACCTGCCGTCCCATCCGAAGGGGATGTCGATGCCGGCCAAATCGACGACGGTGGCGCCTATGTCGAGGTGGTAGAGCAGCCCGTCGTGGACTTGGGGCTCGATTCCCGGCCAGCGCAGCACTGAGGGGATGTGGCAGGTGGCCTCGTCGGCGCCCTGGTGGTCGGCGTACACCCCCAGCTCGCCGAAGGCCTCGCCGTGGTCGGAGGAGACCAGGATGGCGGTGTCGTCGAGCACGCTGTGGTCGGCCAGCGTGTTGACCAGCGTTCCCACCGCATCGTCGGCGTAGCGGATCCCGGTGTCGTAGCCGTCGAAGGTCTGCTTCACCTCGTCCATATTCGACAGGTTCCACGGGTGGCGGGGCGGGGGAGGACCCCACTCGTCGGGCTTGAATCCCCAGGGCTCCTGGGCGGAGTGCGGTCCGGCCAGCGGCCAGTTGCGGGCCCTTACCTCCTCGGTATGCCATGCCGGGGCCGGGTCGCCCTCGAACGGGTTTCCATACTCTTCGGGGGTGTTGTAGGGGGTGTGGGGATCCCACAGGTGTACATGGAGGAACCAGTCTTCCTGGGCTGCGTTGTCGTTGAGCCAGCGCAGCGCTCCGGGCAGCACCTGGTCGGCCCGCTCGCCGCCGAAGCCCCGCATCAGGTTCATCGACTCCATGAAGCCGCTGTTCCACCAAGTGGCCGAGTGGCGGAACGGAAAGCTGGAAATGGAGGCGGTGTGGTACCCCGACCAATAGAAGCGAGACGCCCAGGAGTTGGCCGCGATCGACGAGAAAAAGCTCCGCTCCGCCCCCTGAGGCCGCAGGTCGGCGGCCATCCCCCCGTGATTGGCCACCCCGTTGCGGATCCCGAACATTCCGGTGATGAGCGCGGTTCGGCTCGGCAGACAGGGTACGTCGGACGCATACACGTTTGAGAACCGCACCCCCTCGGCGGCCAGCGCGTCGATGTTCGGGGTGGTGTTGCGGTGATACCCCGCACACCCCAGGTGATCAGCCCGAAGCGTGTCGATGTCGATGTAGAGGATTCGCATGAGGGTGTTTCTTTCGCCAAGTGCTTCCAGTATGGGCCATTTATTCGACAATGAACGTGGCTACCGACTCGGGGCTGCGCTGGTAGCCGATGCGGTGGGCGACGGCTCTGATGGTGGTCTCGCCGACCGGCAGCCGCAGCGGTTCGTGGTAGAGCAGACGGCGAGGGGGGTCTCCGGCTTGGGGGTTGTGGCCTAGCGCGGCGGCAAACTGGGCGTCGAGATCGGCGGGGGGGTCGGGCAAGGGGTCGTCTTGGAGTGTGTAGGCGATGGATGCCCCCTGGGTGCTGCTTTGCAGCTGGAGGATGGCCGGGCCCTTGAACGTGCCGCCCTCGGGGCTGGCCTCGGTGCCGTGGTGTTCGCCGCCCACCACGATGAACTTGGGGGCGTCGGTTGCGGGCTGCACTCCTCCCGGCCACATCTGGGCCACCATCATGTCCTCGGGAATCATGCCCAGATCGCCCACCTCGCGCTGCCACTGCTCCAGCGCGATCCGGTGGCGCTCCAGCACTTCGCGATAAGCCGGGTCGCCAGCCAGATTGTTGATTTCGTGAGGATCGGCCTCGGTGTCGAACAACTCCTCAGCCGGCCGCTTGTCGGCCATGGCCTGCGCCGGCGGGCCCTCGAGCTCGCTGGCCGCGTACAGCCGCCACATCTCCTTCATGATCGGGTGGTTGTTCCGAAACGAGTTCCACATCATGTAGGGCCGTGCGGGGTCGTAATGGCGGATGTACTTGAACCGCTGGTCTCGGCTGGCTCGCACGGTGTCGTACATCTCGTCGTAGCGGTCCCGGGAGGCAAAGACGTAGTCGCGCCCGCCGTGGGCGTCGGGGCCGATGAAAGGCCGACCGTGAAGGTGTTGGGGCACTTCGGCGCCGCAAATCGACAGCACGGTCGGTCCCAGATCCATAGTGCTCACCAAGTCGTCGCTAATGGTCCCGGGTTCGATCATCCCGGGCCAGCGGACGATGAGCGGGCTGTGGATGCCGCTGTCGTAGGGCCACCGCTTTCCCCGGGGCAAAGGGCCGTGGTCGGTCCACACGAACACCGCGGTGGAGCCGGCCAGTCCGTCCTCGTCGAGCTCTTCGAGGAGGTCGCCCAACAGCCGGTCGCAATGCTCAATGGCCGTGTACACCTGGGCCAGCGATTCCCTCACTTTGGGGGTGTCGGGGAAGTAGGGCGGCACTTCGATGGAGTCGAGGTTTATGTCGTTGTCGCCGAAGAAGCTCCCCTCCCATCCCGCCATCTCATGGGTCTCGTCCAGGTTGAACACCGAGAAGAACGGCTGGTCGGAGTCGGGCCGGTCGCGCCAGTGGCCGCCCGGCAAGTCCCAGGCAGTGATGGGCGGGATGAACTGGTAGTCGGTCTTGTTGCGGTTGGTGCAGAAGTAGCCGGCCGCCCGCAGGTATTCGGGAAAGCAGCGCACGTAGTGGGGGACAACCGCCTCGTAGCGGGGAATGCCCTTCCCACCGTGATGGGGGCCGCTGTTGGTGCGCATATGGTGGGTGCCGAGCGTTACCGGGTGCATGCCGGTGATCACCGCGCTGCGCGACGGCGCGCACACCGGCGCGGTAGTGAATGCCTTGGTCCATAGCGCACCCTGGGCAGCCAGCCGGTCGAGGTTAGGGGTGCGGGCCACCGGGTCGCCGTAGCACCCGAATCGCGGCGAGCAGTCCTCGAAAGACACCCACAAAACGTTGGGGCGTGTGGTCATCCTCGTTTCCTACACCGCGACATGGTCTCAGGTCACCTTTTTGCTCAACGCGAAACTATCCTCGTGCCCCTAGGGGGCAGAGCAATGAGCGATACAGCTTCAATCCGCGGCATTACCGACAACGGGCGGTACATCGTGGTGAGTTCCGATACCCATGGCGGGGGCCGGCTCGTCGACTACCGGCCGTACCTGCCAGCGTCGCTGCACGACGAGTTCGACGCATGGGCCGCCGCGTGGTTGCCAGCTGGCGACCAGACCGACCCGAACAACTTCGACAACGACCAGCGCCGAGCCGAGCAGTTTGCCGATGGCGTGGTGGCCGGGGTTGTTTTGCCCAATACCGATACACCGTTCGCATTCAATGTGTTCGAGCGGGGACACGATAGCCGGGAGATCGAGCTCCAATGGGAGGGCTTCAAGGCTCACAACCGCTGGATGGCCGACCATTGTGCCAGTGACTCAGCTCGACTTCGCGGGCTGATACAGACCAGCCCGTTCTTGCCCGAGAAGGTGGCCGACGAAATCCGGGCCATGGCGAAGAACGGCGTGATGACCGCGGGTGTGCTGGTGCGGGTTGCGCCCCCCGATGGCACCTTTCCCCAGTTCTATGAGGAGCATTGGGAACCAGTGTGGGCTGCCGCGGCCGAGGTGGGATACCCGATCACCACCCACGGCGGAAACAAGCCGGTGTACGCCCCCGGTTCCGGCCGGGCCGCCATCGAGCTGTCCGAGTACGCATTTTGGACCAAGCGGTCGCTTACCCAGTTCTTGCTCGGCGGCATCTTCGACCGCTACCCCGACCTCAAGTTGGTGCTCACTGAGCAGGGGGTGAGCTGGATCAAGTCTGACCTCCCCATGATCGGCTGGTTTGCCAAGCAGGTGAAGCTCAACCACGACGCCGCGGGCGCCGACCATCTGGCGCGGACCCCACGGCAGACCTTCCGGGACCAAGTGCGATTTGGCGCCAGCTTCCCCAGCGCCGGTGAGATCGAGTCGCTGGGCGATGACGCGGTCCACCACATCATGTGGGGAAACGACTATCCCCACAACGAGGGCACGTGGCCTCACACAATGAAGGCTTTGCGAGTGGCCTTCGCGGGGCGCGACCCCGCCGATGTGGCCCAGATGGTGTCCACCAACGCCGCCGACCTCTACGGATTCGACCTCGATGCGCTGGCGCCGCTGGCCTCAGAGGTCGGCCCAAAGGTCGAAGAAGTCGCCCGGCCCATAGGGGCCGAGGATTATCCGACCGACAGCTACTCCCCGGCGTTTACCTTGGGGTCGGTTGGGATGATGGCCGACGCGTGACCGCAGTTGGGGCAGAACCCAACCGAGCCAAGCCTCGACCAAGCCAGGCCCGGAGGCCATGGGCCGGGTATTTGGATTGGCCGCCCGTCACCCCGCGGTGTCGATCAAGTCGGAGATGACGACGAAGTCGCCAGCGTTGTCTTCTCCGGCCTCTGGGTCCCACTTCATGAGAACAACGCCATCTCGGGCGTCATATTTCCCGACACCCAGCGAAGCGAACGCCTCATTGGGCAGCTCAATGGGTCCGAAACCGTCGATAGCCGCCTGAAGGGTCTCGTTGGTCAGGTTCGGGCCGGCTGCGGCAGCCAGTTGTACGAAGAGGTCGAACACGCGGCAGTAACCGCGTACCGGGGTAAACCAGTCGGTTTCGTCTTCCGGCAACTGCTCGGTGGGGATCACCTCGATTCCCGATTGGCGCTCGAAGGCGTCTATGCAGTCGTCCGTCCGCTGGTTGGTGTCGTCGCCAGCGTATGGCGAGCCGAGTGTGTAAGCCTCGAAATAGCCGGGGTCGCTTGAGCCCCCCAGCCCATAGGAGAACGTGGAGAATTCCGCATTGAACAGCTTGACGTCGAGGCCGTTCTGGATGAGCTGTTCCACCCCGAAGACGTTGTCGCCATCGATGAAGACGGTATTGATGTCGGCGTTCCGGTAGATCTCCGCGAAGGTCCGCCACACCGCCGCTCCGGCTTGGGTGTCGCCGGACGGCACATCGATCACCGTCCGCTCGGCGATTTCCACCCCGGCGGCCTCAAGCGCGGGGACGAGCACGTTGTCCACCAATTCCTGGCGTCCGGCACCGGAGTGCACGGCCACATTTCCGAGATCGGCGAGCAGGCCAGCCTTGTCCAATGCGGCCACAAACACCTCCAGCACCCGGTCGGTGGCGATTTCCAGGTGTACCCAGGGAGCATTGGCCCTGGCCCGGTCTTCAGCGTTGAACGGGGCGCCGAGGAGTGCAGTGCTATGGGTTTCGGTCACGCAGATGTTTCCAGCCGGCACCCGGGTGAAAGGTCCCAAAACCGCAAACACCTGCTCGTCCTCGGTGAAGTAAACGCAGCCGGCCAGCGAGGTGTCGGTACCGAAGGGAAGGAACTTGTAGGTCACCGTCTCCACCATGCGACCGCAGATCCCCCCGTTGTCGTTCACCTCCTGGGCCAGGGCCTGGAGGATCACCTCATTGTCTCCTCGGTCGAGCTGAACCAGCCCCAGATTGCTTAGCTCCTCGTAGTCGATCTGGGGGGCACCGACCTTGATGGTTTCCGCGGTGACGCCGGTGGCGGTGGCGCTGAGCTCGCCTTCTCCCTGGCACGTCGGCTGGAAGATGGGGTCTGACATGGCGCCTACTTCCTCGCTCGCTACAGCATCGTCCGAGGGCTCTGGGCTGGCAGCGTCTTCGGTGGCTTCGTCCTCGGCGCCGCCTCCCGTGGATTCCGGTGCGTCGTCGCCATTGCTGATGCCGGCGTCTCCGGCCGCTCCGTTGTCATCGGGTGCGGGGGCCTCGGCAGGTTGGGTAGGGGGTGGTGCGTCGGATGCGGGACTGTCCCTATCGCTGGCCCTATTGCTGGCCTCATTGCCGGAGTCGCCCCCCGCGCAGGCCGCAAGGAGCAGGCCGAAAACTGCGAAGAAAGTGAGCAGCTTTTTCATGTTTCCCCCTCGTTGAGAACAGTAGTCGGCGTGGGGAAATGGGCTTCTTCGGCTGAAGCGGTTGCCCCTGACCGGCGGATGGCCCGTTCGTCGGTGCCCAAGTAGGAGGCGATGACCGCGGGATCGGCACGAACCTCAGCGGGCGACCCCATCGCAATCACGCGGCCTGCTTCCAGACAGTAGATCCGGTGGCTGATCTGCATGATCATGGGCATGTCGTGCTCAATCACAAGCATGGCGGCGCCCAGTTGATCTTTGATTGACAACAGCAGGGGCGCAAACGCCTCGACTTCGCGCTGGGCCACACCTCCAGTGGGCTCGTCCAGGCACAGCACGCGGGCCTCCAGAGCCAGCAGGCAGCCAAGTTCGACGATGCGACGGGTGCCGGTGGAGAGCTCGGAGGTGAACTTGTCGGCGTAGGGGCCGAGGCCGAGGAAGTCGGCGATGTCGTGGGCGTGGGCTCGCTGGGCCTGGTCGCGGCGATAACCGTTGGGAAGATGCGCCACTGCGGTGGTGAATGAGGTTCGCTGGCGCGATTCGGCCGCCACTGCCAGGGTCTCGAGCACGGTCAGATCGGGAAACAGCCGCGACTGCTGAAACGCCCGGCCCAAACCAAGCGCAGCTCGCCGGTCGGCGGCCATCTTCTCGATGGCGCGGCCTTCGAGCTCGATTCGACCGGAGCACGGGACGAATCCGCTGATGGCGTTCATCAGGGTGGTCTTGCCCGCCCCGTTGGTACCGATAAGGCCCACCACCTCTCCGGAATGGACTCGGATCGAGGCGTCGTCGACTGCGGTCAGGCCTCCGAAAGTCACCGTCACCTCTTCGGCAACCAGCACCGGCCCGGTGACGGCAACTGCGTCAGATCGGGACACGACGCTGGCCACCTCGCGTTTGGGCGGCGGCTCGGGTTCGGGAAGCCGGGCCGCGTACCAGCCTAGGAAGCGGTCGCGTCCGGTGAGCACCACTTGGGCGAATCCGCCCGGAAAGTACATCAACAGGATCAGCAGCCCGACAGAGGATGTCAGAAGCGGCACCAACTCGTTGGCCGGCCACAAGGCGGGAAGGCCCACGATCCACAGGGCGCCCAGAATCGGTCCGACCACGGTTCCGGCGCCGCCGATCACCGCGATGGCGACAACCTCGATGGAATCTTGGAGCTGGAACCGCTCGGTCAGTCCAATGGAGACGTACAGCCCGGCCAACAGTCCACCGCCGAGCCCGGCGATCACCCCGGACACCACGAACGCCTGGATTCCCGCCCGGGAGGGCGAGATCGTGTACGCCGACGCAGCAGTGCTGTTGTCTCGCACCGCCAGCCATCGGCGCCCGACCCCGGTGGCCCGCATTCTGGCCACCAGAACAATCACCACCACCAGGGCAATCAGCGAGAAGAAGTAGTAGGTGCGCTGGTCGGCCAGGTCAACAGGTCCCGCGGCTCGGGGGAGAGAAACGGTGTAGGAATCGCCGGAGAGGAATGGTCGCCGCCAGAGAAATTGCTGCCCCAGGAGGGCCAACGCCAAGGTGGCTATGGCGAGGTGGAAGCCCCGAATCCGCAACGCCCCCAACCCGATGACCACTGCGACGGCACCGGTCACTGCCGCGCCCACCAGCAGTGCCAACAGGAAGTGGATATCGGGCAGGGCCAGTGTGAACGATGCCTCGCCAACGCCGACCCCGATATCGCGTCCCGCCACCAGTGCGGCGGTGGTCAGACCGCCGATGCCGGCCAGCGCCGCCTGCCCCAGCGAGATCTGTCCGGTCCATCCGGAGAGCACCACCAGCGAGATGCCGATCAGGGCGAAGAGCAGCACTTCACTGAACAGGAGCTGGCGCGATGCCAGGGTGACCAGGAAAGGGAGAATGGCCGCGCCCGCAATGAGCAGGCCGATACCGATGCGGGAAGAGTGGCGGACCCACCAGAGGCGGGCCACCGCGTGGGGAAGCGGGCGGGTGGTGGGCACGAACGAGAACGACTCGTCTCTGCCGGTGAGCCGTCGGCCGGCCACCAGTGTGGTGGCGATAACGATCAGGAAGAGAGATCCGTCGTAGAGCCCTGCGGTGGTCGGCCAGTTGAAAACCAGCAGGGATCGGAGCAACCCGAGGGCCACTCCGGCAATCATCGCTGCCGGGAAGTTGCGAAGCCGCCCGATCAGGGCTGCGGCCAGAACCTGGACCAGGGTGGCCGGCCCCAGCGACCGAAAGCCGCTGGGCTGGCCGTTGATCCCCGCCACCAGGATCAATGCCACTGCGGCTAGGAGCCCCGCGATGATCCAAGTGATGGTCGAGATGATCTTGGGGCTGATGGCGGTGAGCCGGGCCAGGTCGGGGTTGGAGGCCGCGGCCCGAATTGCCCGGCCTTGCGCCGTGCGCTGGAGGTAGTAGGTGAGGGCCGCGGTTAGGACGGGAACGACGATGATCACGATCAGCTCGACGCCTCGCACTCGCAGCCCGAGAATCTCCCACCGGCCGGAGAGCGCCACCGGGTATCGGTTCGCCATCGACACGTCGATGTCAGGCAGCGCAACCTGGAGCAGCTCGCAGAGCTGGGCGATCCCGATGGTGGCCACCAGGAGTATGACCCTCGGGGCGCGGAACAGCCGGGTGATCACGGTGAGTTCCAGCGCGGCGGCGATCAGGCCGCCCGCCACCACCGAGACGATGACCGCGGGCCAGAAGGGCCAGCCGTAGTTGAGCACCAACAGGGCCAGAAGGCTGGCCGACAGCACCCCCAGCGATCCCACCGCGAAGTTGATGACCCCGCTGGCCCGGTAGATCAGCACAATGCCCAACGCCAGAAAGCCGATCAGCAGGCCGTCGATCACCCCGAGGTAGACGATTTGGCTGGTGAGGGTGAAGGCCACCATCAGTTTTCGTCCTGATCAGATTGCGTGCGGTCGGTCTCGGCGCGATCCAGATCAGTTTGCGGGCTGGTGGCCGCGTCGCGGCCCAAGAACACGGCGCGGGCCAAGTCGTCGCGCTCCAAAAGGCTCTGGGCCGACCCGGTGAATCGCACATGGCCCTTCTCCATGAACACAGCACGATCAGCCAATGTCAGGGCGACATTGAGCGACTGCTCCACGATGATCATCGTCTGGCCGGCGTCGCGCAGACGCTCGACCACGGCCAGCAGGTCTTGGACCACGACAGGGGCAAGGCCAAGGGAGAGCTCGTCGATGATGAGCACCTCCGGGTCGTGCATGATCACTCGGGCCAGCGCCAGCATCTGCTTCTGCCCGCCGCTGAGGTCGTGAGCCAAGGCCTTGGGCCGCTGGGCGAGCACCGGGAACAGCTCGAACGCCCTATCCAGCCGCCCCGCGATGTCGGGCTTTGTGCCGGCGTCGCTGCGGATGATCGCCGCCGATGTCTCGAGGTTCTCGAGCACTGTGAGGTGGGGAAACACTCCTTGGCCGCCCGGCAGCAAGAAGATGCCCTCCCTCACTCGCTGCTCGGGCGACGCCAATGTCATGTTGCGACCGTTGAGCCGTACGACGCCCCGGGAGGGGATACCCAAACCGGCGGCCACCCGCAGGGCGGTTGACTTGCCTGCGCCGTTGGTTCCGAGCAGCGCCAGGGTTTCACCCCGGGCCACTTCGAGGTTCACGTCGAAGAGCACCTGCACCGGCCCGTAGGAGAAGTCGATGTTGTGGAGCGAGAGCACAGGGATGGAGTGGGGGTCGGCCTTCATGCGGTCGCTCTCGGCCTTCTCCTCTCTGATCTCTTCGACCACCAGCGTTAGGTCGGCCCGGATGTGCCGGGACCCGTTGATCATGAACAAACCGCCGACGACCATGCCCGCGGGAACCACGGCCAGCAGGGCCGTGCGGGGCGAGGTGGCATCGGAGATCAGGCCCATCAAGATCGCTCCCCCGAGGCCCCCAACCCCGAAGACCAGCGACATGCCGATGGCTGAGCCCAGCGCCCGCATGCGGTAGGGGTTGATGTGGGCCAGGGTTGGCCCCAGCAGCGAGAGGGCCGGAGCGGCAAACAGCGCTTTGAGCCCGGCCATCACTGCGAATGTGGCCGGTGATGGCATCAGCAGCTGGAGCACCGTGAAGAACGCCATCGGGAAGAACAGCATCCCCAGCAGGGCCATTGCCCGCGGCGGGGTGCGGCGGTAGAAGGTGTCGTACCACTTGGCCACGAACGGGATCATGAACAGGGCGATCACGCCGGGAGTGTTGTTGGCCAGGGCCCGCTCAAACGGGCCTAGGTCGAAGCGTTCGTCGAGGTAGAGGTTCAGGAATAGCCCGTCGGAGATCAAGCTGAAGCCGATGGCCACCGCGCCCACGAACGCCCATTTGAGCGTGCGCACCTTGAAGAGCCGCTGGAAGGCGGCACCGAGCGATATGGGCCCCGGCTTCAAGTCGGTCAGCGCCTCGCCGACGGTGGCGCGCTGCTCGAATTGGCCCCGGGGCGGGTCGGTGAGGAACAAGATGGCCGCGCCGATGATCAGCGTCGGAAAGGACGCGGCGATAAAACCCCAGCGCCAGGCGTCGTCGCCGCCGATCAGCGAAACCAACCCGCCGACGGCCAGCGGCGCGATGAATGCGCCCGATCGTCCGGCCACGTCCTTGGCGGCATACACCCGGGCCCGAGCCTCGACCGGGTAGCTGTCGGCCATGATGGCGCCCTGCACCGGATGGGTCTGCGACCGCCCGAAGGCGATGGCGCAGTTCACAATGAAGAACCAGAGCGCGGTGGGCACGAATCCCAGCAGGAGGGTCATGGCCGACCAGAAGATGGTGGCCAGGGCCACCAATTTCGTCCGGTTGCTGTTGTCGGCGATCCGGGACAGCAGCAGACCGCCGGCCACGATGAACACGTTGCCTCCGGCGGTGATGGTGCCCAGTACGGCGTCGCTTACCCCGAGCGATTCCTGGACGTCGGGGCCGAGGAGGCCCAGTGCGCTGATTCCAAGGGCATCGGCAGCGTCAAGTGCCCCCAGCAGGACGATGGTGGACACACCCCCGGCTGCGACAGCCTCTCGCAGCGAGAGTTCCTTGGCGCCGACGCCGGGAAGCTCGCTGTCGTCCAGAATCTGTGGCTCCGCGGCCATCTCTGCCTGGCGCTCGACCTCCGCGGCCAGGATCTGATCGGTCAGTCCACTCGCTCCTGGACTGGGATCCCCCGCTCCCATGGGGAGTTAACCTAGGCCGACAGGAACATGGACGGCGGTGGCCTCTGGTACCGTCGGGGGCGATGCACGTTTCTGATCCGCCGATTCTGCTTACTGATGTGCTCGATGATGTCGGGGCTGCGATCAAGCTGCTGGCCCAAGAGGCCCCCTATGTGCCGTTGGGAGGTTGGTACAACCCTGGGGCCGACCCCCACGCTCGCACCCGTCCGCTTTGGTTCCGGGACGACTGGGTGAACGAGACCATCGCCGTGCCGGGGTCGGAGGTGTTTCTGGACAATCCGGTCTACATCGACTCGGCCAAGGCGTTCTACCGCGCTGAGATCGTGGAGCCCCACAGCGTGTATGTGAACCAGATGATGGCCATTCCGCAAGCCGGGCCGGCCCACACCGACAACCCCCGCTTCGCGGGCCGCGACCGCACCAACACCCCGATGTGGCTGCTTAGGGCCATGCTGTGGTCGGGCCTGTTCGAAGATCTGTCGTTCCCGCAGGCCACGGCCATTTGGTGGCTCAACGATGTGGACGGGGGCGGGATCCGCTACTGGCCCTACGGTCCCGACCAGCCTCCCGAAGAGCATGTGGGCAACATGGCCAACACCGCGCTCATGGGCGACAACCACGGAATGTTCCACCAGGTTAACGCCATCGGCCCCTTCGATATCGGCACGCCCATGGTCACCCCGATGGCCGAGTTAGCCCCGGCGGGCAGCCCCGATGGCGACTGGGTTGTCACCGACCACGGCGAGGAGGTGTACCGCACGCCACTGGCCGACATCCGGATCAGCGTGCTGTGGAAGGCCGATGTGTACATCGACGCCGACCACAAGAACCGACTGGCCTCCAATCCCCTGAGCCGCGATGACATCGCCGCCCGGTTCAACGCCGACCTGGAGGAGCGGGGGATCGACGCTCGCTTCGACCCCAACCGCATCGACGACGACACCGACCACGCGGCCATGATCGCCGAGCAATACCCTGAGGCCCGCCCCATGGACGCGCTGCCCTCGGTGTTCGACTACTAATCAGCCGCCGCTGCCCCGTCAGCCCAGATCGGAGAAGCGCACCAGCTTCGTGGTGATCACGGGGACCGACTCGTGCTCCACGAAACGCAACCCCATCACGCCGTGGTCGCGGCCCGCGGTGTCGACCCAGACACCCGTTGCCGGCTTCTCGGCCGCCACCACCAGCCGCACCACTCCATCAGCGTCGGCCTCGACGTCTTGAGACGATGCGTAGCCCTGGCCGGTGAAGTAATTGGCCAGGTTCTCCATCCAGTGATTGCAGAGTTGGAAGTTCCAATGGCGGCAAACCGGGGGCTTGAACTCCACCAACAGTGCCTCCCCCTCGCCGATGCGCCAGTAGCCGAACTCGAAGTGGCGGTCGTCGGGGGAGCCGCCCACCCGGAGATAGTGCTCGGTAGTGAGCTGTAGCTGGTTCTCTTCCTTGAGCAGCGTGTCGGTCCAGTCGGAGTAGTCGGACTGCACCGACAGCACCATTTGGGCCGCGAGGGCCAGCCGCTTCGACATCTCGGCCGCGTCCGGCGTTTCAATCACCGGGGTGGGCTCGAGGGGCTCGATCATCAGCCGAGGCGCCGATTGAGAGTCGCGGTCGTCGTAGACGATTCGCATCATCAGCTCTCGGGTCTCCGGGGCGACCGCCATCCAGTTGTCGACCCCGGGATCGTCCACCGAGAGCACGAAATCGACGTTTCCGGCACCGTCGGTGAATTCGTCGAGCAGGGCGGTGAAGGGAGTCTGCGACCAGCTCGGATTGAACTCCTCCAGCACCGCGACGGCCCGGTCGCCCACTGATTCCACCCCGACCCAGTCGGGCACCTTCGGGGTCCACGCCGACATGTGGACGTAGGGGGCGGAGCCCCGTTGGCCGGTGACCCGGTACCGCTTGGTGGCGTCGATGGGTTGTACCACATGGTCCTGGTCGGGCGACTGGACCCCCTGACCGCCCTTCATGGGCGGCGGGATGATCCAAATCGCCCTCTTCTCCATTGGGGGGAGGTTCTCTATGCAGCGCATATAGGCCATCAGAGACATGCGGGTCAGGTAGCGGAACCCTTCCACCCGGTCTTGCTCGTTGGCGTCGGGAGTGCGTTCGACCACCACCTGGCCGGCGGCTCGCATCGTGTCGCAGAAGTCGTTCCACGCCTCCCCGGTCATCAACCGATCTCGTGCCGCAGCCTCATTCGTCATGGTTTGACCTTTCTCCGCTCGGCGCTCACTCTATGTGGGCTCAGAGATGAAGATAGAAGCGTCGGAGGCAAGACATGCAGCTCGCATTCAAGACCATGCCGCAGAACATCGAGTGGTCAGTCATGTTGGAGACATGGCAGGAGCTTGACGCCGATCCCCGGTACGAGTCGGCCTGGATATTCGATCACTTCTACCCCATCTACGGCGGCGAGGAGGGCCCGTGCTTGGAGGCATGGGTAACCCTGAGCGCGCTGGCCCAGGCCACCGAGCGCATTCGGATCGGGTCGATGGTCAATGCCGCCCCCTATCGGCATCCCGGGCTTTGCGCGGCCATGGCCTCGTCTCTGGATATCGTGTCGGGCGGCCGACTCGACCTGGGGCTCGGCGCTGGCTGGAACGAAGTAGAGGCCGGAGCCTACGGGATCAGCCTTGCCGAGCGCTTCGACCGGTTCGAGGAGTACCTGGAGTGCGTGGTCTCGCTGCTCAGCCAGCCGATCACCGACTTCCAGGGTCGCCACTACACCCTCACCAACGCCCGCAATGAGCCCAAAGGCCCCCAGCAGCCCACCCCGCCCATCGTCATCGGCGGCGCCGGCCCGAAGCGGACCATGCCCTTAGTGGCAAAGTGGGCCGACCACTGGAACTTCCCCGGTGGCGAGGTGGCTAAGTTCGCCGAAGTCAAAGCCCGGTTGGCGGAGTGCTGCGATGAAATCGGCCGCGACCCCGCGGAGATCACCACCTCCACCCACCTCATCTACCGAGCTGAAGATCCCATCGACAACGTCATCACCCAAGCCGAGCAATACAAAGCAGCCGGCCTAGACCTAGCCATCCTCTACCCCTTCACCCCCATCCCCCCCGCCTCCGTCCACGACATGGCCGACGCTCTAGAACCAATTGTCGATGCCGGCTAGGTGAATTTGGACCCTGTCTTCAGGGGAGAAGCGGGCTAGGGCGTCGGGTACAGTCCGATGCGTGTCGGATGGGGGAGCGATAACCGACGAGGCTATTGCCCGGTTGCGGGCTCGGATCGGGATTGCTCAGCCGCATCCTCAGCCTCCTTGGTATCGCGAGCCCAACGCCGATGCGTTTCGGCAGGTGGCGGAGGCTTTCGGCGACGACAACCCGCTGTGGTGCGATCCCGACTACGGGGCGGGCACCGTGTGGGGAGGGCCGATCTCGTCGCCCAACATGAACGGTGGCGACACGCTCATCGGGGAGAACGAGGTTGAGAAGCTCGACCCCGACACCAAGGCGCTGCTCAAGGGGGATCCGCTAAAGGGCGCCCACGCCTACTACTCGGGCAGCTATCGGGAGTGGTGGGCTCCGCTGCGCCCGGGGATGCGGGTCACCCGGCGGAATGCCTTGGTGGGCGTGCACGACAAGAAGAGCGAATTTGCGACCCGCACCGTGCACGAGTGGACGGGGGAGGTGTTCGCCACTGAGGACGCGGTGCTGTCGGCCCAGTACCGGCTGATGATCCGAACCGACCGGGGGGCGGTGGAGCGCAAGGCCGACGAGGGCAAGGGCAAGTACAGCGACATCGAGATCGAGCCCTACACCGATGAGCAGATCGCCGAGATCACCGAGGCGGTCCGCGCCGAGCCGGAGCGCCGCCGGGGCGCTGAGCCCCGCTGGTGGGAAGACGTGGAGGATGGCGACGAGCTGCCCCCGCTGGTCAAGGGGCCCATGCGGGTCACCGACATGGTGGTGTGGCACACCGGCATGGGCATGGGCCTGTACGGGGTGAAGGCACTGCGGCTGGGTGTGCAGCAGCGCCAGCGGGTGCCGGGGTTCTTCCGGCCTGACGATCTCAACATTCCCGACGTACAGCAGCGGGTCCACTGGGACCCCGAGTGGGCCCGGCGGGCGGGCAACCCGGCAATATACGACTACGGCCGGATGCGCGAGACCTGGCTGGTACACCTGTGTACCGACTGGATGGGCGACGATGCCTGGCTGGCCGCCCTCGACGTGGAGTTCCGCCGGTTCAACTATGTGGGCGACACCCATTGGATGCGGGGCACGGTGACCCGCAAGTACCGCACCGAAGAAGGCACCCCCGCCGTCGACCTCGACATATATGGCGAGAACCAGCGGGGCGAGACCACCTGTCCCGGACACGCCACGATTCTGCTGCCGAGCCGGGAGCACGGACCGGTGAAGTTGCCCACCCCGCCGGGAGGGGCCACCACCGCGGCCGAGGCGCTCGATGCGCTTGTCGAGCGGTTTGAGGCGATGTCGGCGGAATGAACTCCGAGCGGCTTCTGATCGACGCGTCGAGCAGCGACGGTGAGATCAGGGCCGCGGTCACGGAGTGGGTGGCCGAGCACGTCCCCCAGGCATGGCGCGACGCCGCTCCTCGTGGGCGGCGGGCCATCCGGGAAGTGAGGCCGAGAAAGGACTACGAGGCCTGGTATCCCACCTTTGCCGCATCCGGGCTGGCGGTGGCCACTTGGCCGGTCGAATATGGGGGCCTCGACTTGCCCCCGGCCAAGGCCCGGGTGGCCGAAACGGTCATCGCCCCGCTCAATTTGGGCCGGCTCAACCCCCTGGGACTGCACAACACCGCCCCGGCGCTGTTCGCCCACGGCACCGAGGAGCAGCGCCTGCGCTTTCTGCCCCCCATGGTGGCCAACCAGGAGCGGTGGTGCCAGATGTTCAGCGAGCCCGGCGCGGGCTCCGATCTGGCCTCGCTGGCCATGCGGGCTGAACAAGACGGAGATGAGTGGATCCTCACCGGACAAAAGGTGTGGAGCACTTGGGCCCACGAGTCGGAGTTCGCCATCTGCCTGGCCCGCACCGATCCCACCGTCGCCAAGCGCCGGGGCATCACCTACTTCCTGGTCGACTTGTCGTCGCCCGGGGTGGAGGTGCGCCCTCTGCGCCACATCGGCGGTGAGATCGACTTCAACGAGGTGTGGCTGGAGGAGGTGCGGGTTCCCGACTTCTACCGGGTCGGCACCGCGGGCGACGGGTGGCGGGTGGCCGGGGCCACCCTGGCCGGCGAGCGCCAGATGGTGGCCGGGGCCGGCTCGGGCGGCGTCGACCGCATAGGCGGCGGGGGAGTCGACAGCCTCCTCAACCAGGCTCGTCAGGCTGACGTGGGCCCGGTGGAGCGCGACCGGCTCATGCGGCTCTATTCCGAGGAGAAGATCCGGGCGTGGACCAACGACCGCGTTCGGGCCACGGTCAAGGCCGGAGGTACGCCGGGGCCAGCGGCGTCGATCGGCAAGGTGCAACAAAGCCAGCTCAACCAGGCACTCCAACTGGCCGCTGCGGATCTGGCGGGTATGGGATCGGTGGCCTGGATATCCACCGAGCCGTCCGAGGGGCGAGACTCCATCGAAGCCTGGGCCGCTCACATGCCCTATGTGGCAAAGGGCATGCTGCGAAGCCGGGCCAACACCATCGAGGGGGGAACCACAGAGGTCAACAAGAACGTGATCGGCGAGAAGGTGCTGGGCCTACCCCGCGAGCCCGACCCCTACCACGACATAGCCTGGCAGGACGTCCCCAGATAGCGGGGAAGAAAGGGAGCGACATCCATGTTCAATCTTGACGGCAAAACGGCGCTGGTCACCGGCGCTGGCCAGAATGTCGGCGCGGGCGTGGCCCGCACGCTGGCGTCCCAAGGGGCCCACGTTCTGGTCAACGACATCGTTGCGGATCGGGCCGGTGAAGTTGCCGACGCCATAGTGGGAGCAGGCCATTCAGCCGAGGCGCTGCCCTTCGACGTCACCGATGGCGAAGCGGTGCGGGCGGCGATCGATGACCGGTCCATCGACATCCTGGTCAACAACGCCGGCAACGCCGGGGCCGAGACCATGCAGGTCAAACCCTTTGCCGAGACAGTGCCCGACGAGTGGATCGGGCCTCTTGCCGTCAACCTCGGCGGCGTCTTGAACTGCACCCACGCGGTGCTGCCCGGGATGATTGAGCGGGGCTGGGGCCGGGTCATCGCCGTCGTCTCCGGGGCCGGGACTGTCGGCGTGAACATCGGGGTGGCGGCCTACTCGGCAGGCAAGGGCGGCGCGGCCGGGCTGCTCCGCTCCGTGGCGCTTGAGGTGGCCCAGACGGGGGTCACGGTGAACTCCATCGCCCTCGGCCTGATGTCCAACACCGGCGACACTGGCGTCACCGACCAATTGGCCAGGGCCATTCCCACCCGGCGGCTGGGCACCCCCGAAGACGTCGCCGCGCTATGCGCCTACCTAGCCTCTGAGGAAGCCTCCTGGATGACCGCCCAAACCATCCCCCTCGCCGGCGGCTCCATCACCAGCTGACACCGGATACGCGTCTGCGACAATAAGGTCATATACGAAGTGCTCGACATTGAACTGGTAGTCCTCGTCATGAGGGAGGGCTTCTACCAGCGCGGCGAATCGCAGTCCCAATGAGGCAGCCTCTGGCCGGGATCAGGGTGCTCGATATGGGTACCCGTGTGGCGGCCCCGTTCTGCGCCGGGATCCTGGGCGAGCAGGGCGCAGAGGTGATCAAGATCGAGGATCCCGATCGCGGCGACAAAACCCGTCTGAACGGGCCCTTCACCGTTGATGACGACGGCAACGCTTACTCCCTCTATTGGTCGGTGGAGGGCCGGGGGCGCAAGTCGGTGACCATCAACCTTCGAAGCCCTGAGGGCCAGGATCTGTTCCGGCGTCTGGCTTCGGTGTCCGATGTGGTGTGCGAGAACTTCCGCCCCGGCACGTTGGAGCGCTGGAACATCGACCCGAGCCAGCTCGACCCGAGGCTGGTCACGGCCCGCATCAGCCTGTACGGCCAGCAGGGGCCCAAGTCTCTGTACAACGGATTCGACCACAACGCCGTCGCGTTCGCCGGGCTGACGCACCTCACCGGACAACCCGACGGACCCCCAACGCGGCCGGCCCTTCCCGTTTCCGACTATTTGACCGGGGTGTTCGCAGCTCAGGCCGTGACGAGCCTGCTCTATGAGCGCGACGCCAAGGGCACAGGAACTGGAGGCGTGATAGACGCTTACCTCTACGGTTCGGTGCTGCGGATCATGGAGTGGACGATTGCGGCCTACGACCGCCTAGGCTCGGTGCGCCCACGCACGGGCAACCGATCAAACAACGCTGCCCCGCTCGACAACTTCCAGAGCCGCGACGGCCGGTATGTATGCGTCGTGGCCGTGCGCCAGGCAGTGTTCGAACGTCTCTGCGAGGCTATGGGCCGGCCCGAGCTGCTGGCCGACGAGCGCTTCGCCACCCCAAAGGCGCGTCGTCTCAACCGGGATGTAGTCAACCAGACCGTCGCCGAGTGGGCGTCAGGCCTCGACGCAGCCACCATCGAAGAGCGCTGCCTCAGCCACGGCGTGCCCGTCAGCGTCATCTACGACGTGGCGGATGTGGTTGCCGACGACCAGGTGCGGGCTCGCGGAGATGTCTGCACCGTTGACGATCCTGTCATCGGCCCGGTTCGCCAGCAGGCCCCCTTCCCCCGCTTCGATGGCGATCCGCCTCCCGTTCCGGTGGGCGCGCCCCGATTGGGTGAGCACACCGATGAGGTGCTCTCAGGCCTGTTGGGACTCTCAGAAGCCCAGATCGATGACCTGCGAGAGCGCAACGTAATCTGAGGGTGGCATTTGCAGCTGCGGATTGGAGAAGCTGATGAGGCGCCCCCTTGAAGGATTGCGGGTTATCGACCTCGGTTCCCGCGTCTCGGCGCCCTTCTGCGCCGCGATCCTGGGCGAGCAGGGGGCCGAGATAATCAAGATCGAGGATCCCGGGCGAGGCGATAGCCTGCGCTATCTCGGCCCCTACGTCGACCACGACGATCAGCTGTACTCCCTGTATTGGTCGGTGGAGGGCAGGGGCCGAAAGTCGGTGACCATCGACTTGCGCCGCCCGCAGGGCCAAGAGATCCTCCGTTCCCTGGTCTCCTCCAGCGACGTATTGTGTGAGAGCTTCCGTCCCGGCACACTCGAACGCTGGAACATCGACCCGTCCCGTCTTCCGCCCAGCCTGGTGACGGCCCGCTTCAGCGTGTTCGGCCAGGACGGCCCCAAGTCGCTGCAGCCGGGCCTCAACGGAAACGCACTGGCCTTCAGCGGGCTGATGCATCTCACCGGCGATCCCGATCGGCCTCCGGCGAGGCCGGGAGCGAACATCGCTGGCTACCTGACCGGCCTGTTCGCGGCTCAGGCGATCACCAGCCTGCTCTATGAACGCGACGCCCGCGGCACCGGGGTCGGCGGGGTTATCGACGTGTTCATGTACGGCTCGATGCTGCGCATCATGGAGTGGACAATCGCCGCCTACGACCGGCTGGACTGGGTCCGAAACCGCTCAGGCAACAGCCTCGACAATGCGGCGCCGATCGGCAACTATGCCAGCCGCGACTCGCGCTATGTGTACATCGTGGGCGGCAGCCAGGTCTTCTTCGAGCGGCTGTGCCGGGCCATGGACCGCCCTGACCTGGTCGAAGACGAGCGCTTCGCCAACCCTGCGGCCCGAGCCCGCAACCGCGCTGACATCAACGCCATAGTTGCCCAATGGGTGTCTGAGGAAGACGCCGACGAAATAGAGGCCCGCTGCGTGGCCCGCGACGTGCCCGCCGGAAAGATCTACGACGTGGCCGACCTCGCCGCCGACGAGCACGTCCAGGCCAGAGGTGACATATGCACCGTCCAGGACCCGATCATCGGACCGGTCCGCCAGCAAGCCCCCTTCCCCCGCATGCTCGGCGAGACCCCAGCCGCACCCACCGGCGCCCCCCGCCTCGGCGAACACACCGACGAAGTGCTCTCCAGCACGCTCGGCCTGTCCACCACCGAACTAGAAGCCCTCAGAGCCGACGGCATCATCTAACGCCAGCTCCAAACCGCCTTGAACTACCGCGCCTAGCCCAACTGGTTAGTTGCCATTGGGATCACTTGACATTAGATTGAAGTCAGACAACTCGATTGACATCCAGCTGACCAAGGAGTCCGTATGAGCCAGATCACCGCCCGGGTTCCTGATGAGCTTGTCGAGGCGCTGGACGCCGCCGCTGAGGACTTGAAGCGCAGCCGAGCCGACATCATTCGCCAGGCCTTGGAACGCTATTTGGAGGACTACGACGATCTCGATGTGGCCCTTGAGCGCCTGCGAGACCCAGCCGACCCGGTGCTCGATTGGGACCAGGTCAGACATGAGCTGCTCAGCACGGATTGAACGCCGCGCGACCCGAGATTGAGGAATGGCTCAAACGCCATAGTCGATGGCCTCATACTCAGTTCGGATTAAACGCAGCGCGACCCGAGACCTGGCGCAGATTGCTCGCCAGGACCGCGAGCGCATCGTGTACGCCATCGATCGTCTCGCCGAGCAGCCGCATGCCGGCTACCCGCTGAAAGGAGCCCTACGGGGCCTTCGCCGCCTACGCGTCGGGGACTACAGGGTCATATACGAAGTCCTCGACAACGAACTAGTAGTCCTCGTTGTTCGAGTCGCCCATCGCCGGGAGGCCTACCGCCGCCGCTAGTGCCCGGGGTGGGAGTCGAACCCACACGCCCTCTTTGAGGGCTGGGGGGTTTAAGCCCCCTGCGTCTGCCTATTCCGCCACCCGGGCTTGATCCCACGGTACCGGGCGGGCGGTGGGGTGGCTGCTCAATTGTGGGGGCGGCACTAGACCACCCGGAACACTCCTAAGCCGGTGGTGATGGTGCGGTTGTCGCGGCCCTCGTCGAACAGGGTGAGGTTGACGCTGATTCGGCCGCTGCGGCCGGTGACGGCCTCGGCCTCACAGCGGAATGGGCCTATGAGGCCGGGCTTCACGAACATCACGTACCAGCTCTCCACCTGGATGCGGTTTGTGCCTGCCGCCTGTTCAACCAGCTCATGGGCGGTGAGGTCGAACACGATGTGGATGGGGCCGAGGTGTAGCGCAGCATGGGGCGCGGAGAACTCCTTGGTGAGTTCGGGGAGCCGGTACCAGCCGTCGTCGCCCTTGGTGACGCCGAACACCTCGTGGAGGCGGGGCATGTCGGGGGAGTCCTCCACCGGGATGAGCGGGTTGTCCACCGCCTCGTAGCCGTCGGGCACATCGCCCAGGCTCACTCCCATTCCTGCCGACGTGGAGATGACCCGGGAGTGGTCGGCGGCATCCACCACCTTGGAGCGGGTGAATCCCATTGTGCGGCCGAAGTTGATCACCTCGCGGTACACCTCGATCCGGTCCACGCCTCGGGCGTCGTCCAGGATCTGGGTGTACGACACCACCGGGGCGGGCACCACCAGATCGTCGTTCCAGCTGGGCTCGGGGCAGCCGATGGCCAGCGGCGCGGCCATGATCCCGCCGTGGGCGTTGCGCATGTCGTGGCGCAGCGGCATCGACTCCAATTCGTCGTCGGCAAAACCGGTGTCGAGCGCCGGGGTGGTCTTGTTGAGGTACCGGTAGGACATCAGCCCCGTCCAGATCTCTTCGAACGCATCCCAATGCTGGTCGGGGGTCACATCGCGGATGTCTTTCACCATGAGCGTGCCTTTCTGGTTGCGGCCTTCGGCGTAAATGAGCCCAGCTGGTGCTGGCTTTAGCGGCTCTACGCGATGAAGCGGGGACGTCGGGTTCTGATTTTTGTGACGGGTTGAGTTTGGCCTGGTTTTCGTCCGGCGGCAAGCAGGATTCTGAGCCGGTAGTTGTGTAGGTTTCGGTAGCCTCGGGCTGAGCGTTT
>JAJEGM010000056.1 GCA_022819825.1 Acidimicrobiia bacterium | reverse complement strand
TTTCGGGGATGGTGCGGGGGTTGTAGTCGAGGGGTCCTGGTTCGCCTGCCCATATGTGCCAGGAGTATTCGGGGATGAAGACGATGCTGAAGCCGCTCAATTGTGCTCCATTGAAGGTGATTGGATGACTGTAGACACGCGGGTAATGCCTGGGGCTCCACCGTTCTTCGGGCAGCCCGCGGTGCAGGGCCGGTTCCACAATGTCGTGGACTTTGCCGTTTGCCAGCAGGGCCATGTAGACGCGCAGGTCTGCGATGTTCTGGTTGAGTACCTGGTCTTCGAGGCTGGGATGCGATGTGGGGACGGTGAGGCTCGCGCTGATGTATTCGATCATGAACCGGCCGTCGTCGCCGATTTTGTGCTTCTCTGCCTGGTAGACGAAGTCGGGCACGAAGTTCTTGAAGAACTCCTCGTCCACCGCCCGGGCGGTGACCGTTCCGCCGGTGCCGAACGAGAACGAGCGGGTGATGTCCACCCTGGTTGACAGTTTGGCGCTCACCGACAGTTGGATCTTTTCGGGGTTCTCGCTCCCGGTCCAGCCCTCGATCTCGAACGGGGCGCGCTCGCCGGGCTGCACCGTCAGCGGGAAGCGCCCGCTGACCGGCTGGGCATTGCTGTTGCTGCCCTCGGTCGGGCGGGCGGTGACGGTGACCTCCCGGGCGAACAGGGTTTTGGAGAAGTTCCGCACCAGGCCGCGCACAACACCGTCGCGCACCAAAACCGAGCCCTCGACCACTGCCACCTCGTCGACGTCCTCCAGCGGAAAATCCCAGTCCAGATGCCCGAAATAGCCCAACGGGATGTCCTTGGGGTGAGTTATCTTCGATTCGGGGTAGCCCACACTTCGGTCGTTGTAGTCCTCGACGGCGGCTTCTACAGCAGAGAATGCGCCTCCAGGTCCGAAGTCGCTCATGTACACGTAGCGTCGCCCGCCCGGCTCGTCGCACGACACCTCGTTGACCCGGCGGAAAAAAGAGATGGCGTCGCGGTCTTCTTGGGTGATCTCATCGCCCGGCCCCAGCAACCGTCCGATCACCGCCACATAGGACTGTTGGTCGTCGCACATGTCGTAGACCTCGTTGGCCACCCCCACATAGGGCGGCGGAGGCGCCAACAACCGCAGCCCGCCAGGCCAGTCGCCCTCACCGGGAACCACGCCCGCACCGTCGCCGCTGTCGCCGCCTGTGTCGCCGACGGGACCGGACGGCCCGTCGGGCCCGTCTCCCGCCCTGCCAGACCCGTCTCCTGGCCCCGGGGTGTCGCCACCAGGCCCCGGCGGCTGCCCCGTGCTGCCGGTACCCGGCCGCGCCGCAGGAGCAGGGACATCGGGGGCCACCTCAGAGTCGGGCTGTGCGGTGCTGGTGACGGCGGGTACTTGGCCGACCACCTCCACAGTGCGCTCGGAGCCCTGCCCGCAGCCGAACGCAACCAGCGACACCACCGCAACGGCGACCCGCCACATCGTGTTCCGCCGCAGTCTCCGACGCTGGGTACGGCCATCCTTCCCGTCTCCCATTGGGCATCCCTCCCTAATCCGAGCCGCCGCCAGCGGCGGCGTTCGTGCTCACCCAGCAAGCCTCGACAAGGGTGTCGTCGATCGTGCCGGGGCAGTTGTAGATCTGGAGGTCGCGTCCGTTGACGGTGCCGTCGAACCATCCCTCCGGGCCAGGTCCCTCTGCGCTCAGCCCGTAGTTGTTGTCGCTGTTGTTCACGGTGAGCGCTCCGCCGTTGAGGTCGGCGATCTTCTTCTCGATGCGATCTTCGTACTGTGCTACGGTCTCGGTGGACAGCTTCACCAGACCGTGATAGGCGATTCCCTTTCTGGCAGGGTTGCTGTCGTCGTTGTAGGGACTGAAACGCGCTCCCTCAGCCGCCCAGACAGCCCGGATGATCGCCTTGGACTCCTCGCCTGTGTCCGCGGCCGTTTTCGCAGGCCACGCCAGACCCGCCGAGGACGAGGGCCACGCTTTCGGCCACACCGCGAACTTCGTCGCCTTCCCGGTGTTTGTCTCGGTGTCGGTGAAGGAGATGAACGGCGCGGCCTGGGGGGTGTAGGGGTTATAGCTGCCGGTGTAGTCGCTGCGAAAGGTCGTCCCTGTCGGGCAGCAGTCCAACGCGTACCCCTCCTGGAGGCCCAGGTCGAACAGATAGCAGACCATTGCCGGCCCTGCACTTCCCCACCGGCACAGCCGCTGCCGTGTGCCCCCGGTCGGGTCGGTCAGCTCTGAGATGGTCTCTACTTGGACGCTGTCGGTTGATGCGGCATACCTGGCAGCATGGGTGTTCTCACATCTGCTGTTGCCGCACGCGAACCAGCGGCCAAACACCAAATCGCCTTCGCAGTACTTGTAGCGGATGAGTTTGGCGACTTCGTAGCCGCCTTTGTCGACGTCGGCTCGTTCGGCGTGGCCGTATCTGAGGGCGTCCACCTGGGCGTTGGGCTCGGTGAAGTTGTCGAGCTGCCACAAGCCGACGCCGGGGTTCCAGTGTGCCTGCTTGTATCCGCCAAGCGACATGTGGGAGTACAGCTCGATGTTGTTCGAATCGCTTGTCCTGTTCACCATGTTGTCGCCCCTCGACAGCGTCATGGGGGAGAGGGCCCGGTTGGTGTCGCCCCCGTTCAGCTCCCACGCCGGTATGGCCAGCATCATCGACGCCAGCATGTTCTGGGTGATCTGGCTGCGGCCGCTGGCAGTGAGCTGGGCCTGGGAGCATGGCGCTCCGGTGGGCGAGGTGATGGCCTTTCGGGCTGCTCGCAGCACGGCGTCATAGGCGCCTTTGGTAGCGCAGTACTTGCTGGTTGTGGAGCAGGTGGTCGATACCTGCGTCGTGGCCACAGCCCGGGTGGTACACGTCCGGTTCGGCCTGGCCTGTTCCCAGTCGCTGGTCGACGATGCCTGCCACCACAGCGGGAAGGTGTACGACGTTGATGGGCCCAGCCCTGCGAATGCAGCAGACAGGGTCCGGGCTTCGAGCAGGCGGCTGTCGGCAAGAGCGCCCGTCGGGCCCGGCCGGGCAATGTGCCACTTGCCGGCCGAAGCGTTGGCGACCCACCGCAGCTCGACGCTGTTCGAGGCGGCTGTGCCGCATACAGGAGGGGTCGGATAGGCAGCCAAGGCGGCGGTGGTACAGGTCACGTCAGGGAAGACCCTGGCCCAGGCGCCCGCCGCGGAGGGCTTCCACCAGAACAAGAACTGGTAGGCGGTGTTGGGCGACAGCCCGTCGAAAACCATCTCCTGTGTCGCCGACCCGAGCGTGCGCCCGCCGACATGGGCGCTGCTGGTGGTCGCGGTGGCCGTGTCGGGCACCGTCGCCCGTCCGACGTACCATTGGTAGACCCCTGGATTCGCAGCCCTATTGAGGGTGATGCTGTCAGCGGTCGCAGCACCGCATGTGGGCGGGGCGGGACTCTTCGTCGGCCCAGTGGTCGTGCATCGGGTGCTGGGCTGTACCTGCACCCACTCGTCGCCGCTGGGCGCCTTCCACCAGAACAAGAACCGGTAGGCGGTGTTGGGCGACAGCCCTGCGAACTGCTTGGTCAAAGTCGTCGGCGCGAGCGAACTGCCGTCGACATACGATGAGCCCGGCACGTCGCGGGCAATGTACCACCGATCCACTCCTGCATCTGAGTCCCATCGAAGGGTGATGCTGTTGTCGGCAACAGCAGAGCACACCGGGCGGTCAGGATTCGCCGGGGCTGCCAGAGTGGAGCACTGCTTGCCGGCGGGCAACTGCTGGCGCCCGCCGTCGACGGCGAACACGCTCAGGTAGTAGTCCGTGGACGGGTCCAAGTCGAGGAACCCGACAGACGCGGCCGTGACCCTCTCAACCCGGCGCCTGGTGCCGTTGGGGGCAGCCGGCTCCACCATGGCGGTGTAGGTGTCCGCCCCCGCCACCGCGTCCCACGAGAAAACGATCGAGGTAGTCTTCGCGGAGCACTCCAGCCCGGCCGGCCTCGTCGAGAACGCGGTCTCGCAGACCCTGTTGGAGGCTGTGCTCCAAGTCGTGGTCGTCCCGTCGTCGCTGCCGGCCTGGACGCTGAGCGCGTACAAGGTGGCCGCGCTCAGCCCGGTGAAGGTGTGCGAAGCGCTGTCTGCGGGAACGGGCTGGACCCAGGTTGTACCGCCGTCGCGGGACACCTGGTACCGGTCCGCGCTGTCAGGTGCTGTCCACGACAGCTCAATCGAAGACGCCGTGGCCGCACACCCCAGATCCGTCGGCGCCGCCACTGCCTGGGGCGGCGAGTCGGTGTCGCAGCTCCTGCCCGCCGAAGAACCCCACGCGGTAGTTGTCCCATCAGTGTTCCCGGCCCGCACGCTCAACGAGTACGACCTGTCTGCCGCCAGCCCGGTGAAGGTGTGCGAAGTGCTGGTGATGGGGACAGGCGATTCCCAAGTAGCACCGTTGTCCTTGGACACCTGATATCGGCTGGGACTCCCGACCGCCCTCCATGAGAACTCGATCGTCGTTGCAGTCGCGGCGCAAGCCAGCCCAGTCGGCGCAGCGGGAGCGCACACCGACACATACCACCAACCGGTCCCGTTGCTGCCCGTGTAGCGCCACGCGCCGCCATTGGCGCAAGCAGCAGTCGTCGTGGCGTGCGGCACCACCGGAGCGCTCGGACACGAATTGCCCACCCGACTCCGGCGGGCAAGCTCCCGATGCGGCGACTCGGTGTACCACACGCACACACCTCCCGATTGGCCCTCGGCCACATGATTCGAACCAAGGCCAGGAACCACTGCCGCGAAGTGATCAGACACAGACACCGAGAACACCACACCGCCAGCCAGCACCACCACCGCCAACACCGGCACCAACACCCGCCTCACGAACCAGGGAACCTACAGCCCCACCAAACCACAACAAGGTATTTCAGAAAAGGAGAAGCGCCGCCCCCCTAATCGGACACTTCCCGGACAACGCGGCACCACCTGGTAGCACGCTTCCGACATTTGGGATTAGCCAAAATGACAGGGTGATCGTCAAGGCATTCGAAGAGACCCCGCACAACAGAGTGAGCATCCCCCCTTTGGCCGGTCATCTCAATCAAGAGGTAACCATGTCATTGATGGACACAGAGAAGCCGCCGGGCAGGCCCACCTCACACGCTATCTCGGTTTGTTGCCGCGACAAGCGGACCGGTTCTTCGCAACGGCGAGGTGCCAGGCTCCAACGGTGTTGCTCGAGCGGCCGCTTCAGCGTGGACGGCGCCATGCTCCAGGCATGGGTGCCGCTTACCGTGAACAACAGCGACAACAACTACGGGCTGAGCGCCGGGGGCAAAGGCCCGGAGGGATGGTTCGACGGCACGGTCAACGGACGCGACCTCCAGATCTACAACTGCGCAGGTACGATCGGCGACACGCTCGTCGAGGCTTGCTGGGTGAGCACGAACGCCGCCGCCGGCCGCGGCACAAATTTGGGAGGGACGCCCAATGGGAGACGGGAAGGCCATCGCCCATGAGCGCCAGGGACTGAGGGGCAACACGTTGTGGCGGGTCGCCATTGCGGTGGTGTCGCTCGTCGCGTTCGGCTGCGGACAGAACTCCGAGCGCGCGGTGCAGGTGGTCGGCCAAGCGCCCGGCGGCGCCAGCGCCGCGCAGTCCGCCCTTGAGCCCGAAGTACAGCCGGGCACTAGCAGCACAGGGCAGCCGCAGGGGCCTGGCGACGACATCCCGGGGCCGGGAGAGGTGCCCGACGGACCGTCCGGTCCTGTCGGAAACACGGGCGGCGGCGACAGCGGCGACGGTGCGGGCGTGGTTCCCGGTGAAGGGGACAGTCCCGGCGGATTGCGGCTGTTGGCGCCTCCGCCGCCCTACCTTGGTTTGGCCAATGAGCTTTTCGATTTGTGTGATGACGCAGAGGCCTACGCGGTGGTATTCGCGCGTCCGCTGGGACCAGGCGAGGAGATGACCGATGAAGACCGCAATGCCATCGCGTTCAAGCGCCAGGTTGCGGAGGTGTCGTGCAGCGAGGCGGGCGGGCGACGCTACGTGTACATGAGCGAAGTCGGGCCCAGCGGCGCGTTCGCCACCGAGCAAGCCGCCGTCGAGGACTATAACGACCGAAGTGTGGGCTATCCCGAATCGAAGATAACCCATCCCAAGGACATCCCTTTGGGATATTTCGGCCATCTGGACTGGGACTTCCCGCTGGAGGACTTCGACGAGGTGGCAGTGGTCAAGGGCTCGGTGCTGGTACGCGACGGTGTCGTGCGCGGCCTGGTGCGCAACCTGTCCAAAACGCAGTTTGCCCGCGAGGTCACTGTCACCGCCCGTCCCGCTGCCGGTGAAGAGGGCAGCAACAACGATGCCCAGCCGGTCAGCGGGCGCTTCCCGCTGACGGTGCAGCCCGGCGAGCGCGCCCCGTTCGAGATCGAGGGCTGGACCGGGAGCGAGAACCCCGAAATGATCCAACTGACGGTGAGCGCCAAACTGTCAACCAGGGTGGACATCACCCGCTCGTTCTCATTCGGCACCGGCGGAACAGTCACCGCCCGAGCAGTGGACGAGGAGTTCTTCAAGAACTTCGTGCCCGACTTCGTCTACCAGGCAGAGAAGCACAAAATCGGCGACGACGGCCGGCTAATGATCGAATACATCAGCGCGAGCCTCACCGCCCCCACATCGCATCCCAGCCTCGAAGACCAAGTCCTCAACCAGAACATCAAAGACCTGCGCGTCTACATGGCCCTGCTGGCAAACGGCAAAGTCCACGACATTGTGGAACCGCCCCTGCACCGTGGGCTGCCCGAAGAACGGTGGAGCTCCAGGTATTACCCGCGTGTCTACAGTCATCCAATCACCTTCAATGGAGCACAATTGAGCGGCTTCAGCATCGTCTTCATCCCCGAATACTCCTGGCACATATGGACAGGCGAACCAGGACCCCTCGACTACAACCCCCGCACCATCCCCGAAACCCCCCCACCCACCGTAGACCCCGACTACAACCCCCCAGAACCCCCACCACCCACCGAGTAACCGCCGAGGCCGCAACGACACCCCCAACGCCCCAAATCTCAGCACTCTGCTAGAGGGGCCGACCGCCCAGCATTTTGCGCTTGTGCTCCACGAAGTCCACCAACACGTAGTCGCCCAGGGTTTCCGGTGTGGTGAAGAAGGCCCGACCGCCGTTCATCTTGGAGATCTGCTCGATGAAGTTGGTTAGATAGGAGGTGGCATCCAGCATGAAGGTGTTGATGCGGATGCCCTCCCGAGTGGCCCGCATTACTTGTTCCAGGGTCTTGTCCACCGTTTCCCGAGCCGGCGGATAGGAGAAGAAGGGCCTCCCCTGCTCGTCCACATGGGCGGTGGGCTCCCCGTCTGTCACCATGATGATCTGCTTGGTGCCGCTGTGTCGGGCCAGCATCTGGCGGGCCAGCATGAAACCGTGCTGCATGTTGGTGCCGTACACGAAGTCCCACGACACCTCGGGCAGATGCTCGGGTTTCACCTCTCGGGCGATCTCGCTGAATCCCACGATGCCCAGGAAATCCCGGGGGTACTGCGAGCTGATGAGGGAGTGAAGGGCCATGGCCACCTTCTTGGCCGGCAAGAAGTTGTCCCTCATGGGCATGGAGAGCGACAGGTCGAGCATCAAGACGGTGGATGACCGCACGATGTTCTCGGTGCGCTCCACCTCGAAGTCCTCCGGCGACAGGTCCACCGGTGTGCCGCCCCCGGTGCGCTGGATGGCATTGCGGATGGTTCGCTCGATGTCGAGGTTAAAGGGGTCGCCGAACTCATAGGGCTTGGTGTGGTACTCCCGCTCGTGGCCGCCGCCGAACATCTCCATGGCGTGCTGGCCCACCCGGTCTTGTTGGAGCTTCTTGAACAGGTCCGACAGGGCGTTCTGGCCGATTCGTCGGATCGCCCGGGGGGTGAGCTCCAGACGACCCTCTCGGTTCTCGATCAATCCGGCCTCTTCCAGGAGCTTGGCCAGATCGGCCATTTGCTCCAGGCTCTGAGCCGCCTCATCGCCCATCAGCTCCCGGGCTCGGTCGATGTCCACTTCGGCCAGCGCGCCAGGGTTGTTGGCTGATCGCAGCAGGTTGTCGAGCTGGTCCAAGTCGCCCAGCTCCTGCATCATCTGGGCCGCTGAGGCGAAGTCGAGCGGGTCGGCCCCGCTGAAGTCGTACGAGCGGTCCCAACCGGCGTCGGGAAACATGGCTTGGAGGTTCTGGGAAAGCTGGTCCACCTGCCAGCGCAGGTCCATGTCCTGCAAGAGCTGCTCGGCCAAGCCCTGGAGCTGCGCCCGCTGCTCGGGCGTCATCGACGCCATCATGGCCGACATGGCCGCCATGCGCCGGGCCATCACCTCCAACAACTCGCTGAGCGTTCGGGGGTTCTCGGGGAAGAAATCGCCGAAGCGCTCCATGAAGCCGTCGAAGTCGGACTGAAGGCGCTCGTCCAGCATCCGGTTGCGCTCGGCCGGATCGTCGATGTCGGGGGATAGCTGCTCGTCGGCCGTCTGGCGCTTCTCCAACAGGCTGTTCATCTCGGCCATCATGTCCTTGGCCCGGGCCAAGTCTTCGGGGGAGAGGTTGTTCATGCCGTCGGTCATCTGATTGACGTAGTTCTGCATGAGCTGCTGGCGTAGCTGCTCCACCAGCTCGTCAAACCGCTGCTGGGCCTCCGACGAGGTGAACTGGTAGTTCTCCAGCTCCTTGATCTGGCCGGCCAGATCGGGGGGCAGCATGTCGAGCTGGAACCGGCGCTGGTCCACGGTCTCTTCGGTGATGGCTGCCCGGCGCTCATCGCCCGATTCGGCCGCGGAGGCGGCCAGATCGTCGAGGGCATCGCGCTCCATGTCGATCACATCGCGCAGCTCCTGGGCGATGTCGTCATAGACCCCGCCAAGGTCGTGTTGCTCCAGCCGCTCCTGGCGGCGTTGACGGAGTTGCTCCATCATCTCCCGCAGGCCCTGCACCTGCTGGCCGTCGACTTCGAAGCCCTGCTGGAGGAGCCGCCGAAGGGCGGCGTTGACGTCGCCGTGGTAGAGGAGATCGTCGTTCATCTGGGCGAACAAGTCGGAAGTGGAGAAGTCGAACCCAGTTTGGGTGCCGTCCCAGCGGGAGTAGGCCACCCGGTGGGCTGACCGACGCCGGGCCCTTCGCCATCTCCGAAGCATCCCGCCAACCTACTCTGAACGAGATGGATGGCCATACCGGTCCTGATCTCGCCTGGGGGTGGACTGCCGACTCGGTGGCGCTGGAGGGGGTTGCCCCCGCGGCCGACTGGTCGGTGTGGGAGCGGGAGGGTCGGGCACCCCGGTCGGGCGAGGGATGCGGCTTCGGCATCGACTTCCGGGCCGACCTTCAAATGCTGGCCGAGTGGGGATTCACCCATTGCCGGCTTCCGGTGGAGTGGGCTCGAATCGAGCCTGAGCCCGGCAGGTTGGACCACGACGCCATTGACCGGTATCTCGACGTGCTGGCCGCGGCCCGCGATGCCGGGCTGCAAACCTGGCTGGTGCTCCAGAACACCACTCTGCCGGGTTGGTTCGCCGACGACGAGGGCGGCTGGAGCACCCGGCAGGGGCGCACGCTGTGGTGGGCCCGCTGGGTTGACCGGTGCGGGGAGTGGTTCTCCGACCGGGTGGCCGGGTGGGTGCCGGTGGAGGATCCGGTGGGCTGGGCGGTGCGAAGCCGTCTGTTGGCCCAGCGCCCTCCGGGACGGCGCAGCACCGACGCCGCGGTGGAGGCGGCCCAGCACGGGCTGGAGGCCATGTTCGAGGCCTGCCGCCTGCTCCGCAGCGGGAGCCAGCCGGTGATGGGGGCATTCGGCCTCCACACCGTTTTCGCCGCCGACCAGCGGGCCGACACCCTCGCCTGGCAGGGCTGGTGGGACCGGCTGCTGTGGCGGAGCTGGATCTCGGCGCTGACCGACGGGGAGATCACCGTGCCCGATCGTCCGATTGTCGCCCGCGAGGAGTTTCGGGAGGCGATCGATGTGGTCGGAGTGTGCTTCGACGCTCCGGTCTCAGTAGACCAACACGGCCACCTCGGGCCCTACCCCCCTACCGCCCGGTGCGACGACTCCGGCTTGGCCCCCGAGCCCGAGGAGTTGGGCCGGGCGCTGGCCCGCCTGGCCGACATGCTGGGGGATGTGCCGCTGGCGGTGGCTGGCACCGGCGTGTCCACCCCCGATGAGACCTGGCGGGATCAACTCTTGGGGCGGACGCTGGATCAGGTGGAAGCCGCGAAGTCCGACGGCATCAACGTGGTGGGGTTATTCGTGGACACTGCGATGGACGGCTACCACTGGCACCTGGGGCGATCATCAGCCCGCGGCCTCTTCGACCAAGACCGCAATCCCAAAGACGCCGCCTTCACCCTGCGCGATCGGATAAAGGGTCAGGTTCTTCCTCGATAGACGGCGGCGCCGGATATGGACTCCTTGTTGAGGCGCTTGGAGAGGTGGAGGCCCTCCAGCACAAACTCAATGCCGCTGGCCACCAGAGCGGGGTTCTCGAGATCGCCGGGCTCGTAGCCCAACGCCGCCAGTGCGCCGGCAAACGCCGGCGCCTCGTCAACCAGGGCGGCATAGTCGGCCGAGGAGATGTCATCCCCCGCGTTGACCACCCGACCCTCTTCAAATGCCTCGATCACTTCCTGCTGCACTTCGAGTTCGACCGCGTCCTTGAAGGCTTGGCGAACGGCCTCTCTGCGGAGGGTGCCCACAATCTCGCTATCTCGGCCGTCCTCGATGGTCTCGATCTCAATCTTGCCCATGGTGGAGGGGGCGAGCGCATCCAAGTCGGTCACTCGGGGCACCGCCGCCGCCTCGCCACTGCGCAAGGCCCGCCGGATGGCCGCAGCAGCCAGCGTCTCGTAGTTGGACACCGTCAACCGCACCGACACTCCCGAACGCTGGTTGATGTGCGGGCTCTGTCGGGCCAGATGACTGAGATACACCAGCACCTCGCACATGAAGTCGGGCATGATCACCGGCAGGTCGGCCTCGGGGACTGTCGCCTCCTGCTCGGTGATGTCCAGTTCGATATCTACATCGGTCGGGTAGTGGGTGCGGACCTGGGCCCCAAAGCGGTCTTTGAGCGGGGTGATGATACGGCCCCGGTTGGTGTAGTCCTCGGGATTGGCGGAAGCGAACAGCAAGATGTCGAGGGGGAGGCGGATCTTGTGGCCCCGGATCTGCACATCGCGCTCCTCCAGCACGTTGAGCAGCCCCACCTGGATGCGCTCGGCCAGATCGGGGAGCTCGTTGATGGCGAACACCCCCCGGTTGGTGCGGGGCACCAGGCCGTAGTGGATGGTGAGCTCGTCGGACAGATAGCGGCCCTCGGCCACCTTGATGGGATCAACTTCACCGATCAGGTCGGCAATGGAGGTATCGGGGGTGGCCAGCTTCTCCCCGTAGCGTTCGCTGCGATGGACCCAGGCCAACGGGGTGTTGTCGCCCTCGGCGGCGATCAGGTCTTTGGCGTGCTTGGACACCGGGTTGTAGGGGTCGTCGTTGATCTCGGAGCCGGCCACGATGGGGAGCCACTCGTCGAGCAGGTCGAGGACCAGGCGGATCATCCGGGTCTTGGCCTGACCCCGCTCGCCCAGGAAGATCACGTCGTGACCGGCCAGCAGCGCGGTCTCCAGCTGGGGGATGACGGTGTCTTCGTAGCCCCAGATGCCGGGGAACAGATCCTCGCCAGCCCGAATCTTGCGGATCGCATTGCGACGGATCTCGTGCTTGACCGACACCGACTGCCAGCCGGATTCCTTGAGCTCTCCGAGAGTGGTGGGTTGCGACATAGGAGTTGAACCCTACTCCCTTGTCGTCGGCTAGCCAGTAGAGGGCTCGGTACGGCTAGCCGCAGGGAGTGAGGCGCCGGTACCGTCGGCAGGAGAGCGTTCGGGCTGCTGGTGGCCCGAAGCGGAGGCAGACGATGGCCCAAGCCATAACGAGAGTGAGCGCGCCGCCGCCGGTGCGGTCGGAGCCCAAGATCAAGCTCCCTTGGCCGCTTAGCATCTACCAGACCGCGGTGGGCAAGAAGTGGGTGATGGGCCTCACCGGGGCGGCCTTGCTGGGCTTCATCGTGGTCCACATGATCGGCAATCTCCATCTTTATGAGGGGCCGCTGGAGATCCACGAGTACGCCGAAACCCTGCGGGATCTGGGCACCAAGCTCCTCCCCCGCACCTGGCTGCTGTGGATCATGCGCATCGGGCTGATCATCGCCTTCGCCCTGCACATCCACTCGGCCTACTCCCTGAGCCGAATGAGCATCGCTGCTGATCAGCGCTATCCCGGCGGCCGGAACTACATCGCGGCCAACTTCGCCTCCCGCACCATGCGGTGGACCGGCCCCATCATCGGCCTGTACCTCTTCTACCACCTGGCCGATCTCACCTGGGGGTGGTTCAACCCCGACTTCGTTCGAGGCGACCCCTACCACAACGTGTCGGAGAGCCTGAGCAGCATCCCGGTGGCGATCCTCTACATCGTGGCCAACACCGCTCTAGCCGTCCACATCTTCCACGGCACCTGGAGCATGTTCCAGAGCCTGGGGGTGAACAGCCCCCGATACAACCACCTGCGCCGCTACCTGGCCGCCGGGCTGGCCGGGATCATCCTGGTAGGCAATCTGAGCTTCCCAATCTTCGTGCAGGCCGGAGTGATCGACGACAACGGCCGCTCCATCGTGGAGGAACTCCAGCACGGCACCGCTGAGGGGGAGGACCACTGATGCTCGGCTCGCTCGACGCCCGTATTCCGGCCGGATCGCTGGACAGCAAGTGGACTGACCACAAATTCTCCATGCGGCTGGTGAACCCCAACAACAAACGCCGCTTCGACGTGATCGTGGTGGGCTCGGGGCTGGCCGGCGCGTCGGCCGCGGCCTCGCTGGGCGAGTTGGGCTATCGGGTCAAGGTGCTCACCTACCACGACTCCCCTCGCCGGGCCCACAGCATCGCCGCCCAGGGCGGCATCAACGCGGCCAAGAACTACCAAAACGACGGCGACAGCGTGTACCGGCTGTTCTACGACACCATCAAGGGGGGCGACTATCGGGCCCGGGAGGCCAACGTGTACCGCTTGGCCGAGGTGTCGGTGGACATCATCGACCAGGCCACCGCCCAGGGCGTGCCATTCGCCCGGGAGTACGGCGGACTGCTCGACAACCGCTCCTTCGGCGGCGCCCAGGTGTCCCGCACGTTCTACGCCCGGGGCCAAACCGGCCAGCAGCTCCTGCTGGGGGCGTACTCGGCGCTGATGCGCCAGGTGGCCGCGGGCACGGTGGAGCTGCACACCCGCTCGGAGATGCTGGAGCTGGTGATGCACGACGGCCGGGCCGTCGGCGTGGTGACCCGCGACCTCATCACCGGCGAGATCGTGTCGCATTCGGCCCACGCCGTGGTGCTGGCCACCGGGGGCTACGGCAACGTGTACTTCTTGTCGACCAACGCCAAGATGTGCAACGTGACCGCAGCGTGGCGGGCTCACCGCCAGGGGGCGCTGTTCGCCAACCCCTGCTACACCCAAATCCACCCCACTTGCATCCCGGCCAGCGACGACTTCCAGTCGAAGCTGACCCTGATGTCGGAGTCGCTGCGCAACGACGGGCGCATCTGGGTGCCGCTGGCCCACGACGACGGGCGGGGGCCCCACGAGATCCCCGACGCCGACCGGGACTACTTCTTGGAGCGCAAGTACCCGGCCTTCGGCAACCTGGTGCCCCGCGACGTGGCCTCCCGCAACGCCAAGACCGTGGTGGATGAGGGCCGGGGCGTGGGACCGCTGCGCAACGGCGTCTACCTGGACTTCTCCGGTGCCATGGCCCGCGACGGCGAGGCGGTGATCCGGGCCAAGTACGGGAACCTGTTCGATATGTACGAGCGCATCACCGGGGAGGACCCCTACACGGTGCCCATGCGCATCTACCCCGCCACCCACTACACCATGGGCGGTCTGTGGGTGGACTACGAGCTGATGAGCAACGTGCCCGGCCTGTTCGTGCTGGGCGAGGCCAACTTCAGCGACCACGGGGCCAACCGGCTGGGAGCCTCGGCCCTCATGCAGGGGCTGGCCGACGGCTACTTCATCCTGCCCTACACCATCGGCAACTATTTGTCGGACTTCTTGGGCGATCCGGCACTGGGCACCTCTGAACCGGTGTTCGCCGACGCCGAGCAGGCCGTGGCCGACGAGATGAACCGCTGGCTGTCGATCGGGGGCACCCGCTCGGTAGACCACTACCACCGGGAGCTAGGCAAGCTGGTGTGGGACTACATCGGCATGGCTCGCAACAAGACCGGCTTGGAGAAGGCCCTGTCGGAGATCCCCGCCCTGCGCGAGGAGTACCACCGCAACGTGCGGGTGCTGGGCTCGGCCGACACCCTCAACCAGTCGCTGGAGAAGGCCGGCCGGGTGGCCGACCTGTTCGAGTTGGCCGAGCTCATGGCCCGAGACGCCTTGACTCGGGAGGAGTCCTGCGGCGGCCACTTCCGAGAGGAGCACCAGACCACCGACGGCGAGGCCATGCGGGACGATGACAACTTCACCCACGTAGCCGCTTGGGAGTGGAATGGCGAGGGCACCCCCCAAACCCGCCATCGCGAGGAACTGGAGTTCGACAACGTGGAGCTGACCCAGAGGAGCTACAAGTGAGCGCCGAGATCAACCTCACGCTCAAGGTGTGGCGCCAGGCCGGTCCCAACGCCGAGGGCCGTTTCGTGACCTATGAGGCCGGCGGCATCAGCACCGATGCATCGTTCTTGGAGATGCTCGACATTGTCAACGAGCGGCTCATCGAGGCGGGCGAAGAGCCCATCGTGTTCGAGTCTGACTGCCGGGAGGGCATCTGCGGCACCTGCGGGCTGATGATCAACGGCCAAGCCCACGGCCCCCAGAAAGGCACGGCCACCTGCCAGCTCCACATGCGCAGCTTCAGCGACGGCGACCACATCGTGATCGAGCCGTGGCGAGCCACGTCATTCCCTGTGCTGCGGGACTTGGCGGTGGACCGCCGGGCCATGGACGCCATCATCGGCGCCGGCGGCTACATCTCGGTGAACACCGGCGCTGCCCCCGACGCCAACCTCACCCCCGTGCCCAAGGAGACGGCCGATACCGCCTTCGACGCGGCCGCCTGCATCGGCTGCGGGGCCTGCGTGGCCGCCTGCCCCAACAGCGCGGCACAGCTGTTCACCGCAGCCAAGGTGCAGCACCTGAACCTGCTCCCCCAGGGCCAGGCCCAGCGGTGGGCCCGAACCGAGGCCATGGTGGAGACCATGGAGGCGTTCTTCGGCTCGTGTACCAACCACGGCGAGTGCGAAGAGGCCTGCCCCAAGGAGATCCCCATCGACTTCATCGCCTGGACCAACCGCGACTACATCAAGGCCAAGGTGAAGAACCGCAAACTGGTCGGCTAGCGATAGCGTCAAAGCATGACCACCGTTACCGCCGATCTCGAGGTCGAGAGCGGCCAGGACTTCGCTGTGGAACTTCGCTCAGGCTCGCACCTGTGGGCGGCCGATGAGCCCGAAGACCTGGGAGGGGGCGACACCGGCCCCAATCCCTATGAAATACTCCTGTCGTCAGTGGCGGCCTGCACTTGCATCACCTTGTCGATGTATTGCCAGCGCAAGGGGTGGAAACTCCACTCGATTTCGGCCCGCTTCGAGCACGACCGGGTTCACGCCCGCGATTGCGACGATTGCGAGGCTGACGCCTCGGGCTACATCGACAGAGTGCGCAGCCAGATCTTCATCGAGGGCGACTTCGACGACGACCAGCGGGCCCGTTTGGAGGACATAGCCCGCCGCTGCCCCGTGCGCCGCACCCTCGAGGGGGGCATGTCCTTCACTACCGAAGCCGTGTTCGCGGGCTAACGCCCGGGCGGTTCACGGGTTCTCCTTTGAGAATCAAGTTTCTTTATTCAGACCGTGCTTGCTTCGAATTCGCTCAGGCAACGCCTGCACCTTGGCTCGCATCTCAGCGAGTTCTCGACGGGCTTCATCCCGCTCAGCACAGATGCTGTCTCGCAGCGATTCCACTTCTTCGCTGAGCGCGGCAACGTCGTCTCTGATGCCCTTGACCGTGCCTTGGTCGAAGGCAGTTTCGGCGGCAGCGACCACCGCTTTGAGCGAGGAGAGAAGCTCTGTGCCGAGCTCACCAATCGGACTCAGGGCTTCAACCGCGGTGTGCAGCGCAGCACGAGACCCGTTCAATGCACTTGTGGCATGGCTCTGTTGCTCTTGGAAGTCGGAAAGAGCAGCCACCTTGTCGCGTAGCTCTTCAAGGACACCCGTAGCGTCGGCAAACCGTTGAACGGAAGCATCAAAGGAATTCGATGGGCTGGCTGTGTCGGTCATTTGCTTTTCCTTTCGGCCGTCGCCATCGCTGGAGTTGGAAGCACACCAGTGCTATCGGCGGCATATTGGGCTAAGTCGTTGGCTAGTGATACGCCTTCAACAAGTTTGAAGACAGCAAGGTCGGGACTGCGCTTCCAGTTCGAGTCGAGCCATGCCTCCACCAGATCACAGTGTGGGAGTGCGGCACGGGCAGCGGCAACGACCGCAGCAGCCATTGCTAGCGGCCCAGCAATAGGTTCAGGCATTGCTGCTAGCCAATCCAACACCTCCATCGCCATCTGGTCTGCGTCAGCCGGATCAGCCCGATATCGCTCAAGAGCGCTTTCCATTGACTGACGCAGGCCCCATTCGAGCTCATCCGCCGATCCGCCGAGATGCGCTCCTGCAATGGCACGAGAAGCAAGAAGCCCAGGGTGATCGGGATAGGACCCCAGCAAGCGGGCGGCTGCGGCCCGCCACTGCCGGGCATCGTCGACACTGGCTATCCCCTTCCACTCCTCCGTCCAATCGGAGTACGTGAACACAGCCTGCTCAGCGAGACGCTGAGCGGTGGTCGAGGGGACGCCTTCGGACAGATAGTCGAGAATGCCCTGGCGGACTTTCTCCCCATCCTTTTGCCCGTCCGTGGCGAGTTCCCACATCGCATTGAGACTCTGCTGGCGAGCCTTGCCAATCGTGTCATAGACGAACTCGGCCAGCATCCTGCTGCACTCCCGGACGGCGCTGAAAGCATCGGGAAGACGGGGTAGTCGAGCCCGGAATGCCTCAACTTGCCCCGGCTGGGAGCGGGCCACGAAACGAAGCAAACTATCGGCAATCTCCTCTGGACCGACATCTGAAACAACGACGACCGCCTTCTCGGTCTTGCCCCACCCTTCAAGGCAATAGTCGTCGACAACCCCGAGAACCGCGAGCCGGTGAAGCGCTCGCTTGGAAGCATTCCGCTCATCCTCCCGCTCGCCAAGGGGAATGCTTCGACTCAAGCGGAGTTTGTCGTAAACCTTCACGGTCGTCTCAGCATCCTTATCCACGCTGGGAAATGCCTGGTTGTGAAACCGCAGCACTGTAGAGATGTCGTCTGATTCGGGCCTCTGTCCGCCCTGGCTGGATGAGAGCCGATTCCGCCCTGATTCCAATCGCTGCCTACTCTGCGCTGCACCGTTCTCGGCGAGTATCAGCACACTTTTTGCCGGCTGCCGGTTGCGGCCAGCCCGACCCACCTCTTGATAGAAGGCCTCGATCGACTGAGGCAGGCCATAGTGGACGATCCACCTGACGTTCGGCTTGTCAATGCCCATGCCAAACGCCTTCGTGGCAACAATGGCCGCGGCATCATCTTGCTTGAACTTCTCAGCGTTGCGGAGCCTCTCCGTGTCCCATTCCCGTCGGTTGCGGCTACTCGGAGCCTTGGTGGAGAATCCGACTGCGGTGGGAATGACCGATCTGACGGCCGCAAGCGTCTTGTCCATGCTCCGGTGCTTGCTGTTCACAGTGGGGATGAACACAATCCCCGGCAGCCTGCCCCGTTCTCGAAAGGCCGACGATTGCTCGCCGAAGGATGCTGGCAAAGACCGGAGCACTTCTTTGAGGATCGCCTCAGACATGGCCGGTTTGATTATCTCCACCTCATAGGAGAGCTCTGCCCGGTCGAACGACGCCGGACTGATGATGCTCTCCGGCGTGTCACCGGAGATGCCCAATTGGAAGAGAACGTCGGACAGCACTGCCCGCGACGCAGTGCCAGTCAACGCGAGAATCGGCAACCTGTTGAGACCCGACGGATCGCACACCATCCGGGCAGTCTTGCCAAAGTTCAGGTAGGCGGTGCGGAAGTCATGCCCCCATTCCGATACGCAATGCGCCTCATCGACAACCACAAGGCTCACAGGATTGGACCGAGTTGATGCCACAAGCATGTCCCGGAACTTCTGCCGCTGTAGCCGTTCCGGAGCCACGAACAAGAAATATGCGTCTTCTGCTGGGCCTAAGCCGCTTCTGCTGTTCTGGGCGGTGATTCCCGCAGCGCGATCGATTCCCTGGGCAGCCAAACCGCCGATCTGGTCGTCGATAAGCGACGTGATCGGATCAACCACCAGCAACCGACCAGGGAGAATCAAACCCGTTAGCTGATAGATCATGCTCTTGCCCGCTCCGGTGGGAAGCAGCACGGCACAGTCGTTGCCGGAGAGCGCCGTCTGAATCGCCTCGAACTGTCCAGACCGGAACGAGTCCTTTGCAAATGCTGCGTTCATCACGGCTTCTAGAGCCTGGCGCAATCGGTCAGGGTCGCCGCGCCCAGGACGGATGTCCACCCGAGGGCGAACAGGGTCGGCAGGTAGAGCGGGCACTCCCGTCGAGCGGACCACTACCGCTGGTGGTTCTCCGTCTACTGGGTCGGGAAGTCGCTCAAACGGGGACCAATGGCTGCCCAGCAACACCCGAACCGAAGCAGACTCTCTCCACCCTGCACCATTGCCTCCTGCTTCGGTCAGCAGGTAGCTGAAGGGGGTGGAGTCTTGTCGCCGGTAGACGAACTCCTCGCCGCCCCGGCAAAACACCGCTATCTGGGGGGTGAGGTTGTCGGCCCCCCATATTTCGGCGATCGCCGCCAGCGACTCCAGATACGGACCGATCAGCCTCGGCGACAGGCCCGTCGGGTCGGAGACCTTGACCACCCAGCGATCCCCCGATAGGAATCCGGCATCGATGGCCTCGCAGACGGCGAGCGCCAACCGATGCGTTTGAATCGGACCCCATACCTTCGGGTGCCAGGCTTCACCATCAGATTGGGCGCCTTCTCGCTGACCGAACCGGGCCTCGGCGACCACCTGGAGTACTTCATCAAGACCCGGACCGCGGCCTGCTCGAAGTTCAGAAGTTGGAACCCGTACCGTACGAAATCCAGCCCTTTCCAGCGAGCGATCACGGTCTCTGTCAACCAGTCTTGCTTCCTTGTGCTGACCGCCGTCTACCTCGAACACAACCGGTGCCGACCCTGGAGGGCAGAACAAGAGGTCGCATCGACGCTCGCTCTCGACCTCCGCTTCTAGGCCCGCCGCGAAGATCAGCTTGTCGAGCGGGGGCTGTGGAACCAACCACATCGCAGCACCCGGCCGGTGCTCCTCAATCCGCTCAACAAGTCGTTCTTCGTACTCTGAGTCGTACCAACCCCCAGATAAAGCAGACTTCCCCTTGGACGGCACCAAGAAATCCTCATCAGCTGGCTCTGGAAATCCGACACAGGATTCGAGGAGCTGCCTTTCCGCATCAGGGTGCATCGGAGGCGCAGCACCCCTGGCCAACAACCTCAGCATCGACCCAACCGCTGCTGCAACCTCCGCCGACAATCTGTTGACAGACTGTTCGTATTCCCCGCGCTCCCGGGCAATCCAGCAGCCCATTAGGTGCTCAGCGCGCCCATCACAAAGTGATCTCAGCGAACCACCCGCCGATGCCAAGCGAACCATCCACCCATCTCGGGCATACGTCCCATCGGCCCAATCCACTCTTCGCCGCCGGTCCGTATCATCAGCCTCAGTCTCCACGTCTCTTCCCATGCCAGGCTCATCAGTTTTGGGCGATGGCTGTCCTAGCGTCTCGGCGTTCCACTCACTGCCAATCTGAACCCTCCCCCAACAGTCAGGGAAAGTCGGACAACCCCAGAAACGACTGCCTACGTTGTTGCCCTTTCCGGCCGTCCTCATCACCATTTCCAACCCGCATTTGGGACAGGGCGGTGGCTCTGCGGCCTCCAAGGTGCTATCGCCTGGTGCCATTCAATTCGCTCACATTGCTGCCAGAATCACAACACTTGAGAGTACTGGGCTATCTCCCCGCACTGAAAACAGGAGTTTGCCGAGGTCAAATTTCCCGATTGACGACGACTAACGACCGCTCGGCTCTTACCCTTTGAGTCGTGAGCGCTCCTATGGCGATCTCCAGTAGCTGATGCCTTACCTGTTAGATGTGGTCTAGAGCAGCAGAGGTCACCCAGCAGGTGGCGCGGGGTTTGCTCATGGGGGCGGCTGATGTGGTGCCCGGCGTGTCGGGGGGCACGGTGTCTCTGCTGCTGGGGATTTATGCCCGGCTGATCGACACCGTACGGGCTGCTGCGGGCGTGCTGGGGACGCTGCTGAGGGGTCGGTGGCGAGAGGCGCGGGCACAGTTGCGGAGCTTCGACTGGTGGTTCGCCGTGCCGCTGGTTGTGGGCATCGTTGTAGCCGTCGTGGCGCTGGCGTCGGTGATCGACGAACTGCTGACCGACGAGCCCGAAGCCATGGCCGGGCTGTTTTTCGGGCTGGTGGCGGCATCGGTGGTGGTGGCCTGGAAAATGGTGGAGAATCCCAGCGCAAGGCTTGCCCTGACCTCGCTGGTGGTGGGCGGGTTGTTCTTCTGGCTGCTGGGACTCCAGTCGGGGCCGGTGGCAGATCCGACGGTTCTGGCACTGTTCGGGTCGGGGATCGTGGCGGTATGCGCCATGCTGCTGCCCGGCATCTCCGGATCGTTCATCCTGCTGATGCTGGGGGTGTACCCCGCCGCGATCGCCGCGGTGGACAACCGCGTCTGGGCTGATCTGGCCGCACTGGCCGTGGGGGCAGTGGTGGGGCTGGCCCTGTTCTCGAACCTGATCGGCCGGGTGCTCGACCGCTGGCATGACCCCACCCTGGCTGTGATGGTCGGACTGCTGCTGGGCTCGCTGCGGGTGCTGTGGCCCTGGCCCGCCGGAGTGGGCGTGATCAGCCGCCACGCCGACGAGGCTGTCGACGGCACCGGCTTGGCCTGGGCTCCCGCCACCGACTTGTGGCTCCCCGCCATCCTGGCCGCCGCTGCCTCCTCCCTGGTTCTCGTTCTCTCCCGCCTAACCCGCTCGCCAGACTGAACCCCAGAAAATAGACAAGCCCCGACCGGAGTCGGGGCTGTCGGCCCGAGGCTACTCACCCCGGGGTGGTACAAGGAATACGTTACATCCTGGAGCGACAATTCGCCACGATTTTTCAGTCCTCTGGATACTATCCACTACCTGGGCAAATGTGTCACACCCCGTGGCTAGGCTCAGATTCACATGACTGCCAACCGGGTCGTCGCCTACATCGACGGATACAACCTCTACCACGGGCTCATCGATGCCCGTTTACGAACTTCGCGTTGGCTGGATATCCGCGCAGTATGCAAATCTCAGATGCGGAAGGGCCAGCAACTCGAATTCGTCCGCTATTTCACTACTCGAGTGCGGAATGACCCAAGGAAGTCTGAGCGACAGTCGCGATTTGTCGATGCCATAGAAGGGTTGGGGGGAGTCTTCATCGACTACGGGTATTTCCAGTCAAAAGACGTGCACTGCTACTCGTGTGGGCATTCGTGGCACCAACGCAAGGAAAAGAAGACCGATATCAATATCGCCGTACGTCTTTTGGAAGACGCTCACGACGATAGATTTGATATTGCCATTTTGATATCCGGTGATGGGGATTTGGCACCAGCCATTGATTCGGTTCGCTCACGTACACCAGAGAAACGGATCGTGGTCGCTTTCCCACCTAAGCGAAACTCCTTTGAACTGCAAAGGGCGGCCCACGCACACAAGAGAATTTCGCGAACCACCATTCTCTCCTGCCATCTGCCGGCAACAGTCACTACGTCATCAGGACACCTGATCCAGGCTCCAGAGGGATGGCTTCCCACACACGCGAAATAGATGCGTGCCTCTTCAAACTAGACCTCGTAGCAAGTTCTGCTCGGTCCACGCAGGCCCGTCGGAACTAGCGACCAGGGATCGCTCCAAACGGGATCGCTGAGAGGTCTCAGGGTGGTCGGCGGGGAGGGGGGCGGAGGCAATGACAGTGCCGTCGGTTGGGCCGTTGGTCCACTCCTGGTCCCACCAGGCGGGCAGGCCCTCCCAGTGGAAGCGACGGCCCCGGCCGTCCAGCTCGATCGTCTCGTCACCCACCAGCACTTGGCCGTGGACAATGTCCAATGAGTCGGGCGACGACTCCCACTCCAACTCCAGGCCGTAGGGCACCCGGTCGCCCCAGCCCAGCCCGAACACTTCTTCGGGATCGTCGAGGGCCACTGCGAACGCCTCCAGGTCCACGGTGAAGTGTTCGTCGGGGATCTGTTCGATGAACTCGGTCCACAGCCCGGGCGCTCGAAGTTCCAGGGTGGAGGGCCGGGGTAGCGGGGCGTCGGTCTCCACCAGCATCACCGGGCGGCGGTCGGGACCGACCAGCGCCGACCAGAACCAGCTCCGCCCTAGGTTGGACCACAGCGTGAGCTGCGCATAGCCCCCCACCGATCCGTCTGGCACAGCGAAATCGCCATACCACGACTCGGCCCACAGTCGGTGCGTCGGTGCAGAAGTCATATACCTACCTCAGTACGGTAGGACTTGGTGCTGGAGTACTTGAGCGACGAGTGGATCGAGGAGGCAGACGCCGCACTGCGAGCGTCGGGGTTGTGCGCGCCGGACGGCGATCGATTCGCGGTCCAACAGCAAGTGGGTGAGGTGATATTCCACATGGTGTTCGACGGTGAGGGCGCTCGCGTCAGCTCTGGGCCAGCCCCCGATCCTGAGGTGGCTTTCAGCCAAGCCCGCGAGACGGCGGTGGCCATTGCCAAAGGAGAGCTCTCGGCTGAGGAAGCAGTGTTAAATGGGGAAGTCACGTTTGAAGGCAACCCCATAGCGCTGTTGTCCCACCGCCGGTTACTGGCGAGAGCCGAAGACGTCTTCGCAGAGATGCGGGACCGCACAATCTGGAACTAATCCACAGCGCCGACCAAGGCCGACGACCACCGACCGGCCTGGTCAATAGTCGAGGCCTTTTTTGGCCAGAATCTGGCGGTCGAAGGCGTGCTTGACCTTGACCATCTCGGTGACGGTGTCGGCCACGTCGATCACCTCATCTGCCATGTCCCGGCCAGTGAGAATGACGCTGACCTGCTCCGGTCGAGACCCCAGTGCCGCTGCTACTTCGGCGGCATCAATCCAGTCCCACGTCATGGCGTAGCTGATCTCGTCTAACACCACCAGGCGATACTCGCCTCCGGCGATGAGCTGGGCCGAGAACTCCCAGGCAGCCACCGCCATGGCTCGAGACTCGTCGAGATCGTCGGAGTCCCAGGTGAACCCGTCGCCGGCCGAGAACCACTGCACCCCGAGCTCTCGGCACACTTTCTCCTCGCCGGTGTTCCAGTCTCCGCTCTTGAGGAACTGAACCACTGCCACCGGCCAGCTCTGGGAAATCGCCCGCAAGATGGTGCCGAACGCCGCGGTGGACTTGCCCTTGCCATCTCCGGTGTTCACCAGCACCAGTGACGAAGCCCGTCGCATCTCAGAGAGGTCGTAGGGCTGCTCTTCTTGGGGAGTCGGGTCGCTGCTCATGAGGGCTCCTTCTCTTGCCGACGGGATGCGGGCAATACCACCAGTTCGCCGTCGATTGGTTGAACAGTAAGCGGCGTGCCGTACACCGCGGACAACAGATCAGCATTCAGCACTTCGGCCGGTGCGCCCTGGGCCACGATCCGGCCGTGATCTATCAGAATGAGCCGGTCGGCGAACCGGCCCGCGGCGCTCAGGTCGTGCATGGCCGCCAACACGCTGAGACCCTCGGTGTGGCGCAGATCGTCCACCAACTCCAGCACCGACACTTGATGGCCCACATCGAGGGCGCTGGTGGGCTCGTCCAGCAGCAGCACCGGGCATTGCTGGGCCAGCGCCCGGGCCACCACCACCTGCTGGGCCTCTCCACCCGACAAGGTGGACACAAAGCGGTCGGCAAAAGCCGAGAGCTCTAGGCGATGCAGCACCGAGGAAACGATCTGCCGATCAGACTGCGATTCGCGGGCCAGCCACCCGAGGTGCGCGGTGCGCCCCAACAGCACATACTCGGCCACAGTCATGCCCTTGGGCAGCACCGGGAACTGCGGCACCAAGGCGACATCGGCGGCCCCCGGTGCACTTCCGTCGCCCAACGCTACCGTGCCGAGGAAATTGGTCAGGCCAACAATCGAACGCAGCAGGGTGGACTTGCCGGCACCGTTCGGGCCGATGATGCCAAGCCACTCCCCCGGGCCCAAATCCAGGTTGACGCCGCATACCACCTCGATGTCGCGGAACGAGACCCGCACGCCCTCACAGGAAAGGGCTGGACCTGACGGGCGGGCCTCCAACAGCCCGGTAGTGCTCATGAGGTGCTCCACCGGTCGCGCCACAGCACCAGGGCGAAAAACGGCGCACCAACGAACGCGGTCAAGATCCCCACCGGCAACTCTTTGCCGGGCAGCAGCGTGCGCGCACCGATGTCCACGAAGGCGAGGAACGCCGCCCCTGCCAATGCCGACAGAGGCACAATCACCCGGTAGCTGTGGCTGATCAATAGACGGACGATGTGGGGAACCACCAAGCCGACAAAGGCGATCAACCCGCTTACCGAAACCGCGGCGGCGGTCAACAGCGAAGCCGCCACGATCACCGTCAGGCGCGAGCGAACCGGGTCGAGGCCCAACGAACGGGCCTCGTCGTCGCCCACCCGCAAGACGTCGAGGTGGCGCCGGTGGATGAACAGCAGAGTTCCGCACACGGCGACGTAAGGCAGCAAAAGCCAGATCTCCTTCCATCCGGTGGTGTTGAGCTGCCCGAACAGCCACGACAGCACCTCGCGGGCCCGATTCTCATCGAGTTGCTGGATGGCGTAGGTCTGCGCCGCCGAAAAGAGAGCGGCCATGGCCACCCCGCCGAGCAGCAGCGTGGCCGGCGATGCCCCTCCGCCCCGGGCGATGGCCATCGACGCCAGCACCGCCACCAACGCTCCTAGGAAGGCCGCGGCCGGCACGGTGTCGAACGGCCCCCAGCCCAAGTCGAGTCCGAATCCCAGGGCCAGCACCGCGCCGAATCCTGCGCCAGCCGAAACGCCCAACAGGTAGGGGTCGGCCAGCGGGTTGCGGAATACTCCCTGGTAGGACGCGCCCGCCACAGCCAGCGATCCTCCCACCAACATGCCCAGCACCAGTCGGGGGAGCCGGATTTGGAACAGGATGCTCTCTTGTTGGTCAGACAACGACGACTCAACGCCGAGCAGCGGAGCCCAATCGAGCAGGGAGGCGAATATTCCGCTGACCGGCAGTCCAGCCTCCCCGCTTATGGCGCTGAGCAGGGCCACCGCCGCCAACACCGCGATCCCGATGAAAGAGGCGGTGCCCGACACCCCGAATGCGCGCTGGACGGCCGAATTGGCAGTGTCGCCCTCCTTCAAAGCGGTCGTCGGCAGGGATGCGTTGGCCATTGCTGTGCCTACGAAGCCGATTCGGCAACAGACTGAAGGGCTTCAGCCACCGCGTTGATGAATTGGGGCAGCCGCGGCCCCCATCGGGAGGCGACGTCGGCATTGACCATCACAATGTCGCCGCTCCGTACGGCCGCCACCTCTCCCCAACCGGGCCGGGCAGCCACGTCTTCGGCGGTGTAGCCCACCAGATCGGTGATCACAATGAGCTCGGGGTTTGCCTCAACGATGTACTCCTCGGTGAGCTGGGGATACCCGTAGCCGTCGGGATCGACTTCATCGGCGATATTGACCACTCCCATGGCGGCGTACACCGCGCCAATGAAGCTGTTGGAACTGACCGAAAAGTAGGTGTTGTCCAGCTCGTGATACACCCGCACCGGCGCATCGGGGGCGGCGGCCAGAGCCTCGTCTATCTCGGCTCGCAGAGCGGCAACCAGCACAGCAGCTTCATCTGATCGCCCAACCGCGAACCCCAATTCGGCAATCGAGTTATAGCCACTTACGAAATCGACGGGGGCCAAGCTCAACAGCACCGGAACGCCCACCGCAGCCATCCCGGCCATCAGGTCGTTGGCGTCGTGAGCGACCACCACCAGATCAGGCTCGTACGACAGCACGGCCTCCACGTTGGGATCCCAACCCGACAAGTCGGTAACCGGGGCCTCCGCCGGGAAATAGGAGAACTCGTCCGCGGCCACCACCTGCTCGCCCGCACCAATGGCGAACAAGACCTCCGTAGCCATCGGAGACAGCGACACGATGCGCTGAGGCCGCTCAGAAGCGGCATCGTCATCGTTGCCGCAGGCGGTAACCGCCAGGGCGAGGGCAAGTAGCAGCGCAGTCAGTAGACGGAACGTACGTCGGGGCATTCAGCACCTCCTGTAGATCGAGGAACGGAAGCTCGATCGGCAGGTGCGCTGCCCCCGAACCAACCCTGCCTCGGGGCTTATGGCTCGTTTCAGCGTGTAGTTCGACCGGACTTACTGGCTCAGGGCCAGTTCACCGTTGCGGGACAGTGCCGGAATCTAACCGGACTTCGCCTCCACGCCGCCCCGAAGCATAGCCGCTCAGTCGGCGGCCGCTCAGATCAAACCCAGATCGGCCACGGTGTCGCGCTCTTCGGCCAGTTCGGCCACGGTGGCGTCTAGGCGGGATCGGGAGAAATCGTTCAGGTCCACGCCGTCCACTATCGACCACTGGCCGTCGGCGGTGGTGCAGGGGAACGACGAGATGAGGCCTTCGGGCACGCCGTAGGAGCCGTCGGAGGGCACCGCCATGCTTACCCAGTCGCCCGGGGCGGTGCCGTGGACCCAGTCGTGAACGTGATCGATGGCGGCGTTGGCTGCGGAGGCCGCGCTGGACAGGCCCCGGGCCTCGATGATGGCCGCTCCCCGCTGCTGCACCGCGGGGATGAACTCGTCGGCGATCCACGCCTGGTCGCCCACTGCTTCGGCGGCCGACTGGCCTCCCACCCGGCAGTTGAACAGATCGGGATACTGGGTGGCCGAGTGGTTGCCCCAGATGGTCATCCGGCTCACATCGTCCACCGTCACCCCCAGCTTGGCCGAGAGCTGGGCCACCGCCCGGTTGTGGTCGAGGCGGGTCATGGCGGTGAACCGCTCGGCGGGAATGCCCTCTGCGTTGTTCATGGCGATGAGGCAGTTGGTGTTGGCCGGATTACCCACCACCAGCACTCGCACATCAGATGCCGCCCCGGCGGCCAGCGCCTTGCCCTGGGTGGTGAAGATGGCGCCGTTGGCCTCTAGCAGGTCACGGCGCTCCATTCCCTTGCTCCGGGGCCGCGACCCCACCAAAAGGGCGTAGTCCACCCCGTCGAACGCCTCGTTGGGATCGTCGGTACACACCTTGCCGGCCAGCAGCGGGAAAGCGCAGTCGTCCAGCTCCATGGCCACACCGCCCAGGGCGTCCATGGCCGGGGGGATCTCCAACATCTGGAGCACCACGGGCACATCGGGGCCGAGCATCTGCCCGCTGGCGATGCGGAACAGCAGGCTGTAGCCGATCTGGCCGGCCGCGCCGGTCACCGCCACTCGCTTGGGATCGCTCACCGACAGGTCTCCTTTGGTCTGAGTGTGGAACTGAGGAGTGTGGTTGTGTTCGGGCGGCTAGAGCCGGTCGACTATGGCCGACGCGAACTCCGAGCACTTCACCTCGGTGGCCCCGTCCATCAGGCGGGCGAAGTCGTAGGTCACGATCTTCTCGCCGATGGTGGCCTCCACGGCGTTGATGATGTCGTCAGCGGCGTCGTCCCAGCCCAGATGCTCGAACATCAAGACCCCCGACAAGAGCACCGACGAGGGGTTCACCTTGTCCTGTCCGGCGTACTTGGGGGCGGTGCCGTGGGTGGCCTCGAACACGCCGTGGCCGCTCACGTAGTTGATGTTGGCTCCCGGAGCGATGCCGATGCCGCCGACTTGGGCGGCCAGGGCGTCAGACAGGTAGTCGCCGTTGAGGTTCATGGTGGCGATCACGTCGAACTCGGCTGGGCGGGTAAGCACCTGCTGGAGGGCGATATCGGCGATGGCGTCTTGCACCAGGATCTTGTCGCCGGCGTCACCGCCGCAGTCGTCCCAACCCACGGCCACGTCGGAGAACTCCTCCCGCACCAGGTCATAGCCCCAGCCGCGGAACGCCCCCTCGGTGAACTTCATGATGTTGCCCTTGTGTACCCAGTGGACCCGCTTGCGGTTCCGCCGAACGGCGTAGTTCAACGCAGCCCGCTGGAGGCGCTGCGAACCCGTCTTCGACACCGGCTTCACGCCGATGCCGGCGTCATCGGCGATGTCCCAGCCCAAGGCGTCGTGGAGCAGGTCGCGCAGCTTGGCCGCCTCGGGAGTAAAGGCCTCCACCTCGAGCCCGGCGTAGATGTCCTCGGTGTTCTCCCGGAAGATAACCATGTCCACCAACTGGGGGTTCTTCACCGGAGACGGCACATTGGTGAACCAGCGCACCGGGCGCAGGCACACGTACAGATCCATGATCTGGCGGATCGACACATTGAGGCTGCGGAAGCCGCCCCCCACCGGAGTGGTCAGGGGGCCCTTGATGCCGATGAGGTATTCGGTGAACTTCTCAATGGTGTCTTGCGGGAGCCAGTCGCCGGTCTCGTTGAACGCCTTTTCCCCGGCCAGCACCTCGATCCACTCGATTTTGCGGCCGTGCTTGCCTGCGGCTGCGTCCAGCACATGCTTAGCCGCCGGCCAGATGTCCACCCCGGTTCCGTCGCCCTCGATGAACGGGATGATTGGATTGTCAGAAACGTCGAGCTTCCCGCCAGCTCCGATTGTGATCTTGTCGCCCATATAAGGCGAGCATACCGATGGGCCTTTGTACCCAACGAAGCCAAGAATGAAGTCCCAGCAAGGACCGGCAGGTGAGCGGCAAACAATGCCGAGACGCAGGGAACCGGGCCATACGCTGCCCTTTGATGACCCGGATTGTCGACCTCTTGGGCGATCAGCCAACGCTGTCGTTCGAGTTCTTTCCCCCAGCCGACGAGATTGCTGCCAAGCAGCTGGATGAGACCCTGAACGAACTCACTGGGCTAGCCCCCTCGTTCGTGTCGGTGACCTGCGGGGTCGGGGGCGACGGCCATGACCGCACCCGCGACATTGTGACCGACATCTGCCGCCACCGGCCCTTCCCGGCCATGGCCCACCTGACCTGCGTCGGCCACACCCGACAGGGCGTCGCCGCCCTGCTCGACGACTACGCCGCCGCCGGAGTGGTCAACATCTTGGCCCTGGCCGGCGATCCCCCCGACGGATCGGCCATCAGCGGCGACTTCCGCTACGCCTCCGAGCTGGTGGAGGTGGTGAGGGTCCACCCCGCCGAGTTCAGCATCGGTGTGGCCGCCCACCCCGAAGTCCACCCCAGATCGGCTGATCGAGCCTCCGATCGGGGGCATTTGGCCACCAAGCTGAGTCAAGCCGACTTCGCCATCACCCAGTTCTTCTTCGACCCCGCCGACTACACCCGGCTGTGCAACGAGATGGCCGACCTCGGGTGCCATCAGCCGGTAATCCCCGGCGTCATGCCCGTGATCTGGCCCAAGAGCATCCGCCGCTACGCCGCCATGAACGGCTCCACGGTGCCCGAGCCGCTGTTCGTCGATTTGGAAGCACTGTCCGGCCCCCATCGCATCAACGCCGCCGCCGAAGCCGCCGCTGAGCTATCCCAATCGCTCCTAGACGCCGGTGCCCCCGGCATCCACCTCTACACCCTCAACCGATCTGAAGTCTCGATACAGATTGCCGCGTTGCTCAGCCTCTAGTGGCGGAAGTGGCGTTCGGCGGTGAAGACCATGGCCATGTTGTGCTCGTTGGCGGCGTCGATCACCTCTTGGTCGCGCACTGAGCCGCCGGGTTGGATGACGGCGGCGCAGTCGGCCTCGGCGGCGGCATCGAGGCCGTCGCGGAAAGGGAAGAAGGCGTCGCTGGCGCAGGCGCCGCCCGCGGCTCGGCCAGCGGCCTTCTCGGCCGCGATGCGCCCGGCGTCGCGGCGGTTCTGCTGGCCCGCGCCGATGCCCACCGCCTGGCGGTCTTTGGCCAGCACGATGCAGTTGGACCCCACCCGGGCCGCCACCCGCCAAGCCAGCTCCAAATCGGCCCACTGGTCATCGGTGGGCGCCCGCTCAGTGACCACCTGCCAGGAAGAGCGGTCCATGGTCACCGTGTCGGTGGTCTGAACCAGGGCCGCGCCGCCAAGACTGCGGACCTCCAAGTGAGCCGACTCAGGCGACGGGGCGTGGAGCACCCTCAGATTCTTCTTCTTGGCCAGCAGGGCCAGCGCGGCCTTCTCGTATTCGGGGGCGATGAGAACCTCGGTGAACACGTCGGCCATGGCCTCGGCCATCTCGGCGGTGACCGGGCGGTTTACAGCCACTATCCCCCCGAACGCCGACACCGGATCGCACTCGTGGGCCCGCCGGTAGGCGGTGGCGATGTCGTCGGCCACGGCCGCCCCGCACGGGTTGGCGTGCTTGATCACCGCGGCGGCCGGGTCGTCGCCCAGCGAGTGGGCCAAACGCCAGGCGGCATCGGCGTCGAACACGTTGAGGTACGACATGGCCTTGCCCTGAAGCTGGGCTGCCTGGTCCCACCAGCTCGACTGGCCGGCGAGGCGGTAGCGGGCCCCGGTTTGGTGGGGGTTCTCGCCGTAGCGCAGCACCTCTTGGCGCTCCAGGGTCAGCGACACGGTCGGCGGAAGCGGCTCGTCATCGGCGTCGGTCAGCCAGTCGGTTATGGCCGCGTCGTAGGCGCTGGTGTGAGTGAACGCGATGCGGGCCAACCGCCGCCGGGTCGCATCAGAGAGCGTGCCGTCAGTCTCCAATTCGTCGAGCACTGCTAGGTAGTCGTCGGGTCGTACCACTACGCCGACCCGCTCGTGGTTCTTGGCTGCGGCCCGGACCATGGCCGGTCCTCCGATGTCGATCTGCTCAATCGAGGGGTCGGAACGGAAGGGGTAGAGGTTGCTCACCACCAGATTGATGGGGACAATCCCCCGATTATCCATGTCCTCAACGTGACCGGGATTCGTCATGTCGGCCAACAGGCCCCCGTGGATCGCAGGATGGACGGTCTTGACCCGGCCGTCCATCATCTCGGGAGCCCCGGTCACTTCCTCCACCGGGATGACCGGGACCCCGGCGTCAGCCAGCGCTCGCGCGGTTCCACCGCTGGAGATGATCTCCCACCCCAAGGCCACCAGCCGCTGGGCCAGATCGATCACCCCGGTCTTGTCGTACACCGACACCAGCGCCCTCGGCGGGTGGTCAGCTCTCCGGCTCATAAGACGTACCCTCGGTCGAGTATTTCTCGGATAGTGCGAATGTACAGGTCGCGCTCCACCCTTTTGATGCGTTCGTGCAGCGTATACACAGTGTCTCCGGCCTCAACCGCCACCGCCTGTTGGGCCAGGATCGGCCCGGCATCCACCTCCAGGGTGGCCACATGCACGGTGCAGCCGGTGACCTTCACCCCGTATTCAAGGGCGTCCGCCACCGCGTGCCAACCCGGAAAGGCGGGCAGTAACGACGGATGGGTATTGAGGATGCGTCCCCCATACGCGTCCTGCATCGGCTGATCCAACACCGTCCCAAACCCCGCCATGGCCACCAACTCGATCCCCTCGGCCTGGAGGCGCTCGGTTACCCGCCGGGTGTAACCCACCCGGTCGAAATCAGCCCCAAAGCTCTCCCGCTCCACCAGCACACAGACCAGCCCGTGGCCAGCGGACACTTTCTCGGCCTTGCAGGGCCGATCCACCAGTACCAGCGAGACGGGCAGTCCGCTGTCAGCCATGGCATCGAGAATGGTCCCACTGCCCGATGCCAGCACCGCTAGTCGCATCGAGCCGAACCTACCACCCGCCTCGCGGGCTGCTCGGGATGTCTTTTGGCCAGTCGTTTCGCCCCCTCGGTCAGAGGGCGGCGACCACCTCGTCCATGATGTCGCCGGCCTCGCTGGGGCTCTGGCCGATGCGGACTCCGGCGGCGGCCAAGGCGTCCATTTTGGCCTGGGCGGTGCCTTTGCCCCCCGACACGATGGCGCCGGCGTGGCCCATCTTCTTGCCCGGCGGAGCGGTGAGACCGGCGATGTAGGCCACCACCGGCTTGGAGACATTGGCGGCGATGAACTCAGCGGCCTCCTCCTCGGCCGAGCCACCGATCTCGCCGATCATCATCACCGCTTCGGTCTCGGGGTCTTCCTCGAAGGCGGCCAGGCAGTCGATGAACGAGGTGCCCGGCACCGGGTCGCCGCCGATGCCCACGCAGGTGGTGCAGCCGATGTCCTTCTGCTTCAGCTCGTACAGGGCCTGGTAGGTGAGGGTGCCCGAGCGGCTCACTATCCCCACTGGGCCGCCCTCTTTGGCAATGTGGCCCGCGGTGATGCCGATGTTGGCCTTGCCGGGGCTGATGAGGCCGGGGCAGTTGGGGCCGAGCAGCCGCACGCCTGGATAGTCGGTCTCGAGTTTGTTGAAGAAGAAGGCCTCGTCGTGCATGGGCACGCCCTCGGTGATCACCACGATCAGCTCCACCCCGCCCTCGGCGGCCTCGAGTACCGCGCTGCGCACCCCGGCGGCGGGGATGAACACGCACGACACGTTGGCCCCGGTGGCTTCCACGGCGTCGGCCACGGAGGCGAAGATGGGCACGCCCTCCACGTCGGTGCCCGCCTTCTTGGGATTGGTGCCGGCCACCACCTGGGTGCCGTAGTCCCGGTTCAGCATGCCGTAGTACCGGCCCTGGCTCCCGGTGAGGCCCTGGTAGACCACCTTGGTGTTCTCGTCGACGAAGATGCTCATGTCAAGCCTGCTTTCTCATTGACGAAGATGCTCACGATGCGGCTCCTTCGGCGAGGGCGACGGCTTCTCGGGCCGCCTCCAGCATGGTGGGCGCCATCATGAGCCGGTCGCTCAGATGAGGCTCCAGCAGGGCTCGGCCCTCATCCGCGTTGGTGCCGTCGAGTCGGATGACGATGGGCGAGGCGATGTTCACCCGGTTCATGGCCTCGATGATGCCGTTGGCCACTTCCTCGCCCCGGGTGATGCCCCCGAAGATGTTGATGAAAATGGACTGAACGTCGGGGTCGTTGTTGATCACTTCCAGCGCCCCAGCCATCACATCGGCGTTGGCGCCGCCCCCGATGTCCAGGAAGTTGGCCGGTTTGCCCCCCACCTGGTTCACCACGTCAACCGTGCTCATTGCCAGTCCGGCGCCGTTGGCGATCACGCCCACCGAGCCCTCCAGGCCCACATATTGCAGCCCTTTGGCGTGGGCCGCGGCCTCCCGCTCGTCGCGGGGCTGGGTGGCGTCGAAGGGGGCCAGGTCGTGGCGGAATCCGGCGTTGCCGTCGAGGGTTACCTTGGCGTCGAGCACATGCACCTTGCCCTCGGGAGTCACGATCAGCGGGTTGATCTCCACCAGGTCGGCGTCGCCCGAGGTGTAGGCCTCGTACAGCTTCAACAGCAGCTCCACCGTTTGGTCGGTGACGTCGGGGTTGAGGTTGGCGGCCAGCACCCACTGGCGGCACTGGTCCTCGGTGAGGCCGTCCACGGGGTCGACCCAGATCTTGGCGATGGCGTCGGGGGTCTCCTCGGCCACGGTCTCGATCTCCACTCCGCCCTCGGCCGACAGCATCCCCAGGTGCTTCTTGGCCGACCGGTCGAGGGTGAAGCTCACGTAGTACTCCTCGGCGATGTCAGACGCCTTCTCGATCCAAAGGTTCTCGACGATGTGACCCCGGATGTCGAGGCCCAAGATGTTCGACGCATGGGTGCGGACGGCGTCGATGTCGGCGGCAAACTTCACACCCCCGGCCTTGCCCCGACCGCCGGTGTGAACCTGGGCCTTCACCATCACCGGCGTTCCCAGCCGCTCCGCAGCAGCCACCGCGTCGTGAACGGTGGTGACCGCCTCACCGGGCGACACCGGCATGCCGTATGACGCGAAGAACTGTTTTCCCTGATATTCGAATAGATCCACGGGCTCCCCAATGCAGCGCGATGGCCAAGTTTGCGGTGTGATTCGACGATGGTTCGTACCGCCGTTGCTTCGCCGCGATACTAGGAGCAACACCGTCTGTGGGAGCGAACCGAGGAAGGACTCGTGCCTGTCGCATCTGGACCAAAAATCACTCCGCTGCGAGCGATTGTCTACACCGTGGTCAGCATCGGGCTAGGCGTGGGCCTGGTGTTCGCGGTGGTGTCGCTGGCCGGCTCCGATCAGATCGAGGTGAGGCTGGGCGACGACGATTTCAACGCCGGCGACGCCGAGAACCTGGCCGCCGAGATCGCCGAGAGGGGGCCGGTGCCGTGGGCCCCGCTGAGCCGGGGGCGCAGCATCTGGATCAACCACATAGGCGACGATCCCGAGAAGGGATGGTTCGCCTTCGACGTGCAGTCCCCCGGGGCAACCGGCGACTGCGTGGTGGATTGGGACGCCGAACGGAAGCTGTTCATCGACACCTGCGATCCGGAGCTGGTGTATTCGGCCACCGGGGAGGGGCTGACCCAGTTCGGGGTGTGGGTGGACGACGACGGCAACCTGATCGTGGACGTGAACGCCAACGACGGCCCCTGAGAGATTTCCAAAGACGCCTCGTACACCCTCGTCTCGTCATCGTCAAGTGTCAAAACATGAGCCTTCGTGTTTTCGTGGGGTTGGGGGTGGTTGAGGGTCCGTGATCTGGGGTCGAGGCCCTGCTGGAGTTCGTGATGTACATGTCGCCTGTCCAGGAGGGCCCCGATGGGTTCAGATCATATGCGGGTGCGTTTGCACTTGCGCCGGGTTCGCGTGGTCGGTGTGGTTTGCGACACGCCGTTGGAGCTGGTTGTGGAGGTGGAGTCCGCGGT
>JAJEGM010000026.1 GCA_022819825.1 Acidimicrobiia bacterium | reverse complement strand
ACACAACCAAAACCATCACCGTGGCACTAGTCGACGACAACACACCAGAGGCAAACGAGACATTCAAACTCGTCCTATACACCCCAGCCCAAGCAAAAATCACCGACGGCGAAGCAACCGGCACCATCACCGACAACGACTAACACACCGCATATTGAAAAACAGGGGCGCACGTGACCGGCCAAAGGGGGGATACTCACCGGGGCACGCTCTATCTGGAGCGAATTGTCGATATCTGCTGTTAGCATCATGGTGTGGCACTCCTCACATGGTCGGTAAGCGTGGACGAAGAACTCGCGTCGCGGGTTCGGGAGCATGTGGGCGACCAAGAACTCAGCGGTTTTGTCGCCCGCGCCGTTGAGCATGAACTCGAGAGAGAGTTGCTGGATGGCTATCTCCGGGAACTGGACGACAAGTACGGCCTTGTTCCCGAGAAACTGATTGAGCACTACGACGCTCTGTGGCCCTCCTGATCCTTGACAGCGAGGCGTTATCTGCTCTCGCCCGTCCCCACCAAGACGAACTGCGCCATCAACGGGTCAGAAGCGCCCTGCGCACTGCCCACATCCGCGATCACCCTGTCAGGGTTCCGTCTGTGGTGCTAGTCGAGCTATATCGGGGCCGGGGTGCCGATGAACCCGTTGACCTGGTTCTCGGACGCGGATTCATCCAAGTAGTCACTACCGGTGCTCGAATCGCACGCATCGCCGGGCACCTGTTGTCAGCAGTCGGATCGGGCAGCGAGATGGCCGTCGATGCCCTGGTCGTGGCCACAGCGATTCGCTTCGGCGGCGGCATCATCCTGACCCACGATGTGGAAGATCTGCGAAACCTCGCCTCCGATCACGCCAACGTAACGGTGGCAGGGATATGAAACCGGGCCCGATCTCCGGGCGTGTCGGGTGGTTGGCAGGGCTGCCGGTATTGCTCCTATGGCATCGGTGCGGTTTGAAGCGCCGATATCTGCCGGCGGTCCTTGTCGTTGGGCTGATCGCCTCGATCGGTTTGGCGGCGACGCAGAACGCTTTCGTGCTGGCCCAAGACGGCGGCGGCCAAGGCGGCGTTGAAGAGGGCTTGATCGACGTCGAATTGGGCGACGGCGGCGGTCTGACCCATCCCGTGCTCGGAGCGCACCTCAGCGCGCTGGCCGATCAGGCAGCCGCCGATCGCCTGGGCGGTGTCCCCGCGACGCCCCATGTCCCCGGCAACACCAACAACTCCGGCGACACCGGCAACTACGCCGTCTCGATGATCGGGCTCTCGATCACCTTCGACGGCAACCCCGAGCAAGTGGTCCAAGCGATCACCGCCAACGGCGGCGACGTGCGCAACGTGTTCGACAGCTACATCGAGGCGTTCGTGCCCCCTGCCGCGCTGGCCGCTCTGGCGCAGATCCCCGGCCTTACTTGGGCTCGGGAGTTCGCTGTGCCACACAAGAACAGGGGTCGCGCTACGAGCGGCGGTGTTGCTGCGCACCTGGCCCGCGCATGGCACAGAGCGGGCTTCACCGGCGGCGGCGTCAAGATCGGCGTGATCGACGGCTCATCGGGAACAACCACTCGGGATGGCTTCTGGGGCTTGCGGTCGGCCATGGCGAGCGGCGATCTGCCTGCGACCGTCGTGGGGCGCTGTTACACGGCGGTGGCCTTGGCCACCAGCGACATCGACGATTGCGCCAGCGCGGGTGACGACCACGGCCTGTATGTGGCTGCGACCGTGATGGACGTGGCGCCCGATGCTGACTTGTACATCTCGAATCCCCACACTTGGGGCGATTTGCAGCGGTCGGTGGAATGGATGAAGAACCAGGGCGTCCAGGTGATCGTCTATTCGGTCGGTTGGCAATATCACGGTGCCGCCGACGGCACGTCCCCGATCAATCCGAGTCCGCTGAACACGGTCAAGTGGGCGGCGGACAACGGCATCGTGTGGGTGAATGCGGCAGGCAACACCAACGGCAGAACTTGGTTCGGTGCGTTCACCGACACCGATAACGACAACATTCACGAGTGGACAACGGCGGGCGATGAGTACCAAGAGTTCACGCCGCTGTACGCCGGCGAGACCATGCAGATGGTGTTCATGCGCTGGGATGACGCCTGGGGCACAGCGAGCAGGGATCTCGCGCTGCTGGTTGTCAAGAATCCCGGCACAGCGCAGGAGCAAGTGGTCGACAACTTGAACGACGAGCAGAAGGGCGCCTCGAACAGCTTCCCGTACGAGTTCAAGCAGTTCACGGCCCCCGACACCGGGACATACGCATTCGTGGTGAAGAAGGTGAGCGGCGCAGCGCCGGGTTGGATCCAGATGGCGACGGTCGGCTCGCTCGCCCACAGCACCACCGGCCACAGCGTCTTCAGCCCGGCCGACAGCCCCCACGCCGGGATGCTGGCGGTCGGCGCCGCTTCAAACGCCAGGAGCCACAACGTCCGGTACTTCAGCAGTCGCGGGCCGACGCCAGACGGCCGCGTCAAGCCCGACATCGTGGGCGCGGACGGCTATGTGTCGTTAAGAGGCACCAAATCCGGGACCAGCTATGCCGCACCGCATGTCGCCGGCCTGGCGGCGCTGGTCCGGCAGCAGAACCCCGCGTTCTCTGCTGCGCAGACCGCCGAGTACCTCAAGGCGCACGCCGTGCCGCGCGGCTTTCGTCCCTTTCCCAACAACGCTTGGGGGCACGGCTTCGCGCAGCTGCCGCCGCTCGGCTGCGTCGACCGTCTCCTCGGCGACGGCACAGTGTCGGGCGCGTGGACGTCGGGTTGCACGTCGGCGGTCCACGCCCAGAAGTCGAGCCGGTACTACACGTTCGCGATCTCCCAGCAGTCGACGGTGACGATCGACCTGTCCTCGGGCGTCGACAGCTACCTGTACCTGCGCAACGGCTACAACAACCAGAAAGGCGTGGCGCTGCACACCGACGACAACAGCGGCACCGGCACCAACGCCCGCATCAGCGAATCGCTGGCCCCGGGCACCTACACGATAGAGGCCACCACCGCATCCACGGGCCAGACCGGCGCCTTCACGCTTGCGGTGTCCGGCGGGCTGACGGAGATGCTCGAGGTGAGCATCGCCGCCGGCGCCGACATCACCGAGGGCGGCGATGCCATCTTCACCCTCACGGCCACTCCTGCGCCGCCGACGGCGCTCACTGCAAGCGTCGAGATCACGGCCGACGGCGACTGGGGGGTCGCCCCCGGCACACGGACGGTGACGATCCCCACCACCGGCACCGCCACGCTGACCCTCGCCACCTACAACGACTCGACCGAGGAGTACGACGGCTCCGTCACTGCGCGGTTGCTCAGCGACCCTGCTTACCTTGTCTACGCGAGCGCGCCATCGGTCACGGTCCAAGTCTCGGACCGCGACGGCGGTGATCCCGATTCTTGTTTCCGGCACCTAGCAGTCGACGGCAGCTATGGGGGCTCCTGGAGCAGCGATTGCGCCTCCCGTGAGCGGAAAAGGACCAGTGCACGTTTCTATACGTTTCAACTCACTGAACGGAGCACCGTCACTATCGAGTTGAAGTCGTCCAAGGACGCTTATCTCTATCTGCGCAGGGGTCAGCGTGTCTTGCGAGGCCAGGCTCTGTACGAGAACGACGACAGCCCACACCGCGGCCTCTATGGCACACCTGGCAGTTATGACGCTTTTATCCGGGAGTCGCTCTCTGCTGGTTGGTACACCATTGAGGCGACGACGCTGAGGAGCCACAAGTCTGGGAGCTTCACCTTGGTCGTCAGCGGCCTCCCCGCACAAGCAACGCCGGAGGTCAGCATCGCCGCGGGTGCTGGGGTGACCGAGGGCGGTGACGCGGTGTTCACGGTGTCTGCGGTTCCGGCGCCGTCGGCGGCTTTGGATGTGACGGTGGCGGTTTCGCAAGCAGGCGATTTCGGTGTGTCGCCGGGCTCGCAAACCGTCACAGTCCCGACCTCGGGCACAGCCACGCTGACGGTGGCGACGGCCAACGACTCGGCCGACGAGGCCGACGGGTCGGTCACCGCCACGCTCAATGACGGTCGGGGCTACACGGTCTCTGCGACTGCGGGCGCTGCGTCTGTGGCTGTGGCCGATGACGATGATCCGCCGTGTGATGCTGCGGATGCCATCACGAAGGCTCGCGCCGCGTTTTCGTGGCATGTCGACAACAATGGCGGCAACGAGGCTTTGTTCTGGCAGATCCTTGCCTATCTGGGGGCCGATCCGATGCCTGCGCCGCCGGGCGGCGCCGTCCTCGCCTCGACCACTCCTGAGGCGGTGAAGACGTTCAGCGACGGCAAATCATGGCCGGGCTGGGTGCCCATCAACGCCGCCATGTCATGCCATCCCCCGCCGCCCGAGGTCAGCATCACAGCCGGCGCCGACATCGGCGAGGGCGGCGACGCGGTGTTCACGGTCACAGCCGACCCGGCGCCGACAGCCGCGCTGGCT
>JAJEGM010000033.1 GCA_022819825.1 Acidimicrobiia bacterium | reverse complement strand
ACACAACCAAAACCATCACCGTGGCACTAGTCGACGACAACACACCAGAGGCAAACGAGACATTCAAACTCGTCCTATACACCCCAGCCCAAGCAAAAATCACCGACGGCGAAGCAACCGGCACCATCACCGACAACGACTGAAGCGAACACCAAAAACCACGCGACACCCGCTGACATAGACAACCTCAGCGGCAACTGGCCCACAGTTCCTGCTTGACCGCCAACCGGGACTTCGGGGCCGTCAGCTGGTGGATAGTGTTTTGGTGTTATGATGTAGCGTCATGCGTACTCAGATCGCGCTGGAGGCAGAGCAGCATGCGCTGGTGAAGCAGAAGGCGGCATCGCTGGGGATCACCATGGCCGAGTACATCCGGCGCTTGGTTGACCAGGATCTAGCGGGTGGGAGAACCGGTGCCGATATCTCGGCGATTATCGGCATCGGCTGCTCGGGCGGTAGCGACATCGCAGCTGAGGGCCAAGCGGCGGTCTCTGAGGCGGTCGCCGCGCTCCGCGACGCGCGGTGACCGTTTTCGTAGACACCTCGGCCTGGTACGCCGCGGCCGACGTTGACGACGCCGGGCACGAGCGGGCGGCGCGGCGGTTACAGGAGTTCGCGGGCGGCTTGCTGACCAGCGACCACGTCCTCGTAGAGACGTGGTTCTTGGCCGCGCGGCGCCTCGGGACCGAGACCGCCGAACAGCTTGTGAACGGGATCCGCGTGGGCATCGCCCGCGTCGAGCCGGCGATTGTCGCCGACCTTGAGGTGGCGGCGCGCATCGGCGAGGACTTCGCCGATCAGGTTTTTTCGCTGGTGGACCGCACGAGCTGGTCGATCATGCAGCGGCTAGGCGTACACGAGGCTGTCTCACTCGATGCCGACTTCTCGGTTTTCCGCTTCGGCCGAGACAGGAAACGGGCTTTCACCGTATACAGCTGAGACCTCCGATTCGCTACAGCACTCCGGCGGCCACAACGGCGGCGTGGCCCAACACAGCATCAACCAAGCAGGCCCCCCAGTCACTGAAGTCTCCATGCCCACCACCCTGCTGAATCACGAAGGGCATGGTCTGGGGCCTGCAAGAGGGCGAGAGACATCGAGGAGCATCGCGGGATCAGCCTCGGCCTTTTGAGCAGGCAGTAGAGTGCGTCTGAGCGCTCGTTGCCTGCTGCTAGGGGAGGGCTGCGGGAAAAGCTCGCTGCTTTGGCGGACGCGGCCTCTCAGATGCTCCATTAGCAAGCTTCGTTGACAAAGTAGCTATTAGTAGCTACCTTTTGTTTATGAGGTCGGTTGGCATCAAGGTCCTGAACAGCAGTTTGAGCGAGTACGTCCGGCTCGCGGCATCCGGCGAGACGATCCTGGTCACCGATCGTGACCGCGTGGTGGCCGAACTCGGCCCACTCCGGGAGAGCCGCAGCCCCATTCTCGCCGACGCGTTTTTGGCCGAGGCAGTCCGCTCCGGCGTGATGTCGCCCCCGGTGCTGACCGCCTCGGGGCCACCGCCGACGCCGCAGCCGGTCGCCCCGCTGGACGAGGTGCTGGCAGACCTGCATGAGAGCCGCAGCGACCGTTGATATACCTCGACACATCGGTCGCTCTCGCTCACCTGCTGGCCGAGGACCGCCGCCCGCCAGAGGCGCTCTGGGACACCACCCTGGTGTCGAGCCGGCTGCTCGAGTACGAGCTGTGGACGCCGCTGCACGCTCGCGGGCTCGCTGAGTCGCACGGCGAGGCGGCGCTTTTGCTGCTCGGGCGAATTGCAATGCTCGAGCTAGCCCCCGCGGTGCTGGTGAGGGCGTTGGACCCCTTCCCCGGCCCCAGCTCTCCGCGGACACTCGATGCGCTGCACCTGGCATCTTGCGCCTACCTGGCAGACCACGGCCAGACGATCTCGCTTGCCACCTACGACCAGACGATGAACTCCATCGCCGAAGCAATGGGTATTCCCCTGTCCGACCTCACCCGGCTGTAGTTCCCAAACCGGCCTACTTGGTAGTACCTCCTTCGACCATCCAACGCGAAGTTGGTGTGCCATAACATCGCCGCAATGAGCGGTGATCGGGTGCCGGTGCTGGTGGGCGTGGCCCAGTATGTGGGAAGGGAAACCGATCCGACGGCCGCACCTGACCCGTTGACCATGATGGCCGACGTGGCCTCCCGGGCCGCCTATGACTCTGGCGTGGGCGATTCCCTGTTTGCCCACGTTGACGCCTTCTTTCACATCCCATCGGCCTACTGGACTCCGGCGAACGGCGCCGGGCTGGTAGCCGAGAGGCTGGGCATCGACCACCGAGCCCGGATCCAGAACACCGGAGGCGGTGGGGAGATGGGCATTTTGGCCGCCAACCACCTGGCTGCGGAGATCATGGCCGGACGCACCGAGATGGCGGTGATGACCGGCGGTCAGGCATGGAAGACGGCCGAGCGGGCTGAGGCAGCCGGGGTGGAGCTGAACTGGCCCGTCGGGGGCGGCCCCGACGGCGCCCATGCAAGATTCGCCCCTACCACCAAGCCCATGGTGTCGGAACTAGAGGAGCGCCATCGCCTCACCCGCCCCACCCAAGCCTATCCCCTGTTCGAGAACGCCCTGCGGGCTGCCCAGGGAATGACCCTGGCCGAGCATGCCCAGCGATTGGGCCAGATGATGACCGAGTTCACCGCGGTGGCCGCCGCCAACCCCTACGCCTGGTTCCCCACCGAACGAAGCGCCGAGGAGCTGTACACCCCCACTGCGGAAAACCGAATGATCGGCTTTCCCTACACCAAGTACCTGAACTCAGTGCTCAACACCGACCAGGCCGGAGCCTACGTGATGACCTCGGCGGCCAAGGCCCGCAAGCTGGGAATCCCCGAGGATCGCTGGGTGTACTGGTGGGGCGGCCACAACGCCTCCGAGCAGGCCTGGTTCGCCAGCACTCGGCCCAACTTCGCTGAATGTCCGTCAATGAAGGATTCATCGCTGGGCGCACTGGACCAAGCCGGCGTCGGCGTGGACGACATCGCCCTGTTCGACTTCTACTCCTGCTTCCCCGTGGCGGTTCGTATGGCCTGCGCCATGCTGCGCATCGACGAGCTGGACCCCCGTCCGTTCACCGTCACCGGCGGCCTGCCCTACGCCGGCGGCCCAGGCTCGGCCTACAACATGAACTCGATAGCGGCCATGGTCGAGCAACTGCGCGAAGACGACCGCTCGATCGGGATGGTCACCGGCAACGGCTTCTTTTTAACCAAGCACGCCGCCGCGGTGCTGTCGGCCCGACCCAAGCAGCGCGGCTGGGACCGACCCGACGCCCCGCCCCCATCGGCATCCATGGCCACCGCCCCCGCAATTCCCGACGAGTCAGCCGAAGGTCGGGGTCGCATCGAGGCCTACACCGTCATGCACGATCGCGACGGCCAGCCCACCATGGGCTACGTCTGCGGACGCCTCAACGAAAACGGCGGCAAGGGCCGGCGCTTCTTGGCCAACACCCCTGAAGACCCCGACCTGCTCCGCGACCTACTCGCCTCCGAGGCCGTGGGCCGTACCGGCGACGTTCACTGCGATAATTCCACCGGCCGCAGCATCTTCACCCCCGCTTAATCCATTCGCTCCATGGACTGAAGCCGAATTGTCACGCCCTCAGGGCAGGGTGAGTTTGATCCCGCTGATGGCGGCATCGTCGGGGTCTCGCAGGGCGTTGGTGGCCTCCAGTTGGCCCTCGGTGGCGGCTCGGTCTTCCCAGGGCATGGCCGCGGTCCACCGCCATGCGAAGCCCATCACCCTCATCAGCGCCGACACTTCTGCTCCCTCAGAGGCCGAGGTGCTTCGCAGGCTGGCGATGTAGTCGTTGCGGTAGACGCTGGGAATGACGATGCGGGCCGCCTCAACGGCCGACAGCTCGGCGTTCATCATCACGCGGGCCACTCTGCCGTTCCCATCGGCGAAGGGATGGACCTCAGTTATGACCACCATGGTGAACAGCGCCCGGCGAAAGCCAGCCGGAACAGAGCAGGCCAGCTCCAGGCTCTTGTGCAGGGTGCCCTCAACGAGATTGGGGGCGACGAACTGGTACGCCCCGAACTGGTTGGGCGCCTTCTTCCACTGTCCCGGCCCCATCTCCGGGCGACCCCCGAGGATCATCTTGTGGCGATCACAGAGATAACCCATCAGACTCTGGGGGGATTCCGATACCGCCTTGCGTCCCACGGCGTCGACTACGCATCGGTAGGTACCCAATATGTCATGGCCGTCGGCGGGGCGAGATGCCGGTGGCTGCTGGGTCTCGATGATGTGGCGGGCCTCTTCCACCGTGAACACGGTGCCTTCGATGTAATTGGAGAAGTAGCTCTCGAAGAACGGCAGTTCTGTGTTGTACTGCCCAGCCGGCAGAAATTCCGCCACATCAGGGTCGGAGTGCTCCGACAACCCGCCGGCCATTCGCTTGAACATCTCAACTCGCTGCTCATCCCAGCCCTTGCCGTCGACAACAGCTTGGAACAGCGCCCCGGAGTCGGGGCGCAGCGGCTCAGAGCCTGCCAGGCGTTGGAACAAGCCGTCGATCTCGTTCACCTGGGTGGAGGTGCCGATGGCCTCAGCCAGCGCAACTGCTTCCTCGCGCAGTCGGGTCATGCGCCCCTCGTCCCAAACAACGGCCTTGCCAGCCAGCCAGTCTTCCAGTTCCGCTGGCGACAACGTGCGGGCAACCCGGCCTCCTCTGCTCCGGGATAAAGCCAAGTTGTCCACCAGAATTCGAGCTGGCCGGGACATGCGCAGACCGTGCGGCCATGGCAGGTTGTCGGCAATTTCGTCGTTCATGTGGCTGGGACGAATCCGGACTTCCAACCCCGGCAGCTTCAAGGGTGTCCGACGCTCCTCACTGGCCACATACAGAACTCCGTCAACCGCCTTGCCGCCCTCGGCCGCAGAGCGGTCCACAATGACCGCTCCAGGCAGCAACCGGCCCAGGATGTACCAGCGATTCTCTGCCACAATCTGAGCCGGGTCGCTGACGAGGTCGGAGGTATACAGCCGGGGGGCCAAACGGCGGATGTGACCCTCGGCCACCGCCCGCCCCAGAGTCTGCGCCGAAGCCACTCCTTCTTCGTCGTCGAAGAAGGCAGTTCGCGGCCCTGTCGGCCAATAGGAAGCAGTTACCCGTGCCACTCGGCAATCCTAACTATCAGGTATAAGCTGATTCAAGATTTTTTTCCATAATAAGCCTTTAGACAATATTTTTTCTTAAATTAGCTGAAAACTATATGAAAACTCATAGATAACCGGAGCCAACCCCGCCAAACCGCAGTCGCGCTATCGCCTACAACGCGATACAATGTAGGTATGAGTGTGATGTCGCTTCGCTTCCCCAGTGAGTCAATCCCCGATCGGCTACGAGAACACGCTCGCAGGCGTGACTCGTCAATGTCGTCTTTGGCAACCCGTTTCATCGAAGAAGGGCTCCGCATGGATGCACACCCCGCCATCTGCTTTCGTGACGGACCCGCTGGCCGCCGCGCCATTTTAGTCGGAGGTCCCGAAGTGGCAGACGTGGTGTCCGCCATCATTGGCGGAGACGTGCCGGTCGAGAAGCGCCGGTCCAGAGTCGCCGAGTTGATGTGCCTGCACGAATCCCTTGTTGACGCCGCGATGGCGTACTACGCCGATCACACCTCGGAGATTGATAACGAGATTGCCGCTCAAGAGGAGGCCGCCGAACGGCATCAGGCGCTTTGGGAGCGCCAACAGACATTGCTCACCCAGTGAGGCTGCTGCTTGACGAGATGCACAGCCCGACAGTCGCCCGGGTCTTGCAGGAAGCCGGTCACGATGTCCATGCGGTATCAAGCGATCCACTACTGCGAGGTATGGCTGATGAGAATCTCCTCCAATTCGCAGCTGAGACAAACCGAACCATTGTCACTGAGAACGTGCGCGACTTTGCCATATTGATCTCACGGTGGGCGACCCGCGACACCCACCACCCCAATGTGATCTTCACCGATCGAAACCGATTCAACCGTCGCAGTGTCGCCTACCCCACCAATGTCATCGCCGCCCTTGCCCACTTTCTGCAACATCCACCCATCGAGGGAACCAGCTGGGTGTGGTGGCTCCAGCCACCGCCTTAGTCAGTCGGTGGCGATGCCCACGGGGCAGGAGACGCCGGTGCCTCCGAGGCCGCAGTAGCCGTTGGGGACTTTGGCCAGGTACTGCTGGTGGTAGTCCTCGGCGTAGTAGAAGGGCGGGGCGGCGATAATCTCGGTGGTGATATCTCCGTAACCGGCATCGGCCAGCCGGGCGCCGAACATATCCCGAGATACCTCGGCAGCCACCTTCTGGTCGTCGTCGAAGCAGTAGATGCCCGAGCGGTACTGGGTGCCGACGTCGTTGCCTTGGCGCATTCCCTGGGTGGGGTCGTGGTTCTCCCAGAACAGCGCCAGCATCTGCTCGTAGCTGGTGGCCTCGGGGTCGAATACGGCCAGCACCACTTCATTGTGGCCGGTAAGGCCGGAGCACACCTCCTGGTAGGAGGGGTTGGGGGTGAAGCCCGCGCCGTAGCCCACGGCGGTGGTGAACACACCCGGCGCCTGCCAGAACACCCGCTCTGCTCCCCAGAAACAGCCCATCCCCACCACGATCTGCTGCATCTGATCGGGGAACGGCGGCTTCAGCGGGTTGCCGTTCACGAAGTGGGCCTCCGGCACAGGCATCTCCTCTTCCCGCCCCGGCAGCGCATCGGCTGGGTCCACCATCATCGACTTCTTCATCCCGAACAAGGCCATGCCCCGAAGTGTAGAGGCTGCCGCAGGCAATCCCCTCCGGTTGCCGAACCGGCCTGCATGAAGACCCAACCAGTATGAACAAGCTGCTGAGGTCGTTTGGCTGCCTTGATACTGAATAGTCTTGCCGTCGCGTCTCAATCGAAGACTGTCGTCTACGGGCAATGCCTGATGAGGAGTACGAGGTGAATCGAGCCAAGAAAACAAGGCGGATGGGGGCAGCCGCTGGGGTAGTTGCCGCCCTGCTGGCCGGGGTGCTGGCCTTTGGCGGGGCTGGAGCGGCCTCGGCCCAAGAGCCAGTCCTGATCAGCGAAGAAGAAGTAACCACCCAAGAAGAGCCGAGCTGCGAGGTTATCGACTTGGGAGCGCTGGACAGCGCTCCGGGCAGCTCACTGGAAGCGAGCGGTCGCTGGAGCACCGAGGACTGCGATTCGCGTTTCCGCCTCGACAGCGATGCCCACACCTATCGGTTCGAGATTGCAGCCACGGGACGAATCAGAGTCGACTTGAACTCCTCCGAAGGCGACTCCTACCTCTATCTGCTGGACGAGGACGGAAACCGGATTACCGAGAATGATGACGGCGGCGTGGGCGCCCTCGACGCTCGCATCGAGCGCGAGCTCCAGGCGGGCGTCTATCTGATAGAGGCCACCACCACCCCGGGCCGGGTGAGGGGAGCGGCTGACTTCACGGTGGCGGTTACCCAGGTAGCCACCTGCGCCCCGCAGGCGTTGGGCGAGTTGACGCCCGATCAAGACATCGAGGTAACGGGCTTCTGGACCCCCGAATCCTGCCAGTCGATCTTCCTTACCGGACACCCGTCCAACTACTTCGTGTTCACCCTGCCCGAGGGCGCCCGGGTGCGGGTCGACCTGACTTCGGAGATCGGCGATACGGTGCTGATTGTGGCCCCCATCGTGGCCCTGCGTTCGGTGGTACCCGGCCAGGTCGCCCACAACGACGACGCCGGCGGCACCCGCAACTCCCGCATCGAGCAGTACTTGCCGGCCGATGTCTACGGAATCGAAGCCACCACCTACCGGACCAGAGACCTTCAGGGTCCCCGGATCGACTTCACCCTCACCCTCACCATCGTGGAAGAAGAGGCCAGCCAGCGCAGCCCCTTGTTGAAAATCGAAGAAATCGACATCCCCACCGAGGTGGTGGCCGGTGACCCGCTGACCATCAACTACCGCATCGGCAACGCGGGCGGCGACGAATTCCCCGACCAGGAAAGCCACGCCATCTTGTACGCGATCGGACCCCGGGTGTTCGACCGCATCGGCCCTGTGCTCTCGAACCTCTGGCCCGCCGGCGCCTCGTACCACACCAACGAGGCAACGGCGAGCGCAACGAGCACGACGACGGAGCAGGTAGCCCCACACTCGGTGACATTCGACAGAACCGGCCCCACCTGGGTGTTCACCGCGGTAATTGCCCGCGACGGCAACGAGGACGAACTCGGATTCCACGGCCTCTGGCACGACCTGATGGTGCTGAGCAATCCAACCTACGGCCCGGTGCTGGTGGAAGTCGACGGCCAGGTCTATTCGGTCTCAGCGGAACTCGACGAAGACGTGGAAGGTGAGGATGAAGAAGGGACGGTGGTCACCACGGTGTCCTCCGTGGACGACCCCGAAGCCGAAATCGACGCCGAGACTCAGGAGAAGGCCCAGTACGCCGCCGGGGTGCGCACGCAGCTGCTTGAGGGCATCTTCCACCGGCCGGCGATTGCGAATCTGCCGGAATCCGAATCACCCGCAGAAGTCGCGGTGGACAGCCCTTCGTCGAGCGCGGTACGCAATGTGGCCGCTGCTCAATATGCGGCAGTGGTCCAAGCTTCAGGACTGCCCGAGACGTTGGCCGCCGGCGAGGCAATCAGCCCGGTAGCCGTCGAGGATCTGGTGCTCGAGCTGGCCGACGGAGCGTCAGCAACCTACGCGCATCTGGCAGATTCTTGGCACGCGCTCTTGGAGCGGATTGACAGCGGCGAAGCCTTGACCTTCGAAGAGGCATCGGCCGTCCAGGCCCAGCTCGCCTACGTCGAACACGTCGCCGCGCCAATAGCCTCGGCTGGTGAGATCGTGGCATCGGCACGCGCTGCTGAGCTGGGCTGGGACGATCCTGAAGTCCAGGCGATGCTGTCTACCCAACCGATCTGCGACACCGGAGAAAGCCCGCTCAGCGAGCCGCTGGCGCTGGCCGGCATCGAAGGCGTCGAGGCCCTAGAACAGCTCGATGCCGAGATGAGAGCTGCCCTATTCGCGTACGTCGTGGCCATCGACAACGTGCTCTGCGCGGTAGAGAACGTGGATGCGGCCAATTCCCGGTTCCTCGAGCGCCTCGGCCTCGACCAGAGCGAGCAGCTCCTCGAGCTGATCGAACCGGAGGCGCTTCCCGAGCCCGAGGAAGAGCCCGAGCCCGATCCGACGATTGCCCTGCGTGTTATGGCCCGGCTAGGCGAAGACAGTCGCATTGAGCATGGCGTGGAGCTGTCCAGCGGCTTCCAGATCCTGCCCGAGCGGCGCTACCTGCCCGCCGACACACAGGTTGGCATGTGGTACTTCACCTTGGACCTGGATTTGGACGACACGCCGATCGGCCAAATCCGCGCCCGCCGCCTAGCCGACGGGCGGGTCGAGATGGGCTTCCGCGACTTCCGCGGCGACTCCTACGTTCCCGACATCGCGTACCTGCCCGCCGACCTAGCCGAGGGCGTTTGGTACCGCAGCAGCCTCATCGAAGTCTCCAGGCCTCCCAAACCAGATATGGAGGACGAATCCGCCCACGAAGACGGCTAGCGACCCCAGTGGGAACCCACTCGCGATGGGCGGTAGGCTCAGCGGCCTACCGTGGTATGAACCCATAGTCCATAGGGGGAAATTAATGGCTGTCGCACCGGAGAAGATCCGCAACGTCGCGCTGGTGGGGTCGCAGGGATCGGGAAAGACCACGCTGGCTGAGGCGCTGCTGTACCGGGCCGGGGTCATCGACCGCACGGGCCGGGTGGAGGAAGGCACCACGGTTTGCGACTTCAGCCCCGAGGAGAAGGCCGCCACCCACAGCCAATCGCTGGCTCTGGCCAGCTTCGACTGGCACGGCCACAAGATCAACCTGATCGACACGCCGGGCGCTCCCGACTACGCCGGCGAGCTGCACGCCGCCCTCCAAGTGGCTGATCTTCTGGTATTCGTGATCGACGCCTCCAGCGGGGTGGACCACCGGGCCACCGCCATCTGGCGCCAAGCTGCCGACGCCGGCCTGCCCCGCATCGTGTTCGTGAACAAGCTCGACCGGGAACACGCCAGCTTCGAGAGCGTCCTCACCGAACTGCAAGACGCCTTCGGCGCCGGAGTCGCCCCACTGGAGTTGCCTATCGGCGCGGGTCCAAGCTTCCACGGCATCGCCGACCTGCTCACCGACAAGGCCTACATCTACGACAGCGGTGCTGCCGAAGAGACCCAGATTCCCGAGGAGATGGAGGATCAGGAAGCCGAGGTCCACGAGCAACTCGTGGAAGGCATCGTGGTGGCCGACGACGACATGTTGGAGCAGTACCTCGACGGCAATGTCCCCAGCCCGGCCGAGCTTGAGGTGGTGCTCGGGCGGGGCGTGGCCGATGGATCGGTATTCCCCGTGGTGTGCGGCTCGGCTACCGGGCCGATTGCGGTGGATCGGTTGGCCAACTTCCTGGTGGAGATCGGCCCCGCGCCCACCTCTCGGGCCATGACCGTCACCATGAGCGACATCGACTCCGAGCCGGCCTGCGATCCCAACGGTGACCAGCTCGCCTGCGTGTTCAAAACCATCAGCGACGACTACGTGGGCCAGATATCTCTATTCCGAGTGCTGTCGGGCACCATCAACCGGGACGACAACCTCACCAACTCCACTTCTGGCGACAGCGAGAGGCTGCGGGGTTTGGTCAGCCTGGTGGGAGGCTCACAACAGGATGTCGACGGCATCTCCGCGGGAGACATCGGCGGGGTCACCAAGCTCCAGCAGACCCGCACCGGCGACACCCTCACCAACGCTGGACGGGCCGTGGTCCAGATGGAGCCCTGGCCCGAGCCGGTGCTGGCCTACGGGCTGGTTCCCAAGACCCGGGCCGCCGAGGACAAGTTGGGCACCGGGCTGCGTCGGCTCACCGATGAAGACCCGTCGCTGCGCTTGGAGCGCAGCGAGGAAACCCATCAGACCCTGCTGAGGGGCCTGGGAGAAGCCCATCTCCGGCTGGCCATCGCCCGGTTGGATCGCATGGGCATCGAGGTGGAGACCGAAGACCTGCGGGTCCCCTATCGCCAAACCGTCACCGGCAACGGGGACGCCGAGGGCAAGCACAAGAAGCAGTCCGGCGGGCACGGGCAGTTCGGGGTGGCCTATGTGCGCATCGAGCCCCTGCCCCGGGGCAGCGGCTTCGAGTTCGTGGACGCCATAACCGGGGGCTCGATTCCCCGGTCGTACATCCCCGCCGTGGAGGCCGGCATCCGCGACGCCATGGCCGACGGGGGCGATCTGGGATTCCCCATCGTGGATGTGAAGGCCACGTTGTACGACGGCAAGCACCACTCGGTGGACTCATCCGAATTCAGCTTCAACATGGCCGGCAAGCTGGCGTTCAGCGCGGCCTTCGCCCAGGCCAACCCGGTGGTGCTGGAGCCCATGGCCCAGGTGGAGATCACCGTTGCCCCGGAGTATCAGGGCGACGTGATGGGCGACCTGTCGTCCCGCCGAGGCCAAGTGCAGGGCACTGACGCGGGACCGTGGGGCGAACAGGTGATCCACGCCATCGTCCCCGAGGCGGAGCTGGTGCGCTATGCCATCGAGCTGCGCTCGCTCACCGGCGGCCGGGCCCGGTTCAAGGCCGAGCGGGTGGCCTACGAGATCCTCAGTGGCGCCCTCCCCGAAGCAGCCACTGCCTGATTCAGTGGTCTATCGGTAGACTGGACAGATGCCCGAGCCGGAGGAAGCCGAGGATCTGGCAACCGGGGAACCGGCCAGGAAACGTGATGGCGAAGCCGAGGATTTGGAGTTCCAGTGGTCTGATCCGCGGGACTACGAGCCGCCCGAAGGGGTGATGCAAAAGGTCACCGGCTCTGCGGGCGGCTCGGCCATCGGCGCGGCCATGGTGGCCTTGGGCGAGATTCTGGAGCCGGAGAAGGTTCGGGTGGAGATCCAGCAGGAAGACGACGAGCCCGAGCCCGATATGCCCTTCACCATCGACTTCGGCGACCTGCCCCCGCTGACCTAGCGGTTCCCAGCCCCGGCGACCACCGGGCCGAGAAGGCCGACGCCGAGGCGATGGCCGCCGCCAATAGGAAGATGGCGAAGAACCGCTCCGAGGAGTCACTCGGACCCAACACGGTGATCATGATGGTTATTCCGGTAGCCGCTCCGATGTGGCCGATCATCTGCAACGATCCCGTGGCCACACCCAGATCGGCGTCGTCCACAGAGTTGGCCACCCCGGCCACCGCGGGGGTCCGGATGGCCCCTTGACCAACGCCGGCCACAAACAGCAGCACGATCACCCCAGCCAGCCAGCCGGCCAAGACGGAAGCCCCGGTTGCGGCCAGTGCTGCTGACATGGTGAGCGCGCCGACGATCATGATCGTCCTCCCCCCTACCCGCGACTCCACCCGTCCGGCGTACCACGCTCCCACGCTGAACCCCACCGGCCGGGCGATGAGCGCCGCCGATATCTGGCTCACCTCGGTGATCCCAAACGACCGCTCCAACATGAATGGGGCTACCACCAGCGTGCCCATATACGCCATGTGGCCCAAGAATGTGACCAGGTTGGGGATCACGAACCCGCGCCGGGCCAGGAACTCCAATGGAAAAAGGGGGTCGGCGGTCTGGCGCTCGACGGCGGCGAACACCGCAAGGGCCACAGGACTGACCGCCAATCCAGCCACGACGAGCGGGTGGCCCCAGCCCCATTCCGGGCCTCGGTTGATGGCCATGAGCAGGCCGGTAACCGCCACACCCAAGCTGACCGCTCCGCCCACATCGAAGCGCACCTCGGGCTTTCGGGCAGTGTCGGGCAGCAGGGGGATGGCGGCCAATAGCGCGATCAGCGAGGGCACTGCTTGGATGTAGAAGATGGTCCTCCAGCCGAAGGCGTCCACCATGAACCCGCCAAACGCCACTCCAATGGCCGGGGACATGGCAGTGACCGCCGACCAATAGCCCAAGGCCAACGCCCGCTCCCGACGGGCAAACACCGTCATGATGATGGCCATGGACGCGGGCAGCGTGGCCGCCCCTATCAGCGAACCGAGAGTGCGCATCGCCACCAGCGCGCCCACGTTCCACGCTACGGCAGTCAACACCGTGAACCCAGTGGCGAAGGCGTACCCCCACAGGTACAGCCGACGGTGGCCGTACAGATCGCCGAACTTGCCGGCGATCGGGGTGCCCACCGCCATGGCAATCAAGGGCGCAGTCTGCACCCAGCTCACCGCGCTCTCCGACGTCTGGAGATCGTTGGCGATCTCGGGCAACGACGCCGACAGCACGGTGATCGGGAAACTGGTGGAGGCGATCCCGGCCATGGTGAGCCCCAGCACCGCCCAGCGGTAGTGGGGCCAATCCTGAAACCGCCGCCGCCGGTCACTCCATTGCGACTTGGTGCTCACCCCCCGATGCCGGTCGGTTCGCGGTGGTTCGGTGCTCACCCCCCGGCGGCAGGGCCGGCATCGGGCCCGAGCTTGGCCCGCAGATCGTCTTCGACGGCCTTGATCAACTCCCCGGCGTGCTGGTCGCGCAGCTCGGCCAATGTCGGCGCTCCGGCGGCCGCCTCGGCGTCCCACTCGTCGGCGAAACGGCCTGAGGTGATGTCCTCCACCAGCTCTTTCATGGTGGTGGCCACGTCCACATCGTCGAACCGCCCCCGCCGCGAGAGCTGGCCGTACTGGCTGGCCGGGGAGTGGTGCTCTAGTTGGGCCACGAAGCCCTCCTCCCGCAGTAGTCGGTAATTGCGCTCCACCTCTCCGGAGTAGAACAACTCGGTGGTGATGGCCTCCAGCGGGATGCCCAGCTCCAGCATCACCAGCACAAAGTTGGTGTTCACATGGGTCAGCACCGGCGACAGCAACTGCTCCACCGCCAGGTCGAGCACCGCCTCTTGGTGGGGCGTCATGGCGATAGCGCCCTGGCGGAGTCCGCCGATGCCCTTGGCCACCGCCAGCATTCGGGCCTCAGCGGTGCCGGTGGCGTCTCGGTGTACCCCCACCGCAGTGATGAACCCGACCCCTTCCTCGTAGCAGCGTCGCACTTCGGGGCCCAACATCCGAGGGGCAACCATGGCTATGTCGCCGCCAGGGGTGAACCGGTCGAAGGCCAGGGTGTAGCCGCTGGCCACGATGGTGAGCGCTTCGGGCCGAGGGGCGAGGCCCAAACTGGGGATGGAATCGTCGGGAATCAGCACGCAGATGACATCGGACGACGAGGCATCAGCAATGTCACCGGCGTCGAACCCGTCGGCGATGGCCTGCTCGCGGGTTTCGTCGGCTCGCACGTGGACCGACACCGACAGCCCCGAATCGCGCAGATTGAGCGCCCACGGCCTTCCCTGGTTGCCGTAGCCCACCACGGCCACCTGCTGGTGCGCCAGGGCGGCGAGATCAGCGTCTTTCTCGTAGAAGAAATCGGTCATCGCCCTACTCTCCCAAATCGGCGGTCGATCAGCCGAGGCGGGCCACCGCCTTCGCTGGACTTGTGCCAGAATTTGCCATGAGCGCTGCTGCATCTTCGGTCGTTCCGTTGGAGGCTCGGACGGTCATCGATCCGGATGTTTGGGCCGATCCCTACCCGTTCTATGAGCGGCTCCGCCAAGAGCATCCAGTGTGGCTGGTGCCAGGCCTCGATTTGGCCTTCGTGGCCACCCACGAGCTCATTGTGGATGCCCTCCGCCGGATCGACGACTTCTCCAATCACCTCGACGTGCTGCTGATCACCGATGACGACGGCAAACCCGCGCTGTTCCGCACCGATCAATTCGGCGAGGGCACGACCACCCTGGCCACCGCCGACCCGCCTGAGCACACCGTTCACCGCAGCGTGGTGTTTCCCGAGCTGGTGGCCAAGCGCATGGAGGCCATGCGGCCCGAGATCGAGGCTTTCATCGACGAGCAGTTTGCGGCCGCCCGTTCCCAAGGGGATCGGGTGGAATGGGCCTACACCGTGGCCCATCCTGTGCCGGCTCGGGTTATCGGACGGCTGATCGGGCTGCCTGATGAAGACTGGCCCAATGTGATGAAGTGGGCCCTTCACGGCGGCCTGCTCCTGGCCGGTTTCATCAACCGGGAGTCCATAGCGGCCGTCACCGAAGAGACGATCGGGGCCGGCGGTTTTCTCTTCGAGAAGCTGATAGAAGCCGGCGAAGATCCGGGCGACGACCTGGTGGGGGTGTGCGCCAAGGCGGTGGCCAACGGCGATCTGGACGTGTCCCATGCCATCGGCACCCTCACGGTGCTGCTGGGCGCCGGCGGCGAGTCCACCGCGTCGCTGATCGGCAATGCGGTGCGAATGCTGGCCGACGATCCTGAACTGCAAGAGCAGATTCGGAGCGACCACAGCCTCTTGGAGAACTTCATCGAGGAGGCCGTGCGGCTGGAGTCGCCGTTCCGGGGCCACTACCGCCAGGTCAAGCGCGACTGCGAGCTGGGAGGCGTGAGCCTCAAGGCCGGCACCACCGCCTTTCTGCTGTGGTCGTCGGCCAACCGCGACCCGGCCGAGTACGACCGGCCCGACGAGGTGGTGTTGGACCGCCGCATTCCCCGCAGCCACCTGGCCTTCGGTCGGGGCATCCACCACTGCGTGGGCGCACCGCTAGCCCGCTTGGAGACCCTCTGCTCTTTGGAGCGGCTGTTGCAAGAGAGCTCTTGGTTCTCCTTGGCCGACGACGACCCGCCCCGATGGGAGAAGAGCGTCTTCGTGCGCCGTCACGAACACCTGCCGTTGGACGTGACCTGGAACTAGCCCACCACACAGCCTGCGGCTCTAGGGTTGCTGGCCATGAGTGATTTCTCCGGCCGCTCCGGCGGGGCGCTGGTAACTGGGGGCAGCGGCGGCATCGGCGCAGCCATCTGCGAGATGCTCGCCCAGCGAGGGACTTCGGTGGCGTTCACCTACCGAACGAATTCCGAGGCAGCCGAGGCAGTGGCTGCTTCGGTAAGGGACACCGGAGTGGACGCCCACATCGGTAACCCGGCCCTGGAAGACCCCGATGAGCTCCGTGCATTCGCCGACGAGGCGGCCGATCTGCTCGACGGGCTGCACACTGTGGTAAGCGCAGCCGGTCCCCATGTCCCTCAGATGTACTTGTCGCAGACCGATCCCGACCTGTTCGCCCGCCAGATCGACGCCGACGTGGTGGGCGCATTCAACCTGACAGTGGCCGTGCTCCCCCATTTGCGGGCAGCCGGCGGCAACATCGTGTACGTGACCACCGCGGCCACCACCGTGTTCCCCAAACGCGACGCCCTGTCGTCGATCCCCAAGGGCGCAGTGGAGTCTTTGATGCGGGCGGTGGCCGTGGAGGAGGGTCGATTCGGAGTGCGGGCCAACTGCGTGGGGCCAGGAATGCTGGAAGACGGCATGGCCGCCCGGCTCATGGCCGATGGTGACTTGGACGACCGAGCCCTAGAGGTGGCCCGCACCAACATCCCACTGGGCCGATTCGGCAAGGCGGTGGACATCGCCGAGGCCGCATGCTTTTTGGCCTCCGACGCGGCCAACTACATCAGCGGCCAAAAGCTCGATATCGACGGCGCCTTCACCATCTGATACCTCGCGCCTAGTCCCACTCCTCCACCGTGACCCGGTGCATGAGGCGGCGCTCGGTGTAGTCGGGGACGGCGAAGTGCTGGACGGCGCGATTGTCCCAGAAGGCGATGGAGTCAGCAGCCCAGCGGAAGCGGCACTGGAACTCGGGAGAGCGCACATGGTTCAACAAGAACGGCAGCAGCACATGGCTCTCCGCCTCGGTCACCCCCACCAGGCGGGTGGTGAAGTTGCTGTTCACAAACAGGGCCCGCCGCCCGGTCTCGGGGTGGACTCGCACCACCGGTCGGATCAGCTCCGGGTACTCGGCTTGCATCGGCTCCAAGTGCTCTTTCGCGAAACCCTCGTCGATCGCCCGGGTGAGGGTGTAGGTGAGGTCGTGGGCCGCTTCGAGGCTGTCGATCAGCGCCCGCATCGGCTCTGACAGCGCCTCATAGGCCTTGTACATGTTGGCGAAACAGGTGTCGCCGCCCACCTCGGGCAACTCCACCGCCCGAAGGACGGAACCGAGCGGCGGGTTGGGCATGTAGGTGTTGTCGCTGTGCCAGCGTGCGGCCAGCCCGCCCACCGGGGCGATCTGGTCGAGCACGGTTATCGCGGGGTGGGTATCGAGCTTGGGGCCAAACGGCGCCACGTTGATGGGGCCGAATCGCTGGGCGAAGGCCAAATGCTGGTCGGGGGTGACGGGTTGGTCGCGAAAGAACACCACGAGATGATCGAGCAATGCCTGGCGGACAGCGGCCACCGTGTCATCGTCAAGCTCATCGCGCAGGTCCACCCCGTGGATCTCGGCCCCGATGTCAGAGGTAAGCGGGCGGATGTCCAGGGTGGCCACCGGATTACTCGGCTTGCTCGGCGAAATCTCCGGCGTCTTTTCGGAGGGTGCGGATGGCATTCTCCAACGCGCCCAAGGTTTGAGCCGACAGGCCGGCCAGGCCGAACTCGATGTCGGCCAAAGCGTCGGCCGCCTTGGCCACCACCCGGCGTCCCTCGTCGGAAATCTCGGCCAGCACGGTGCGACGGTCATCGGCGTGGGGTACCCGTCGAACCAGCCCGTCGCGCTCAAGGCGGTCGATGGCGTTGGTGACGCTGGTGGGGTGGACCATCAGTCGATTGCCCATCTTCCCCAGCGGAAGTGAGCCGCGCCGAGAGAAATGGAGCAGGGCCAGCGCCTCGAATCGGGAGAAGGTCAGGTCGAACGGGGCCAGGGCTTCATTGATCCGTCCGATCACCAGCTGGTTGGCCCGAGTGATCGACGTGGCCGCCGACATGGCGTCGATAGCCCGCCATTCGTTGGCTTCCCAGTTTCGCCGGGCCTCGCTGATGGGGTCGAAAGGCAGCATCCCATCGTCACTCTAGGTGACAACCGCTCGGCCCACCTTGGTCGGCGGGCGATCCATCCACCAGCCTCCCCAATGGTTACTCTGTAGCCGCTCGCCCCACCGTGAGGAGATCCCATGATCGTTGTCGCCGGATCCGTTTCCGTCCCTGCTGAGAACTCTGAGGCGTTCATGTCCGCCGCTGCCGACGTCTCTGCCGCGTCGCGCACCCTGGACGGCAATATCGACTACTGCATCTCGGTGCAGTCGCCTGGCGTTTTTCGGTTCTTGGAGATATGGGAAACCGAGGAAGCCATGATGGCTCAATTCGCCGCCCCTCCTTTCGGTGCATTCCAGGCCGCAGTCAGCGAGCTGGGAATGGCCGGGATGGACGGCAAGAAATACGAAATCTCCTCAGTCGGCCCGCTGTTCGGATAGCGCAGCCCGACCCCGTGCCCCAGTCGTCCGGTGGCTACGCTGTGAGCGCTCATAACCACTCTGAGGAGATCCCATGATTGTCATTGCCGGCACCGGCTCACTTCCCCCCGAGAACACCGATGCGTTTATGGCGGCCGCCAATGAGATGGCCGCGGCGTCTCGAGCTGAAAACGGCAACATCGAGTACTGCTTCTCGGTGGAGGCACCGGGCAAGATCCGCTTCTTCGAAATCTGGGAGAGCGAAGAAGCGCTGGGCGTCCACTTCACCGCCCCCCACATCGCGGCATTCGGCGCAGCCATCAACGAGTTGGGCATCACCGGGATGGACGGGAAGAAGTACGAGGTTTCCTCGGTCAGCCCGCTGTTCGGATAGCCAGTTCGCCCACCCGCCGCCTTCGGCGGGGCCAGAACGGGCAAACTGAACACGGTGGAGGACTATTTCCAGCAGTTGGTGCGCTCTTGGCGCAGCGTCACCTCCCGAACGGTGCGCGAGGCCGTGGCCGTGTTGCTGCTGCTTATCGTGGTGTTCGGTGCGGGGTTCTCCGCTCTCTCCACCTACGCCAATCTGGTGGTGTTCAACGAGGATCGCTTTGCTGAGGAACTCGCCGACATCTTCGACGACGAAGATGTCCACAAGGTGGTGGCGACATCCTTCACCGCCACCGCAATAGAGATGGCCGACCTGCCGGTGACACCGGCGGGCTCCGCAGGTGCCCAGCAGGTGATCCAGCAGGAGATCCCGGCAGTGGTGAGCGAGCTGCTCACCGAAGAGGCTAACGACGGCCTGCTGGATCGGGCGGTGCGCCAGGCTCATGGCGATGTGCTGGCCGTTGAGGGAGGCACCTTGGTGGCCAATCCGCCGATTCGGAGCGTCGAAGTGGATTTGGGGCCGATCTTCAATCAGGCGCTGGACGAGATCGTGGCCAACGAAGAGCTGGCCTTTCTGGGCACCGTGACACCTCCGGCCGATGCCGGAGTAGTGACCGTTCTTCAACGGGCCCAGCCAGGCGATCGGTTCTGGGAATTCCTCGGCCAGCTCCAAGACCGGAGGTCCTCCACCATCACCCTGATCCTGCTGTGCGGCATCGGGGCGCTGTTGATAGCGCCGTCTCGCACTCGGGTGGTGTGGAGCATCGGCACCGGCATCGTGGCCATGGCCGGCATCTTGGGCGTGGGGATCTACGGCTCCCGGGCATTACTGGCCGTGCTTATCGACAACACCGACACCGTGCGGGCGGCCCAGTCGATCCACGAGGCCCTGCTGGACGACTTGGGGGGCCGGCTGATGGGCATGGCCCTCATCGGCGTGCTGATGATCGTGATCGGCGCCGTCGCCGGCTGGCTCTGGCGCCGCTTCGGCCCCACTCCCCCCGAGGAGAAAGCCCTCGCCGTGTCGGAGGCTGGCCCGGTGGTGTGACTCCGAGCAGCTATGACCCGCTGAACACCGCCTTGCCGGGGCCGTTTTCTAGGAAGCTGGCCACGCCGGTGTGGGCATCATCGGTGTCGAAGCAGGAGGCGAAGGCTTCCACTTCTATCTCCAGGGCTTCATCGAGGGGTAGGAAGTAGCCGTCGAGGATTGCCTTCTTGGCCAGTGTGATCGCCGCGGGGCCTGCGGCGTAGCGGGCGGCCATCTTCATGGCCTCGTCGTAGAGTTCTTCATCGGGGTAGACGGCTGAGGCCAGGCCGATGGCCACCGCTTCGTCGGCTCGCACGTTTCGCCCGCTGTAAATCAGCTCCTTAGCTTTAGTAATACCCACCAGGCGACTCAGGCGCTGGGTGCCTCCCCCGCCGGGAACAAGCCCCAGCAGGATCTCCGGCTGGCCCAGCACCGCGCCCTCGCCCACCAGGCGGAACTCAGCGGCCATAGCCAGCTCGCATCCCCCGCCGAGGGCGTAGCCGTTGATGGCGCAGATGGTGATCTGAGGCAACTCCTCCAGCGCCCGGAAGGCGTCGTTGATCCTCTGGCTCAGGTCCCGGCCCCTAGCGGCGTCCATTCCCGAGAACTCGTTGATGTCGGCACCGGCGGCGAACACCTTGGGTCCGCCCCAGATCACAACTGCCCGGATGTCGCTGCGCCCGGCCAGCTCGTCGGCGGCCTGGTGCAACTCGGCCACTACCTGGGCATTCAGCGCATTGACTTTGGGGCGGTCCAGCCGAAGGGTGGCCACTCCTTCTGCCTCACCGGTTTCAATCCGCACGAATTCGCCCATGGCCACGCTCCTTGCTGTTCGGACTCGCCAACCGTATTCCCCCCACAACGCAGGTACTCAGTTGTCCCGAAATGGCACACTCGGGAGATGTGGGCCGAAACCATCAGGGCGTCGGGGAAGCGGTTTTCTGACCGCCCGGCCCTGGTGGCAGAGGAGGGTTGGTCGGTCAGCTTTGCTGAATTCGACCGCGTGACCGACGAGGTGGCCGTTGGTCTGGCCCGCCAGGGCATTGAGCATGGCCAGGTTGTGGCCCTGTTGGTGCCGTCGTCGGTGGACTACATCGTGCTTTACGGGGCGCTGGCCAAGCTGGGTGCCATCACCGCCGGGGTGAGCAGCCGTCTGCCAGTCCCTGAGCGCACCGTGCTGGTGAACGAGGTGGCCCAAACCGACCGGGCCATCGCCACCGCGGCCATGGCCGACGGCATGGCCCTCGACATCGACGTGATCGAAGTTGCGCTGGCCGACGGGCCCGGCTCGGTGTGCGCTGATCTGCGGGTGCGAGACGAGGCCCCACCACCGCTGCCTCCTGATAGCGACCGGCCGGTTGCGGTGGTGTTCACCTCGGGAACCACCGGAGTGCCCAAGGGGGCCACGTTCACCGATCAGATTTTGGCCGACATCGCTGTGGTGGACACCGGCAACGGCTGGGGGGAGGGCGGCCCCATCACCTCCAACACCCAGATGGCCCACATCGGAGTGATGGGCAAGGTGCCGGCACAGTTCGCGGTGGGCACCACCCTGCATGTGATCGATAAGTGGAGCGCCACCGCGGTGCTCGACGCCGTGTCCCGCTACCGGATGCCCTCGGTGGGCGGGGTGGCCCCCCAGATCGCCCTCATGCTTCGCCATCCCGACTTCGACCAATACGACTTCTCCTCGGTGAAGCTCGTGGTCACCGGCGGAGCACCTTCGCCCCCCAATGTGATCGAGGAGGCCCGCCAGCGGTTCGAGGCCGACTGGACCCAGCGCTACGCCTGCACCGAGGTAGGCGGAATAGGAACCTTTACCTGGATCGACGCTCCGATGGAGGAGATGCTCTACACCGTGGGGCGGCCCCGGCCCGGCATCAAGGTCGAGGTGCGCGATCCCGACAGCGACCAGGCCGTGCCGGCCGGAACAGTTGGCGAGGTCTGCTTCCAATCCCCCACGGTGATGGCGGGGTACTGGCGAAACCCGGAGGCCACCGCGGAGGCGCTAAAGGGCGGCTGGCTCTATTCCGGCGACCAGGGCTGGATCGACGACACCGGCTGCCTGCGACTGGTGGGCCGCCGGGGAGAGGGCTTCCACCGAGGCGGCTATGTGGTGTTCCCGGTGGAGGCCGAGAAGGTGCTGGCCTGGCACCCCAAGGTGGCCGGCGTCTGCGTGGTGCCCCGGCCCGACGAGGTGATGGGCGCCGTCGGAGTAGCCGTGGTCATCCCCGCCGATCCCGCCGACCCGCCCACCCTGGAAGAACTGCGATCCTTCGGCCAGCAGCACATCGCCGACTACAAACTCCCCGAGCACCTCCGCCTAACCAACGCGTTCCCCCTGACCCCCATGTCCAAAATCGACCGCCAAGCCCTCGAAGACCAAGAGGCCTAACGCGGTTCCCTGGGCAAGCCTAAAACCCCTTCTCCAACTCCATTCTTCATCACCTCATCAGTGCCGCCACCGATGCGCATGGCGCAAGCACCGAGCAGCAATTGCTTCCAGGCATATGTGCCCCATTCTCCCGTGTCGGCGCAGATGCGGGGACCCAACAAGCGGGCGATCATTGACGCGGCCCAGTTGACGTGCCGAGCGGTGGCGTACTTGGTGGCGGCCGGGGCTAGTGGGGGCTGCCGGTTGGTGTTCCATTCCACCAGCCGATATCCGATGTATAGGCGGGCCAGGTCTTGGCGCACCACCGGGTCGTTGGCGAGCCCAAGATGCTGGGCCAGCTGGACGACCTTCTCGGGGGCTGCCAGCCCTACCAGCCCGCTGCCGCCGTAGCCCGCCCCCCTTGAGCCGATCGAGGCCCGCTCCGATTGCAGCGATGTGCGGAACACCGACCATCCGGCGTTGGCGTCGCCCACCCGGAGGCGGTCGCTTATGCGGGCGTCGTCGAAGAAGACCTCGTTGAACTCCGATCCGCCGGTCATCTGCCGCAAAGGGCGCACGTCGGTCCCTGGGGTGTCCATCGGATAGATGAAGGCAGTGATGCCCTTGTGTTTGGGCGCGTCGGTGTCGGTGCGGGCCAGCAGCAGCCCGATGTCGGAGAAATGGGCCCGGGAACTCCACACTTTTTGTCCATTGATCACCCATTCACCGCCATCAGCGGTGGCCCGGGTGCTGAGGGAGGCCAAATCCGACCCCGCCCCCGGCTCGCTCAGCAGCTGGCAGGCCAAGATCTCCCCCTGGAACAACCGAGCCAGGTAACGCTCTTTCAGCCAGTCGGAGCCGTGGGCCAGGATTGTGGGGGCCACCACTCCCAGGGAACTGCCGAACATGGTCTGCGAAGGCACCCGAAAACCGGCCTCCAGATCGAGATAGGCCCGCTCGTACTCCGGACCGAGACCCCGTCCTCCGTACTCGGGCGGTCCGGTGATCCACCCGAACCCCGCCTCCCACATCTTGGCCCGCCACTGCTGGGCGGCCCTGACCGCCGCTTCCTCCTCAGCCGGGCTCTTCTCCGCGTACACGGTGATCTCATCGGAGCCCATTCCCCAGGTGAACTCGTCCCGCACAGCCCGCTCGGCATTGGCTTCCAAAAACGCCCGAGCTTCGGCGGCGAACTCTGCCAGGGCGGGCGTCACACCACGAGTCTGGCCGTTGCATTTGCCTCAGGAAAAGGCCAGACTCCGGCGAACAGTCCCACAATCAGCATCCTTGCCCCCTAACGAAATGAGATGTAGTTTCATAGCAGGCAATATGAAGTGGGAACCGGCTCCTATGAACCGGGCAGAAGAAATCGGGGGTATGGCATGTTGTCGTCATTAACTGCGTTACAGCGCGGAGGCGTTTACATCTTGTTCGGGGGGGTGGTATCCGCCGTCGGCAGGGCACTCAAGCCGGGAGTTCTCATTGACAGTGTGGACTGGAACAACGTCGACGGCATAGTGCAAGCCATGGCTGACAACGAGGTTCTCACCCATACCTCAGCGGTTTTGTACGCCTTCGGTCTGATGTTCGTCCTCACCGGCCTAAACAGTGTGAGGAACTTTGTGACCGACCAAGGCCTGGTGGGGGACATGGTACGCGGCGGGACGCTGCTGGGCATGCTGTCCCTCCTCGTCGTCGGTGTGATCGAGGGGTTCGACCACATGGCAGTCAGGGTGCTGGACGACGGCATCGGCGGAAGCAGCAGCATGGACATCGCAGTATCCATGCAGTCGGCCAAGCTCGGAATCATCCTGATCGCCTGGCCCGTGCTCTACGCATCAATCGGAGTTGCCGGACTAGGCGGCATCCGCCTTCTTCCCGAAGGGATTCACCGAGCAATACAGGGGATCGCCTCCCTCGTCATGCTGGCAACCGCACTGCTTCTTCTCATGGCCGCAGCAATTGACTCCAACGGCTTCTGGAACGCCGTCAGCCTCATCACCGCCATCGTGCTGGCACTCTGGATCATCGCTCTGAGCCATGCGTCCTACAGCGACAAGGTTTCCGCTTCGACTTCCTAGTCCGTTAGCCACCTAGGCCGAATCCCGTCAGTGACGGTCGCTTCCGGGTTCTTCTTCCCCGAGGCGCCCCGCTGGCGGGACGGCCAGCTGTGGTTCTCCGACGTCTTCGGCGGCTTGGTCTATTCGTGGGATCCTGAATCCGGCGATCTCGCCGAACAGGCCCAGGTGCCAGGTCGCCCGTCAGGGCTGGGCTGGACCCACGAAGACGAGCTGCTGGTGGTATCCACCACCGACCGCACGCTGCGCCGGGTCGACGGAACCGTCGTCGCCGATCTCAATCCGGTGTCGGATTCCAAGATCAACGACATGGTGGTGGATATGGACGGCACCGCCTATATCGGCAACGACGGGTTCGACCTGGAGGCTCGGGCCCCCGAGCAGCCCGCCCAGATCCTGCGGGTGAGCCCCGACGGCCAGGTGTCGGTGGCTGCCGACGGTTTGCGATTCGCCAACGGCATGGTCATCACCCCCAAACGGCGGCTGATCGTGGCCGAGACATGGGGCCGACGGTTGAGCTGGTTTGCGGTGGGCGAAGACGGCTCGCTAGGCGACCGGCGGGTGTTCGCCGAGTTGGACGCAGGGTCGCCCGATGGAATCTGCTTGGCTCCCGACGGCCGGGTATGGGTGGCCGACCCCATGGGCCGCCGGGTGCTGCTCGTTGGCGAGGGCGGCGCGGTGGACCACGTCATCGAGTTCCCTGGTTGCCGCCCCACCGCCTGCGTGCTCGACGATGCCAGCACCCGTCTGTTTGTGTGTACCGCCCCCAGCATCGATCCGGCAAAGGTCCAGGCCCATCCCGGTGGCGAGATCACAGTCGTCAACCTGGAGTGATGAACCCTGTGCCATGACCTTGCGCTCGGCCAGCCTCATCCACCGACCTTGTCGTCCGTGTCAGTCGACAATTGCAACCAACTCTTCGGTCTCTGAGTCATCGGAGGCTCTGATCGGCTAAGCAAGGCCCCATGACACCGCTGATCTCCATCAACCTCCGCACGTTCGCCGCCGCCGACCCGGGCCCGGGGGGCTGGCAGCCCGTACTGGATCTGGCCAAAGCGGCCGACGCCGCCGGGGTGGACAAAGTGGTGGTGAGCGATCACGTGGTGTTCGGCGAGAATCTGGAAGCCTACGGCCAGGCCGAGCTGGGGGGCATGGCCGGCGGTCGCCAGCCCACCGGCCCCGACGGCCACTGGCTGGAGCCCACCACCGTGCTGACGGCGCTGGGCGCCATCACCAGCAACCTCCGGCTGGGCAACAACATCTTGTTGGCTGCGCTACGCCGCCCGGTGATCTTGGCCAAGTCGCTGGCCACCCTCGACGTGCTCACCGGCGGCCGGGTTGACCTCGGCGTGGGAGTGGGATGGCAGGCCGAGGAGTATGAGGCCGCCGGCCTCGACTTCGCCGACCGGGGTCGCCAACTCGACCACACCCTGGCGGTATGCCAGGCCCTGTGGGGCTCCTGCCCGGCCGACTTCAGCGACGACCAGCTCGAGTTCTCCCGCATCTACATGCAGCCCCAGCCAGTGCAGCCCGGCGGGGTGCCCGTCTGGGTGAGCGGCACGGTCAACCCCCGGGCCATGCGCCGCCTCGCCCGGTTCGGCTCGGGATGGATCCCCTGGGGCGACGCCATGGCCGGCGACATGGAATCCCACATCGGCCAGATGCGCGAGGCGGTAGCCGGCTATGACCGCGACCCGTCGGGCCTCGGCGTAGTAGGCACCCTGCCAATCGTGCGCACCGACGACGGCGTGGACCTAGCCGCCACCATGGACAGCGTGCCCGCCCTGGTCGAAGCCGGAGTCACCGACTTCCGAGCCCACCTCCCCATCCCCTCCGACGCATCTGAGGCCCACGACTACCTAGCAGAGGTCGTCGCCGCCTTCCGCCCCGCCGCCGGCCGCTAACGGGACGGAAACATCCTCCGTCCCCGGTAGCCTCAACTCGGCTGCCTGACGGCAGCTATCGCGGCATCCCGCCGTCCTCACTTCCCCCCACAAAGACGTAACCCCGGCCGTTTGCCGAAGCAGGGACGGTTCCGGGGTTTTCAGAAGTGAGGGTACCGGTTGATGTCCAACCCGTCAACGTTTGATCCTGCCGTGATTTTGGATCGCTTGAGCTATGACCGCCTGCGGTCGTACCTAGACGACTGCGACAACGACCCAAACCGAGCACTCGACCTTTACGCGTGGAACGCCCAAATCGCCGCCGCCTTCCTCGAAGACCTCGGCCGCCTCGAAGTCGTACTTCGGAACCGCTTCGACGAGGCCCTGACCGAACTCACCGCATCAGCAGGTCTGTCATCTCCTTGGTATGACCAGGCTGCGTCATTTGCTGGTCGAAGCAACAGACACATTCTCAAGGTGATTGCGAAGGCAAAACAGCGGGCAGCAAGGAACGAGGAGCAGTCAACAACTCAGGACAGCGTGATGACTCAACTCGGATTTGGGTTCTGGAGATTCCTTTGTTCGCCGCGGTACCACACAACATTGTGGGTACCCGCTCTTACTGCACAATTCCCGAACCATTCTTCAGCTGGCAACGCGGCTCGAATACGGGCCGAGGTGGAGTCTCGGATGAACAGACTCCATTTCTTGAGAAACCGTGTCGCTCATCACGAGGCGATACACCGCCGGGAACTGGCAGATGACGCAAGGTTGATCATGGAACTCGTGCAATGGATGTGCCTCGACACTTACTTCTGGATGAATGGACTTTCCCGTATCCCAGATGTTCTGGCCTCCAGACCGGCCTGACAAACACCCAGGCTGCTAAACCCGAAAAAGTCGTTGCCCAGCACCTCGGCGCCCGATACAGTTACTGGCCTAGACCCCGGAACCGTCCCTGATTCGGCAAACGGCCGGGGTTACGCCTTTCTCCCCTTCCTGAGCACCTGTTCTGCCTACTGCTCGTCAACGGAGCCGAGCCAGATGTTCTTTCCGAAGGTGGCGAGGACGGTCTTGTGGGTTTCGTAGGCGGGCATGAGGCGGGCGACGATGGCCCAGAACTCAGGGGTGTGGTTGGTTTCGTAGAGGTGGGCGAGTTCGTGGACGAGGATGTAATCGATGAGGCTGGGTGGGAGTTGGAGAGCGGCCCAGTGGACGTTGATGTTCTGGGGTCCTTCGGTGGGGCGGGCTGAGCCCCAGCGGTAGCCGAGGTCGCGTACTGCGACGTCGATGTCGTCCTGGCCCATCCGCTTGACCCAGGGGCGGACTCTCTTTTGGAGCCACAGAGCGCCGGTAGTGGTGTACCAGCGGCGTATTGCGGCAGCGCCTTCGCTGGCTTGAGACGGGTTCATGTGGAAGCGGCCTCGTTCGAGGCGTACATCCGCAACCCCCTCTATGAGCGTGAGTCGGTAGCTGCGACCGAGGTAGGCGAATCCCTCCCCTTCCACGAACTGCTTGGTGATCGGCGGGCCGGTAAGGGCGTCCTTCTCGGCCAGTTTGCGGTATACCCACTGGCGTTTGTCGTTCACAAACTGGGTAGCCCGCTCCACAGAGGTGTCGTGGGGTGCCTTGAGAACCAGGGTGGCATCGCGCTCAACGGTGATCTCGATTGTGGTCCGGTCGCTGGCCGGTGCGACCACCAGAACGAGGTCCCCGACAACGAGCTCCGGTAGCTCGTGGATGGAGGCTAAAGCCGTAGAAGTCATCAGAGCCGGTGCTGGTTGGCTTTGGCGAGGTCGACAAGATCGACGGCTAGCTCATCAAGGCTTTCGTATTCGAACAACTTGCTGTAGTCGAGATTGCGCTTGATGCTCTTGCGGAGCTCGTCTTGCTTGGTGGGATTGTCCCAAAAGCGCACGGTGCCAATGGTCGTGCTGACGTCTGAGACCAGATTGTGGGTGAGCTCGATGAGAAGGTCAGCGGCATCAGGATTAGAGCTGGCCACCTTGTCGGCCATGAGGCCGTGGAAGGGCAGCTCGGTGTCCGGATCGAGCCCGGTGTTGTCCTCGTCGCTGCGCCCGGCGTTGATCTGGGCAATCAGCTCTTCAAACTCCAGGGCGATCTGATCCCACCGGTCCTCAAGCCTCTCGAGAATCTCGTCAACCCGCTTCGAGAGCTTTCCGTAGTAGGCGGGATCCTCGTCGATGTGCTCTCGGATGTGGTGGCGCACCGCGTGCTCCATCTCCGAAGCCTTGGCCCGATCTGTGCTGACCCCTTTGAGGCGAATCCGAAAGTCAGGGTCGGTGATTCTCGCCGGAGGAATGTTCTGGGTCAGATCGAGCACGGTGATGTGCTCATCGATCAGTAGACGGACCTTCTCCTTGTACTTGAGCGGGTCGAAATCACCTTCAGGCGTATCCCGATAGCGACGCCGAGTGCGAATCTGGATCGCGCTGAACAGATTGACGTCGTCCACATAGGGCAGTGCCTCAGGTCGAGGCAGCACGATGTCAAACGTGCAGAGGAATATTCGCAGCGCCACGTCGAACTCGGCCCGGAGCCGCTCGTCTTTCAGCAGCCAAACGCAAGCCTCCAGCGCCTCTTCGGTCGCAGCCGGCTCCACTCCCCGCTGAACAAAGAGCTGGCGAACCCGCTGACGCTGCGGTTCCAACTTCTCGATCTCGGCGGTCAACGGCCGCAGCGCACCCTCGACATCGGGATCAATCTCCCCGTCGTCGCCGGCATAGACGGCAAGGGCCTGGGTGAGCTGTGAGGACACCCCGTAGTAATCCACCACCAACCCATGGGACTTCTTCGGAGCAGTCCGATTGACTCGGGCGACGGCTTGAAGCAGCTCGGCCTCCTGGATCATCCGGTCGAGGTACAGGGCTTGAGCCCACGGTGCATCGAACCCTGTAAGCAGCATCGACTTCACGATCAGCAGCCCCAACGGGCTATGGCCCTCCACGTCAGCTCCTAGCGGAAGCTTGAAGCTGTTGATATGTGCCTGTTGGCGTTGTTTGTCGGTCCACTCGGCGTAGTTCGGCGGGTCGTTGTGATCCCCAGAGATGATCGGGGCGAATTCAAGGGCACGAATCAAGGTGATCTGCCCCACGGCGCCTCGCAGAAACGACCCGTCAGGATCAATCACCTCACTAGAACCATCAAGCGATTCGCCTCCACGCCCTTCTAGCTCGACGACCAACTCATCTCGTGCCGAGTTCAATGCGTCGTAGTACCGCAGACACGCCTCCCGGCTGGTGGCAACGATCATGCCCTTGAACCGGTCGGGCATCACCGTGGCGATGTAGTGGCGCAAGATGTCCTTGGCCTTGACAGCGATCAGCTCAGGCGCCTCTAGCACTTGTGCGGTAGTGGCGTACTTCTTCTGAAGGATCTCACGCTGATGTTCGGTGAGATCGCGGAACCACTGGAAGAACACCTCGTCCATCCTCGACGCCCCGCTGACCGCCGCATCTGTTGTGCGTCCCTCATAGAAGATCGGCACCGTGGACTCATCGGCCTCCGACTGAGCCAGCGTGTACCGATCGATGTAGTCGCCGAAGATCTCAAGCGTCTTCTTCCGCTTGCCCATGATGATCGGCGTACCGGTGAAGCCGATCCGTGCCGCATTTGGCACCGCGCTCATCAAATTGGCGTGCAGCGTCTATGCCTGTGAGCGGTGGGCCTCATCCACCATCACCAGAATCGACTCCGACTTGTTCAGAACCTCAAACGCCTCCTCATCCGTCAGCCCATCATCGTTCCCACCGGAGGTGTCGCGATTCTTCTGGATCATCGCCATCACCACAGCAGGACCTGGCTGCCTCAGCAGTTCCCGCGTTTCGGCCGCGCTGCGGGCGACCTTCACCGTCTCGCCGGTCAAGGCCGCAGTGTCGCGCAGCTGCACCTCCAAATCTGTGCGGTCGGTTACCAGAACGATCTTGAACTTCCGCAGCTCGGGATGGCTGCGCATCGCCCGAATCAAGAACACCATGGTCAGGCTCTTGCCCAACCCTTGGGTATGCCAGATGATCCCACCCCGCCGATCAACGTGACCGTCCTCGATCCGGGTGTTGCCGGTCAGCAGCCTCTGCAACGCCTTCTGCACTCCCCGGTACTGCTGATACCGGCATACCAGCTTGATGGTGCGGCCCGAGCCGGTGTCCATAAACAGGGTAAAGTACCTCACGATGTCTAGCAACCGCTCCGGCGCCAACATCCCAGCCGTCAACACCTCTTGCTGGGTGACTGCCTCGACAAGCATGCCCAGAGACTCCGCAACATCTTCCTTCGACGAGGGATGAGGGTCTTGCCAAGCCAGGTAGTGCTCGGGCAAAGCGGAGAACGTTCCCGCCTCAGCCCGTTCCCCAGTGGTAGCCACCGTGAATTGATTCGTCCAAAACAGTTGCTCTGCACCTTCAGGCGCTTCACTGTCACGCTGATTGGCATAACGACGCAACTGATCAATGGCATCCGTGATCCCGCTCTCAGAACCCGGCGGCTTCGCCTCGATCACCACTAGTGGGATGCCGTTCACAAACAGCGTCACATCCGGCCGGATATTCGGCCTCTTCCCCGGAGTAGCCACCGGAAACTGCGAAATTGCCAAGAAATCGTTGGCCGACCAGTCGTCCCAGCAGACGTAGTCAACGATCTGCTCCCGACCCCCATCCAATCCCGGAACCGCAAATCCACCCAGCAGGAGTTCCGTTGATAGCCGGTTAGCTTCCAACAGCCCCACCCCCGCAGGCACTGTTCGCAACTCCGCTATCGCCGATTTAACCCGCCCCTGGTCGAGCCAAGGCTCTCCATTCGACCCCAAATTGTTCCGCCGCAGCGCCGACCCTAACCGCCGCTCCAACAGCACATCTCGCTCAGAGTCCCGACCAACAGCATCAGCCTCCTGACGCTCCCTCCAAATCAGCGTCTCCCACCCCATGGACTTCAGATGCTCAAGCAGCGGCTTCTCAACCCGCTCCCACTCTGGCCCTGAACTCACGCAGCTACCGTCCGAACGCGGCCAGAAAGCAGATCTGCAGAGAGACCATCTCTTGTATCCCTTAACTTGGAAAGGACGGCTACTTGAGTCTCAATCCTGCCTTTTGCTTCTTTCAGCACTGCCCAAATCCTCTCTTGCTCAGCCATCGGCGGGGTTGGCAAACGTAGGGATCGGAGTGTTTCGGATCGGATCGCCGACATGATCCCGCCCTGCTCGTCACGACCAAAATGAGCGAGCACCCAAGGGCTGTAGTTTATCTGAAGGCAGGCCAGCTCAGGCAGGTACCTACTTGAGTCAAGAGTCAAAGTCCACACGTGTTTACTAGACAACGCCTCTCCCACGTCTTCCGGCACGATGCAGCTTCGTCCTACCGTGCCCATGACGGTTATCATCAAGTCTTTCGGGAACACTCTGTAGCGAAACAGCTCTAGAGCCTTCGTAGGTGCAACAAATCGATTGTATTCAGCGACAAACCGCTCTGGCTGAACGTTGTCAATTCCCAGCAGAGGAACACCTACGTCCACGAGATCAGCAGCGAGTAGGGTGCTCCCGAATGGGCCACTTCGCATTGCAGGATTGCGCTTCCCCAATAGCTCTGAAAGTTGCAAGACCTTCCACTCCGGTGGCCGGGATGCTGACATGCCAGAGGCGAGTTGACCATACAGGATCCCTAATCGGGCAGCGGTGAGCTTGGCAATAAGGCGTTCAGTGCCGTGGATAGATTCATCAATCGTGTCGAGAATCTCTGCAATCTTTCGCTGTTCCCTCAATGGCGGCAGCATGATGGGGATCTCCGCGAATACAGGGAAGCGTATGGAGCCCCTACGGTCAACTGAAACTTGTTCTTGCACTTGGTACTTGCCTATAAGTTCAGGAGACTTAAGTGGCTCTTCGCGTCGAAGCTGGGACCAGGGTGATTTGGGGGTCCACCACTGAGGGTGGGGGCCTCGCCGATTATTGTGACTGACACATAGTCCAAGAGACGGGAGGCCCCCGGTGGTTGAAGGTAGTGCAGCGGCGTGGTTCGGCGCGCTCGGTTTGGAGGTGACCGGCGTCGAGGAGGTGTTGGGCGAGGTGGTGGTTCGGGTGCAGACGCCC
>JAJEGM010000001.1 GCA_022819825.1 Acidimicrobiia bacterium | reverse complement strand
CGACGAGCATCTCGTGTCGCCGGGGCTAACCCCCCGGCCCTCATTGAACGATACCAGCGTCGGGCGCAGTGGCCGATACTCAGAACAGTGTCGCCGGGGCTAACCCCCCGGCCCTCATTGAACGGCGTATACCCTAGCGGCCCTGATCGGCCGCCTCAGGGTGTCGCCGGGGCTAACCCCCCGGCCCTCATTGAACGATCAAAGGCTCAACCTCGGTATCAACTTCTTTGACGGTGTCGCCGGGGCTAACCCCCCGGCCCTCATTGAACGGTTATGATCTGACAACCAACCACGAACAACACAGCGTGTCGCCGGGGCTAACCCCCCGGCCCTCATTGAACGTGGGGAGGCCGCGGAGCGTGAGATCAGGGTCCGCATGTGTCGCCGGGGCTAACCCCCCGGCCCTCATTGAACGCTCTTGGCCATGGTCGGCTCCCGGAGTGGTTGGTAGTGTCGCCGGGGCTAACCCCCCGGCCCTCATTGAACGCTGGCCGGTGTTCTTGACGGGCTGAGGGAGGCTGGTGTCGCCGGGGCTAACCCCCCGGCCCTCATTGAACGCACGTCCTGATGGACGAGGTGGGAGGGCAGTGCAAAGTGTCGCCGGGGCTAACCCCCCCCGCCATCATTGAACGGCTTCGATGAAAGGGGGATCAATTGTCCCTCCGAAGTAACGTTGCCGGATTCCACAGTCCGGCCCTCATTTGGCGTTTTGCAGTGCATTAGGAAAACGCCGTCGCGAGAATGAGCCTTATGCAATCCGTGTTGAAATCATGTAGCTGATGAATAGTTGTTCACAAATGCACACATGACCTGGATGGTCATGTGTGTTGAATGGCAAAAGCGATTTTCGTGTTGTCAGTGTTCTACAAGTTATTCGATACAGAGTAGATTCATATATTTTGCCTAATTTCAGCTTGATACTGGGGGATATTGTCACCGGTCGCTGATATATTTAGAGGCATGGAGTTCACTGGTTCAACGGATGAAATGGCCGCTGTTGTCACCGATAGATCTGGCTTAGAGCCGGAAATAGTGGCGCGTGTATTGCGCGTTGATGTTGGTGAGCTTTCTCTTGAAGATTTGGATGATCGAGTAGAAGTATTGGCGCGGGCTCGCTGCCAGATTGAAGGCCAACTGGCTGAAGTCTTGGCAGAGAGAGCCCAGCGGAGCAGTCCTCGGGCTGCTTCGGCGGTTTTGCGGGAGCGGGTGTTGGAGTCGGCGGGGCGGGCGAGCTCGGATGTGAAGTTGGCGGTATCGCTGTCGGAGCAGTTTCCGGCCACGCTGGAGGCTCTGGCCGCCGGTGAGATCACTTCCGGTCATGCCCGGGTGATTGATCGGGTGGCGGGCAAGCCTGACTATCGCAGTGAAGAAGTCATCTTGGGTGCCGCGAAGGGGGTGCCAGCCGATCTGCTCTCTCGCTATGCGTTGCGGTGGGAGCGGGTCGAGGAGCGGGATTACACCAAGTACGAGCAGCAGCGTCAGGATCGCCGGGCATCCATATCCCAGGAGCCTGATGGCTCTTGGAAGTTGTTCGCCCATTTCGATTACATGGCTGGACGGCGGGTAAGCATGGCGCTGGCCAAAATGGCCGAGGCGTTTCGCCTGGACGAGAATCCCGACAGCAAGATCACCTATCTTCAGCGCAACGCCGACGCCTTGAAGCAGCTGATCACTCGGGACGGCCACCAGCGGGCTACGCAGGCGTCGCTTTTGATCATCTCTGAGTACGACGCTTCTACCGGTGAGTTCAGCCAGCCCCGTCTTGACGATGGGCAGCCCGTGCCCCCCGAAGAGCTGGAACGCCTGCTCGCTAACGCCGATGTTTACACCGCATTCGCTGACGCCGACGGCCAACCGCTGTGGCTGGGGAGGTCGCAGCGGTCGGCATCGTTGGCCCAGCGGATTGTGCTCGCCGCCCGAGACGGTGGGTGCATCGGCTGCAATGCCCCATCCGAGCGGTGCGAGGCCCATCACATTCAGCACTGGCAAGACAACGGGCCCACTGACATTCCCAATCTTGCCCAACTCTGCCCCGGCTGCCACCACCTTGTACACGACTGCAACTGGCAGGTCTGCCAGAACCACCGGGGCCGACTCCAAATCAACGCCCCGCCCGATCCTTTCCCCGACACCGGTACCACCACCTACCAACTCGCCCAGCACAGTCCCCTTCTCCGAAACTGACCCGGCCCTGCCACCTGCGGCTCGATGCGGGACAACCGCAATTCTGCTGGATTCTGGCCAATTGGCGCCTATGCTGGGGGTATAATCCCCTGATCGCTTCGTCGTTCAGGATTCGAGGCCCCTCCATGGAGGGGCCTCTGTTATTTCTATGCTGCTGGTCTGCTCATAACGCGGCCGGATCCAGAGAGTTTCGCAACCTCTCTTCGGGAGGTCTTGGGTGGAGTCGATCGCCGCAATGTCTAGAAAGCAGAACTGCCCTCCACCGATGTGGAGGGCAGTTCTCGTTCTTAGCGGTCACCCGCTAAGACAGCTCTAGATGCTATCATACGGCGAGGTTGTGCTGGTTTGCTAGCAATATTCCATTTGGTACTTCTGAGGGGTTGACGAGCATGGGCGTACGAACAGCGGCCTTCGTCGATGGCTTGAACCTATGTCACGGTCTTCGATACGAGGGGTTCCTGACGTTTCGCTGGCTCGATATCGAGGGCATGGTCGACTCGTTAGCCGCTGACGCTGGTGGATCGCTTGGCAAGTCCCTGGATGTCACTCGAGTCGTCTACTGCACGAGCCTGGTCGCTAACAAGCAGGCAGCTCGACGACAAGACATCTATCTCCAGGCATTGGAGTAGCACTGCGCACGTCTCGAGATCAGGCGGGGATCGTACGAGGAGAAGGTGCGTGAGTGCACAGGCTGCGGAGCAGATGTCGGATTTCAAACAGAGAAGCAGACCGACGTGAATCTCGCCGTCGAATGCGCCCAACGAGCGGCGGTGGCGAGTACACATTACGGCCACCAAATGGCTGGATCTCCCCGAGCGATTGGTAGGTGGGCTCGTATCTGGGTTGCTATCCCGAGCGGTCGGGGCCGGCGCGTTGGATGTGGAATTTCACCAGGCAGCGCTGATCGGTGACCATGGCTTGGCGGTATTCGTCCCAGTCGGGGTGCTCGCCTCGCAGGGTTCGGTAGTAATCCACCAGTGGTTCCAGTGCGTCTGATCCCGAGATGATCTCGGCCTGGCACTCGATCTGAACCCAGTCGCCGAAGAAATTGCGGGGGAACACGCACACCCAGCTTCGGGGGTCACGCCGCAGGTTCTTGGTCTTGTAGGCGGTCTCGCGGGTGCTCATCACCACGGTGTCGTCCACCACCGCCAGAGTGACGGGCGACATCTGGGGGGTGCCATCCGCCCTTGCTGTGGCTAGCACCGCGTTGGTGTTCTCCCGGACGTATTCCAAAGCCTTCGCAGGGTCCATCAGGGCATCCTATGAGGCCGCTTGCCGTTCGGGCCGGGTCGGCAGAATCAGCCCGCCGATGCTCGCAGGGGTTGCCAACGGCGGTAGGTGGCGCAGCGCCACAGCCACTCGGCAGGGCCGAAACGGAAGTGGCGGAGCCAGACCGGAGACCACCAGAGCTGAACAGCCCACACCCCCAAGATGAACAGGGCAATCTGGCTGCGGCTGAAGTCGACATTCTCGAAAATCTCCCGCAGCACGATGATGCCGATGACGGTTTGGGTCAGGTAGTTGGTGAGTGCCATGCGTCCCGCCGCCCGCACGCGAACCCTCAGGCCGGACTCGGCCCGGCGATCCCACAGGACGATGAGGCTGAGGTAGGCGAGGCTGAGGGGGATGGTGGCCAGCGTGTTGGGGGCAGCCCCGGCCAGGGCCCAGTCGGGGGAGAACCCGCTGGACGCCACGACCGCCAGCCCCGCCGCTGATAGCGGCAGCCCGACCCCTAGGCCCCACCGGGCGGTCCGCACGTAGAAGCGGCGGGGGTATTCCCCGGTGATCACCCCAGTTCGATACAGGGCGACGCCGATCAGCATCATGCCCAGCGCCCGCGCCCCGAAGTCCCACAGCAGCCATAGCTCGACCCCATCGGACATCTCGCCCTCGACCCAGAAATCCCCGAGCTGGTCGACCGGGTCGTCAATGGTCGTCTGCATTGCCAAAGAGCCCGCCGCCACCGAGAGCACCAGCATGGCGCCGACGGCCAACAGCACCGCCGGTCGCAGTCTCCGCATCGCGATGAGCAGCGGAGAGCAAACGGCGTAGAGCACCAGCACATCTCCCTCCCACAGGATCATGTGGCCGATGCCGATAGCCAGGAGCAGCGTGTTGCGCCAGAGGCTGAACCACACCGGCCGGCGCTGTTTGGCCGCGGCGCGGTCGACGAACATGGCGATCCCAGCGCCGAACAGCAGCGAGAACAACCCCATGAACTTCTGGTCGAAGAGCACCTCGCCCATGCCACCGATGGCCCAGTCGAGCCAGGTGCGCGAGCCGCCGGCATCGAGGTTGAAGTAGGAGGGCATGTCCAGCCCGTAGGACACCGCGTTCATGGTCAGGATCCCCAGCACCGCCACCCCCCGGATGGCGTCCAGGGTGCTGTTTCGGTCTCCCGATGAGACTGGTGTCGACAGAGATGGTCTACGGGCCATGTCTGTCGGCTTCTGCCTCTTCTACCAGCGGTTCCAGCGGGTGACGAGTTCGAGCGGCTCGCGGCGGGCGGGGCGGAAGTCGGTGCCGATGGTGTGGGCGAAGGGGATGAGCGCCAGCTGCATCACTTCGTCGTAGGGGATGCCGAGCAGGTCGGCCGCCTCTTGCTCATAGCAGAGGTGGATGGTGGTCCACACGGTGCCGATTCCCCGCTCCCGGGCGGCCAGCATGAACGACCACGCCGCTTGGATGACCGACCCCACATGGGAGGCCACGGTCACCGGTGGGTGGTCCCACACTCTCCCGGCCAAACACGGGATCAGCATTCCCGGCACCTCGTGGAGGTGCTCGGACAGGTGGCCGGCCGAGGCGTACATCTTCTCGTTGGTGGCCTCCAGTTGGGAGGGGTCCTGCACTTCTAGCCGGGGGAGCACGCCCAGGTAGTCGCCGGCTACCTCGCCGGCCCGGCGGTACAGGTCGGCCAGTCCGGCGATGAGTTCGGGCTCGGTGATCACCATGAACCGCCAGTTCTGCCGGTTCGACCCGGTGGGAGCCTGCACGGCGATCTCCAGGCACTCGGTGATCAACTCCGGTGCCACCGGCCGGGACGTATCCAGCCGTCGACGCACCGCTCGGGTGGTGGTGAGCACCTCGTCAGCGCTCAGGTTCAATTGGGCCATGCCACAGTTCTAGTCAGTCCAAGGGGTATTCATCCGCTCATTGCGCAAGTATCATTCGGCCATGGCCTTGGTGCTGGACCGGTATCCGGGCGTTACCTATGACGCTGCCCCTCCTGTGGTTACCGACCTTGAGGAGCTGCGCCTGCTCCGCAAATGGGAGGCGGCCATCGGCTATCGCATTTTTGCCGCCATGCGCTGGGGACAGACTGGCGACGGACACATCACCGCCCGAGACCCGATCCTCACCGACCACTTCTGGGTGCTGGGCTACGGCATCCGTTTCGGCGATGCCACCGTCGACAACCTCGCCCTGGTGGGCCCCGACGGCCAGGGCGTGTCCGGTCCTCTCGAAAACGGAGTCAATTTCGCGGCCTACTACATCCATTGGCCGATTTTGAATGCCCGTCCCGATCTGGCGTCGGCTGCCCACACCCACACTCCCTATGGCACGCCGTGGTCGGCCAACGTCGAGCCGTTTCGGGCCATCAGCCAGGAGTCGTGTGCCTTCGTGTTCGACCAATCGCTCTACGACGGGGACAACCTCGAGGTGAACGATGTGGATGGCGGCGAGGCCATCGCCCAGACCATGGGTCCCAGCCGGGTGTGCATTCTCCGCAACCACGGGCTGCTCACCGGAGGGCGGTCACCGGGCGAAGCGGTGGGGTGGTTCGTGGCCGCAGAGCGGGTGGCCGAGGTGCACGTGAAGGCTCCTGGTGCCAAGGCCATCAGCGAGGAGGCGGCCAAAGAAGTCGAGGCTTCGCTGTTCTCGGAGGACAACGGCTGGCGGATGTTCCAGTGGCTGGCCCGCGACCTGGTGCCCGACCCCTCGGTGGTGTTGGGCTGAGCGAACCCTGGTCGAGGGGGTGCTAGCCGGAATCCAGATCGGGTTCGGAACGGGAGGCAAAGGTGGTTTCCAAGGCAGACAAGGCGGCTTGTTGGCCCACACCCAGACGATCGGCTTCGGCGGCAAAGGCCTCGGCGGCGTCGGCCAGTTGTCGTTCCACCACCGAGAACGCCACCGGGGGCTCGTCGACCACGAACGTGCCTGCCCGGCCTCGGCCCTCCATGATTCCCTCCCATTCCAGTTCGCGATAGGCCCGAGCCACCGTTCCCGGGGCCAAGCCCAGCTCTGTGGCCAGCGACCGGATGGGCGGCAGCCGCTCACGGGGCTTGAGCCGCCCCGACGACACCATCAACCGGAGCTGGGCCCGAAGCTGCTCATAGGGCGGGATTCGCGAGCTCTCGTCTATCCAAATCCGCACACCGACATTGTACTAATGTACTGACTCATAAAGCACAATATCTAGGAAATTTCCGGGTTTTTCCCAGTTGTTGCCTAGTTTGTATTGACCTGATAGCGTCCTCATCGGCGACCAGAAAGGACGGCATCAATGAAGCTCATCACCGCGGTGGTAAAGCCGCATCAGGTCGAAGACATCAAGGAGGCGCTGGCCGAGGTCGGTGTCCAGGGCATGACGGTGAGTGAAGCTCAGGGCTTTGGTCGCCAAGGCGGTCACACCGAAACCTACCGGGGCACCGAGTACAAGGTTTCGTTCACACCCAAGTCCCGCATTGAAGTTGTGGTGGACGACTCCTCGCTGGCCGCGGCCACCGAAGCCATCGCCGGCGCGGCCCGCACCGGCAAGATTGGCGACGGCAAGATCTGGACTTCCTCGGTAGAGGGCCTGACCCGCATTCGCACCGGCGAGCAGGGCTCCGACGCTCTCTAACTCCTAACCAGATCAGACGCTCCGCGGGGCGGTACGACACCGCCGACGTTGCTAGCGTCGCGGCTCGGTGCATCTCGACTACACAGACGACCAGCGCGCCCTCAGCTCTGAGCTAAGGGCGTACTTCGCAGACCTGATGACCGATGAGGTCCGCGAGGCGCTCATGGAGGCCCACGAGACCAGCCCGGTCCGGCTGGAGATCTTCCGCCAACTGGGGCGCGACGGCATGCTGGGCATCGGCTGGCCCAAGGCCTATGGCGGCCAGGGGCGGTCGGCCATCGACCAGTTCATCTTCTTCGACGAGGCCCAGCGGTCGGGTTGCCCGATGCCCTTTGTGACTCTCAACACTGTGGGGCCCACACTGATGGCCCACGGCTCCGAAGAGCACAAGGCCGCCTACCTTCCGGGCATCTTGGCCGGCGAGATCCAGTTCGCCATCGGCTACAGCGAGCCGGGGGCGGGCACCGACTTGGCTTCGCTCACCACCCGGGCGGTACGAGATGGTGACGAATGGGTGATCAGCGGCCAGAAGATATTCACCTCGGGGGCCAACGAAGCCGATTACATCTGGCTGGCCTGCCGGACCAACCCCGATGCCCCCAACCACAAGGGCATCTCCATCATCATTGTGCCCACCGACAGCCCTGGTTTTTCCCATACCCCGATTGTCACCGTGGGCAACGCCACCACCACGGCCACCTACTACGACGAAGTGCGGGTGCCGATTGCCAACCTGGTGGGAGCCGAGAACGAGGGGTGGAAGCTCATCACCAGCCAACTCAACCACGAGCGGGTGGGGCTGGCCGCGGTGGGGGCGCTGTCGTTCCAGCTTTATGACGAAGTGGTGGCTTGGGCGGCCGACACTCCGGCTGTAACGCTGGCTGGCGACGGGGACGAGGCTGCGGTGCTGGACCAGGGATGGGTGCAGATGGATCTGGCCCGGTGCCACGCCAAGCTCGAGGCCATGAAGCTGCTCAATTGGCAGATGGCCGCCGCGGTGGCCGCCGATTCGCTGACCCCAGCCCGGGCATCGGCGGTGAAGGTGTACGGCACCGAGGCGGTGAGCGACATCTATCACTTGTTGTTGGGAGTACTGGGAGCGGGTGCCCACTTCAGAGAGGGAAGCCCAGGGGCCCTGCTGGCTGGCCGGGTGGAGGCTGCGGCTCGCACCGCCCAAATCAACACCTTCGGCGGCGGGGTAAACGAAGTCCAGCGGGAGATTGTGGCCTGGACCGGGCTGAAAATGACTCGGGGCGGTCGGCGGTGAACTTCGATTTCAGCGAGTCGCAGGAGGCGGTGGCCGCGCTGGCCGAGCAGGTGTTCTCCGGTTCAGCGGGTGCCGACCGGGTGGCCGAGCTGGAGCGCACCGCTGATCGATTCGACCGGGAGCTGTGGGCTGCCTTAGCCGCCTCCGACCTGCTGGGGGTGGCCATCGGCGAGGAGCACGGCGGGTTGGGTCTCGGCATGATCGAGACCGCATTGGTGCTCAGAGAGCAAGGCCGCCGAGTGGCGCCGGTGCCGCTGTGGCCCACGCTGGTACTGGGGGCCATGCCGATTTCCGAGTTCGGTACCCCTGCGCTGCGGGACCGCTGGCTGAGGACGGTGGCTTCTGGAGAGGCGGTCCTCACTGGGGCGTTTTCCGAGTGGGGGGCTGACGATGCGCTTTCTCCGTCGGTGACCGCAGCCCGCCGCGACGACGGGAACTGGGAGCTGACCGGGTCTAAGCCGGCGGTTCCCGCCGCTGGCGTGGCCGACGCCGTGGTAGTGCCTGCGCGGGTAATCGGTGGCGGCGAGGGCGGAGATCTGGCGGTTTTCGTGGTGGGCCTCGACGCCGCGGGCGTGGAAGTAGAGCTGAGTGAGACCACAAACCGAGAGCTTCACGGCGAGCTGACGCTGCGATCGGTGGTCGTTGGAGATGATGCAAGGCTGGAGGGCGCCGACGGTCGTTCGATTGTGGAGTGGACCCTGGTACGGGCCCAGGTGGCGGTGGCCGCGGTGGTGATGGGCTGCTGCGAGGAGGCCACGGCAATGGCTGCGGACTACACGTCTGAGCGCGAGCAGTTCGGACGTCCCTTGTCCACCAACCAGGGGGTGGCCATGCGGGCGGCAGACTGCTACATCGACAACGACTGCATGCGGGTCACTCTGCTCCAAGCTGCGTGGCTCATCGACGAGGGCCGCTCAGCGGCCGAAATCACCGATGCCGCTGCGGTGGCCAAATGGTGGTCGGCCGATGCTGGCCAGCGGGTGGTACACGCCACGCAGCACCTGCACGGCGGCATGGGAGCCGACATTGACTACCCCGTCCATCGCTACTTCCTGTGGGTCAAGCAGCTGGAGAACACCCTCGGCGGCGGCAGCCGCCAATTGGCTGCCATCGGGCGCGGTTTGGCCGGAGCGGGGTAGCTACCAGCCCTTCCAGTTCGGGTCCCGCCGCTCCTTGAAGGCGTTGACCCCCTCGTCGGCGTCCTCGCCGGCCATCAGCACTTCTTGAGCCCAGGATTCCATCTCGAACATGGTCTGGCGGCTGGTCTCGAAGCTGCGGTTCACCAGCAGCTTGCTCATGGTCAGGCTCTTGGTGGGCTGGGCGGCCAGCCGCTCGGCCCAGGCCCGGGCCGCGGGCATCAATTCGTCGGGAGGCACCACCCGGTTGATCAGGCCCATGGCCGCCGCATCGGCTGCGCTCACGTCGTCGCCGAAGAACATCAGCTCCTTGGCCTTCTGGGGGCCGATCAGGCGGGGCAGCAAGTACACCCCACCGGCATCGGGGACTAGGCCACGGCGCACGAATACCTCGATGAACCGCACCCCTTCGGCCGCGATCACCAGATCACAGGCCACCGCCATGTGTACCCCCATCCCGGCGGCGGTGCCGTTGACCGCGGCGATCACCGGCTTCTCGCAGTCCAGGATGGCCGATATCAGCTTCTGAGCGCCGACCTTGATGCCTCGGGCCACCTCCATGATGGCCCGGTCGGGAGCATCCGGAGGCTGAACTCGTTCGGGCCGGGCCACCCTCAGGTCGGCCCCAGTACAAAAGCCCTTGCCGTTGGCGGTGAAAATCACGGCCCGAACCGACAAGTCCTCGCTGATACGGGCGAACTCATCGGCCAGAAAGTTCCGCTGGTCGGGGGTGATGGCGTTGTGGGCGTCGGGGCGGTTCAAGGTGAGGGTGCGCACGCCACCGTCTTGGGCCACCAGGATGTCGCCGCCGAGGACCTCAGTCACGTTGCCTCCCTCTTCGTTACTGCTCATCTCGTCGGCTCCTCGTCTAGCGTGGCCGTTCGTGCCCAGGAAATCATCGCCGAACTTCCTGCCCACAAACGCTAGGTGACCGCAGCGGCGGCGCCCCAACCGGTGACCGGGCATCCGGCGATCGGCCTGACCACGCTGGTGATCGCGGCCTCCCTCACCGGCATCGGCCTGTCGATCATGACGGTGGGCTACCCGGCCCTCGGCGAGGCGTTTCCCGGCACCTCCGATCCCACCCTGTCGTGGGTGACGAACATCTTCACCATCGTGGGAGCAGCCACCCTGGTGCCCGCCGGTGTGCTGGCCGACCGGCTGGGCCGCCGGCGGATGCTGCTGGTTGGGACGCTTCTGTTCTTGGTCGGATCGGTGCTGGGTGGGCTGGCCCCCTCTGTTGCGGTGCTGATCGGGGCTCGGGCGGTGCTGGCGGTGGCTTCCTCGATCATCAACACGGCTGCGGTGGCCCTGCTGTTGGCCACGATCCCCGCCAACCGGCTGCCGTTGGCCGTTGGCATCTGGGCGGTGGCGGGAGGCACGTCCTCGGCCGTCGGCCCTCCGGTGGGGGGCTTGGCCATCGAGTGGTTTGGGTGGGAGTGGATGTTTTGGCTGAACATCCCCTTCTGCTTCATCGTCCTGATTGTGGTGCCGCTGGTGTACCGGGAGTCCCGCAGCGGCGAGACCAAGGCGCTGCCCGACCCCCTCGGTGGAGTGATGGTGGCCGGGGCCACCGCTTTGGTCACCCTGGGCATCGTGCAAAGCGACCCGTGGGGGTGGCTGGACTGGAAGGTGGTGGGCAGCATCGTCGCCGGTCTGGTGATGTTCGGGCTGTTCGTGCTGCGCACGTGGCACCACCCCAACCCGCTGGTGGAGCTGCGGCTGTTCCGCTTCCCCAATGTCCGCCGGAGCAACCTGGCCATGCTGGTCTTCGCGTCGTCGTGGTTCGGCATGTTCTTCGGCTTCACTGTGATCGTTATTCGGTCTTGGGGGTGGACTCCCATTGAGGGAGGCTTCGCGGTGGCACCGCTGGCATTGTTCGCCGGGGTCGTCGGGGTGCTCATCGGCCGGGTCGCCCACCGCACCGGCCATCGCATGTTCATACTTCCCGGCACCGCAATCTATGTGGGCGGCACCATCATGCTGTGGGTGGTGTTGGGCGATGAGCCCAACGCGGCGGTGTTTGTGCTCGGCATGACCGTGATCGGGGTGGCCACCGGCATGGTGTTCCCCTCGTTGATGGCTGCCGCAGTGGTGGACGTGCCCCCCGACCAGCACTCCTTGGCCTCAGGCATCAACTTCACCTCCCAGCGGGTGGCCACCACCATCGGCGTGGCCCTCGGGCTTACCTTCGCCACCACCGCGGCCTCGGCGTCGGAGGCCATCGACCTGCTCATGGGCATGGTGATCATCACCGCGCTGGTGTCGCTCCCCTTCAGCGCTCGGATCGACACCCGCCCCCGCTAAGCGCAAGGCTGAGGGCATGTATATCGCCATCGCCGACACCATCACTCTCGAGGATCCGGGCAACTTCCGCGAGTTCCATGTGTCAATGGACGGCGACGTGGCCGCCGCAGTGGCCGCATTCGATGGCCGGGCCGCAGCCTCAGAACGAGACAACCACCTGTGGATCGACATCGCCTTCGTGCGAGAACTAGCCGGCGACGCGGCCGACGCCAAGTGGGAGTCTCAGTTCGACGGCATGCTGGCCTACGCCAACTCCAAAGGCTGGATAGACGAGCCCACCAACCGAGTAGAAGCCCACATCCAGCCTCCGGGCTGATCGCCACCGCACGCGCTAGCGAGAGAGCTGGCCGCTGACCCTCAGCCCTTGAGGGCGGCGCTGAGAGCTTGGGCAGCGTTTGGAGTTCGCTGTTTTAGGCGGTCTAGGAACTCTTGAACGCTGATCGGGGGCTTGCGCAGTTCAGAAAGCAGGCGACTGATGATGGCTGGCATTCGCTCGGAGAAGTCCTGGACGAGCACCGCAATTGCTGAATCGGCATTGAGTACTGATAGCCCGAAAGGAGCAACTACTCCGTCGGGGAAATCGCGAAGGTTGTTGGTAACGAGTAGGTCGCAGTCGGCGTTGACTGCGGCGGAGAGGACATGAAGGTCGTCCGCGTCAGGGAGAGCGACAGGTAGAGGTGTGATCTTGGCGGCAGCCACATTCGATTTGGGGAATGCCGCGTTGATCGTGGAGATGAGGTAGTCGACTCGGGAGGGCTCGATTTCCCTTTGGTTGGTGAGCACATTGCGAGTCTCGTTCAGAACTTCGTCGCTCCAGCGAAGGTCGATGAGCCTGGCTTCGGCGATAGTGAAGAAGATGTCTCGGATTTGGGCGTCTACGAGGATGTTGGCGTCGAGGAAGATGCGGGGGCGTCTCAACGGCGCTCAGTCATAGAGGCCGAGTTCTTGCGACGTACGGATGATTTCGCTGATTTGTTCCGAGCGCTGGTGCCGACAGCGCTCGCGGTAGGCGAGCAGATCTGGAGTTGGAATGCGTCGGTGAGTTCCAACGCGGGTCGCAGGCAACTTCCCCTCGTCTACGAGTTTGACCACGGTGGGCCGGGTGACGTCGAGGAGGTCGGCGGCTTGACCAGTGGTCAAAACGGGAGGGAGGGCTTGAAGCTCTATAGCGTGAGCGCTTGGACCCATTCTGAGAAGGTCCACGATGGCCAGCGCGATCTCTCCGGTCACCTCGCACTCCGAGTCCCTTATACCGATTCGCAGAGAAGCCCCGTCGAGCAGCTTCTTGGAGACGGTCTCAGCAAAGTCCGAATACGCCGTTGCGTCTGCTGCGCCGTCGGGTCTTGAGGTGGTCGCGATGGCCATGCAACCAGTCTAACCACAAACGCAAGAAACGAAAGCAAGTATTGACCCTCAGCCCTTGAGGGCGGCGAAGAGTTCGGCGACTAGGGGTTGGGGGGCGCCGTGGAGGGAGAGGTGGATGCGGTCGGCGAGGCCGCCGAAGCGGGATTTGATCTCGGCGGCGGCTTCAGAGGGGGTGCCCTGGACGCTGAGGGTGTGGACCATCTCGTCGTCCCACACGTCGCCGATGTCGCCCCAGCGGCCCTGTTTGGTGAGGCGGTTCAGCTCGTCTTGGAGTTCACCCCAGCCGTGGGCGTCGAGCACCACCCGGTAGGCCGGGGTGGAGCCGTAGAAGCCGAGGTTGGAGCGGCAGAGCTGTTCCACCCGCCAAGCCTCCGACTCGTCGGCGTCATCTCCGTACAACCCGACGATCACCCCCACACCGAAGGTGAACTCGTCTCGGCTGCGCCCGGCTGCGCCTAGCCCTGCTTCCACCGCGGGCAGCGTCTTGGTGCGCAGGAAGCGCTCGGAGCAGAACGGGTGGAGCAGGATGCCGTCGGCGGTCTCGGCCACCATCTTGGTCATCTTCGGGCCCAGCGCCCCGGCCCAGATGGGGGGCGTCCCCCACTCCAGCGGTTCGGGCTCGAATATCGGGGTAGAGAGCGTGAAGGTGTAGTAGTCGCCCTTGAAGTCGAGGGGATCGCCATCCTGCCACCGGGCGAAGATGGCCTTGGTGGCCGCCATCAGCTCTCGCATCTGGGCCACCGGGCGGTCCCACACCGCGCTGTAGCGCTTGGTGATGTGGGGCTTGATCTGCGATCCCAGGCCCAGGGCGAACTTACCGTCCGACAACCGGTGCAGGTCGAACGACTGGTAGGCCAGGTGCATCGGACTGCGGGGCAGGGCGATGGCCACGTTGGTGTAGAGGTCGAGGCCGGTGTGCTGGGCCGCGGCTAGCAGCGGGAAGAACACGTCGCGCTGACCCTCGAAGGTGAACACCCCGTCGACCCCCATGGCCTGGTAGGCCTCGGCCTGATCCCGGACCCCCGCCAGATCAGCAGATAGCGGCATGTCGATTTTCATGGGCTAGGCGCTTTCTAGTCGGGGGAACATGGGGAAGGGGACCTCTTCAGCGTCTTCTTGTTCGGGCAGGCCGCCAGCGAAGATGGGCCACACCGTCTCGGCAGTGTGGGGGTGGGGGAGCGACCAATCGAACTCGTGGTCGATGCCCAGCATGTTGGTGAACGGCCACATAAGACCCCGGAAGTAGACATGGGTGCCGTTGCGGACCTTTTCCTCGAAGGTCCAGGTGTTCATCAACCGGTAGGCATCGGCCTGGGCTTTCTTGACCGCGGCCAGGATCTCGGGCATTTCCTCCCGGTCCACCGGCACCAGCTCCCCGCCGGGGCGGGGCTCGAACACCGACATGGCCTCCAGCCAGGCCAGGTTGTCGGCCGGAACCGAGAACGTGGTGGACAAATCGTTCACCCGGTTGTGGATGCCGGGCCGGAACACCAGGCCCACCACCAGGTTCTGATAGGGCACATCGGCGGCCACGTGGCTCCACGGGATCCAGCTCTGGGCCAGCGAGGAGAACTCCCGCACGATCATGTGGCGGCCGTTGGGCAGCGGGTACGGGCCGGTGTCGCCGGTGCCCAGCCGGGTGTCCAAGTACAGCAGGAACAGGTACTGCTGGAGTCCGGCCACAAACCGTCGCGCCGTGCGGTTGTCGCTGTCACCCTCCACCGGCCAAGCGGCCTCATACAGGGTGCTTATGATCTCGGGGTCGCAGGTTCGCAGCGTGTCGGCCGCGTCCCAGCACGAGCGGAAGCCGTCGCCCCGCCACGGCTCCACCCAGCGGATCCAGTAGTCCATGAGGAAGCGCACCCTGTCTTCCACGTCGTCCACCTGGGTGGTGAGCCCCATGGCCGACAACTCCTCGAGGGCGCGCCAGCCGCCGAACGGGATGCACACGATGGCGAAGGGGTGGGCGTTGGTGGTCTGGGTTCCCGGTCCCCGCATCTTGGCCCCCAGCTCGGAGGCATCGAGCACCTCATCGCAGCGGGCCAGAATGTCGGGCCAGCGCAGCCAGGCCTCCATGCCCGAGTAGCCGGTGTACTCCCGCACCGGGATCAGTCCCGAGGTGAGGCCGGTGCGCTTCTTGGAGTTCTCGGACACCAAGATGTCCCAGAACTCCACCATTCGGTTCAGCTCCACAAGATCGAGCGGAATGGTTTGGGGCATGGCTGATGACACTAGCCATCGGTTTGGCAGCAAGGTGTGTCGTGGAAGCCAGGCTCGGCCTACGATCCTTCAATGCTTGCGGCGATTATGCGAGAGGTGGGGGAGGTCAATCTGGACGTGTGTGACGACGTCGAGATGCTGGATCTGGGCCCCGATGATGTAGCCATCAAGATCACCCACACCGGGGTATGCCACTCCGATGTGTCGGCCATGAACGGGACCATTCCCCAAGCCCCCCCGGCGGTGCTCGGCCACGAGGGTGCGGGGATCATCGAGGAGGTGGGTTCCGATGTGGACGACCTCGCCCCTGGTGACCACGTGATCGTGATGTGGTCGCCGCCCTGCGGGGAGTGCCTCTATTGCACGGGTCGCCACCAGCCCAACCTGTGCGTCAACATCACATTCGGCGAGATGGCCCGGATGAAGTTCACCCAGGGCGGCCAGGAGATCGGCGGCATGGCCGGAGCGGGCACGTTCGCCGAGAAGATGCTCATGCCCCGCCAAGGAGTGGTGAAGATCGATGACGACATCCCCTTGGACGTGGCCTCACTCATCGGCTGCGGGGTGATGACCGGGGCCGGGGCCGCATTGAACACGGCCAAGATCAGCCCGGGCTCCTCCGCGCTGGTGATCGGCGCCGGAGGGGTCGGCGTGGCCGCCATCCAAGGGGCGAAGATCGCCGGAGCGGCTGAGATCGTGGCGGTGGACAAGAACCCAGCCAAGCTCGATGAGGCCATCTCCTTCGGGGCCACCCACGCGGTGCTGCCCGAAGACCTGGAGGGGGCCAAGAACGAGATCACCGGGGGCGACGGATTCGACTATGCCCTGGAGTGCGTCGGCGTTCCCGCCCTCATGCGCACCGCCTACGACATGACCCGTCGAGGCGGCACCTGCTGCATCGTGGGGGTGGGCCGCATGGAGGAGATGGTCTCCTTCAGCGCCTTCGAGCTGTTCTACAACGAGAAGACCCTGGTGGGTTCCTACTACGGCGGCACCGATGCGCGTAGCGACTTCCACCGACTGCTGCGGCTGTGGAAGAACGGCAAGCTCGACTTGGAGCGCATGATCACCCGGCGCATCACCATCGACGAGATCAATCCGGCCCTCGAGGCGGTGCGCAACGGCGAGGTTGTACGCCAGGTCATCGAGTTTTGATGGGCGAAATTGTGGGCCGGGGCAGCCCGGTTTTCTCGGGCATCTCCGGCCAGGGCCGGCTGATGCGATTCGACACGCCGGACGACGTGATCGCGGTGCTCGACGCCGGTGATGATGTCGCCTCCGAGACGGTGGCGCTGGTGAAAGACGCGGGGGCCACTTTTCTGGCTCCCATTGAGGCCGATCTGGCCGGAATCCTGTGCCGGTCGGGCGACATCGAAAGCCACTTGGCCATCATCAGCCGAGACTTCCAGATCCCCTGCCTGATGGGGGTGGAGTTCGACGGCGACGAGCCGGCTGATGGGACCACAGTGATCATCGACACCGACGCGGGCACCATCTCGGTGGACGGGGAGGGCTAAATCGATGGCCGAGCGGCTTCGGGCTGATTTGGTGCTGGAGTACCCCTTCACCCGGACCACCGGCCCGGTGATCGGCGCATTCCTCACTGGTCTGCGAGAGGGAATCATCCTGGGTATTCGCCGCCCCGACGGGACGGTGCTGTGCCCGCCCACCGAGTACGACCCGGAGAGCTCGGTGCCGTTGACCGATTTGGTAGAGGTGGGCCCAGGCGGGGAGCTGATGAGTTGGACCTGGGTGGACCCGCCCCGCGCGCAGTCACCCTGGGATCAGCCCCACGGCTTGGGACTGATCCTCCTCGACGGAGCCGACACCCCAATGGTCCACGGACTTCTGGTGGAAAGCCCCGAAGGGTTGTCGGTGGGGATGCGGGTGACGGCCCGTTGGCGGCCGGAGCGAGAGGGCCATATCGCCGACCTTGAGGGCTTTGTGCCCGAGGGTGCCGACCAATGAGCGCTGATCCGAGCATCCCGCCCGCCGCGCTGTCGGGCGAGGTGAGCCTGCCCGAGCAGCTGGCCGATGTGGAACCGGTTCGGTCGGTGCGAACCCCCATCCGCCTGGAGTACGACTTCATTCCCGGCTCGGCTTCTTCGGGGTATCTGAACGCCTTCGCCGACCGCAAGATCCTCGGCCAGCGGTCTCCGGTCGACGGGGCAGTGTTCGTGCCCCCTCGGGGGGTGGATCCCCGCCATGGTGCGGCCACCCCCGACTACGTGGAGTTGCCCGACACCGGCCATGTGGGGGGCTTCTGTGTCACCCGCCTGCCCATTCCGGGCCGGGACGATTTGGAGATTCCCTATGTGAGCGCCTGGATCCACCTCGACGGCGCTGACATCGGCTTTCTGGGCTTGGTGGCCGGGATCGACACCTCTGAGGTTCGCATGGGCATGCGGGTGCGGGCGGTGTGGAAGCCCGACGACGAACTGGGCCGCACCGCGGAGAACATCTTGTACTGGGAACCCACCGGCGAGCCTGACATCCCAGTGACGGCAGCCGGCACCAACGCCTGGCACGCCAAGCAAGCCGCGGCCGGAGAGCAGGGCTGATGCGCGACATCGCCGTGGTTTCGGTGGCCCAGCACCAGGAGAAGGCGCTCACCCACACCACCGAGGTGGAGTTGATGGTGCCGATCATCAACGAAGCCCGGGGCGCAGTTGGCCTCACCCAGGATGACATCGGCTTCACCTGCTCGGGAAGCAGCGATTTTCTGGCCGGGCAGGCGTTCTCATTCGTCCACACCCTGGACGCGGTGGGTGCTGTGCCGCCCATCAGCGAGAGTCACGTGGAGATGGACGGCGCCTGGGCCCTGTACGAGGCCTGGGTGAAGCTCCAGATCGGCGGGGTGGACACCGCGCTGGTGTACAGCTACGGCAAGTCGTCACCCGGATCGCTGCGCGATGTGCTCTCCACCCAGCTCGATCCCTACTACTTGGGTCCGCTGTGGCCCGACGCCTTCTCCTTGGCCGCGCTTCAGGCTCGCATCATGCTGGAGTCGGGGGCGGTGAGTGAACAGCGCCTGGCCGAGATTGCAGTTCGCAGCCTCAACGGCGCGACCAACAACCCGCTGGCGGTGCGGTCGTCCGCCGAGGCCACCGCCGAGAGTGTGCTGGCTGAGGTCCCTCTTGCCGATCCTCTGCGGCCTAGCGACTGCGCGGCCTCCGCCGACGGAGGCGTGGCCGTGGTGCTGGCCGCCGGAGACCGGGCCCGAGAGCTGTGCGAGCGGCCCGCATGGATCAGAGGGATCGACCACCGCATCGATCCCCACCAGCCAGGGGTGCGTGACCTCACCCGGGCACCCAGCGCGCAAATGGCCGCGGCCCGAGCAGGAGCGAGCGCCGACCGTTTGGACGCCGCCGAGCTGGCCGCACCGTTCACCACCCAAGAGCACATCTTGGAGATTGAGCTGGGATTGCGCAACGGCACTGCCATCAACGCCAACGGCGGGGCGTTGGCCGGCCACACCATGATGGCCGCCGGCCTCATGCGCATCGCCGACGCCGCCCGCCAGATTCACGACGAGCGGGCCGACCGGGTGCTGGGCCACGCCGCGTCGGGTCTCTACCTCCAGCAGAACCTGGTGTGTGTGATGGAGGGGGAGTGATGGCCGAGCGCACCGCAGTACTGGGGGTCGGACAGACCAAGTACCAGACCACCCGAGGCGACGTGTCGCTGCCCGGCCTGGTGCGGGAGGCCGCTTATCGGGCGCTCGAAGACGCCGAACTGGATTGGAACGACATCGACGCCGTGGTGGTAGGCAAGGCCCCTGACTTCTTCGAAGGGGTCATGCAGCCCGAGCTGTTCCTAGCCGAGGCGCTGGGGGCGGTGGGCAAGCCGCTGTTGCGAGTCCACACCGCAGGATCGGTGGGCGGGTCTACCGCAGTGGTGGCCGCCTCGCTGGTGCAAGCGGGCATCCACCGCCGGGTGCTCACCCTGGGGTTTGAGAAGCAGTCGGAGTCCAACGCCACCTGGGCGCTGTCTTTGCCCCAGCCGTTCTCGGTGTCGATCAACGCCGGGGCCGGCGGCTACTTCTCGCCCATCATCCGCCAGTACATGGCCCGCACCAACGCCCCCGAGCTGATCGGCTGCATGGTGGCGTTCAAAGACCGCCAGCACGCCTTGCGCAATCCCTACGCCCACCTCCAGCAGAAAGACCTGACCTTCGACCAGGTGGTGGAGTCACCCATGTTGTGGGAGCCGATCCGGTTCTCTGAGACCTGTCCCTCCTCCGACGGCGCCTGCGCGCTGGTGCTGGGCGACGAGGCCGCCGGAGATGCCGCCTCCAAGCCGGTGGCCTGGATCCACGGCGCGGCCCTGCGAAGCGAGGCCAACAACTTCCCCGGACGCGACGAGGTAAACCCCCAAGCCAGCCGGGACTGCGCCGACGACGTGTTCGCCCAGGCGGGCATCACCGACCGGCGGGCCGAGATCGACGAGGTGGAGATCTACGTTCCGTTCTCGTGGTATGAGCCCATGTGGTTGGAGAGCCTGGGGTTCTGCGAGATCGGCGACGGCTGGAAGCTGGTAGAGGAGGGAGCCACCCATCTCGATGGCGGGGACCTCCCGGTGAACTGTTCCGGAGGGGTGCTCTCCTCCAACCCCATCGGAGCTTCGGGCATGATCCGCTTTGCCGAAGCCGCCCTCCAGGTTCGGGGCATGGCCGGCGACCACCAAGTAGAAGGCGCCCGCAAGGCCTTCGGCCACGCCTACGGCGGCGGAGCCCAGTACTACGCCACGTGGATCGTGGGTTCCGACAAGCCCACCTCCTGAACGGGCAAGCTAGAGGGGTGAAGCGCTTCGCCTGGCTGCTGGTGTGCATGTCGCCATTGTTCGTGTTGGGGGCATGCGGCGGTGAGGACAAGGGCGACATCGTGGCGTTTTGCGAGCTGGCCGAAGATGGAGTGGGCATGCGGCCGGCAGAAGGCGAGCAAGAATTAGCCCAGTTAGACGCCCTAGAAGACGCCGCGCCGCCCGACATCCGCGAGGCAGTCACCACCGTGGCCAACGCCTCCCGGGAGATCGACGAGATCGAAGACCTCCAAGAACTGTTCAGCAAAGCCTTTGCCCTCGAAGAGGTAGTGGCCACCGCCCGCCAAGAAATCCGCACCTACACCCAACACCATTGCTTGTAACTGAGACGAGGCCCGATGGTGACTAGGTGGGGGCTGGTTGGGTAGGGTCGGGGTGTCTTTTTGGGAGATGGGAGGAAGCGATGGGATACCGGGTGGTTGTGGACTACGACCTGTGCGAGAGCAACGCCATTTGCATGCAGGTCGCTCCTGACATTTTCGAGGTGCGCGACGACGATTTCTTGTACCTGCTGAACGAGACCCCTGGGGATGAGGCCCGCGAGCGGGTGAACGAGTCAATCCAGCGCTGCCCCAAGCAGGCCATCTCCGTCGCCGAGGAGTAGGCGCCCGCTGCGCTCACTAGCCATTGTCGGAGCTTCGCTGGCCGGAACCCGGGCGGCGGAGACGCTCCGGCGAGAAGGATTCGACGGGGCCATCACCATCATCGGCGACGAGCCCCACCAGCCCTACGACCGGCCTCCCCTGTCCAAACAACTCCTCGCCGGGGAATGGGAGCAAGACCGCATCGCGCTGTCCGACGATGAATCGCTCCAAGATCTGAACGCCGACTGGCGACTGGGCCGCCGGGCCGCCGGGCTTGACGTGGCCAGCCGGACCGTGACGCTTGACGACGGCTCAACGGTTACCGCCGACGGCATTCTGATCGCCACCGGGGCTCGGTGTCGGGAACTGCCCACCAACGGCCTCGACGGCATCTACACCCTGCGGGGCCTGGACGACTGCCTGGCCATCCGAGCTGAGTTGGAGGCCTCCCCTCAGCGGGTGGCGGTGGTAGGGGCCGGGTTCATCGGAGCCGAGGTGGCGGCCACCGCCCGGGAGCGGGGCCTGGACGTCACGGTGATCGAGGCCCTGCCGGTGCCGCTGGGCCGCGTATTGGGCACCGAGGTCGGCACGGTGTGCGCTGATGTGCACCGAGACCACGGGGTGGACCTGCGACTCGGCGTGGGCGTCGACGGCTTCGATGGCCATGGCCGGGTGGAGCGGGTGAACCTGAGCGACGGCACTTCGGTGGATGCCGATGTGGTGGTGGTGGGCATCGGGGTGATCCCCAATACCGAGTGGCTGGAGGGCTCGGGGCTGACGCTGGACAACGGCGTGGTGTGCGACGAGACCTGTCTTGCCGCCCCGGGCATCGCCGCCGCCGGGGACGTGGCCCGCTGGCCCAACCGCCTGTTCGGCGAGACCATGCGGGTGGAGCACTGGGACAACGCCATTGCCCAAGGCCAGCATGCTGTGCTCCGTCTGCTCGAAACCGACGACGAGGCCCAGCCCTACTCTCCGGTGCCGTGGTTCTGGAGCGACCAGTACGACCGCAAGATCCAGCTGGCGGGGCGGGCCCGGCCCGACGACGAGGTGCGCATCATCACCGGATCGACCGAAGAGCGGCGCTTCGCTGCCCTCTACGGCCGAGCTGGCCGACTGGTGGGCGTGCTTGGCTTCAACCGGCCTCGCCACGTGATGAAGTACCGCAACCTCATCGAACAGGGCACGAGCTTCGAAGAGGCCGTCAAGATTGCCGAACAGGAGTAGCTGCTTCCGGCTATGAGATTCGAAGACGCGCTGGCGGTGGGGTGGTCGACCGAATAAGAGTGGAGGCATGGGTTCTCCCGGCGAGTTCCCCATCAGCGAGCTGGTAGCTCGCACCGGAGTGCCGGCTGCCTCCATCCACCACTATCGGCGGCTGGGTCTTCTGCCCGCGCCCCGTCGGGCCGCGGCCAACCGCTTCCTCTACAGCCAGCGCCACGCCGAAGCCGTCGAGCAGGTCAGGGAACTGCGAGAGCGCCATCGCCTGCCTCTGCGCCATATCGCCCAGATCATGAACGCGGAGAACCTTGATCACACCGAAGTTCCCCATTTGACCGACAGCGGCGAGCAGTTGCGGAACGTAGCCATTCAAGAGTTCGCCTTGCGGGGCTACACCGAGGTGAGCGTGGCCGAAATATGCACGCAGGCCGGTGTGGCCAAGGGGACCTTCTATCGCCACTACCGCTCGAAACAAGACCTGTTCTTCCGAGCGGTGGAAGCGGTGGTGGACAACACCGCGGAGGATTTCTCGGCCTCGATCGATGGCCAGATCGGATTGAGCCGCCAAGAACTCACCCGTCGCCTGGCCGAAGCGCTTCTGCCCGGCCTGCCCATCATGCTGGAAGTGGCCAAGCGCTCGGTACAGGGCCAGGTGGAGCACGCCGCCGCCGCCCAGCGGGTGTTCTGGCGACTGGCCGAGCGACTGGGAGAGGCCCTGTCGGACGATCCTCGGGGCCATCGGCTCGCCGGGGCTCTGATCATGGACGCCATCGCCCACATTTTTGCCGAGGGCCTCATGGGTCGTTTTGCCGATCGTCCCAACTTCGAAGACACGGAGCAGTCAATGCCTTGACAGTGTCGGATTGAGCGCGTACAAAAAGGTGACCTGATGGTCACTCTATTGTTTGCAATTGGGTGACGATCGTAAAAACATTGTTATGGATTATCAGGGGAACCCGCTGACCAGCGGGTTCCCCAAGGAAACTGAGCCGCAGCGGGGGTGTTGTGCAGACTGAAGTCGAGTTCGACTTGAACTCGATCATGGCCCAGAGGGGAAGTGAGAACTTCCCCGTGGTGCTGAAGGCGGTCCCGGCGAATGCCCGCGCCCATCTGCTGGCCATTTACGGGTTTGCCCGACTCGTGGACGATATCGGCGACGAATACGACGGCGACCGACTTGCCGCGCTGGATTGGATCGAGGGGGAACTCGCACGGGCCCGCACCGGCGATGCCACCCACCCAGTCATGGTTCAGCTCACGCCTCTGCTCGCTGATGTGGATGTGGACGACGAGCCGTTCTTGGCGCTTATCGAGGCCAACCGGGTTGACCAGCACAAGCACCGCTACCAGACCCAGGCCGAGTTGGCCGAGTACTGCACGCTGTCGGCCAACCCCGTGGGCCGGCTGGTGCTAGCGGTGTTCGGCGCGGCCACCCCCGAGCGAATCGCCCTCAGCGATGCGGTATGCACCGGATTGCAACTGGTGGAGCACCTCCAAGACATCGGCGAGGACTACACCGAAAAGGGCCGCGTCTATTTCCCGGCCGACGAGATGGCCCGCTTCGGCGTGGACGAGGGTGATCTGGGGGCGGCCCGGGCCTCGGAGGTACTTCGCCGACTGGTGGCCCACCAATGCGACACCGCCCGCGGGCTGCTGAAGCGGGGAGAGCCGCTGGTGGCCTCACTCAGCGGATGGGCCAAGGTGACCGTGGCCGGCTATGCCGCGGGCGGAATGGCCGCATTGGATGCCATCGCCGGGGCCGACCACGACGTACTGAGAAAGCTTCGGACCCCTTCCAAGGTCCGCACCGCGGCGCATGTCGCTCGCCTTGTCGCCCCCCGCCAGGTGACCGACGCCAAAGCAGTTCGCGCCGCGCGAGACGCCGCCGCGCGCTGGAGGCGAAGGTGAAGGCCGCCGACGCCTATCAGCGGTGCGAGGAGATCACCCGGGTCGAGGCCCGCAACTTCTCCTATGGCATTCGCCTGCTGCCCAAGCCGAAGCGCCAGGCCATGTCGGCGCTGTACGCCATGGCCCGCCGCATCGACGACGTGGGCGATGGCCCGTTGCCGCAGGATGAGAAGCTGGCCGGGCTGGCTGAGATAAGGGCCGACATCGACACTCTGGCCGACGGCGGGCTCCGCGACCCCGACGATCCGGTGCTGGTGGGTCTGCGCCATGCAATCGACCGCTTCCCCATACCGGCTGCCGCACTGAATGAGATCGTCGCCGGCTGCGAGCAGGACGCGGTTGGGAAGGTGTACACCACCATCGCTGAAACCGAGGAGTACTGCCGGCTGGTAGCCGGATCGGTGGGCCGCCTGTCGCTGGGGGTGTTCGGCACGAGGGGCGATCCCGACCAGGCCGCCAAACTGGCCGATGTGCTGGGCATCGCCCTTCAGCTCACCAACATCCTGCGCGACATCGTGGAGGACCGGGGCATGGGCCGGGTGTACCTGCCCGCCGCCGACATCGAGCGATTCGGCTGCGCCCCCGATCTGACCGGCCCGACCGACGCGGTGGGCGCACTGGTGGCGTTCGAAGCCGAGCGAGCCGAGCGGCATTTCGCCGAGGGCCTGAAGCTGCTCGGCATGCTGGACCACCGCAGCCGGGCCTGCACCGGGGCGATGGCCGGGATCTACCACCGCCTGCTGGCTCGCATTGCTGCCACGCCCACGGCCGTGATGGAGGGGCGGCTGTCGCTGCCCACCAGGGAGAAGGCCTGGGTGGCCGTTCGCAGCCTGGCTGGAGTCACCACATGAGCCCGGTCGTTTCTCAGCCGCGTGTGGCCGTGGTCGGAGGCGGGCTCGCCGGACTGGCCGCGGCAGTGTCCGCTGCCGACAGCGGAGCGCGGGTGACGCTCTATGAGCGGGCCCCCCGGCTGGGCGGGGCCACCTGGTCGTTCCAGCGCAACGGCCGCTGGTTCGACAACGGCCAGCACGTGTTCATGCGGTGCTGCACCGAGTACCGGGCGCTGTTGGAGCGCCTTGAGGTGACCGATCAAGTGACCGAGCAGAGCCGTATGTCGGTTTCGGTGATGCGCCCCGGTCGCCGTCCGGCCCGCATATTCCGCACCGGTGCCCCCTCCCCCCTTCACTTGGCCCGGTCACTGCTGCGCTACAGCCCGCTCTCTGTAACCGATCGTCTGCGGGCGATTCGCACTGCGCTGGCCCTGCGTCGCCTCGATCCCGATGCTCCCGACACCGACGAGATGAGCTTCGGGGGGTGGCTGCGATTTCGCGGCGAATCCGGTCGGGCCATCGCCGGTTTGTGGGACCTCATCTGCTTGCCCACCGTGAACCTCCGGGCCGACGATGCCTCGCTCAGCCTGGCGGTCAAGGTGTTCCGCACCGGGCTCTTGGACAGCGCCGATGCCGGTGATCTGGGCTGGACCCGGGTGCCCTTGGCTGCTCTCCACGGAGATGCCGCCGCCCGGGTGATCACCGCCCAAGGAGGGCACGTCCAGCTTCAAGCCCATGTGGAATCAGTGGGCGAAGGACCCTCGGTGACTATAGGCGGGCAGCGGGTGGACGCCGACGCGCTGATCTTGGCCGTGCCCCACGATGTTGTCGACGGCCTGCTGCCCCCCGGCACCGTGGCCGGGCAATCTGAGCTGGTCGATCTCGGGGTATCACCCATCGTCAACGTGCACTTCGTGTTCGACCGCCAAGTCATGGATGTGCCCTTCACCGCAGCCCTGGATTCCCCGGTGCAATTCGTTTTCGACCGGACTGAGGCCGCCAACTGGGCCGACGATGAGCCGCGGGCGCCCGTTGGCGCGGGCGGTGGCGGCGAGCAGGTTGTGGCCGTGTCGCAGTCGGCGGCCTTCGATGAGATCGGCGAACGCCCGGCGGACATGATCGAGCGCTATCGCTCGGCTCTAGCCGAGCTGCTGCCGCGCTCGGCTGCGGCTGAGGTGATAGACGCGGTGGTGACCCGAGAGCACCGGGCTACCTTTGCCGGCCGTCCCGGCACCCGGCGGCTTCGTCCTGGTCCGACCACTGCCATCGATGGTTTGTTCTTGGCCGGGGCGTGGACTGATACCGGCTGGCCAGCCACGATGGAGGGTGCCGTCCGCTCCGGCAAGCTGGCGGCTGGCCTCGCCCTCGATCACTGCCGCACCGCAGTTGCCTCCAGGCCCGCCCAATCATCCCGCGACACCTCTGGGCCGCATCTCAGCCCCGAGCCGTCGCCGTCTGAGCCAGAGAGGATGAGCGCGTGAGCGAGGAAATACCGGTTCCGGGCATCCTCAGCCGAGCCAGGGAGCTGGTGGACCCGGCCATTGCCGCCGCACTGAGCGGGTTGTGCCCTGAGCTGAGATTGCCCGCTGAATACCACTTCCAGAGTCGGGGCAAGGGAACCCGCCCGGCACTGGCCATCTTGTCGGCTGAGGCTGTGGGCGCCCCTTCGGAAACCGGAGTGCCCGGGGCGGTGGCCATCGAGCTCATCCACGACTTCTCGCTGATCCACGACGACATCATCGACAACGATGCCGAGCGTCGGCATCGGCCCACGGTCTGGGCCAAGTTCGGCATTGGAGTCGGCGTGGTGGCAGGAGACGCTCTCCACAACTTGGCCTATGAAGTGTTGCTGTCCGACCCCACAGCGCCCAGGGTCAAGGCGGTCAAGCATCTGGCCGGAGCAGTTTCGGCAATGATCGCCGGCCAGAGCATGGACATGGCCTTCGAAGAGAGATCTCTCGTCACCCTGGAGGAGTGCCTGGCCATGGAGCAGGGCAAGACCGGGGCGCTCTTGTCCTACGCGACCTCGGTGGGGGCGATTCTGGCCGAAGCCCACGACTCGGTGGTTGATGGGCTGTCCGAGTTCGGGGCGGAGGTGGGTGTGGCGTTCCAAGCCGTGGATGACCTTCTGGGCATCTGGGGTGACCCCGAGCGCACCGGCAAGCCTGCGGGGGCCGACCTTCGGGAGCGCAAGAAGTCGGTACCGGTGGTGATCGCCCTCAACAGCGGCACCTCGGCAGCCGAGGAGCTGGCTGAGCTCTATTCCCGTCCCGATTGGGATGCGGGAGGCGTGGACGCAGCCCGAGCGCTGGTGGAGGCGGGGGGTGGCCGGGAAGGCACCCAGGCGCTGGCCCGGACCCACTACGACCGGGCTGTTTCCGCTCTCGATTCTCTGGCCGCGCACGAGGAGGTTGTGGAAGAGGTGGTGGAGGAGTTTCGGCTGCTAGCCGATTTCATCTTGGGGAGGGACTTCTGATGGGCGTTGAGCAATCCTTGGCCAAGGCCACCGAACGGCTCCTCAGTCTGCAAGACACTCAGGGATGGTGGAAAGACGAGCTGGAGACCAACGTGTCCATCGAGGCCGAGGATCTGTTCCTCCGGGAGTTCTTGGGTATCGCCGACCCCGAGGTCACCCGGCAGACGGCCAACTGGATCCGCCACAACCAGCGAGCCGACGGCACGTGGGCCACCTTCTACCAGGGTCCGGCCGATCTGTCGGTGACGGTGGAGGCCTACTGGGCGCTGCGCTACGCCGGCGATCCCGTCGACGCCGACCACATGGCCAAAGCCGCCGCCTACATCCGCGCCGAGGGAGGGCTGGAGCGCAGCCGGGTGTTCACCCGAATCTGGATGGCGCTTTTCGACCTCTGGCGCTGGGAAGACCTGCCCGCCCTGCCTCCCGAAGTGATCTTTCTGCCCAAGCAGGTTCCGCTGAACATCTACGACTTCGCCTGCTGGGCCCGCCAAACCCTGGTCGCTTTGACCGTGGTGGGGGCTCACCGCCCGGTGCGGTCTATGGGACTGAACCTGGATGAGATCCGCACCGGAGCCATCCCCCCGGAACGGGAGCTCGCCCCGCCCGGGAGTCCAGCTCGGCGATTCCAACGCCTTGATCAGGTGCTGCATCTCTACGAGAACCGCCCACAGCGGCGGGTGCGGGAGTGGGCGCTCAGTCGGGCCGAGCAGTGGATCATCGCCCGCCAGGAGTCCGACGGCTGCTGGGGGGGCATCCAGCCGCCGTGGGTGTACTCGCTCTTGGCGCTGTACGTGCGGGGCTATTCCCTGCACCATCCGATTCTGGCCCAAGGGCTGGCCGGGTTCGACGCTTGGACCATCGTCGAAGACGACATGCGACGCCTGGAGTGCTGCCAGTCGCCGGTTTGGGACACCTGCCTGGCGCTGCTCGCGCTGGCCGATGCCGGTGTGGACGCCGAAGACCCGCAGATGGTGGCCGGGGCCCGCTGGCTCATCGATCAAGAGGTCCAGATCGTGGGCGACTGGGCCGAGCAGCGCCCTCATCTGGCCCCGGGGGGATGGGCGTTCGAGTTCGAGAACAACTACTACCCCGATCTGGACGACACCGCCGAGGTAGCCCTCGCCCTGCGCCGCATCCGCCATCCCGACGCCAAGCAGGTGCAAAAGGCGCTGGATCGGGCGGTGGTGTGGGCCCAGGGGATGCAGTGCTCTGATGGCGGCTGGGCGGCATTCGATGCCGACAACTGCTCGCCGCTGGTGGCCGAGCTCCCGTTCTGCGATTTCGGAGAGGTCATCGATCCGCCGTCGGCCGATGTGACCGCCCATGTGGTGGAGATGCTCGCCGAGCTGGATGCCGACGCGATGGGCTTTCCAATCGACCGGAGTGCAATGGACCGCGGGGTTCAGTGGCTAAGTGATGAGCAGGAGGAGGACGGTTCTTGGTACGGGCGCTGGGGGGCCAACTACCTCTACGGCACCGGGGCGGTGGTCCCGGCGTTGATCAGCGCCGGGGTGCCCGCCGACGACAACCGGATAGTGCGAGCATGCCGCTGGCTGGAGTCGGTGCAAAACCAAGACGGCGGGTGGGGCGAGGACATGCGCTCCTATGTCGACGACAACTGGCGGGGGCGAGGGGAGTCCACCCCGTCGCAGACTGCATGGGCGCTGCTGGCGTTGATCGCCGCGGGCCGGGCGAGCGAGGAGGCGGCCCAGCGAGGGGTGGCCTGGTTGGTGGAGCACCAGCGCGATGACGGGGACTGGGACGAGCCCTGGTACACCGGCACCGGCTTCTCCGGCGACTTCTACATCCGCTACCACCTCTACCGGCTGGTGTTCCCGTTGATGGCCCTGGGCCGCTGGGTGCAGGCGACAACGGGTGAGGGGTGAGCCTGGTGGTGCTGTGTCCGTTGGCTATGGAGGCCCGAGCCGCCCGGCGGGGAATCCGCTGGCATGGCGGTGGGGCAAAGGTGTTGTGTACCGGCATGGGGCCCAAGCGCAGTCGCCGGGTTGAGCCGCACCGCGGCCCGGTAGCGGTGGTCGGCATGGGCGGGGCGGTGGTCGATGGCATCGAGCCGGGCGACGTGGTGGTGGCCACCGAGGTATCGGCCGACGATGTGCCGCCCATTGGCCTGCCCCAATGCGAAGCAGTGGCCAAGGGTCTGAAAGCGGCCGGATTTACCGTATACACCGGCCCGGTGGCCAGCGTGTCCGAGCTGGCGGTTGGGGCGCGTCGCCAGGAGCTGGCCAACCGGGGGGCGGTGGCGGTCGATATGGAGTCGGCCTGGCTTTTGGAGCATCATCGTGGTCCGGCAGCAGTGGTGCGGGTGGTAACCGACACCCCCAGCCATGAGCTGCGGTCTCTGGTTGCTCCCGCGAGGATTTATCGAGCATTGCGGACCATTCGCCGGTTGACGCCGGTGCTGTCCGAGGAGGATTTCTGACATGCCCATTCCGCTTCGCCAAGCGGCGAGAGTTGGCACCTACGTGTTCAAGAACAAGCTGCGCCGCCGCGAGAAGTTTCCGCTGATCGTGGAGCTGGAGCCACTGTTCGCCTGCAACCTGGAATGCCCCGGCTGCGGGAAGATCCAGTACCCCACCGAGGTGCTGCGCAAGCGGGTCAGCGTGGACGAGGCAGTGGCAGCGATGGAGGAGTGCGGGGCTCCGATGGTGTCTATCGCCGGGGGCGAGCCGCTGCTGCACCCCCAGATCAGCGAGATGGTGGACGAGCTCATCAAGCGCAAGCGGTTCGTGTACCTGTGTACTAACGCGGTGCTGCTGCGGCGCAAGATCGACAAGTTCACGCCGTCGCCCTACTTCTCGTTCGTGGTCCACGTGGACGGGCTCCAGGAGCGCCACGACCTGGCCGTGGCCCGCGAGGGTGTGTTCGACGAGGTGGTGGAGGCCGTCAACGAGGCCAAGGCGAAGGGTTTCCGGGTTACCACCAACAGCACCTTCTTCAGCACCGACAGCCCCGAGGACGTGCGCAGCGTGTTGGACTTCTTGAACGACGACCTGGAAGTCGACTCAATGATGATCTCGCCGGGGTACGCCTACGAGAAGGCCCCCGACCAGGAGCACTTCCTGCCGGTGGAGCAGACCAAGAGCCTCTTTAGGGACGCATTCTCGGAGGGCAAGCGCAAGAAGTGGCGGCTCAACCACACGCCGCTGTTCTTGGACTTCCTCGAGGGCAAGGTGGAGTACGAGTGCACCGCCTGGGGCATCCCCAGCTACTCGGTATTTGGCTGGCAGCGGCCCTGCTACCTCATGTCCGACGGCTACACCGAGACCTACCAGGAGCTGATCGACACCACCGACTGGGACAGCTACGGCCGAGGCAAAGACCCCCGCTGCGAGAACTGCATGGCCCACTGCGGCTACGAGCCCACCGCCGTGTTCGCAACAATGAAGTCGCTGAAGGAGTCCATCAGAGCGGCTGTGGGGACCAACTAGCCCAGAGCCTCTTGGACTCTTCTTCGCAGTTGGACGTTTATCTCTTGGCGCTCTAGGTGTTGGGCGACTATCAGCTTGCCTTGGGGGATGGGGTGGTCGTTGAGGAATGCTTGAACTGACTGGACGAGTTCGGGGGTGGAGAGGGCAGTGATGCCACCGAGCAATCGGGGGACGATGGCACTGGGGACGCGTTGGTTGATGTCGTCCCAGTGCTCGGTTATGAACGCCCAGGCTTGGGGGCCGAGGCCGCGGTTTTCTAGGCAGCCTCGGAGTACGAAGCCGGCGTCTTGGCTGCGCACGGTGCCGTCGAGGGTGGCGGACAGGGTGCGGTCCATGAGTGCGGGGTCGTTGAAGGTGGTGAGTGCCATCAGGTAGCGCAGTTCGAGCTGGGGGGTGGGGGCGTTTTGGTAGCGGTGGTGGATCTCCTCGTAGTCGGTGCCTTCGCCGGTGGCAGCCACCACGGCAATGGCGGCCGCGGCCAGGGCGGGGTCTACGCTCTCAGCGGCAATCAGCTCTCGACACCGGGCGATGGCCTCGGCATCGTTGCCGACCACGGCCAGGGTGCGGGCTAGCACGCCTCGCAGCTCGCCGATTCGGTCGTCCTCGCCGGCGGTCGGATCCCAGCCCACCCGGCCCCAGGCTGGGCCGACCATGTCTCGGGTCCGCGCTTGGAGGCGGGCCCGTCCATCGTCGGAAACCATGTGGTCGAGGGTGCCCAGCGTGCCGGCTAGCCGGCGCCACACGGCCAGGTCGTCCTCGGCTGCGGCCATGCGTTCGGCGAAGGCAACGTAATCGGACACGCTCAGTCGGTCGGCCACCGTTAGGGCCCACTGGTCGTCCACCAGCACATAGCGCTGGAGCGGGTCCAGATCGGGACCGCCCTCGAGTAGTCGATCCAGCAGTCCGGCCTCGTAGGCCACCCGGTAGAAGCCATCGGCGGTGGGATTCACCATGACCCAGGCGGGGTCGTCGGTGCCCAGAGCCACTGGGTCATTCAGCACCATCCGCTCGGTGTGCTCTGCGGCATTGGTACCCACTGCGGCCACTACCGGCACTTGCCAGCGGGTGTCGTCGGGTTGGCCGTCGTAGCGGAACCGTTCTTGGCGGAGCGTGATGGCACCGCCGTCATCGATCGCGGCGGTCACCACCGGGTGGCCGCCTTGGAAGATCCATGAGTCCATCACGTCTCGGGCCGGTTCGCCGGTGGACTCGGCCAGCGCATCCCAAATGTCGTGGGTCTCGGTGTTGGCGTAGGAGTGGCGCCGGAGATAGTGGCGGACTCCGTCGCGGAACTCGTCTGCGCCCAGATACTGCTCCAGCATCCGCACCGCGGCCGCGCCCTTTTCGTAGGTGAGCAGGTCGTACATTCCCTCGGCGTCGGCGGGGGAGACCACTGGGTACTCGATGGCCCGGGTGGCGGCCAGGGCGTCCACATCGAAGGCCGCGGCCCGAGACAATCCGAAGGCCAGCCAGCGCTTCCAGTCGGGGCGGTAGGCGTCCACTGCCAGCATCTCGCAGAACGTGGCGAAGGCCTCCTTCAGCCAGATGCCGTTCCACCACTTCATGGTGACCAGGTTCCCGAACCACATGTGGGCCAGTTCGTGGGCGATCACGTCCACCGCGGTCTGGCGTTCCTGCTGGGTGGAGGAGTCGGGGTCCAACAGCAGCAGGATCTCCCGGAAGGTGACGCAGCCCATGTTCTCCATAGCCCCGAATGCGAAGTCCGGGATGGCCACCAGGTCGAGCTTGTCGCCGGGATAGTCGATAGCGAAGTAGTCCTCGAAGAAGCCGAGGCAGAACGCACCGGCGTCGAGGGCGTACTCGGTGAGATGGCCCTTGCCGATGGGATGGACGACACGCAGTGGCGTTCCATTCACATCCACCGGGTCGGTGGCCTCCAGCGGGCCGACGATAAAGGCCAGCAAGTAGGTGGACATCTCCATGGTGGGCGCGAATGACACCGCCCGGCGCCCGGCGCCAGTCGGCTTGGAATCCACCTCCGCCCCCGACGACACCGCCATCAGATCGTCGGGCACCACCAGGGTCACTTCGAACACCGCCTTGAGGTCGGGCTCGTCCCAGCACGGAAACGCCCGCCGGGCATTGGTCGACTCGAACTGCGTGGTGGCGATCACCCGCTCATCACCATCGTCATCGGTGAACGTGGACCGGTAGAACCCCCGAAGCTGGTCGTTGAGCGTGCCAGAAAACGTCAGATTCAGCCGAGCCGCCCCCGGCTGCACTGCCTCGCCCAGCCGCAACACCGCCCGCTCGTGCTCCTCGTCATAGTCCACCCCCGCCAACGCCACCCCGTCGAGGTCGCCACCGTTGATCTCCAGTTCGGCCGCATTGAGCACAATCTCGCCGGTCGGCTCCAACACCTCAAGATCCACACCCACCGACCCCGCAAACGCAAACGCCTCCAGATCAGGCTCCAACCGCAGCTCATACCGCCGCGGCACCACCCCCCGCGGCAGCCGATAAGGGTTCACTGAGGACTCGGCCATCGAATGAGACTAGATGGCCCGTTCTTGGGGCAGTGATGTTATTCGGAGGGAGGGGGATTCGAATCCTGTGGAGGTGTGGCCTCTGGAGCCTGTCCGGGCCGCGGGTGGGTCAACGCCGCCGGCGGCGGTCCGGTAACCGATTCAGTGGGGTAATACCCCCCCCTATACTCACGCTTCCGCTTGTCAGCCTTGTTTCTCATCAGAGCCCTTTTGAAAATCGTTCGCAACGAAGCTAAGCATATCAATTTCCTCCCAGCGCAACAACAAGCCTCCTACCCCTGGTACGGCCTCACCAGCTTCCGAAACCCTAAAGAGCCCACTCTCCTGGTCCATTTCTACAATTGGGTAGAGGTATAGTTCATGAGGCTCTGGATATCCACTGGCGTATGTAGTGTGACTACTTGAGTCCACCGAACTATATAGTCCACCGACCCATTCGCCTGACTTGAGTTTGCAGCGAATCCACCCACTCTTCATTTCGCTGAACGCATAATCCCAAGCAGTGGGAAATCTCCTCTTTCCAGCGATACCTTTTGCCCAATCCCAATCCATCCTTAGAGTAATTCCACATAGCCATCCCAAAAACAGGGGAATGGATAGATACACGATGGGAACAAAATATATTGCAATTGGTAAGTGATCCCCGGAAGCTGTCTGAGGCCAATAATTTGCGTATAATCTGTGGATTGGCCATGCAAACAAGGCAAGGAATATGGCTGATATTCCCGTAGTTCTAAGGAGCCTGTCTTTCAGCGCAATTCCAAAACGCCCTGCATTTCGCTCGAAGCCCCATTGGAAAAAGGCACCGGGCAGCAATGCGGCGGCCAGCAAAGTGGTGGCGATGGCTCCTGATGACACTGGTTCTCCTTTAGGGGATTGGAAGGTTCCTGTAGTGTAAGGAAGAGCGGTGACAGTTTGGGGTCAGCGGAGTGCCTCAGGACTCGAAGTCACTGTCATTGAACTTCAAGGTGGCGGCGTTTTCGGTGATGGTGCGTTGGACGTCGTCGTCGAAGCCGTCGTCGGCGGTGGCCTCTACTTCGATGGTGACGGAGACCTTGGCGTCTTCGGCTTGAGCGAGTTGGTTGACTATGGCTTCGGCGATGTCGGCTGCTGTCCTTGTCCATCGGTCGGCCTTGACGGTGACCCGGCCGTAGTAGCGGGTAGGCGTCGCTGGCTCAAACGGTGGACTGCACCTCGTCGCGGATGGCGGGCAGAACGCGCAAAACCCGGCTGCTCACCGTCCGGAGAGGAGCCGGGCCTACTTCCTCGGGCTACTGCCCTCGGCGTCCTCAACGATAGTGGTTTAGCGGGCTAACTCCACCCGATTTGCCTCCTGCCGCTTGATAGGTAGCCGCCAGTCCTCGGTAGCGAGGGTGTCCAGGTTGAGCACGGTGACGGCCTGGTCGGTGCCGTCACAGTCAAGGCCTTTGACGGTGACGCCATGGCGCACGATGTCGTATGGGTAGTGCCAGTGGCCGTGTACCACGAGCTTGGGCTCGATGGCCTCGACCACCTTGGCCAGCAGGTGTTGCACCTGTCGGGAGGCCCGCTCATCGGCCTCGGGGATGGCCCGGCCGCTCAGGAGGTAGCCGAGTGCGGGAAAATCGTGGCTCAGTAGCACGTCGGCGGGTCCGCCGGCGATGGCTCGCTCGGCCTCGGTTATCGAGGGCACTTCCTCGATGGGGAACCAGTCGTGGCCCGGCGTGCGGACTGCATGGTCGATGCTGAACCCTCCGCCGAGCGCCCGGAACCGAACTCCATGCCACTCCCACGAGCAGCCCCGGGGCAGATACCACAGGCTGGGGTACATCTCCACCGGATCGGTTGGTCTGCCGCCGGGATTGCGGAGCCGGGCGTGGAAGCGGAGGTGCTCATGGTCCTCGTGGTTCCCGTCGATGAAGCAGACCGTGATTCCAGCAACTGTCGCAGCCTTGGAGATCTTCTTGGCGAATCCCGTCTGCGGCCACCACCCAAAATCCCCAAGCTGGACAACCATGTCCACTCCCTCAGCCGCCAATTCCTCGATGACGCGCCTTGTCCAAACTGAGTTGGCATGCGTGTCGCCAACCAAAGCAACCCGCGGCGACTTGGGGCAGGGCAGGACATGGGCAGTCATTTCAACTCCTCCAGCTCACTCCCATTCGTACCAGCCCGACGTCCGGAGCAGGCGATGGTTTATGGACTCAGGAGGGCCTTCTGGCGTTCTCGGGCTTCCGCTAGTCCGCAGGCGGCCTTGGCGCGCAAGAGCCCGGCCACTCACCGTCCGGAGAGGTACCGGGCTCCACTTCCTCGGGCTACTGCCCTCGGCCATTTGGATTCTAGCGTGGGAGATATGGATTTCTGTTTTGGGATGGTCGGGCACGGCCACATCACTGGTCAGTTTCTGGGGGCGATGGAGGTTGTGGAGGGGGCATGCGTTGCTGCGGTGGCCGGGAGGGACGCGGGCCGGGCTGGGGCGTTTGCCCAAGATCACGGCATTGCGGCGAGCTATGGGTCGGTGGGGGAGATGCTCCAGGGCGAGGAACTCGACGCGGTGTACATCTGCCCGCCTCACCCGTCCCATGCCGAGGCGGCTATTGCCTGCATTGACGCCGGGGTGGCGGTATTGGTGGAGAAGCCCATCGCCCCCAACCTGGAGGGAGCGACCCGGATTGTGGAGGCCGCCCGGGGCGCCGGGGTGTTCGCCATGGAGGCGATGTGGACTCGGTTCTTGCCCATCTATGAGGTGGTGCGGGGCTGGATCGACGAGGGGCGCATCGGCGAAGTCCGCCAGTTGACGGCCTCGTTCGGATTTGCCGCCCCGGTGATGCCCGAGCACCGGCTGTTCAATCCCGACCTCGCCGGGGGAAGCTTGCTCGACGTGGGGGTCTACCCGCTGCACTTGGCCCGGTGGCTGTACGGCGGGCCGCCGGTGGACTACGGGGTGGTGGCCCGCGTCGGCGAGACAAATGTGGACGAGATCGTCTCCATTTCGGCGTCTTATCCGGGGAGCGGGCTGGCCCATCTCGGCTCTGCCGTGGTGGCCGAACTGGGATCCAGTGCCGTGATCTCCGGGACCGAAGGGTCGATCGAGATACCGGTCTTTTGGGCCGCCGACCGGGCCATTCTGCGGGCCGGGGGCCAAGAGGAGACCGAGGCGATTCCCCACCCGGCCAACGGATTCGAATACGAGATCCAAGAGGTGGTGGACTGCGTTCGGGCCGGGCGCACCGAAAGCGAGCGCATGCCGCTGTCTTTGACATTGGAGATGGCCGGCTTGTGCGATGAGATCCGAGCCCGCATCGGGGTTGTGTACCCCTTCGAAACCGAAATGGGGCAGTAGTGGAGTACGTGGAGTTTCCCGGAGTCGCCACCCCGGTCAGCCGGGTGGTGCAAGGGGCCATCGGCCTGTTCGCCCAAGACGACCCAGCCCGCTTCGCCATGCTCGATGCCGCCGTCGAAGCGGGGATCAATACGTTCGACACCGCGGTGAACTACGCCTTCGGCAACGACGGGGTGGATGCCATCCTCGGTCGGTGGGTCCGCCACCGGGGCGGTCGGGACGGCATCGTCTTCTTTGCCAAGGGATGCCACCCCGAGCTTCCCGACTGGAGCCCCCGGGTGACCCCTGAGGCCATAGCTGCGGACATGGAACTGTCGCGACGCCAGATCGGCGTCGACCAGCTCGATCTATGGATGTTCCACCGCGACGATTCCGCCATGGACATCGGCATTCTGGTTGAGGCGGTCAACGCCGCCATCGACCGGGGCCACATCGGGGCGTGGGGGGTGTCGAATTGGACCACGGCTCGGATCGAGGCGGCGGTGGAGTACGCCGATGCCCACGATCTGCGAGGGCCGGTGGCCAACAGCGCTCACTGGAGCCTCGTCGACCAGCTTGATGAGCCCTGGGACGACGTGGTCACGCTCACCGGTGCTCACCGAGCTGCCGATCGGGCCTGGCATCAAGAGCGGGGCGTAAGGGTTGTCGCCTGGTCGCCGCTGGCCGGGGGATTTCTGAGCGAGCGGATCGGCCGCGACGAGCTCGAGTCGGCCACCGAGGGGCATCTGGCCGACACCGCCCGGTGCTATCTCAATGAGGTCAACTGGGCGCGGCGGGAGCGGGCTGCCGAGGTGGGCCGCCAGCATGGATTGAGCCTGAGCCAGGTGGCGCTGGCCTGGGCGCTGCACGCCGACTTCGAGCCGCTGGTGATCGTGGGCAACGCCTCGGTGGAAGAAGTGGAGCAGAGCACAGCCGCCGAGCGGGCAGAGCTGGCTGCCGACGAGGTCGACTACATCTTCTCCGGCTAGCTGCCCTAGCGGGTCTGGCCCTCCACGCCCACCTGGTCGAGCACTTCGCCGCTGTCGTTGTGGCTGTGGGTGAAGCCGAGCTGGCGCTCGATGGCCACCGTGTCCTCGGATCGATAGGCGATGACATAGGCCCGGCGGAAACCGGCGGTGGAGTTGCCGCCCGAGCCGTGCATCACCCGCTCGTTGTGTACGGTCACATCGCCCCGGGCGATGGGCACGGGAACCGGCTCGTCGCCCTTCTGCAATTCGGTGCCCAGGGCATGGGACTCCCCCCGGTCGCCGTATTGGGGGGTGTGGGGCCGCAGCGTCTGCTCCCGGTTGGTGGCCGGCACGAAGCGCATGCAGCCGTTCTCGATGGTGGAGTCGTCGATGGCCAACCAGAACGTGGCGGTGCGGGTGTCGGGGGTATCGGGCCAGTAGGCCATGTCCTGGTGCCAGGCGAACACCGCATCGAGCTTGAAGGGCTGTTTGGCCAGGATCTGGTCGTAGTCGATAGTCATCCCGTCGCCGCACAGTTGGCGGGCGGCTGAGGCCGTTCGGCGCTCGTAGATGTTGCCCTGCCACGCCGGGTAGTACCGCCGGGGCAGCATCACGTTGATGATCGAGAAATCCTCTGGGTTTCGGCCGTAGTCGCCGGCCATGTCGCAGTAGTCCTTGCCCGGCACCTCGATCTCTCGGCGAAGGAACCGGTCGTAGACAGCCTCGAGCTTGCCCACCTCGTCGTCGGTCAGCACCCCTCGCAGATGCACATAGCCATGCTCCGCGAAGTACGACTTCTCCTCTTCGGAAACCCGGTACTCGTCCCCGTCGATCCGGTCGCTCATGGGCTCGGCCTCACCGATTCCACCTTAGATTCACGGGTAGATGTCATGGCGAGACGGGTTGAATTGCCAGTCTTGGTTCTGTCGCCGGAGCGGTCGGTAGCCTCGGGCTGCTATGAGTGGGGCGTTGGACGTGGTGGGGATCGGGAACGCCATTGTTGATGTGATCAGCACCGAGGATCACGAGTTCATCGACGCTCATGGCCTGGTGAAAGGGGCGATGACGCTGATCGATGCCGAGCGGGCCGAGGAACTTTACGGGGCCATGGCGCCGGCCATCGAGACATCGGGGGGCTCGGCAGCCAACACGGTGGCCGGGGTGGCCTCGTTCGGCGGACAGGTGGGGTACATCGGAAAGGTGCGCGACGATCAGCTCGGCGAGGTGTTCGCCCACGACATCGGGGCGCTGGGGGTGCGCTTCGAGGTGGCTCGGGCCGCTGATGGGCCGCCCACCGCCCGTTGTCTCATCATCGTGACCCCCGACGCGGCCCGCACCATGAACACCTACCTGGGGGCCAGCACCGAACTTCACCCCGACGACATCGATCCCGACCTGGTGGGCGCGGCGCAGGTGCTGTACTGCGAGGGCTACATCTGGGACGTGGCCATCACCAAGGAGGCCATCCGCAAGGCCATCTCCATCTGCTCGGCTGCCGGGGGGACAATCTCGTTCACGCTGTCGGACAGCTTCTGCGTAAAGCGCCACCACCAGGAATGGCTCGACTTGGTGGACGGGCCCATCGACCTGCTGTTCGGCAACGAGCACGAGATCTGCACGCTGTATGAGACCGGCGACGACTTCGAGGCTGCGGTGGCCGCGGTGCAGGGAAGGTGCCAAGTGGCCGCGCTGACCCGGAGCGAGCAGGGATCGGTGCTGGTCACCCCCACCGAGATCATCGAGGTGCCGGCCGCGCCCACGGCTGAAGTGGTGGACACCACCGGAGCCGGCGACCTGTACGCCTCCGGTTTCCTCTACGGCTGGACTCGGGGTATGGACTTGGCCCAGTGCGGAAGGCTGGGCTCTTTGGCCGCCACCGAGACCATCAGCCAGTTCGGCGCCCGCCCCTCTGGCTCGCTGGCCCATTTGGCCCAGTAACTCCCCACCGAACGCGGTGCGGGATGTGTCATCAATGCCTTCTACCATCGGGGTATGAACCCATTCGAACGGGCCGAGCAGGCCGGAGCCGAGCTGGTCGAGCGGTTGGGCGGTCGTTTTGACGCTGCCGTGGTGCTGGGTTCGGGCTGGGCGGAGGTCGCCGAAGGGTTGGGCGCAGCGGATGCGGTGGTCGCGGCCGAGACCATCGCCGGATTCCACCCCCCGTCGGTGCCCGGCCATGGCGGAACCCTCCGATCGGTGACCGTTGACGGCCGGCGGGTGCTGGTGATGGCCGGACGGGTTCATCTCTACGAGGGCCATCCCCCGGCCGACGTGGTCCACGGTGTGCGGGCCGCGGTGGCGGCAGGTTGCTCCACGGTGGTGCTCACCAACGCCGCGGGTTGCATGAACCCCGCCTTCGGTGTGGGACAGCCGGTGCTGATCAGCGACCACATCAATCTCACCGGCCAGTCCCCGCTGTTCGGCCCGGCCCCGCCTGAGGGCTACGCCATCCGGTTCACCGACCTGACCGATCTGTACTCGTCCCGCATCCGCGAGGCCGTGCGTCGCATCGACCCCTCGGTGGGCGAGGGGGTATACGCCGGATTGGTGGGGCCGCACTTCGAGACCCCGGCGGAGATCACCACGCTGGCCCGAATGGGGGCCGACTTGGTGGGCATGTCCACCGTGCTGGAGGCCATCGCCGTCCGCCATCTGGGGGCCGAGGTGGCTGGGGTGTCGCTGGTCACCAACGCGGCTGCCGGTATGGGGGAGGCACTGGACCACCAAGAGGTGCTAGACGCCGGCCAGGCCGCCCAGAGCCGGGTCGCCGAAGTGCTGAGCACTGTCATCAAAGTGCTGTGAGTCCCCAGGCCCCGACGCCCGAGGACTGGCTGGCTGCCGACCCCGATCCGGCCACCCGAGCCGAATTGCGGCAGCTGATTGACGCTGGCGACCAAGCCGGGATCGACGACCGCTTCGGCGACCGTCTCCGGTTCGGCACTGCCGGAATCCGAGGCCCGATGGGCGTCGGCCCCAACCGCATAAACCGGGTGGTAGTCCGCCAGACGGCAGCGGCATTGGCCACCCACGTAGGTCCGGGGGCCAAGGTGGTGATCGGCTTCGACGCCCGCCAGAACTCCGATGTGTTCGCGCAAGACGTGGCCTCAGTGCTTGCGGCGGCCGGTTGCCATCCCATGATGCTCCCCCCGAAATCGCCGACCCCGGTGTTGGCCTTCGCGGTCACCCACCTTGGGGCCGACGCCGGTGTGATGGTCACCGCCAGCCACAACCCGGCTGGCGACAACGGCATCAAGGTGTATTTGGGCGATGGTGCCCAGATAATTCCTCCCCACGACCAGACCATCGAAGCAGCAATCGTCTCTCAGCCGCTGCCTACTCGGGAGTTGGCGTCGGCGTCACCTGAGAGAGTCGACGTCAGCGCCGAATACACCACTGCGATCTTGGCGAACGTGGCTATCCGCGGACCGTTTCATCCGCTGGCCTACACCCCGCTCCAAGGCGTCGGCCTGCCTCTACTCAGTCAAGCCCTAGAACAAATCAACAATGGGCGCCCCTACGTGGTGGAGGACGAGGCCGAGCCCGACCCGCTGTTCCGCAACGTGGTCTCGCCCAACCCCGAGAACCACGACACATTGGCCAGGGTGATCCGCCGAGCAGAACAGATCGACACGCCGTTGGCGTTGGCCTCCGACCCCGACGCCGACCGGCTGGCCGCCGCGGTATGGGCCTACGACAACGAATGGCGCATTCTGACCGGCGACGAGATTGGCGCCCTCCTGTGCGACTGGATGCTGGAGACCACCCCTGGCGGCACCGAGAGAGTGGTGGCCAACAGCATCGTTTCCGGCCGGCTGGTAGGCCGTATCGCCGAAGCCCGGGGGGCCACCCACGTGGAGACGCTGACCGGATTCAAGTGGATCGCCCGAGCGGCCGACAATCTTGTGCCTCGGAGCGATGGCCTGCCTTGGAGGCTGGTGTTCGGCTACGAAGAGGCGCTGGGCTTCGCCTGTAACGACGCCGTGAGAGACAAGGACGGCATCAGCGCGGCAGTGCAATTCGTCGCTTTGTGCCGAGCCCTGGTGATGGAAGACGGCCGAACCCCCATCGAACGGCTGGCCGAGTTGATGGACGAGTTCGGCCTCCACCGCACTTATCAGGTCAGCGTGAATCTGGGTAGCCGCACCGGATCAGAGATCATGGACGCAATCCGAACGGCCCGGCCCGTCCGGTTTGGCGAGACCGAGGTGGTCCGGACCACCGACTATCGAGACGGAGTGGAGGGGCTGCCCAATGCCGACGTGCTCCGATTCGACTTGGCCGACGATAGCCGGGTGTCGCTACGTCCCAGCGGCACAGAACCCCAGATCAAGGGCTACATCGAAGTGGTCGGCGACATCCAGTTCCCCGACCCCCTCCTGACTTTGAGCGAAGCGGTTCGAGAGTTGATTCTCGGACTATGAAGCCAACGCTGCGATCTCGGACCGCTGAGCAGGACTCATGGTCCAGCTTGCTGCGGCCACGTTGGAGGCCACTTGGGAGGGCTTGGTGGCGCCGCAGATCACGGTAGCCACTGCCGGATTGGAGGCCAGCCAGCCGATGGCCAGTTCCAAGATGCTGTGGCCCTGGTCGGTGGCATAGCTGGTGAGCCGGTCGACCGCGGCCAGGTTGTCCTCGCTCAAAAACATGTCCCGCATCTCGCCCTTCCACATCGACAGGCGGGCACCCTCAGGAGGCGTCATCCCCGAGTACTTGCCAGTGAGCAATCCAGACTCCAGGGGGAAGTAGGGAACCACCGTCATGCCAGTGCGCTCACAGGCATCGATCACTCCCTCATCCTCCACATTGCGGGTCAGCACCGAATAGTGGTTTTGAACGCTGGCATAGTTCCCCGCTTCAACCTCCGCCGCGGCCCCGGCGGCCTCGTCGATTTGTTCAGCGCTGAAGTTGGAGCATCCGGTCTCCAGCACCTTCCCCTCGTCGACCAGCTCTTGAAGTGCTCCCAGCGTCTCGGCCTGAGGGGTCTCGGTGTCGGGCATGTGGAGCTGGTAGTGGTCGATGCGGTCGGTGTTGAGCCGGGTGAGGCTGGCTTCGACCGCTTGGCGAATCCAGGCTGGGTCGCCGCCCTTCTGCCCCTCGGGCAGGGCACCGGGGTGCCCGAACTTAGTGGCGACGATCACTTGGTCGCGCCGGCTGCCCAACGCCGCACCCAAAAACTCCTCTGACTTGCCCCGGCCGTACAAGTCGGCGGTGTCGAAGTAGTTGATCCCGGCGTCAATCGCCGCATCCACCACGGTCTGGCTGGCATCGGCGTCAATGGTCATGCCGAAGTTGTTGCACCCCAGCCCGATTACCGAAACCGACAAGTTCCCAATGCTGCGCATCTCCATGCGCTCGGACACTACAACGGGAAGCGGTGGGCGGCCTGCTCGTAGATGTCGGGAGCGAGCTCGCTTTGGGGCTGGCCAGACCGGACAGCAGCCACCTCGTCGACCGCCACCGTGGCGCTCCTCAAGCAGCAGGCGATGCCCACGGTCGGGTAGTCGCCCGTCGCGATCACCACATGGCCATAGCGGTCGGCAACCCCGAAGGACTCAGCCAAGCCCGGTTCGAACAGGGCCGGTGGCCGAGGACTGTCGACCCACAACAGACCTATCTCCACAGCATCGAGTCGGTAGGCCGAAGGAGTGCCCACCGAGGCCAGATGGGCTCGGATGGCATCGGTCTCGCTCTGCGGACCCTCGATGCTCACCATCCGGCCTCCTTCGAATGTCAGCACGACCGACGATCGGGCGTACCACCCCATCGGGAGCCATATATCGCCCGGAGACATCACCACTGTGCCCTTGGCAGTTCCCGGCGCCGGAGCCGTCCCGATCATCCCCCGAGGCCACTCGGCAACCTTGCCCGGGGTCGTCGCCATCCCGTCATGCATCCATCGGCGTGCGTCCTTGAGGCCCACTCGCAAGTTTGTGCCGCGGTCGTCGCCAACGTGCAGCTGCTGTCCGGCTTCAAGAAGCTCCAAGCCCCGTTTCACCCGGCGGCTCAAGCCGACGTGGGGCACCACTCCTCGCAACTCGCCAGTGTTGTGGGCCACAACCGACAACACCCGACAGTTTGGGGGGACGTGAGCGTCCACCGCGTCTGAGTGGGAATTGAGGAGGCTGACGACGATATCGGGCGGAGTCAGATCAGCATCCATTCCGCCCATTGGTTGGTCGTCGGTCAAGACGGTCCTCGGGAGAGCTCCGATCTTGTCGAGGGCATGGACAACGACATTCAGAAGGGCCGGATCGGTGTCTCCATCGGCCAGCACTATTGCGGGGCGGCCCGGGGCAGCCCGGCATAGCTCCAATTGGCGGGCCACAACCTCCACCGCACGCCGATCAACAGCACCCGACTCCATTCCTTCACCTATCTCCGGATTCCATCGGCTCGCCCATTACCTGATTCCATTCCCAACCTATCTACTGCGGTTCCACAAGATGGTGCAACCGGGGTATCCGTTATTTGTGACTTCTCCGAGGGTATTTTCTGGGTATGTCGGTGAAGTTCTGCGCTCGTGTCTCATGCGGCAAACGTGCTTCGGCGATTCTGTTGATCGGTGCCCGGGAGCTGGCGGCCCACCTGGTGGATATCCACGAGGAGCGTGGCATTGGCGGCGTGCCGCTGTGTCGGGTTCATGCTGATGCAGTGGTCGTTCCACTGGGATGGACTCTGGCAGATTCGCGCTCCCCTGCCACGGAGCCCGAACTGGTGCTGGTCGACGACGGTGCGTCCGACTCGTCGGGCTCTTCTGGCCCCCTCCGGCTTCCCACTATGGAGGAAGTCGATGAGGAGGACATGGAGGAGGCTGCGGTGGGGGAGGTCCCACCGTTGCTCAGCCGGGCGTTCCGGGCGGCTGGCTTGGACTGAGCCGAGGCCACCAGCGCGAAATCCGGATTTTGAGGGGCTGGCTTCTAGCGCCGGTCGCTTCAAGGACCGTAGGCTTCGACCATGGCCATCGTCGATATCCACGAGAAGCCCAGTGATCTGCTGCTTCCCGACCCCGAGCCCCAGCGCATCCGCTACACGCTCATCTCGGTTGACGACCACCTCGTGGAGCCTCCCTGGCTGTTCGAGGGCCGGGTGCCAGCCCGCTTTGCGGACCGGGCGCCGAAGGTGGTCGAGAGCGGTGACGGGGGCCAGCACTGGGAGTTCGACGGCGAGATCTACGCCCAGCTCGGCCTGAACGCCCTGGTGGGACGGGCTGATCGGAACGACTTCACCATGGAGCCCGCCCGTTTCTCCGACATGCGCCGGGGCTCCTGGGATATCAAGGCCCGCATCCACGACATGGACCTGGGCGGCATCTGGGCGTCGATCTGCTTCCCCAGCCAGATCACCGGCTTCTGCGGCCGGGTCTACTCCGACTGCTCCGATCCCGAGTTGGGCTTGGCCGTCACCCGAGCCTTCAACGACTGGATTTACGAGGAGTGGTGGGGCTCCTATCCGGAGCGCATCATCCCCATGGGCATCACCTGGCTCAAGGATGCCGAACTGGCTGCGGCCGAAATACGCCGCAACGCGGAGCGGGGTTTCGTGGCCGTCACGCTGCCCGAGATACCCCACAATCTCGGCCTGCCTTCCATCCACAGCGACTGGTGGGAACCGGTGTGGAAGGCCTGCGAGGAGACCGACACCGTGATCTGCCTGCATGTGGCGTCGTCGGGCCACATCATGCCCACAGATCCCGGCGGCCCGCCCATTGGTGTGGGGGCCACTATGTTCCAAATGCACGCCTATGCCGCCGCGGCCGACTGGGTGTGGTCGGGCATTCCCGTGCGCTATCCCAACATCAAGATCGCCATGTCGGAGGGGGGCTGCGGCTGGGTGCCCATCATGTACGACCGGCTCAAGCACCAGATTGAGATCTCCGGTCACGGGCGGGGGGTGTGGCCCGGCGGCACCGACATCGGCCCCCATGAGGTGCTGATGCGCAACTTCTACTACTGCACCATCAACGACCCGTCGTCCATAGACGCTGTTATCGCTCTCAACCTCGATCACACCATGGTGGAGACCGACTATCCCCACGCCGACTCCACATGGCCCGAGTGCCAAGACACTCTGGAGTCGAAGCTGGGGCACTTGAGCGACGACGTGATCCGCAAGCTCACCCACGAGAACGCGGCTCGCCTGTTCCGCCACCCGCTGCCCGACGTCTGCATCCCGTAGACCAAGATCGGTTGCGGCTCACTGCTTGACGTGACGCGGAGACATCCGTGAGCCGATTCGGCCACCCGGTGATCGACGCCGATGGCCATGTGCTGGAGATCACCGCGGCCCAGCAGCCCCACCTTGAGCGGGTGCTGGGTGCCGACCTGTACGGGCGGTACCTATCTGAGGGCCTCCCCATGCGCAACGCGCAGATGGCCCGCAGCCTCGACGAGCGCCGTCGGACCCGTTCGCCTCAGGGAGCCTGGTGGGGGACCCACACCGCCAATGTGATGGACCGGGCCACCGCCATGCTGCCCGCTCTGCTCTATGAGCGGATGCCTGAAATCGGCATCGACTACTCAGTGCTTTACCCCACCAACACCCTCACCAGCTGCGCGGTGGAAGACGCCGACTACCGCACCGGCCTGTGCCGGGCCTTCAACGAGTTCTACGCCGATGTGTACAACCCCTATTCCGACCGCATGGCCATGGCCGGGATCATCCCCGCGCACACCCCCGATGAGGCCATCGCCGAGTTGGAGCACTGCGCCGCGCTGGGCCTGAAGGTGGTGGTGTTCGCCGAGGGAGTTATGCGCCCCATCGACGATCCCGACCACCAGACCCGATCGGGATGGCTGTGGCCCGGCCAGCACCACTGGTTCGACTGTTACGGCTTGGACTCGGCCTATGACTACGACCCGGTGTGGCGCCGGTGTGTCGAGCTCGGCTTTGCCGCCACCTTCCACGGCGGCCTGTCCTTCCGCCCTGGCATCCACACCTTCGTTTCCAGCTACACCGCCAACCACATCGGCCAGTTCCAGGCCCTGATGTACGAGTTGTGCAAGACGCTGTTCTTGGGCGGGGTCACCCGCCGCATTCCCGAGCTGCCGTTCGTGTTCTTGGAGTGCGGCGTTTCATGGGGCACCCAGCTTTTGTGCGACATCATCGAGCATTGGGAGAAGCGCAGTTGGGACGCCATCCAGCGCAACTTCGACCCCGCCCTGCTCGACCTCGAAGAGCTGGGCGGATACTTCGAGCGCTACGGCGAGGATTTCAAGGCGACTCTTGGTGACGACCTGGCCTCGTACGCCCACGGGATGCCCATCCACGGGGGTACGCCCGAGGAGCCCGACGAGTGGACCCGGCTCGAAGTGGAATCAGAAGAGGAGATCGCCGAGTCGTTTGCGTCGTCGCTCTATTTCGGATGCGAGGCCGACGACCGGGGCGTGCATGTGGCCTTTGGACCCGCCAACCCCTGCGGCGTGCGGCTCAACGCGGTTTTCTCCTCCGACATCGGCCACTGGGACGTGACCGATATCGAATCGATCATGGACGAGGCTTACGGCTTGGTGCAGGAGGGGCTGATCACCGAGGGAGACTTCCGAGCCTTTGTCTACGAAAACCCGTTTCGGATGTATACGGCTATCAATCCCGATTTTTTTGCCGATACCGTGTTATCCGGATATGGCGTTTGACCTTCCTCCCCTTCCGTACAGCCAAAGCGCGCTCGAACCCTTTGTGAGTGCCGAGACCATGAGCTACCACTACGAGCGTCACCACGCCGGGTACGTGGCCAACCTGAACCGACTGACCGCTGGTACCCAGTGGGAGGGCACCGAACTCGAGAAGGTGGTCTTGGGTGCCGAGGGCGCGATCTTCAACAACGCCGCCCAGATCTGGAACCACACCTTCTACTGGCATTCGATGAGCCCCGACGGCGGCGGTGCTCCTTCGGGGCCGGTGCGGGCAGCCATCGACGAGGCATTCGGTTCCACCGATGAGTTCCGCCGCCAGTTCGCCGACGCGGCCGTGGGCCTGTTCGGCTCCGGCTGGACCTGGCTGGTGGCCGACGACGACGGACTCGCCATCGTGCAGACCCCCAACGCCGATCTGCCCTTGCTGCACGATCGCCGGGCGCTGCTGGTGGTGGATGTGTGGGAGCACGCCTACTACCTCGACTACCAGAACGCCCGGGCCGCCTACGTAGAGGCGTTCTTGGACCACTTGATCAACTGGGAGTTCGCGGCCGAGAACCTCGCTTCCGACTGACCGGAGCGCGCCCACTACCATCGCCGCTTATGGCGACTGCTGAGGTGACCCAGCCCGTTGATCTATTGGACGGGTACATGTACGCCCAAGACCCCTTCTCGGTCTATGCCTGGCTGCGGGAAAACGACCCGGTGTACTGGGACGAGAAGAACGAGATCTGGGGCGTGTCCCGCCACGCCGACTTGTTGGCGGTGGAAAAGAACACCGATCTGTACAGCTCAGCTTCGGGCAGCCGGCCCAAGATCGAGATGTCCGACTCCATGATCAACATGGACGACCCCGACCACCAGCGTCAGCGGATGCTGGTGGCCCGGGAATTCACCCCCCGGGCGGTTCGCAGGCAGGAGGACAAGATCCGGGCGGTGGTCACCGAGCTGATCGACCGGGTGGCGCCCCGGGGATGGTGCGATGTGGTGTACGACCTGGCCGCTCCGCTGCCCGCCTACATGATCGGCAAGCAGCTGGGCTATCCCACCGAGATGTGGCCCCGGGTGATGCACTGGTCGGAGGCCACCATGCAGGGTGGCGGCGGCCCGGGTTATCACACCGTGCAAGGAGACCGGGCCATCGAGGAGTGGGCCGGCACCACCTACGAGCTGGTGCAGAAGCGCAAGGCCGACCCCCAAGACGACCTCATCTCCATGTGGTGCCACAAGGAGTTGGACGGCCAGCCGCTGAGCGACGAAGACATCATGCACGAGGTGCTCCTGGTGCTGGACGGCGGGGCCGAGACCACCCGTACGGTGATCGGCACCACCTGCTTGGCGCTGATGGAGAGTCCCGACCAGCGCCAGATCCTCATCGACGAGCCCGAGGTGATCGGCGAGACCGCGGTGGAGGAGTTCATCCGTTACGTGTCGCCCATCTTGAACATGCGCCGCACGGTGACGGCCACCCACGAGCTGCACGGCAAGACCCTCAAAGAGGGCGATCAGGTGTTGTTGATGTATGCCTCGGCCAACCGCGACCCCGAGGCATTTGAGAACCCCGATGCGCTGGATGTGCGCCGTGACGCCCGCAACCACCTCTCCTTCGGTTTCGGCACCCACTTCTGCCTGGGGGCGTCGCTGGCCCGGCTTCAGCTCAAGGTCATGTTCGAGGAGGTCACCCGGCGGCTGCCCGACATGAGGCTGGAGCCCTTCTATGCTCCCCGCTACCGTCCTGGGGCTTTCACCCGGGGCCTGGAGGGGCTGAACGTGGAGTTCACCCAGAGCGAGCCCGAGGGCGACGGCGCTTTGGAAATGTTCCCCATCACGGTGCAGTAATGGCCGGGGCGACGGCCGAGTCGGCCATCGAGATTCCGCCCATCATCTCGGTAGACGATCACGTCATTGAACCGCCCCATGTGTGGCAGTCGCGGCTGCCGTCTCGCTATGCCGACATCGGCCCCCGAGTGGTGACCGCCCCGTGCGAGATCTCCTACGTGGGGGGAGTGTTCTCGTGGACCGAGGGCACCGGCCGCCCCACCTCGTATTGGTACTACGAGGATCTCCACTACCCGATGGTCCGCACCCACTCGGCGGTGACTTTTCCCCGCGATCAGCTCCAGATGGTGGGCATCACCTTCGAGGAGATGCAGCCCGGTGCCTGGCAGGTAGAGCCCCGTTTGGGCGATATGGACATCGGCCATGTCGATGCCTCGCTGTGCTTCCCGTCGTTCCCCCGGTTCTGCGGCCAGGCGTTCGCCGAGGCTTCCGACATGGATCTGGCCCTGCTGTGTGTGCAGGCCTACAACGACTGGATGGTGGAGGAGTGGTGCGGTCCCTCCGCCGGGCGGCTGATCCCGCTGTGCCTCATCCCGCTGTGGGACGTGCAGTTGGCCGCCGCCGAGGTGCGGCGCAACGCCGAGCGGGGTGTACGGGCGGTGTGCTTCTCGGAGATCCCGCCCAACCTGGGCTTGCCGTCGATCCACTCCGGGTACTGGGATCCCTTCTTCGCCGCCTGCGAGGAGACGGCCACCGTGGTGTGCATGCACATCGGGTCGTCCTCGAAGATGGTGTCCACCTCGCCTGACGCACCCGGTGCGGTGGGCTCGGCGCTGGTCCACTCTAACGCCACCTACTCGCTGGTGGACTTTCTGATGTCGGGCGTGTTCGTGCGCTTCCCCGGACTCAAAGTGGCCTATTCGGAGGGGCAGATGGGCTGGCTGCCCTACATCTTGGACCGGGTGGACGTGGTGTGGAAGGAGAACGCCGCCTGGGGCGGGGTGGCCGACAAGGTGCCCGAGCCGCCGTCCACCTACTACCGCGACCATGTGTTCGTGTGCTTCTTCGACGACAAGGTGGGTCTAGCCAACATTGACGCCATCGGCTTGGAGACCATCACCACCGAGACCGACTATCCCCACTCCGACTCCACATGGCCGCACTCCAAGGAGCTGCTGGCCTCGCAGATGGAGCACCTGACCCAGCCTGAGGTTGACGCCATCTGTCGGGACAACGCTATCCGGATGCTGGGCCTCGACCTGCCCACCGCCGCCGAGCTGCGGGACCGAGCAGCGGTTTGACCACTGGGGCAAGCCCGGAATTCGAGGCGCTGGCCGCCGAGTTGGGGCGGCGCATCATTGCCGCCGAATTGCGGGGGCTGGTGCTGAGGTTTGGCGACGAGACCCGGATCGTGGGAGTGGCCGACCGGATGCCCCCGGCAGCCACGCTTGAAGGGACCTTGGATGAGCTGCTTGCCGTGCTGTCCGGCCAGCGCGGTGCCGATGAGCTGCGGGCTCTGCGCTGGATCGGAAATCCCGAGCCCTATATCGCCCTGCTTGCGTCGAGTTAAACTCAGCTGTTTTCGGACAGTTCGCCCAATAGCGCTTCGGTGCGGGCCCGGGATTGGTCGTCGGTGTCGTAGATGAAGGCGACGAAGTCGGTTGTGCCGGTGTCGCGGATCCGCTCCAACTGGTCGGCAACTGCGGCCTCGTTGCCGGTGATGGCCAGATCTTCAACGCCGGGTTTGCCCTCTCGGTCGAGCATGCCCCGGTAGGAGGGGATGTCCTTGTAGTGGGCAAAGGTGCGCGCCGCAGCCTCATAGCCGGCTTGGGCGTCGTCGGTCACTGAGATCGGGAATCCGGCGGCCACCCTCGGCGCGGGCCGTCCGGCGGTTTCAGCGGCGGCGTTGATGGTTGGCACCACGTAGTCGGCCAGCGTATTGAGGCCGGTGGCCCACACGAAGGTGCCGCGGGCCAGCCGTCCGGCGTGGCCCAGCATGATCGGCCCCATGGCGGCCACGATGATCTCCGTGGGAGGGGCGTGCGACAGACCCCGCCACCGGGTGGTGTAGATCTCCCCCTCGTAGTTCATGCCTTCGCCTCGCAGCATGGGGCCGGCGATCTCCAGGTATTCCCTCATCTGACGGGCGGGGCGGGCGTAGGACAGGCCCATCAGGTTCTCCACCATCCCCTGGTGGCACAGGCCGATGCCCAGGGTGAAGCGTCCTCCGCAGGCGGCCTGGGCGGTGGCGGCCTGCTGGGCCAAAGCGAAGGGGTGGCGCATGGGGGTGGGGGTCACCCCGGTGGCGATCTCGATGCTGCTGGTGGCAGTGCCCACCACCGCCGATGCGGTAACGGCGTCGATCTCGATGTTGGCGATCCATGCCGTGTCCAGCCCCAGAGCCTCGAACCGCTGAGCGTTCCCCGTGATCTCGTCCAACCCCGGGGGCCCGCTCATCCCCGGCACCGGAGGATCGCCGGTGCCCTCGGCCGCCATCGCCCCGATCCTCATGCCTTGCATCGCCGGTCTCCCTTCACAGTTTGAGCGGGACGATGGTACCCGGAGTATTGGTTTAGGCCGCAGACAGGAAGGGCGGCTGGCTAGGACGACCGAAATGGAGCTCCGCAAACGGGCCAGGGCTGCCATCCCCGCTCCCCGTGAAGGGCGTAGGCCATGCGGTGCTGGTCGGCGGGGGAGGCGTCGCGGGGATCCACCCCTTGCAGACGGGGGTAGTGGCGGCTGGCCACGCCGTTCCAGGTGGATTGGTTGAATTGGAAGGCACCTAGGTACGGACCTGCCGGGTTGTAGGCCCGGTAGTTGCCTCCCGACTCGCACCGGATGAGGTGATCCCACTGGGCTTGGGTGGTGCCTGCCGGAATCGGCGGCAATCCAGTTGGGTCCGGCGGAGTGTTGTCCCCTGGCTGGGTTGATGGTCCGCAGCTGGGCCACGGTGCCCAACCCCGCTCCTCGTAGAGTGTGTAGGCCATGCGATCCTGGTCGGCGGGGGCGGCGTCGCGGGGATTGACGCCTACCAGATGGGGGTAGTGGCGGCGGGCGAGGTCGTCCCAGCTGGTCTGTCTGAACTCGTAGGCACCGAAGTGGATTCCATTGGAGTTGGCGTGCTGGTAGTTGCCGTTGGCATTGCACTGGCGGAGTTGCTCCCACTGCTCCTCGGTAGTGCCCGCGGGGATGGTCGGGTCAGGCAGGGTGGTCGGAGCCGGGGTTGGGATGGCTGTCGGGGTAGGGGATGCAGTAGCGGTTGGCGTGGCGGTGGGTGACGCGGTCGGAGTAGGCGTGGCGGTAGGTGTCGGTGTGGGTCGGGCCTGTTCAGGGCAGCCATTGGGCACCAGCTGGGTGTCTATGTCGAACAAGCATCGGTACTCGTTGAGCAGCGCCTCTTGGGCGGTGATCAGAGTCTCCTGCACGTCGATCAGCGCCTGCTGACGGGCAATCAATGCGTCCCGCTCATCGGGGGCCTGCCCGCCGGCCGAGGAGCCAGCCATCGAAAAGGCAAGAGCGACAGCCACGGCCAGCGACACAAAACGAAACCAGCGCTGACGATTAGTCATGGGCCTATCCCCTCAGGCGGCTTGGCGGGGGTCGGTATGGCCCAGGATGTTCACGTGGCGGAGCTCTCGTACCTGGTCGGGGGGGAAGGCCTCACGCTGGTGCATGGTCTGGGTGTTGAGCCAGAAGACGGACTCACCGATGCACCAGTGGTGCTCGTAGATATAGCGGTCTTGGGTGCAGTGGGCGAACAGCTCGGCCAGTAGGGCAGTGCCTTCGTCGGCGTCGTGGCCCTCCACGTCGGCGGCGAAATCGGGGCCGGTGTTGGGCCACACGCTGCGGCGGCCATTGCGGGGATTGGTCTGCACCAAGGAGATGCAGGTGCGGTCGGCCAGCAGCGCCTCGCCGTCGGTGGCTTTGAAGTAGCCACCGAAATCCAGGCCGTCTCGCAGGCGGTAGACCACGCCGATGTTGTCGATGCGGGCCTTGAACTCGTCGTCCAAGTCTTGGTAGGCGGCCACCAGGTTCAGCCACTTGGTGGTCCCACCCTCCGAAGGCAGCGTCACTGCGTCTAGGTACAGGAACTCGATGAGCGGCGGGGTGAAGCTGAGGTCGGAGTGATAGGTCACCACATCGGTGCCCCCGGTGCCGACCACGCCATCGACGTCCACGTTGGACACCCGGTTGATGCCGGGGAATCCCGGCAGGCGGGACTTGTCGGCCAAGGTGGGCCGCAGGGGGCCAAATGACTCGCAGAAGTCGGTCACCTGGGCGGGGGTGGGCGGCTCGGGGTTGCGAAACAGCAGGAGCAGGTGCTCGTCCACCGCGGCCAGCAGCTCGGCGGCGGTCTCCGAGTCTGGAGGGGAGGCGAAATCGTAGCCGGCTACCTCCGCGCCAAGGGGGGCGTCCAGGGGGGTGATGTTCAGGCTCATCGGGGGCTGCCCACCAGCTTGGCCCGTTCGACCTGCGGGTAGCCCTCCACCCAAGTGGAGGGGTCGTCCCATCGGCCCAGCGGGGGTGGGTGCTCATCGGGGTCGAGTTTGTCGTAGGGGCCGAGGCTAAAGAACAGGTACTCGCAGCCATCGGGTCCCGACCGCTCCGGGCCGTAGGCGAACCCGCCCCGCACCCAGCGCAGGTCGCCCTCCTGGTAGGGCTCCTCGCCTTCCACGATGAACTCCCCCTTGGTCACCAGATACACCGTGTCGGACAGATGCCAGTGGGCCTCTGCATTGCGCCCTGCCCACGACTTCACGTGCATGACCCGGTTGCCCGACGCCGGATCCACCAGCCAGCGCACGAATGGACCCGGCGCCCGATCTGGTTCGTCGGGATCGGCGTAGTCCTCCCATTCGATATCGGCAATGCGGATCGGCCGCCGCTCGCCAATGGGGTTGTCCTTCACGGCTTCCACGCTAGTGGTCGCTTGCGTCAGGCTCAGAAGTGGGAGCGATCAGCTCGAGGATGCGGCTGGGGGGGAGGTGCTGCTCTGTGATCTCCACGCCCCAGGGGGCGAGGGCGTCTTCGATGGCGTTGCACACCGCGGCGGGGGAACCGATGGCCCCGCCCTCGCCGACGCCCCGCCAGGGGACGTCGCCCTGCGAGGGCCCCTCGATGTGCTCGATGTCGATTCGGGGGATTTCGGCCGCGGAGGGCAGGAGGTAGTCCATGAACGTGGACGTGGTGCACTGTCCGCTGTCGTCATAGACGATGCGCTCGAGCAGCACGCTGCCGATTCCCTGGGCCACCCCGCCCCGGATCTGGCCCTCCACCACCGAGGGGTTGATCATCTCTCCGCAGTCCTCCACCACCAGATAGCGGGGCACGGTCACCAATCCGGTTCCGGGGTCGAACTCCACCCAGCACACATGGGTCGACTGGGTCCAGCCTCCAGCCGGGGTCTCGAAGTCAAACGATGCGTCGAAACCGTCGCCCAGTGCCTCGTCCAGGGTGAACGGGGCCATGTAAGACAGCCGGGCCACCTCGGCCACCGTCTTGGATCGGTCGGGCGAGCCCCTCACGGCCACCACCCCGTCGACGATCTCCAGATCGTCGGGGTTGGCCTCTAGCAGGGTAGCCACCACCGCCAGCAGCTTGTGGCGCACAATTCGGGCCGCGCCCTGGGCCGCCCCGGCGCCCAGCGTGGCTGCCCGGCTCCCGCCCGTGCCCACCATGTTGAACGGCACCTGGTCGGTGTCACCGACCACCACCCGCACATTGTCGATGGGCACCCCCATCTCGTCGGCCACCACCTGCGACAGGGTGGTCTCGTGGCTCTGGCCGTGGGGCTGCTGGCTGGTAAACGCGGTCACCGAGCCGTCGGGCTCCAGCTTCACCCGAGCCCGCTGCATCGAGCGTTGCTCGTAGGTGAAGCCCAGCGCCTGGCCGTAGTTGGTGGGACCGGGACCGGGCTCCAAGTAGGTACAAAGCCCGATTCCCAGATACCGCCCCTCTGATCGGGCCTCGCCCTGGGCGACTCGAAAGCCCTGGTAGTCGGCCAGCTCAACCGCCCGCTCCAGGGTTTGATTGATGGTCATGAAGTCCAGGGTGGGGCCGGTGAGCATGGCGCCGGGGAATTGGTCGTCGCCCATGTAGTTGCGACGGCGCACTTCCAGAGGATCCAGGTCGAGTCGGCGGGCGATGAGGTCCATGAGTCGCTCCCGCACCCAGCATTCGATCTCCCACGGCCCCCGATAGGCCACAAAGGAGGCCTTGCTGGTGGCCACCACCGATCCCCGGAATTGGTAGTGGCGCACTCTAAGGGTGCCGGGCAGAAGCACCTTGATGATGTTGGCGAACAGCGACAGCGGCAGGTTGAGGAACGGGTAGGCCCCGTGGTCCATCACCAGATCGGCTCGCAGGCCGATCACCACCCCGTTCTCGTCGAGCGCGGCCTCCACGTGCACTTGCTCCTCGCGGGCGTGGCCGCCGGCCACCAGGTTCTCTGCCCGGTCCTCCACCCACCGCACCGGCTGGCCCAGCAAGCGGGAGGCGGCGCACACCACCACATCCTCCCGGGTGGGGTTGGACTTGAGGCCGAACGATCCGCCGATGCTGTCGCAAATGATGCGAATCTGGGAGGCGGGCAGTCCGAGGATGGCCGCCAAGTGCACCCTCAGCGCATGGGGGTTCTGGTGGGAGACCTCGTAGCGAAGGCCGCCGGTGGACGGATCGTATTCGGCCACTCCGCCCCTGGTCTCCAGGGGGACACAGGTGTGGCGGTGCTGGGTGAGCGTCTCAGAGATGACATGGGCCGCGGATGAGAATGCCTCGTCGGGGTCGCCCCACACCTCCTCGCCAGACCACAGCACGTTGTCGGGGGCTTCATCCCACACTGCGGCGCTTTCGCCCATCGCGGCGGCACTGGTCACCGGGGGCAGCGGCTCGATGTCCACCTCCACCGCATCGGCGCCGTCTTCCGCCGCGGCCCGGCTGGTGGCGATCACAACCGCCACCGGATCGCCGGCGAAGCGCACCTTGGTGTCAGCCAATGGGAGATGGGCGGGCACGATCAGCGGCCCGGTCATCCCCAATCCCATCGGGGAGCAGCACTCGGCCAGATCCTCGGCGGTGAGAACCGCCACCACGCCCTCGGTGGCTCTGGCATTGCCGGCCTCGACCTCGATTAGTCGCCCGTGAGCCACCGGGCTGCGGACGAACGCCGCCTCCAAGAGGCCGGGCTGGTCGATGTCGTCCACAAACCGCCCTGCGCCGGCCAAGAGGCGCGGGTCTTCCCGACGGGGGACGCTGGTGCCGGTAAACCGCATGGCCGCCGAGCGTATTAGCTTTTTCGCGTGCTGATTCGGAAGCTGGTTGCTGAGGGCGTGGGAACGGCGATGTTGCTGATCGGCGTGGTGGGGTCGGGCATCATGGCCGAGCGGCTGTCGCCCACCGATGTGGGTTTGCAGCTGTTCCAGAACGCGGCGGCCACCGCGGCTGTGCTGTTTGCCATCATCTTGATGTTCGGCCCGGTGTCGGGCGCCCACTTCAACCCGGCGGTGACCCTGGCCGACTGGGCGCTGGGAGATTTTCCTCGTCGCCACATCGCCCCCTACATCGCGGTCCAAGTGGCCGGTGCGGTAGTAGGGACCATGCTGGCCAACCTGATGTTCGACCTGAACGCAGTGGACTGGTCGACCAAGGACCGCTCGGCTGGCCATCTGTGGCTGGGCGAGGTGATCGCCACCGCCGGGTTGGTGGCTCTGATCTTCGCGCTGGTGCGAACCGGAAGGGTCCGATATGTGGCTGGCGGGGTGGCGGCTTACATCGGCGGGGCCTACTACTTCACTTCGTCCACCAGCTTCGCCAACCCTGCGGTGACTGTGGGGCGCATGTTCTCGGACACCTTTGCCGGCATCGAGCCGTCGTCGGCCCCCATGTTCATCGTGATGCAGATCATCGGGCTGGTGGCCGCGGTTTTGCTGATCCGGTTCGTGTACCCCCAGGACAAACCAGCAGGGGAGCCCGTCTCCTAACCTCTGACCGTGGAAATAGTGCTCGACGGCCCGGTGCTGGCCGTGGACATCGGCGGCACCAAGGTGGCCGTCGGCGTGGTTGACCCTGGCGGGCGAGTGCTGTGTCAGCGGCGAGGGCCATCGCAGGCAGCTGACGAGGAAGCGCTATTCGCCCTGGTAGTGGAGTTGGCCCGCGAGGTTCTTGAAGAACATGGCCAGCCAGTAAGTGCCTGCGGTGTGGGCAGCGGAGGGCCGTCTCGGGACAACCATCGGCTGCTATCGCCCCTCAACATCGCCGTATGGCGGGACTTTCCTCTGAGGGACCGTCTGTCAGACGCGCTCGGCCTGCCGGTGGCGGTGGACAACGACGCCAAAGCCCTCGCTCTGGCCGAGGGCTGGGTAGGAGGGGCTGTCAGGGAGGACAACTACCTGGCCATGGTGGTGTCCACCGGTATCGGGGGCGGCATCGTATTGAACGGGAAGCTGCTCGACGGGGCAGATGGCAACGCCGGCCATATCGGCCACATCTTCGTGGCGGAGGGCGGTCGGGCCGATGCGGCCGGAGCCGTGGGCCTATTGGAGGGCCAGGCCTCGGGCACCGCCATCGCCGACCTGCTCAATGGGGTGGCCCCGGCCGACGCGCCGTCAGAGATGCGTCGCCGTGTGGGCACGCTGGTGGGTCGGGGAGTGGGCTCCGTGGCCAACCTGCTGGACCTACGTCTAGCCGTGGTCGGCGGCTCAGTGGCGCTGGGCTACGGCGACGACTTCTTCGATGCCGCCCAAGTCGAGATCGACCGCATCTGCCGCCTGGTCCATTCGGAAGGAACCCGCATCATCCCCAGCCCCCTCGGCCCCGACGGCGGCCTTATCGGCGCCGCTGCCGTCGCTGCCCGGGCTTCAGCGGGGTAGGCCTCAGTCGCTGAAGGTCTGAATGCGGAGGTGGCGGGCCATAGCTGAGCCGGCCGGGCCGAGGAGCATCTGCGCCCGCAGATTGCGCTTGTGGAACAGCGTGACCAGGGCTTTGTCGTATAGGTCGGTGTCGGCGTTGGCCAGCACGAACTGCTCAAGCTCGGCCTCGCCCGCCAACCATGTCGCCGGGCGATGGCCCAGCAGCTCGTGGAGATCGTCCAAGTCGGCGTTGGAAACCGCGTCGCCAATCTCGTCGATGCGGGATGCGTGGCGGGCCATGCGGAACATGGTGCGCAGCTTGTAGCGCAGGTGTTCGTCTTCGATCTGCACGGTGCGCAGGTTGCGGACCAGGTGGTTGAGCACCACCTCGGCCCGGGATTCCCGGGGATCGGGCATTTCCACGGTGGGCAGCTCCACGTCGAGGATCTCGGCCAGGGCCTCGGTGGCGAACAGGTTGGTCTCGTAGCACCACTGGAGGTTGGTCATCAGGTCGGAGTCGGGGGCCGGCTCCCGCAGCGCCGCGCTGAACGGGAGCTGGTTGGAGAGGGTGAACATGAAGTGGTGGCGCTGGATGGAGTCCAGGTCCACCGGCTCGCCGGCCAGCTCGCCGTAGCGGTCGTAGAGTTTGGCGAAGTTGCCGAAGCCGAGCACCGTGTCGCGCTGGCGCCACGCGGCCAAGTCCATCATCGGGTCGCCGATGTGGCCGATTTCCACGTCCAACACGGCCAGCACTCGGCCGTCTTGATGGTGGAACTGCCCGGTATCCCACACGATGACCGATTCCCGGCCCCGAGAGAACGGGGGATTACGGTGCAGCCAGCCCAAGGAGAACTCGAGAAACGGGTCGGGGAGCGTCTTCACGCTGCGGTACAACTGCTCGTAGCGCCGCAAACCCAGCAAGCCCGACTCCTCGGGTCGCTCCGCTCGCATGATGCCCCCGTCGACGAACGGCTGGATGTCGAGGGCGTGCATCCGGGCCAGGATGTGCAGGTAGTCGTCCACCACGGCGTCCCGTTCGGCATCGGTGCAGTTCTCAAAGTGGTTCTCGCCGGGAACCCGGTCCATGACGTAGGCCATCGGGTCGTCGATCCAGCCGTACACATGGGCCACGGGGATGCCGTGGTCGCCGAGCAGGCTTTGTAAGCGCATCTCGTGGTCGAGCGGGAATACCAATGGCATATCGGTGCGGTCGCCCCGCACGCACAGTTCCAGCCGTTCGCCGTTGCGCTCTACATCGGCGAACCACACTGGCCGCCACCGGGCTTGACGCTCGATATGGGTGACCGTGCCCCCCAAGTTGTCCTCCAACCAGGCCACCACCTTGTCGGAGGCAGCTTCAAGGTCCATGGGGTCTTTGGTAACGGTCATTGCAACCTATTCCTTGGCCAGTTTGAGCCGGTTGGAGATGTTATTTCGCTGGATAGCGGAGGAGCCGCCGATGATGGGCATCACCAGCACGTCGCGAACGTAGCGTTCCATGTCGAAGTCCTCCACGTAGCCGTAAGCGCCCATCACCTGCTGCATCGACAAGACGATGTCTTTGGCGGTGTCGCACACGAACAGCTTGGCCATGGAGGTCTCTACCGATGCCGGCTTGTCCTCATCCAGCAGTCGGGCGGCGTGGTAGGTCATAAGGCGGGAGGCCAGCAGCCGGGTGCGGCCTTCGGAGAGCATGTGGCGGATGGACTGGTGGCTGCTGATGGGCTTGCCAAACTGCACTCGTTCCTGGGCGTAGCTCCAGGCGTCCTCGACCGCTCCGGTGGCGATGCCCAAGGCCATGGCGGCCACCTCGATCTTCTCAACGTCCAGCCCCGGGCCGGCCAGCTTGGCCCACCCCTGGTTCCAGCCCTCGTCGCCGCCCACGATGTTTTCAGCAGGCACCTCCACATCGGTGAAGGTGACGTCGGTGGTCATCGACCCCTTGAGCCCCATGGCGTGCTGGGGCTCGATGGTCACCCCCGACTGCCGTGGAGGAATCAAAACGAACGACAGATTGTGATAGCGCTCGCCATCGGGATTGGTGTTGACCAGGGCATAGATGTAGTCGGTGTAAGTAGTGCCCGAGCAGAACCGCTTGGCCCCGTTGATCCGCACCACATCGCCGTCGCGCACTGCGGTGGTGGTGACGCTGGCCAGATCGGAGCCCACATCAGGTTCGGTCAGCCCGTAGGAGAACAGCATCTCCCCCCGCGCCACCTTGGGCAGCCACGCTTGGCGTTGGGCCTCGCTGGCCGTCTCCACCAGGTTCATGCCCGCGTAGCAGGCGCCGTAGATGTATCCGCTGCCCAGGGCGGTGCTGCGGCGGCAGAGCTCCTCGATCACGATCATGGTGGCAGTGATGTCCCGTCCCGATCCGCCGTAGTGCTCGGGAATGGTGATGCCGAACAGCCCCAGGTCGGCCAGCTTGTAGAGCACGCCTCGGTCGATCTCGTTGGTCCGGTCCCATTGGCGGGCCACCTCCCGGGGCACCTCCGTCTCGACGAACCGACGGACGGTCTCCCTCAGCAGTCCGTGGTGCTCGGCTTCGGTGGGGTAGTCCACAGCGTGTCTCCGAGTTAGCGGCCGATGAACTTGGGGGGCTCTTTGGCCAAAAAGGCGTCAAGGGCGATCTTGAAGTCCTCGGTCATCATGGTTATGCCCTCGGTTGACGCCGCCCGGTCCACCACCGCATTGGCCACTTGGCGCAGGCCGGCGTTGATGGACGCCTTGGTGTACTTGATGGCGATGCGGGCGCCGTCGCGCATCCGCTCGGCCATGGCCTGCACGGTGTTGTCGAGTTCGTCGCCGGGCACACATTCGGTGATGAGGCCGATCTCGGCTGCTTCCGGGGCCTTAATCAGGTCACCGGTCAACAGGTAGCGCCGGGCCCGGGCATAGCCCACCAGCTGGGGCCACAGCAGGGCACCGCCGTCGCCGGCCACCAGACCCACCGAAACGTGGGGATCGCCGAACACCGACCGCTCCGAGGCGTAGACAAAATCGCAGTACAGCGCCAGCGAGCAGCCCAGCCCCACCGCCGGTCCGTCCACCTTGGCCAAGATGGGTTTCTCCAGAGTGAGCGCCGACTCGGTGATGCGCCGGTCGGCCCGGATTACCCGTTCCACCTCGGAGACGTTTCCGGCCAGTTGGCGCAGCCAGGGAATATCGCCCCCGGCGCAGAACGAACCGCCCGCTCCGGTAAGGATGGCCACGTCGGTGTCGGGGTCTTGGTCCAGATCAGTGAACACCCGGGTCAGGTCGTCGTGCAGTACCGGGTTGATGGCATTGCGGGCTTCGGGTCGGTTGAGCACCACCGTGGTGATGCGATCGGCTGTGGACACTTCCAGGGCGCCGTAGTCATCGGGATTCATGAGCTCCTCCTGTGATAGTCAGGATGGGTTCTGGATTTTTGCGCTTCAAGGTGAATCTGCCTGGCAATAGTGCCAGACTTCGTGAGCAGCCAACGTTTTCAGGGAGGAGATGCGCAATGGCGACCTGCCAGCCGGCAATTTTCAACGAAATGGGCAAATACCAGTGGTATGTCCACCTCAGTCGCGGTGACGGCGCCGATTTGGGGGCCATCAAGTCGGCTATTTCCGATTGCCGCAGCAACTGTGACGCCCAGGGGATCAACCTCGTCATCGGGCTCGGCCCCACCCTTTTGGCCGACCTGACCGACGACGTTCCCGGCGACTTCCAGCCGTATCACACGGTGGAGTCCATCGACGGCAGCGGCCGCGAGGCCAAGGGCACCCAAGAGGAGCTGCTGCTGTGGATGACCCACGACGAGAAGGACTTGGTGTGGAAGGCCCAGTGGGACGCCCGCATGGCCCTGATCGCCGGTGGGATGAGCGTGGCCCGGGAGACCCCCACCTTCATCTACGGCGACAGCCTGGACATGACCGGCTTCATCGACGGCACTGGCAACCCAGAGGACGAGGATCAGCCGGCCGTGGCCATCATCGGTGACGGCGAGGCCGGTGCGGGTGGCAGCTTCATCATCGCTCAGCGCTGGGTTCACGACCTGGTGGCCTGGGAGCAGCTTGATGTGCCCACCCAAGAGGTGAACTTCGGTCGGACCAAGGCCGACTCCACCCGCTTGGACGAGCAGGCCCCCCACTCGCACCTCTCCCACGTGGAGCTGCGCGACGGCGAGACCGCCGATGACTCCAAGCCCAAGCGGGACGAGATCGCTCGTCGGTCCACCCCGTATGCCTTCCACGATGGCACCGTGGGCTTGTACTTCATGGCCTTCTGCAAGACCCAGGCCCCGTTCCGGGAGCGCATGGATGCGATGTACGGCCGCAACGGCCAGGTGCGCGACATGCTCACCGACTTCTCGAACCCGGCTTCGGGCAGCTACTACTTCGCTCCCTCCGTGGAGTGCCTCGACGCCAGCTTGGCGTAGTGGGGGTCAACCACAGTGATTGTGGTTGACGCCATGAATGTGATCGGGTGCCGTCCCGACGGCTGGTGGGCTGATCGGGACGGCGCGCTGATCCGCCTGGTTGAGGACATTGCCGATGCCGGTGTACCGGCTCTGGTGGTGGCCGACGGCCGCCCAGTTCCCAGCCTCCCCTCCGGCTACCACGGCCCAGTGGAGCTGGCTTATGCCTCCCACCGTGGCCCCAACGCGGCTGACGACTGCATCGCCAAAGAAGTGGCCGCCATGGATGACCCGTCGGCGGCCACCGTGGTCACCTCAGACCGCGAACTGGCCCGGCGAGTGCGCCGCCACGGCGCCATAGTCGTCGGCGCCCGTGCCTTCCGCGACCGCCTAGACCGCCGTTTGACGTAGTGCCTCCTGCTTCCTCAGCGGCGAAATTGGCTGAGGGGTAGGGTGGCGGGGACAACTGAAGCCCAGGGGAGGAGGGCCTATGTTCCCGTCTCGGTTCGACCTTGTCGTGGCCCAGACCGTCGCGGAGGCGGTGGAGGCCAAGGTGGACGCGGGGGAGGGGGGTCGGTTCCTCGCTGGGGGCCAGAGCCTCATCCCCATGATGAAGATGCGGGTGGCGTTCCCCGAGACGCTCATCGACATCAATCGCATCGGCGGCTTGGATGCCATCGAGCGGTCCAACGGGCACCTCCAGGTGGGGGCGCTGGTGCGCCACGCCGATGTGGTGGCCTCAGATTCCACGTTTGGAGCGATTGCCGCTGCTGCCCCATGGGTAGCTGATCCCTTGGTGCGCAACCGGGGGACCATGTGCGGGTCGGTGGCTCACTGCGACCCTGAGGGCGACTGGAACTCGGTGCTGCTGGCTACTGGGGCCGAAGTGATTGCTCACGGGCCCGGGGGCGAGCGGTCGATCTCCATTGCCGACTTTGTGGATGGGGCGTTCACTTCCACGCTGGGCGAAGACGAGCTGGTGGTTGGTCTCCGCATACCCGTGCCGTCAGGCCGCTCCGGTGGGGCCTACCTCAAGCTGGAGCGAAAGATCGGCGACTACGCCACCGTCGCGGTGGCTTCCCATCTGGAGTTGGATGACTCCGGGGGTATCTCCACCGCCGGATTGGCCCTCACCTCGGTGAACCCCATCAACACCAAGGTGGCCGACGCCGAGGCTCTGCTGGTGGGGCAACAGCCCTCCGATGAGCTGTTTGCGGAGGCCGCCGAATTGGCCGCGGCGGCCGCTGAGCCCCGTGACGACGTCCGGGGCACCGCCGCCTGGAAGCGCCAGGTGGTCCGCACCTACACCAAGCGGGGGCTGGCCGCCGCCGCTCAGCAGGCCGAAGGGAGCTGACATGGAAGTCAACATCACCATCAACGGTTCCGAGCACGCCAGCGACGTGGAACCCCGCACGCTGCTGGTGGACCACATCCGCCGCACCGTCGGGCTCACTGGCACCCACGTGGGCTGCGACACCACGAGCTGCGGGGCCTGCACGGTGCTGATGGACGGCAAGCCGGTCAAGGCCTGCACGGTGCTGGCCGCGCAGGCCGACGGCTCGGAGGTCACCACCGTGGAGGGCCTCAAAGGTGCCGACGGCCTGCACCCCGTCCAGCAGGCGTTCACCGATGACCATGGCCTCCAGTGCGGGTTCTGCACGCCGGGCATGATGCTGGTGGGGGCCTCGCTCATCGCCGAGAATCCCGACCCGTCCGACGACGATGTGCGCTGGGCCATCTCGGGCAACCTGTGCCGGTGTACCGGCTACATCAACATCGTCAAGGCCATACGAACGGCGGCGGCCCGAGTGGCCGAATCGTCCAACGGAAGCTGAGGAGCAATCATGGCTGCACCAACAACTCCCGCTGAGATCGGCGGCATCGGCCACAGCGTCCAGCGCAAAGAGGATGCCCGGCTGATCGAGGGCCAGGGCAACTTCCTCGATGACATCGATCTGCCCAGCACGCTCCACATGGCCATCCTGCGCTCGCCGCTGGCCCACGCCCGGATCAACGGCATCGACTCCGAGGCGGCCATGGCCCTCGACGGGGTGTTGGCCGTGGTCACCGGCGATCTGATGGACCAGCACGGGCTGGCCTGGATGCCCACCCTGTCGGGCGACACTCAGGCAGTGTTGGCCACCGACAAGGTGCGCTACCAGGGGCAGGAGGTGGCCGCGGTCATCGCCACCGATCCCTACATCGCCACCGACGCCCTCGAGCTCATCGAGGTGGACTACGAGGATCTGCCTCCCATCACCACGCCCCAGCAGTCCCTGGAGGAGGGGGCGGCGCTGATCCGCGACGAGAAGGAGGGCCAGACCGACAACCTGGCCTACACCTGGGAGACCGGGGACAAGGGCGCCACCGAAGAGGCCTTCGCCCAGGCCGACCGGGTGGTCACCCTGGAGACCCACTATCCCCGCTCGCACCCCGCCCCGCTGGAGACGTGCGGGATCGTGGCTGACGTGAACTCGGTCACCGGCCAGGCCACCATCTACATGACCTCGCAAGCCCCCCACGCCCACCGGACGCTGTTCGCCATGGTGGCCGGGCTGCCCGAGCAGAACATCCGCATCGTCAGCCCCGACATCGGCGGCGGCTTCGGCAACAAGGTGCCCATCTACCCCGGCTATGTGGTGGCCACCGCGGCCTCGCTGCTCATCGGCCAGCCGGTGAAGTGGGTGGAGAGCCGCACCGAGAACCTCATCTCCACCGGCTTCGCCCGCGACTACTACATGAAGGGCGAGCTGGCCGTCACCGACGAGGGCCGCATCCTGGGCCTGCGGGTGAACATGCTGTCGGACCAGGGGGCGTTCTACTCCGACGCCCAGCCCACCCAGTTCCGGGCCGGGCTGTTCCACGTGGTCACCGGCAGCTACGACTTCCCCGCCGCCCATATCGACTGCAAGGGGGCGTTCACCAACAAGGCGCCCGGCGGGGTGGCCTACCGGTGCTCTTTCCGCATCACCGAGGCCTCCTATCTCATCGAGCGGCTGGTGCAGAACGCGGCCTACGAGGTGGGCATCGACCCGGCCGAGATGCGGCTGCGCAACTTCATCCAGCCCGAGCAGTTCCCCTACGAGACAGCCACCGGCTTCGTGTACGACTCCGGCGACTATCCCACCGCGCTGCGCACCGCCCTCGACGAGGTTGGCTACGAGGACCTGCGCCGGGAGCAGGCCGAGGCTCGGGCCGAGGGACGGCTGATCGGCATCGGCATCGCCCACTTCACCGAGGCGGTGGGGGCAGGGCCGTCGCGCACCTACGACATCGCCGGGTTGAAGATGATCGACTCGGCCGAGCTGCGGGTGCATCCCACCGGCAAGGCCATCTTGAAGCTGGGAGTGAAGACCCAGGGCCAGGGCCACGAGACCACCTTCGCCCAGATCGTGGCCGAGGTGCTGGGCATCCCGGCCATCGACATCAAGGTGGAGCACGGCGACACCGACCACACCCCCTACGGTCTGGGCACCTATGCGTCGCGCTCCACTCCGGTGGGCGGCGCGGCCACTGCGGTGGTGGCCCGAAAGCTGGCCGACAAGTCCAAGAAGATCGCCGCCCACCTGCTGGAAGCGGCCGACGAGGACATCGAGCTGGCCTCGGGAGTGTTCTCGGTGGCCGGCAGCCCCGACCGGTCGGTCACCATCCAAGACGTGGCCCTGGCCGCCTACACCAACCTGCCCGAGGGCATGGAGTACGGCTTGGAGGATGTCACCTACTACGACCCGCCCAACCTCACCTACCCCTACGGCAGCTACATCGTGGTGGTGGAGGTAGACCCGGACACCGGGGTGTGGCAGGTGCAGCGCATGGTGGCGCTGGACGACTGCGGGGTGCGGATCAACCCGATGATCGTGGAGGGCCAGATCTGCGGCGGGCTCACCGAGGGCTTCGCCATGTCGGCCATGCAGTGGATCACCTTCGACGAAGACGGCAACTGCATCGGAGCCAACTTCATGGACTACCTGGTGCCCACCGCCTGGGAGACCCCGAAGTTCGAGCTGCTGGCCACCGAAGTGCCCTCGCCCCACCATCCCATCGGGGCCAAGGGCGTGGGCGAGTCGGCCACCGTGGGGTCGCCCGCCGCGTTTGTGAACGCGGTGATCGACGCGGTGGCCCACTTGGGCGTCCGCAATATCGACATGCCGGTACTGCCCGATCGGGTGTGGGCCGCCATCGACGAAGCCAGCTAGCCGAGGGTGCTCGTGTTGTGAACGTAGATGTCATGGCTCGGGCCGTGGAGTTGCGCCAGCAGCGTCAGCCGTTCGTGATGGCTTCGGTGATCTGGCGGCGAGCACCCTCGTCGGGCCAGCAGGGGTCGCAGGCGGTGATCTTGTCTGACGGCTCGGTGCGGGGTTGGCTAGGCGGGGCCTGCGCCGAGCCCACCGTGATAGTGGAGGCACTGGCATGTTTGGACCATGGCGAACCTCGGCTGCTGTGTCTGGGTCCATCGGACGGCCGGGACCACCACCGGAGCGCGGCAACTGGTCAAAGCGATGAGCACAGCGACGGGCTGCGCTCGATTGCCATGGCGTGTGATTCGGAGGGAGCGATGGAGATCTATCTGGAGCCGAACCTGCCCGCCCCCCAGGTGGTGGTGATTGGGCGATCTCCGGCGGTGGACGCCATCGCCGCGGTGGCCACCGCCATCGGCTGGGATGCGGTGGTCATCGACGACGGCGGTCAGCCTGACGACCATGAGCGTCCCGAGCTCGTGCGCACCAGCTTGGACTTGAGCGGCCTGACCGTCGACCAGGCCACCGCAGTGGTGGTGGCCACCCAGGGGCACTACGACGACGTGGCTTTGGCGGCCGCTTTGGGCACCGATGCTGGCTACATCGGACTGGTGGCATCGGCCAAGCGGGCCGAAGCCATGAACGATTACCTCCGCACTCAGGGGTTCGGCGACGACGATCTGGTCCGGATCAGCTCTCCGGCCGGCTTGAACCTGGGTCGCATTCCCAACCGGGAGATCGCGGCGGCCATCATGGCCGACCTGGTGGCGCGTCGGGCCGAGGGCAACCTCGCAGCCGACACCGAGGCCGCGTCCCAAGATCGCCCCGAAGAGGCCGTCGACCCGGTGTGCGGCATGACCGTGCTGGTGGCCGACGCCCGCTACCGCTCCATCCACGGCGGCATCACCTATTACTTCTGCGCTTCCGGTTGCCAACAGCGCTTCGAGGCCCAGCCTGCCGAGTTTGTCTCCTAGACCGCCCCGGCTTGGGCCGGATCAGGCGGCGGGGTGGAGAACTACGTCGAGGGTCTCGGGAGAGCGCAGCACGATGCCGGTGTCGGGAGGCACGTCACCGGCAAACTCGAAGTGGTCGAACCGTTCGATCAGGTACTCCAGCGTGCGTTCCATCTCCAGCTTGGCCAGCAGCGAGCCGGTGCAAGTGTGGGGGCCGGCGCCGAAGGCCCGAACCGGGCCGATCGGGGTGTAGTTGGGCCTCTCAGCCCCTTGGAAACGACCCACGTCGAACTCCCCGGGATTCTCGAACCGGTCGGGGTCGTGGTTGGCGCTGGCAATGAATCCCATGAGCTTGTTCTCTGCGGGGATCACCGTGCCGCTGACCTCCATGTCTTGCTTGGTCATGCGCACGATGGCCTGCACCGGGGGACGGAAGCGAAGAATCTCGGTAGCGGCTGAGCTGGCCAGCGATGGATCGTCCTTCAAGCGCTGCCACTGCTCGGCCTGCAAGATGAGGTGTTTTATCAGATTGGCCAGTGCCCGGTCGGTGGTCTCGATACCGGCTGACAGCAAGAACGCGGTAAAGCTGCGGACTTCGTCGTCGGACAGCCGCTCACCCTCGTACTCCATGGAGCACAGGTCGGACAGCAATTCGTCGCCGGGACAGCCGCGGCGCTCCTCGATGCTGGGGGTGACGAAGTCGTAGAGCTCGTCTCGGGCCACCTCGCCCCGGGAGTGGACCTCTGGGTCTTGGGCGAAGTTGGAGGTTCCCGCGGCAACGATGTCGTTGTACCAGTTCCGGAAGTTGCTGGCCGCTCCCATGTCCATCAGCTCGGCGATAGCCCCCAGCGGAACCGGCTCGGTGAGCCCGGTGCGCAGGTCGGCCACCTCGGGGGCCACCGGCAGTTGGTCGCCGTACTCGTGGACCAAGCCGGACACGATCTCCTCGATGGTGGAACCGAGATAGCGGGGGCCCCGCAGGCGCTTGGCCAAGATGGCGTCTTTGCGCCGGTGCTCGTCGCCCGACATCTGCAAGATGGCCCGGCCGAAGATGCTGGACGTGCCCGGCCGGTTCATCAGCGCCCCGAAGTTCTCGGTGTCCTCCAGCATGGCGGTGATGTCGTCCCACCGGGTGAGCACCCAGGCCTGGAGCGGTTCAGCCCACACCACCGGGGCCTCTTCCCGCATCCGGCGGAAGGCCGGATAGGGGTCGGCCCCCACGTTGTCGGTCAGATAGGCGTTGAATTCTTCAGCGACCGAACTGGAGTCCGACAACGTGGGGGCCTTTCGATTAGTCGATTCGGCTAGCCGATCTCGATGCCGTACTCGCCGTCGAAGCTGTCGGCGTAGAAGCTGAACGGATTGGCCGGCACCATGCCGCCGGAGGCGGTATCGAGCGAGAACGCCGCGCCGCACTGGCTGTGGTTGCTGGCGCTCCAGTCGATTGGGCAGGTGATGCCCATGGTGTCGAATGTGCCCTTCAGAGCCTCGGTCAGGCTCTCGCGGCTCAATTCGCCGGTCTCCGCAGCCCGCTCTACGGCCTGGTGGAACACGTAGCCGTTGAGGAAGCCGTGGGAGAAGTTCAGGTTCAGGTGCTCGCCGTCGTAGCCGGCCAGCGTTGCACACCGCTCCATCTCAGCCGAGGCTGCGATGTTGTTGTTGGCGGTCATGAAGGAGTGGATGCCGAAGGTCTGGTCGCTGACCGACTCCGGCCCCTCGGTCCAGATCGAGTTGGCCGCGATGCCGTGGATGCCGATGATGGGGACATCGGTGATGCCCACGTCGGCCATGCCCTGCATGACCACCAGGCCCGCGCCCGGCGAGCCGTGGAGGGTCACGTAGTTCACGCCCTGGTTATCGATGCCTTCTTGCAGTTCCACCATCTGGGCGGTGACCTCAGTGGCACCCGGAGCCACGTACAGGGTGTTGACGTAGGTGCCGCCACCCTTGAGTACCGACTGCTCGACGTAAGCGGCGAACTCGGTGCCGGAGGGCACCTCAAGGCTGATGCCCATGACCACGGCGTTCTCGATGCCGCCGACGGTGGCGGCAATGTGTCCCGCGGCCAGGTCGGCCTGGTCGCCGTAATGGGCCAGGTTGTTGAAGTACTGGTCACCCTCAAGCTGGATGTCGATCGTCTGGGGTGGGCCGATCACCGGCAGGTTCAGGGCCTCGACGTCGGGCTGGAGCTGGGTGCTGATGTGCGAGCCGCCCAAGCCGAGCAGGGCGATCACCTTGTCGTCTTCGGTGAGTTTGGTGAAGTTGATTGCGGCATTGTCGGCGTTGAACTGGTCGTCCTCGGGCAGATAGTCGATCATCCGTCCCAAGATGCCGCCGCTCTCGTTAACGCACTCGAAATAGGCCTCGATGCCGTGGCTGTTGAACGACTGCGACGAGGCGGTCGGACCGGTCAGGTCTCCCATCCAGCCGACCTTGATCGAGTCGGAGGTAACCCCGTTGTCCGGGTTGTCGGGCACCGTCATCTCCATGGGCTCTTCTTCCGCTGGAGCGGGTGCCTCGGTGGGTGCCTCGGTCGGTGCCGGAGCGGGTGCTTCCTCTTCCGCAGGCGCTGGTGCTGGAGCAGCACCACCGTCGTCATCATCGTTGCCACAGGCTGCTGCGATCAGTGCGAACGCAAACAGGGCTGCAACAAGCTTCAGCCAGCGTCGAGTCATGGGTTCCCCTCTTCCCTCGAGAGTTGTGGTGGTCAGTGTTTTTTGTTGGCAATCCAATAGTTGGCAATCCAACAATTGGAAGTCCTGCGCGGAACCCTAATTGACAGCGGGCGTCAGGGGCCAAATGTGTGGCGAACTCAGTTCTCGGCCATCTCGGTGCCGAGGTAGGCGGCGATCACTCGCTCGTCCTGCTGCATCTCCGCGGGGGTTCCCTCTGCAATCTTCTGGCCGAAATCCAAGACCATCACGTGGTCGGCGATCGACATCACCACGCTCATGTCGTGTTCAATGAGGAACACCGTCATATCAAGCTCGTCTTGGGCGGCGTAGATGTAGCGGATCATGTCCTGCTTCTCGTCCACGCTCATGCCGGCCATGGGCTCATCGAGCATCAGCAGCTCCGGCTCCATGGCGAGCACTCGGCCGAATTCGACCCTCTTCTGCACCCCGTAGGGCAAATCGCCCACCGGCTCTCGTTTGAACGAGCCCAAGTCCAGCAAATCCACCACTCTCTCTATTGCCTGGCGGGCGGCCAGTTCCCGCTTTACTGCCCTTCGAGTGAACAGGCCGCCCTCGATGAGCCGGGTGTGCTCGTGGATGTAGCGGCCGAGGAGCAGGTTGGTGAGCACGTTCTCGCCCATGAACAGTCCCAGGTTCTGGAACGTCCGGGCCACCCCCAGGCGGGCGATCTGGAAGGGGCGGTAGGACAGCAGATCCTCGGTTGGCCTGCCCGCGGGATGGAATTGCACCTGGGCGCCGGGCAGCGGCTTGTAGACGCCGGAGATGGCGTTGACCAGGGTGGTCTTGCCCGCTCCATTGGGCCCGATCAAGGCGAACAGGGAGCCTCGCTTGACGTGGCCGTCGATGGCGTCGCAGGCCCGCACGCCACCGAACTGCACGGTGAGGTTGTCGAAACTCAGGATCTCGTCGCTCATGACTCAGATACCGGTGGTCGTCGGCCATGGGATTCCGGTCGGCGACTGGGTCGCTCGATGGCGGCGTAAGAGGTGTGGGCCTCCCCACCACCGCCCAGATACAGCTCCTGCACCATGGGATTGCCCCGGAGCTCATCGGCGGTGCCCTCGATCAGCACCCGGCCCAGTTCGAGGACATAGGCATCGGCGGCGTGCTGTAGCGCCAAGCTGGCGTTCTGCTCGATAACCAGGATGGACGTTCCCCGCCTCTCGTTGATCTCGGTGAGCAGTTCGAACAGGCGATGCACGATCTTGGGGGCCAGGCCCAGCGACAGCTCGTCGCAGATCAAGAGGGCTGGGTCCGACATCAGCGCCCGTCCCACCGCCACCATCTGCTGCTCGCCCCCCGACAGCAACCCGGCGGTCTGGTTCAACAGCGGCCGAAGCTGGGGGAACAGCTCCAGGTTCTGTTCCAGGGAATCATCGATGGCGTCGACGTCGGAGCGACTGGCCGCCCCGCACAGCAGGTTCTCCTTCACGGAGAGGTTGGGGAACAGCTTGCGGCCCTCTGGTACTTGGGCCACGCCGGCTTTCACGATGTCGGGGCTCTTCTTGCCCAGGATCGACTCGCCCCCCAGCGTGATGTTCCCCTGGCGCACTCGGCCCTTATGGAGATAGAGCAGGCTGGTGATCGACCGGACCAAGGTGGTCTTGCCCGCGCCGTTGGCCCCCAAGACGGTGACGAACCCGCCGGGGGGCACGGTGATGTTCACGTTGTCCAGCGCAGTGACGCCCCCGTACACCACCGTGAGGTCTTCGATCCGCAGGTCGAGTCCGTCAGAGCTCATGGCCCCCTCCTCGCCAGAGAACGGCCAATCCAGCCCTTGACGTCCTTCCACAGCCCGGCCAGCCCATCGGGCTTGAACATCAAGATGATCACCACCAAGAACCCCTTGATGGCCAAGTCGATCTCGCTGGGGTAGTCGCTGAGGAAGTCGATATCCCTCACGATCCAGAGTTCCTCTCGAGCCCACTTGAACCACTCGGGCAGGAACCAGAAGAACGCCGAGCCGAAGATGGCCCCCTGAATGCTGGAGAATCCGCCGACCACGATGATGATGGCGTAGTTCAGCACGGTCTGGACGTTGAAGCTGTCCTCTCCCCGAGAGCCGATGTAGAAGGAGGCCAGCACACCAGACATGGACACAACCGCAGAAGACAGTGCAAAGGCCAAAAGCTTGGATCGAGCCACGTTGATGCCCAGGAGCGACGCCGAGACATCTCGGTCGCGCACCGCGGCGAAGGCCCGCCCCTCCCGAGTCCGAACCACGTTCACCATGAACAGAATCGACAGCACCGTGATGGGCATGAGCACCCAGTACCACCGGAATTGACCGGTGATGATGAACTCGCCGTTGTCGTCAGGGTCGATGCCGGGCAGCCAGTGCAGCCACGAGGCGATCCGCGGGGAGTTCTCGCCCTTGAAGCGGATACCGACGAAGCCGAAGTACTCCTGGAGGTATTCCCGCCATACCAGCATCATCACGAAGTGGAATCCGAAGGTGGCCAGCAGAAGGTAGAGGTGCTTGAGCCGCAGGGCGGGCAGACCGGAGATTGCGCCCACGACGGCTCCGGCCAAGGCCGCAGCGGGCAGGGCCACCCACATATTCCCGCCGCTCCACTGCACGCCGACGATGCCGCCGACGATGCTGCCCAAAGCCAAGAACGCCACGTGGGCCAGGCTGATCTGGCCGGAGTAGCCCACCAGCAGGTTGAAGGCCGCCGCACCCATGGCGAAGATGAGCACCAGGTTGACCACCGCGAACCAGGTAGCCCAGGGGAAGTCCATGGGAGGGGTGAAGTCGGAGGCCAAAATGAAGGGCAGCACCAGCAGTCCAAAGACGGTCACCGCGGCCCACGACCGGTCGCTGGGGGTGCGCCACAGCCGCATGTCCTCCCGGTGGGTCAGCTCGCCCCGGGGTGTCCACACCCAGGCCATTCGGGCGACCACGGCCAAGACCACCACCGTGATCAGCGCCTTCCACCAGAAATTCACATTCTCGGTGGTGGCGCCCAGGATGAATGGGACGACCGCGGCGATGGCGAACGGGAGGAGCCGCTGGACGGGCGACGGGCGGTAGGTGGTGGAGTCCTGTTGGGGGGCGGGGTTCTCGACAGCGGTCATACCCGCTCCAAGTCCTTTCGGCCCCAAAGCCCAGTCGGGCGTACCAGCAGCACCACGAACATCACTGAGAAGGCCACCGGCTCTCGCCATTTGGTACCCAGATGGCCGTTGGCAAACTGCTCGATCACGCCCACCACCAGGCCGCCCACAATGGAGCCGCCCAGCGACGTGAGCCCGCCGACCACCGCGGCGGGGAAGGCCCGCAGGCCGATGGCCTCGATGCTGCGATCGATGGCGCCGGTGACGTGGCCGAACAGCAGTCCCCCAACGCCGGCCATGACCATGGCCGCGGCCCAGGTCATGGCGTAGACCTTGTCGGGGTCGATTCCCATGGCCGCGGCGGCCTCGATGTCGTCGGCCACTGCCCGCATGTGCAGGCCCAGTCGGGTGTACTTGAAGAAGAGGAAGAACAGCAGCACGCACGCGGCCACGACACCGAAAATGATCAAGTCGACATACCTCACGGTGGCGCCGCCGACTTCGAAGCTGCCCTGGGGCAACAGGTCGAGGCGGGCTCGCTCCGTCGGGCCGTAGAAGATCAGCAAAAGGGCGCGGATGATCGTGGCGATGCCCAGGGTTATCAGCACAATGGCGAAAAAGCCCTGGCCCACCATTCGTCGCATGATCCCGTAGTGGACCAATAATCCGAACACCAGCATGACCAGCAGCAGCACGAACACGCCGAGGAAGAAATTGAGATTCTCGGAAATCAAGAACGTCAGCGCGAAGTAGGCCCCGAGCATCAGAAACTCCCCGTGGGCCAGGTTCAAAACGTCGGTGCTCTTGTACACGAGCACGAACCCGAGAGCCACCACGGCGTAGATGGCACCGAGAGCCAAACCGCCGATCAACAGCTGAAGGTTGACGCTTGGATCGGCTGTGAAGTTGCCAAAGGCTAGAAGCATGGCCCCCCTAAGGTTGGCCGGGCGTTGCTGGCCAACGGAGGGCGACGGTAGTTTTCGCTGGCTGGACTCGGCAAACCAGGCTGGGGCAGCAGAACTTCGCGAACGGAGAGGAAACGGTATGACTGGCGCATCTGAGGGCTTGGCCGAGCGCATCGCCCGACTGGAGGCTCGGGAGGAAATCCGGGAGCTTGTGGCCCGCTACGGCATGGCGGTGGACGACCGGGATGTGAGTGCCTTGGCCGACATGTTCACCTCTGACGCCAAGTTCGCTTTGGCCGACGGCATGGTGGCCAACCAGGGACGACAGGCGGTGATCGACTTCTACACCGAGCGCATGGCAGCGTTCGGGGCCACCTACCACTACCCCCACAGCCAAGTCATCGAATTCGACCCCGACCGGCCCGGCAGCGCCACCGGCATGGTCAACGCCCACGCCGAACTGGCTCTCGACGGGCGCACGCTGATGACCGGCCTGCGCTATTTCGACGAGTACCGGGTGGAAGACGGGCAGTGGCGCTTCGTGGAGCGGAAGGTGGCCATGATCTATTACATGGACATGGCCGCCCTGGTGGACGGCGGCCTGTCGGAGTCGGACCGCAAGCGCTATTTCGGCACGGTGGGGCCGTCGGAGCTCCCCGAGAGCCTCGACACCTGGCAGGAGTTCTTCGCCGAGGTCGGCTGAGCTGCGAGCTTGATCAGGCCACCGACATGCCGCCGTCGATCACGATGGCGGTGCCGGTGGTCCATGACGACTCGTCGGAGGCCAAGTGCAGGGCGAGTTGGGCAATGTCGTCGGTGGTGCCGAGGCGGCCGATGGGGTGGCGCACCACGGCGGCTTCGATCATCTCATCCACGGTGGCGTCGGCCGACACGGCGGCGGTTGCCGAGAACCCGCCCCGCTTCTCGTAGGTGGCCCGCACCAGGGGGGTGGGCACTGTTCCGGGGCAGATGGCGTTGACCCGGATCTTGTCGGGGCCGTAGTCCACCGCCATCTGCCGGGTGAGGCCGATCACCCCGGCCTTGGCCGCGGCATAAGCGGCGATGCCCGGCACGCCAATCACGCCGCCGACGCTGGCCTGGAGCACCAGCGAGCCGCCGCCCGCCTCGATGAGGTGGGGTATGGCGTACTTCACCGACAGCCATTTCCCGGTGAGGTTCACTCCGATCACCCGGTTCCACTCCTCCAAGCTGAGGTCGCCAGCCCGTCCCGGCCCGTCGACCCCGGCGTTGGAGTACACCGCGTCGAGGCCGCCGAAGGCGGCCACAGCTTGGCTGGTCATGGCTTGGCAGTCGTCAGGTTGGGTTACGTCCACTCGCATGCTGATGGCCCGATCTCCGATCTCATCCGCCGTGGCCGCCGCGGCCTCGCCGTTGATGTCGGCACACATCACCCGGGCACCCTCAGCAGCGAAGAGTTGCGCTGCGGCCTTGCCGATGCCCGAGCCCGCCCCGGTCACGATGGTCCTCTTGCCTGTCAGTCTTCCGGTCACGGCGGGGAACCCTACTAGCGTCTCGGCATGGCTCAGGAGTTGGTGCTCGACGCGGGGGACGTGCAAGAGGAGTTCTTCGACCGGGGGTGGACCGATGGGCTGCCCGTGGTTCCGCCCACGTCGGATCGGGTTGAGGCGATGCTCGACCACGCTGGTTTAGGTCCGGGCGACATCGTGGGCAACGTGCCCGAGCGGTCCCGAGAAGTGACGGCGGAGAAGGCGGCGATCAACGCGGTGATGGCCGGGTGCCGAACCGAGTACTTCCCAGTGGTGCTTGCCGGCTTGTCGGCGATGTTCGACCCCCAATTCGGGTGCCACACCGTGGTGACCAGCACCGGCGGGGCCGCGCTGTGCGCGGTGGTGAGCGGACCGCTGGTGGCCGAGTTGGGATTCAACTCCTCTCGCAATGCCCTTGGTCCGGGCCACCGGCCCAACGCCACGGTGGGACGGGCTCTGAGGCTGGTGGCCATGAACGTGCTCGGAGCCCGGTCGGACAGCCTCGACGGGTCGTCGCTAGGACATCCCGGCAAATTCACCATGCTGGTGGCCGAGGAGCCCCCGCCCGAGGGGTGGCCGCCGCTGCGGGTGGAACTGGGCTACGGCGAGGGCGACACCACGGTGACGATGTTCCCCTCCGAGAGCCCCCATCAAGTGGCCAACCACCTCAACGGCGACCCCGAGGGGATCCTGCTGACCTTCGCCGCCGCCATGACCAACCCGGCCACCTACGCAGTGGCCAAGAAACACCAGGTATTGCTGGTGATCGGCCACGAGCACCGCCAGATCCTGGCCGAAGCCGGTTGGACCAAACAGCAGGTGAGGGAGTTCTTGGCCGAGCACAGCCGGGTTACCCCCGAGCACTTGAACGCGGGCGGCGTATTGCAGGAGTTCACCGCCCAGAACGACATGACTCCCGACGCCGACGGCAAGCTCAACACCGTGCGGGGGCCCAACGACATCTTCCTGGTCACCGCAGGCAGTCCTGGGGCCGGCTGGTCGGCCTACATCCCCAATTGGGCGCCGGTTGTGCATTCGGTGGCGGTCACCCGAAAAGTGGCTGCTCCCGGCGATGGACTACCCTTGGCATGAGAGAGGAGATCGCATGTCGTCGGTAACTGTTCTGTCTCCGGTGTACGAAGAAGCCCAAATCGATGAGGTGGCGATGGCCCCCCGCTTCACTCCCAGCGAGCCGGTGGTGGTCGGGGTGATCGACAACGCCAAGAACAACGCCAAGGAGCTGCTCACCTATGTGGCCGAGGGCCTGCGGGATCGACTCCCGGTGGCCGACATCGTGGTTCACTCCAAGTCGGCCGCAGGCAAGCCCATCGACGCCGACGACGCCGAGATGCTGGCCGCCCGCTCCCACCTCATCATCTCCGGGCTGGGCGATTGAGGGGCTTGCACGGCGTGCAGTCTGCACGACGCCGTCCACATGGAATCCCGGGGCATCCCCTCAATGCTGCTGATCACCGAGCCGTTCCAGCCGGTGGTCGAGTCCTTCGCCCCCACCGTAGGCATGGCCACCTACCCCGCGGTCACCGTGCCCCACCCCGTCTCCACCCTCGACGACGAATCCCTCCAAAAGCTGGCCACCACCATCATCGACGAAGCCATCACCCGCCTGACCGCGGCGGCGTAGGCGGTAGGGCCCTGCCGTCCCTACTTCCAGGGGTCGCGGAGGAAGGCTTCGAACTGGGTGGCGAGGTCGTCACCGGTGGGGAGGAGGTCGTCGGCCTCGTCGATCTGCCGTTCGAGTTGGGCGACGTAGTCCTTGAGGTCGTCGTCCCCCGCGACCGCAGAGTCCACTCGCTCCCGCCATGCGGCTGCGGCCTCGTCGAGCTCGGCATGGTCGGTGATGATGCCGGTGATCAGCTCGAACCGCTTGAGCAATGATCGGGTGGCCTCGGGGTTGGGCGGTCCGGGCACATAGTGGGGCACTGACACGCGCAGGGAGATGACCGGTATTTGAGCCCGGTCCAAGGCGTCGTGGAGCGCGCCCACCAGTCCGGTGGGGCCCTCGTAGGTGGGGCGGCCCAACCCGAACATGCGGGCCAGCTCGGCGTTGGTGGAGCTGCCCACCACCCCCAGCGGCCGGGTGTGGGGGGCCAGGCCGACCATGGCGCCCAGGGTCACCACCAGCCCGGCCCGACACTCGGTGGCCACTTCCACCAGGTAGTCGGCGAAGGTCCGCCACCGCAGATGGGGCTCCACTCCGTCCACCACCACCAGGGGGTGTTTGGCGCCGTAGCGCTCCACCGCATGCACTTCGGTGATCGGCCAGTCGATTACCCGTCGGCCGCTGTCGTCTAGCCGCACCTCAGGGCGTCGATCCTGGAAGTTGAAGAACTCTTCGGGGTCGATGCGGGCCAACGGCTCGACGCCATTGGCGCTCTCTTTCATCAAGCGCACTCCGGTGGTGGCTGCGTCGGCCGCGTCGAATAGACCCTCTAAAGCCACCACCATTACCGGGTTGGATTGGGTGGGTTGGTCCACCAGCCATTCCAGCTCCGCCGCCATGGCCCAAGACTCGCACCGGCGCGGCGGTGGGGCAAGCCAGATAGCGGTAAGACAGACTGGGCCTATGGACGGGCTCGGAGTGTTCGACCTGAGCGGTCGGGTGGCATGCGTCACCGGGGCGGCCAGCGGAATCGGCGAAGCTGCGGCGGAGACGCTGGCCGCAGCCGGGGCTGCGGTAGTGCTGGGCGACATCGACGGAGTTGGGGCAGACCGCACCCGTAGTCGCATCGTGGATGGAGGCGGACGGGCGGTGTCGCGAGCAACCGATACCACGCAGTCGGATCAGGTGGGCGCGTTGGTGGCTGCGGCAACAGACGAGTTCGGCCGGCTGGATGTGATGGCCAACGTGGCCGGGGTGGGCAGCTACGGCGACGTGGTGGACGTGACCGAGGCCGAGCTCGACCGGGTTCTGGCCATCAACTTCAAAGGGGTGTTTTTCGGCTGTCAGGCGGCCATGCGGGTCATGGGTCCTCAAGGGACGGGTTCGATCATCAACGTGTCGGCCACGGCCATCAATACGCCGGTGGGGGGCCTTTCGGTGTATGCGGCCACAAAGGCGGCGGTGGCCATGCTCACCCAGTCGCTGGCGGTGGAGGCCGGACCCAGCGGTGTGCGGGTCAACACCATCGCTCCTGGCTTTACCCTCACCAATTTCGTGGGCGGGCATCTGCGGGATGCTGAGGGCCAGATCGATCCCGCGGAGATGGACAGCTACCTCAAGCTGATGCGGGACCGATCCCCGTTGGGCGAAGTGTGCGATGCCTCTGACCAGGCAAATCTCATCTGGTTCTTGGCCTCCGATGCCTCCCGCTATGTGACCGGCCAGATCCTGCGGGCCAACGCGGGCCAGAGCATCGGCTGGTAATTGGCGTCGATGAGCCCCACACGAACCGTTCAGCTCCAGGCCAACGGGGTGGATTACGCCGCCGAAACAGAGACCCGCACGACTCTGGCCGACTTCGTGCGCCGCCAATGCGGGCTGACCGGCACCCACCTGGGGTGCGAGCACGGGGTGTGCGGCACCTGCACGGTGCTGGTGGACGGCGCTGCGGTGAGGTCGTGCCTGATGCTGGCGGTGCAGGCCGACGGGTGCGAGGTGACCACCATTGAGGGACTGATGGACACGTCTGATCCGGGCAACCCGGTGCTGGGGCCGGTCCAGCAGGCTTTCGCCGATGCCATGAGCTTCCAGTGCGGCTTCTGCACACCGGGCATCATCATGTCCACGGTGGCGTGGCTGGCCCAGCGCCCCGAAGGAGCCGACGAGCCGAGCGATGCTGAGATCCGGGAGTTCCTGGCTGGCACCCTGTGCCGATGCACCGGCTACACCAGCATCGTCGAGGGCGTACGCTTGGCCGCTCAGCGCTCCTCGGGCGGTCCGTAGCCTCCGCCGCCGGGGGTGAACACTTCGAAACGGTCGCCGGGCTCCACCTCGGTGCGGAAAACGCCGGGATGGGTTTCAACGGTGCCGTCAGACCTCAGTATGCGGTTGATCCCGACGGCGCCGGGCAAGCCGCCCTCGATGCCGTAGGGGGCGACGTCCCGCCGGGACGACAGCACGTTGAGGCTCATGGCCTCTTCGAACCGAGTGCGCCGCACCACCCCGTCGCCGCCCCGGTGGCGGCCCGCGCCGCCGCTGCCGTGTCGGATGGAGAAGTCCTCCACCACCACTGGATGGCGCTGCTCCAGCACCTCGGGGTCGGTGAGCCGGGCGTTGGTCATCCCGGTGTGTACTGCGTCGCAGCCGTCCCGTCGGGCGGTGGCCCCCGCGCCGCCGCACACCGTCTCGTAGTACTGGTGTCGCTGGTTGCCCCACACCACGTTGTTCATCGTCCCCTGAGAGGCGGCCACCGTGCCCACTGCACCGAACAGGGTGTCCACGATGTGCTGAGAGGTCTCCACATTCCCGGCGAACACTGCGGCGGGCTCAACGGGGCTGATCATGCTGGGTGACGGCATAATCAGCTCCACCGGCTCCAGACAGCCGCTGTTGAGCGGGATGTTGTCATCCACCAGGCAGCGCAACACGTACAGGACCGCGGCCCGACACACCGGCTGGGGGGCGTTGAAGTTCCCCGGGTGCTGGTCGCTGGTTCCGGTGAAATCGACGGTGAGCCTCCGTTGGCCGCGATTGATGCGAAACGTCACCGACACTCGGGAACCGTCGTCGAACGCAACGGTAAACGAGGAGTCTTCTAGGCGATCGATCAGGCGGCGGACCGAGTCAGCGGCGTTGGCCCTCACATGGTCCATGTACGCATGCACCGTCTCCAAGCTGTAGTAGTCGATCACCTCGCCCAAGGAGACGGCTCCCTTCTGGCAGGCGGTCAGTTGGGCTTTGATATCGGCGATGTTGACGTCGGGGTTGCGGGCCGGCCACTCGGCATCGGTGAGCAAGGCCCGGATCTCGGCCTCCTGGAACCGCCCGCCCCGGGCCAGAACGTCGCCATCGAACAGCACCCCCTCCTCGGAGATGTGCGACGCGTCGGCGGGGGCTGAGCCGGGGACTGTGCCGCCGATGTCGGCATGGTGGCCGCGCGACGCGGTGAAGAACAAGACCTCATCGCCGTCGGCATCGAATACCGGCATGACCACGGTCACGTCGGGCAGGTGGGTGCCGCCGTTGTAGGGGGCGTTGGTGATGAAGGCGTCGCCCGGCGCCATTTCGGGATGGCGGGCGATGATCGCCTTGACCGCCATGTCCATCGAGCCCAGGTGGACCGGCATGTGAGGGGCATTGGCGATCAACTCGCCGTCGGGGTCAAACACCGCACAAGAGAAGTCCAGTCGCTCTTTGATGTTCACCGAAGCGGCGGTGTTCTCCAGCGCCACCCCCATCTGCTCGGCCACGTTCATGAACAGGTTGTTGAAGATCTCCAGCATTACCGGGTCGGCATGAGTGCCCACGGCTGCACCGGTGCGGGGGGCTATGCGGCGCAACACGAGTTCGCCGCTTGGGGCTGTCGCCGCGGCCCAGCCCGGTTCAACCACTGTGGTGGAGTGGGGGTCGATGATGACCGCGGGGCCGTCTATGGCCGCCCCCGATCCCAGCTCGGCCCGGTCGAAGAAGGATATGTCTTGGGCCTGTCCCTCGAAGCTGGCCTCGTGGTTGGCCAGGGGGCTGGTTTCGGGTGATGAACCGTTGGAGGGCTGTTCGGCCAGGGTCTCCGACAGGCTGCTGCGGCCGATGGCTTCCACTTGGATCGACTCCAGCACGATCGGCGTCTCGGGAGAGGCGAATCCGAAGCGGGTCTGGTGGAGGTTTTCGAAAGCGGCCACCACCGGCCGGTAGTCGTTGGCAACCACTTCGAGTGCGGTGTCAGATCCCTCGTACCGCAAGAAATAGCTGGCCTCAATGTGAATGTTGGAGTGGGGCAGGTCGGCGGCCACCTCGGTGTAGGCCGCGGCGGCCAGCTCCCCGATGTCGGTGGCGACGGCGCCCAGCAGCTTCTCGGTGAGGGTTTGACCCACCGCTCGCTCGGTTACCGAGCGCACGTCGGCCAGGCCGATGCCCAACGCCGAGAGCACTCCGGCGTGGGGGTGGATCAACACGGTGGACATGCCCAGTTCGTCGGCCACCCGACAGGCATGCTGGCCGCCGGCGCCACCGAAGCAGGCCAAGGTGTAGGCGCTCACGTCATGGCCCTGCTGCACCGAGATGGTCTTGATGGCATTGGCCATGTTCTGCACCGCCACATCCAAGAACCCCTCAGCAGCCCTTTCTGAGGTCCACGATTGTCCGGTGGCCTGGGTGATGGCCGCAGCCAATTGGGAGAAGGCGGTCCGGGCCGCGGCGGCATCGAGTGGCTGGTCGCCGCCGGGGCCGAACACTGCCGGAAAGTGGTCGGGATGCAAGCGGCCGAGAACGACATTGGCGTCGGTCACGGTGAGCGGCCCGCCATTTCCGTAGCAGGCCGGGCCGGGCTCGGCGCCCGCCGAGTCGGGACCCACCCGGAATCGGCTTCCGTCGAACGACAGGATCGAGCCGCCCCCGGCGGCCACGGTGTGGATCAAGATCATCGGCGCTCGCACCCTGACCCCGGCGACGACGGCATCGGTAGTGCGCTCAAAGCGGCCGTCGTAGTGGGATACGTCGGTGGATGTGCCGCCCATGTCGAACCCGATCAGGCGGTGGTGGCCAGCAGCCTCACCAGTGCGGGCCATTCCCACCACACCGCCGGCCGGGCCGGACAACAGCGCGTCCTTGCCCCGGAAGTGGTCGGGGTGGGCTAGACCGCCGTTGGACTGCATGAAGAAGAGCGAGGTGTCGATCTGGTCTTCCACCGTTTGGATGTGACGGCGCAGCACCGGGGTGAGATAGGCGTCGGCCACGGTGGTGTCTCCCCGGGGCACCAGGCGGATGAGCGGGTTCACCTGATAGCTGGCTGAGACATGCTCAAACCCCACCTCGGCGGCAATCTCGGCCAGGCGGGCTTCGTGATCGGGATAGCGATAGCCGTGTACCAGCACGATGGCCGCCGACCGCAATCCAGCTCGGTGGGCCGCGGCCAGCTGCTGTCGGGCGTCGTCCTCATCTAGTGACCGCTCGGCGGTGCCGTCGGCCCGCACTCGTTCGTCCACCGCTATTACCTGGCTGTACAACATGTCGGGCAGCACGATGTCGAGGGCAAAGAGGTCGGGCCGAGTTTGGTAGCCGATGCGGAGGGCGTCGGCGAAGCCCCGGGTTGTGACCAGCACGGTGGGCTCGCCCTGGCGCTCGAGCAGGGCATTGGTGGCCACGGTGGTGCCCATCTTCACCTCGGCCACTTGGTCCGACGGGATCGGCTCGTCGGCGCTCAGCCCCAGCAGGGTCCGGATGGCTTCGATGGCGGCGTCGCGGTATCGGGGGCTCTCCGAAAGCAGCTTGACGGTGGTGACGTCGCCATCGGGTGTTCGGGCCACGACGTCGGTGAACGTGCCTCCCCGGTCGATCCAGAAACTCCAACCCTTAGGCATCGCGTCGGCCATGACCGGCTATCCCCCCAGCTCGGCGGCCACTCGGTGTGCCACAGCCATGGCGTCGGCGATGGCCTCGTCCTGGTTGATGTAGCGGTAGGTGGCCAGCCGCCCGGCGAAGTACACCGGGATGTCGAAGTGGTCGGCGATCTTCTCGGCGAGCTCGGCGTTGCGGCGCTCGTTGGCGCCGTCGGCGGTCAGCACCGGGTAGTGGCGTCGAGGCGCCCCCGGCATCTCCTCGCTGACGACGGTGCCATCGATTTGCTGCCCGGTGGCGTGCTTGGTCTCCACCGTGCGGGTGTAGGGAACTCGGGTCGACGGGCGGTTGGTGACATAAGCAGGGGTAAGCACGCCGCCGGGATCGTCTGTCGGTTCAAAGCGCGACCGCATCTCGATGCCCCGCCACTCCAGCTCGCCGGGGCAGCGGGCGAAGTCGTCCAGTGCGGCGGTGATGATCACCGCGTCGTAGTCCTGGCCGAGGCGGTCGGCGTCGTCCACGGTGACCTCGGTGTTCAGCGTGACGGCCACGGTGGACAACACCGACTCGATCACCTCGTTGATGCCGTTGGGCGGGAAGTATTGCCAGCGGTCCCGGAATAACCCCCGATGTCCGTCGCGGCGCAACTCCACCCGCTTGGGGGCGAAACGAGCCGACAGCTCGGTGGCCGGGCGGCCCCACTGCTTGGCGGTGTAGTCCCGGATGAACAGGTCATACAGGGTGCGGCCCATCATCGACACCACAAAGTCCTCGAAGTTGTCGCCAGTGGGCTGGGGGGGAAGGGAAGCCAGCTCCCGCTCCACCGTTGGCCACACTGGCAGCTCCTTGAGCTCCTCTACCTGGGGAGGCCAGGACAACAAGCGGCCCTCGTCATCGTCAGGCGACAGGAATACCTCGGTGAGCACCTTGTGGTCGTAGGGCCGCGTGAGCCCGTGGGAGTTCACAAACTCGTTCACCGCCTCATTTTCGGTGTGGAAGATGTGGGCCCCGTTGGGCTCGTACACCACCCCGTTCATGGTCTCGGCCCGAGAATGCCCCCCCACCACGCTGGTCTTTTCCAGAACCTCCACCGCAAAGCCCGCATCGGTGAGCAGGCGGCCGGCCACGGCTCCGGTCCACCCGGCCCCCACGACACCGATTTGCCGCCTCACAAGATGTCCCTCAAAGGGCGTGGCGACATCAGGAACTCCAGTCGGACGTCTCGGGTACGGTAGGGGGGTTGGGCTCAGTTGCCCGGAAAACGACGATAGCGCAGGGGTATGACGATGTTGGACTGCTTGATTCGGGGCGGAATGGTGGTGGACGGCACCGGAGCGCCGGGTCGGGTAGCAGATGTCGGGGTGCGAGACGGGCGCATCGTGTCCATTGGCCGTTCCGACGAGCCCGGACGCGAGGAGATCGACGCCGACGGGTTGGCGGTGGCCCCGGGATTCATCGATGTGCATACCCACTACGACGCCCAGGTGCTTTGGGACCCCCACCTCACGCCGTCGTCGCTGCACGGAATCACCACCGCCATTGGGGGCAACTGCGGCTTTACCATCGCTCCGATGGTGTCCGACGAGGCCGACTACGTGATGCGGATGCTGGCCCGGGTGGAGGGCATGCCCACCGAGTCGTTGGAGGCCGGGCTGGACTTCGGATGGTCGTCGTTCGGGTCGTGGCTGGATCGCCTGGAGGGCAACGGACTGGGCGTCAACGCCGGGTTCTTGGTGGGCCACAGCACGGTGCGCCGCCTGACGATGGGATCGGCCGCGGTGGGCGAGGCGGCCTCCGATGAGCAGCTCGAGGCCATGAAATCGCTGCTGGCCCAGAGCTTGGCCGAAGGCGGGCTGGGGTTCTCCTCTACCAGGGCTTCGGCCCACAACGACCACAACGGCGATCCGGTGCCGTCTCGGTCGGCCACCGACGCCGAGATGGTGGCGCTGGCCGGGGTTTGCCGGGATTACCCCGGCACCACCCTGGAGATCATTCCCAGCATCGATTACCTGTGGTCTCCAGAGGCTTACGAATTGATGACCGCCATGGTGCTGGCCGCTGATCGTCCGATGAACTGGAACCTGTTCAACGTGCGGCCCGGCGAGGACGACTACCTGGAGAACCGCCTGGGGTCCGCCGACTACGCCCGACAACAGGGTGCCACTGTGGTGGGGCTCATGCTGCCCGACGTCATGCAGATGCGGTTGAACTTTGCTACCGGGGTGCTCTACGACACCCTGCCCGACTGGGCCGAGATCATGCACCTGGACCACGCCGCAAAGGTTGAGGCCCTGTCCCGTCCCGAGGTGCGCCAGCGGCTGGTGGAAGGCGCGGCCCAGGCGTCTCACCGCACCTGGGTGCGGTGGGCCGAGACCACGGTGGTGGATGTGTCGTCCTCCTCGTTGGAGGCGCTGGTGGGGCGCACAATCGGCGACCTGGCCGCTGAGCGGGGCCAGGAGCCCTTCGATGTGATGTGCGATATCTCACTGGAAGACGACCTGATGACCGGATTCGGGCCCCCGGTGGTGGGCGATGACGACGAGTCGTGGAAGAAGCGGGCCGAGATGCTGGGCGACCCCCGGGTGCTGGCCGGCGGCTCCGACGCCGGGGCCCATCTGGACATGATGATGACTTGGGGGTGCACTTCGGCGTTGGTGGGCGACACGGTGCGGGATCGGGGACTCCTCAGTTTGGAGCAGGCAGTGAACCTGGTTACCGACCGTCCGGCCCGCCACTACGGCCTGCGGGGCCGAGGACGGCTGGCCGAGGGCTGGTGTGCCGACATCGTGGTGTTCGACCCCGCCCGCCTTACCAAGGCTCCGGTTACCACCGCCTGGGACATGCCCGGCGGCGGGTGGCGGCTCACCGGCGGTGCCGAGGGCATCGAGCACGTGCTGGTGAACGGGGTGGAAACCCAGCGGGCCGGAGCATTGACCGATGCCCGTCCCGGCACAGTGATCCGCTCCGGCCGCGACACCGATACGGTCACTGCAGCTGGCCCCTGACTTTCCCCAGACCTGCCGGATGACGGCCACGCAGGGAGCAGGGGAGTAGAAAGAGCGGGTGATCGAGGGTCCTGATCGGCGGGCGCCGCGCTCAGTGGAGGCGCTGGGCTATCGGGACTATCGGCTGTATTGGACCACCAGCGTGGTGTCCAACATCGGGTCGATGATGTATCTGGCCGCCATCGGCTGGCTGGTGGAGGACATCACCGACGACCCTTGGAAGGTGACGGTGGCGGCTGCTGTCGGGCTGATCCCCTTGCTGCTGATGAGCCCATTCGGGGGGTCGCTGGCCGACCGCTACAGCCGCACTCGCCTGTTCTTGGCCACGGTGGTGGGTCAGATGGTGGTAGCAGTGGCCCTGGCCTGGGTTGTCCAGATCGACGCCGAGACGTTCTGGGTACTGGTGGCCTTCTCCTTTGGCGGAGGTGCGACCGCGTCGGTGGGAGCGCCAGTGCAGCAGGCCATCGTGGTGGAGCTGGTGCCGAGCGGGGCCATGCGCAACGCGGTCTTCTTGAACTCCACCCAGTGGAACATCTCCCGGGCGGTGGGCCCCATGCTGGGCGGATGGCTAATCCAGTTCTGGGGGCCAGCCGCGGCCTTTTGGTTCAACGCGGCCAGCTTTACCGTGCTCGTTGTCGGGCTGAGCCTGTTGCCGCCCCGGCCCCCGCCCGGAGCGTCGTCGAGCCACAGCTTTCTCGCCGATTTCCTGTCAGGATTCCGATACGCCAGAAGCGTCGAGGGTATCGGAGTGGTGATGCTGGCCAGCTTCATGTTGGCCGCCGCCATCTCCCCGACGCAATGGCTGGCCCCGGTAATCGCCGACGACGCCTTCGGCGTGGACGCTGCTGGCTTCGGCGTGCTGCTGGGTGCATTCGGCATTGGATCGCTCATCGGCGCGGTGCTGTTGCTCCAGTTCGACCGAGGAGCGCTCTACAGCCGTCTCACCACCATCGGCATCAGTGCGGTGGCGGTGTTCACCATGGTGTTGGCCGTGGTGCCCACCTTCGCAATGGGCGTGTTGGCAATGGGCGGGGTGGGCCTGGCCTTCATGGTCACCATGCCCACCCTCACCAGCGCGCTCCAAAGCCTGTGTGAAGACACCTACCGGGGCCGGGTGATGAGCTTGTGGATGATGCTCTTCGGCCTGGCTGCTCCGCTCAGCATCCTGGTGCAAGGAGGGATAGCCAGCGTCATCGGCATCCGCTGGGTACTGGCCATCACCGCCATGATGGTGGCCGCCTACCTGGTCAGCCAGCTCACCCGAGGTCGCCTCCGCCACCTCGATACCGCGGGTGATCAGGTTGGATAGGGCTTGCCGGTGGCGATGTTGACGGTGTTGTAGGTGGCCCAGGCTCGGTCGAGGGTGGCTTGCAGGGGTGTGAGGCGCTCGTCGTCGGTGGCTTGGGCGATCTCTTCGATGACGATGCTCGCCGTTTCGAGGGCGGCGAGGACATGGTCGTCGGTGATAGGGGCATTCAAGGGGATGGTCCGGTAGGTGACGTACGTTCCGTGGACCCTCCAGTTGATGTAGGGCTCGTTCGGGCGTTCGCTTCCCTCCAGGTCGATGATGCGGCGGAGCGCGTCTTCGATTCGGGAGTGGGAAGGCTCTTTGACCAGTGCGAGCAGCTGGTGAAGCTGGTGGGTGAGCATGGGGCGCTCTTGGTTTTGGCAGTGGATCAGCGCAGTCAGAGCGCTCTCCGTGACTGCATGGGCTTGGGAGCAGATGCCTGCGAAGCGCTTCCGGGCTGGGTCTTGCGGGTTGATCTCCGGGGAGGGCGTGGGCGGCTCGTCGCTCGGCTCCGAGCGGTAGGCCATAACAAGCAGTGTCAGGGACAGGTCTGTGTGGAGGAGGCTTTGGACGGCTTCCTCGTGGTGGGTGGAGGGCAATTCGATTTCCTTGTTCCAGTTGGTGCGGGGACCGGGGGTTTGGCTTCCGGCCAATACAAGGGCGTCGAATTTCACGCCGCTTTCGAAGGTGGTCTGCATCCGGAGTGAGCGATGTACCCATTCGGGCCAATCGGTGACGTGGACGTCGACCCGGTGGCCAGTGGCCTCCTGGGCCAGGTGTTGAAGCTGGCCTTGGATTTTCCAGCGTTCCTGGTAGTCGCCCAGGTCGTCGAAGACGGCCACCAGGTCGATGTCGCTGTCCTCGGTCTGCTGTTCGCGGGCCACCGACCCGAACAGCATCACGCACGCCGCCCCGCCCTCCAAGACCGCAGCCGCGGCCCGCTCGGCGTCGGCCATCGTGGGGGCAGTCAGGGTTGCGGGCATAGTTGCAGGGTACCAATCCTGCACGCCCACAGTAAACAACTTTACGTTATTTTCAGATAACTTCGGCTATTACTGGTCGGCTATCGGGAGAAAACCTACAGGAGGATTCCGTCAGGGCGGGGAACCCCCTAGCCATCGAGGATTCCGGCCAGCCAGGCGTCGGTGCGGTTGTTGGCGGCTTTGGTCATCTTGGTGGGGAACACGGTGAATCCGTGGGGTGAGGCCGGGTAGATGGCCAGCTCGGCGGGGTTGTCTGCCGCTCGCCAGCGGGCGGCCATGAACAGGGAGTCGTCGTAGAGGTAGTCGTAGGTGCCCACGGTGAACAGTGCGGGACACAGGTGGTTCAGGTCGGCGTAGAGCGGGGAGATGTCGGGGTGCTGGCGGCCCTTGGTGTCGTGGTCGCCCACGTACATTTCCCGGAACTCCACATTGCCCAGGCTGATCTGCGACGGGGTGCCGCTCAGGTCGAACACTCCGTACACCAGGTTGGCCCCGATGAACTCACCGGCAGCGTCATGGCGGTCTCGCATCCGCACCAGCGTGGTGGCGGCCAAGTTGGCCCCGGCCGAACCCCCGCCGATCAGCAGGGGGACTGAGCCGAACTCGTCGCGGCCCGGTCCCAGCGCCCACAGTGCGGCGGCCTCGCAGTCGTCGGGACCGGCGGGCCAAGGGTGTTCGGGGGCGAGGCGGTATTGGGCGCTGACCACCGCGATCTGGTGCCTGCGGGCCATGGCCCGATTTCCCAGGTCGCCCATCTTGGGGTGGCCCATAAAAAAGCCACCGCCGTGGATGTCGAGATACAGCGCCCGAGCCGGACCGTCGGGCGCGAATACCCGCAGCTCCAACTCGTCGCCCGCCGCGCCGAGGTAGGTGCGTGTGTCCACGTCATCAAGAAAGGAGGAGGCGAGGATGCCCCCGCCTAGAGACTCGAGGTCTCGGGCTTGGGCCCGACCCTCGGGGGTCGACAGATCAGGGGCCGCCGATACAAACGAGAACTTCGACAAGAAGTCCATGGCTTCCGGCACATATTCGTCGAGCGCCGGGTCGTAAAGCTGGCTCAAATCCATGAGGTGGTTCTAACATCCTCCCGACTCCCGATTACAAAAAAGGGGAAAACCGTGTCGAGTTCTGGTTCGATTTTGGGGAATTCCGTCGTTCGCGTCGAGGATCCCGGGCTGCTCACCGGCGCAGAGCGCTACTACGACGACTTCACTCCCGAGGGCACCGCCTACGTCACGTTTGTGCGCTCGCCGATGGCCCACGCCACCATCACGGAGGTCGACGCGCTTGAGGCTCAGGCCATGGACGGCGTGCTGGCGGTGTACACCGGCGAGAACATCGGCCTGCCGGCCACCGCCGGGTTCCCCATGCTGCCGGTGTTCGAGCGCCCGCAGATCGCCGGTGATCGGGTGCTGTTCGTGGGCGACATCGTGGCCGCGGTGATCACCGAGACCCGCGAGCAGGGCATGGATGCCGCTGAGGCGGTGTTCGTGGACTACGACCCGCTGCCGGCCAACGCCGACCCCGAGAAGGCGCTGGACGAGGGCGCCGAAGTGCTGTGGCCCCAGAACGAGGGCGGCAACCTGGCCTTCCACACCGAACTCGGCGAAGACGACGGTTTGGCCGAGGCCGCCCATGTGGCCGAGGTGAAGATGGAGAGCCAGCGGCTGGCCGCGGTGCCCATGGAGCCCAACGGCATCCTGGTGGAGCCCGGCACCCCCGAAGGCGGCATGACCGTGACCTTTCCCAGCCAGGCGCCCATCGGCCTCAAGGACGGGTTTGCCGGCCTGTTCGGGCTCGACGGCGACAATGTGCGGCTGATCGCCCCCGCGGTGGGCGGGGGCTTCGGGGCCAAGACCGGCCTGTATCCCGAGTACTTGGTGGCAGCCAAGGCCGCATTGGAGCTGGAACGCCCGGTGAAGTGGACCGAGTCGCGCTCCGAAGACATGGTGTCGCTGGTGCAGGGCCGGGGTCACATCCTCACCGCCAAGATGGGGTTCGACGGCGATGGCCGCATCACCGGTTTGAACCTGCACTGCTTGGCCGACTCCGGGGCCTATCCGGCCATCGGCAGCTTCTTGCCCATCCTCACCCAGACCATGGCCCAGGGCGTGTACCAGATCCCCAAGGTCAGGTTCGTGGGCGACGCGGTGGTCACCAACACCACGCAGATCGCCGCCTACCGGGGCGCCGGTCGTCCCGAGGCCACCCAGATTTTGGAGCGGGTGCTAGACGTGGGCGCCGACGAGCTGGGCATCGACCCCGCTGAGATCCGGCGGCGCAACTTCATCGGTGCCGACCAGTTCCCCTACGCCACCGTCACCGGGGCCAACTACGACTCCGGCGAGTACGAGAAGGCGCTGGACGCCGCGCTGGAAGCTTCCGGCTATGGCGATCTGCGGGCCGAGCAGGCCGCCCGGCGGGACTCCGGCGACTCCAAGCTGCTGGGCGTCGGCGTGTCGTCCTACGTGGAGATCACCGCTCCGCTGGGCTTGCACACCGAGTACGGCCGGGTAGACGTGCTGAGCGACGGCACCGCCGAGATCCGGGTGGGCACCAGCGCCCACGGCCAAGGCCACGAGACGGCGTTCTCGATGATCGTCAGCGATCTGTTGGGCGTGCCCATGGAGAACATCAAGCTCATCCAGTCGGACACCGCCGAGATCCCAAGGGGCGCGGGCACCCTGGGTTCCCGTTCGCTTCAGACCGCGGGCAGCGCGGTGTTCAAGGCCAGCGAAGAGGTGCTGGCCCAGGCCAAGGAGCTGGCCGCCCAGCAACTGGAGGCCAGCGCGGCTGACATCGTGGTGGGCGAGGGCGGCCTGCACGTGGCCGGCGTGCCCGCTCAGGCCGCGTCGTGGGCCGATCTGGCCTCGGCGGCCGACGGCGGGGTGATCACCCACGAGCTCGACTTCGACCAGGGCGGGGCCACCTTCCCGTTTGGGGCCCACGTGGCTGTGGTCGAGGTGGACACCGAGACCGGCGGGGTTGAGCTGCTGCGCCATGTGGCCGTGGACGACTGCGGCACCATCATGAACCCGCTGCTGGTGGCCGGCCAGCAGCACGGCGGCGTGGCCCAGGGTGCGGCCCAGGCGCTGTTCGAGTGGGTGCAGTATGACGAGGACGCCAATCCCCGCACCGCGAATTTGGCCGACTACCTCATGCCCAGCGCGGCCGAGCTGCCCTCATTTGAGGTGAGCAACACCGAGACGGCCAGCCCGATGAACCCGCTGGGGGCCAAGGGCATCGGCGAGTCGGGCACCATCGGCTCCACCCCGGCCATCCACAACGCGGTGATCGACGCCGTGTCGCACTTGGGCGTGGCCCACATCGACATGCCCACCACCCCCGAGCGCATCTGGCAGGCCCTGGCCGCGGTCTAGCCCCTGTAGATGTTGAACGAGAGTAGGGGGAGTGGGGGCTCGTCACGTCGGCTTGTTCTATTCCATGGTGGGATCATCGCAGGGTATAGAGGAAGATGGTGGATCGTATGACCGGGGTTCGTGTATGAATCCGGAGTAGGTGCGGTCGGTGTGTAGGTATGTGTCGATGGCGTCGGCGGTCGCTCGGGCGGCAACCCTGATGTACTCGGGTGTGGCGAATAGCTTTGCTTCGTCGGGGTTGGAGAGGTACCCGTACTCAATAAGGGCAGACGGAGTCGACGGGTGGCGCAATATGCCGTAAGTGTCGTTGCCGTCAGGCTGTAGAACCCGAAGCACTCCTGCGTCAGGCAGGCGGCTCCATGAGACATCGTCGAATGAAGAGAGCCCTGCAATTATCTCTTCGTAAAGCAGCCCCCCAAGGCGAGCGGAGTCGACTCGGGCTTGTTGGAGTGTCGCAGATTGCACGTACACTTCGCTACCTGGAATATCGACAATATTCCAGGTAGGTGCGTTGTGGTGAATGGATATCAGCACATCGGATCCGAGGACGTCAGCGAAGGCGGCTCGGGCAGATAGGCGAACTCCGTAATCGAAGGTACGTGTAGTGGCGGCGGGTATGCCGCGGTCGGCTAACTCCTCAAGTACGGCGCGGCTGAGCTTCAGATTCAAGTCCTTCTCAAGAAGGCCATTGGGCCCAACTGCGCCGGTGTCCCAGTGTCCCCCGTGGCCTGGATCAACAACGACTCGTATTCCATCGATGGGTTCTCCTTTGGAGATTTGGGCTGTGTTGCCACACGGTGTCAGCACCGAATAACCAGCATCGGTGCGTTGGATAACGACGACAGGGATTCCCAATGGTGTGAGCACTGCGACCGGATCGTTGCCACTGGTGTCTATCTGCAGCCCATTCCCCTCATTTTCTTGCAAAGTAACATCTGATGGCGCGGAAGATGACAAATCTGGTTGCACCATCGGTCGTGGATCCGCCTCAATTGGTGTAGCCGTAGTAGGTGTCGAATTCTCAGCATGATCTCCGCAAGCTGCAAGGAGCGCAAGCATGCCGAATACAACGACTCTCGAAGTTCGCTTTACTCTGCGTTGACACAGCATGAGACTTCTCAGAGTCGACGTTCAAACTCGCACAAGCAGAGAGATCGAGTAGCCATCCGCGTTTGATCCTGTGACTGTTGCCAGTTGGTCTTGCCAGCCGTCGCGGAAGACGCTGTCAGAAGCGAGGGTCAGTCGGGCCAAGTCTCTGGCGCTGTTGCCGTACCGGCTGTCGATATAGGCGTTCTCGCAGTCTGCTCGGGGAATGGCCAGTTGGCTCGTCTTGATGGCGCTGTTGCTGGTGACAGCATTGCTGAGGCTGTCATGAACCTCGAAGTGGCAGTGAGGCCACCTACCGCGATAGCAGCCGGGAAACACGGTATTGAAGACGACCTTGCCAGCACCGTCAGCGGCCTGGACTCCTCGCAGGAAGTTCTGGTCGGAGATCTCGTAAATCGAGTAGCGGCCGTCAGCGGTGCAATGCCACAGATAGATCGAAGCGCCGGGGAGAGGACTCCCGGTGCTGGCATCCACCACAGTTAGATGAATGGCGGTGGGGATGCCCTGTGCTGTGCCGCTGAATTCACCGACACTGCTGGTGAGATCGGCCCTGACAATTCCATCTATGGCCAGGACATTCGGGCCGTTTGTGCCATTCGCAGGAAAGGGGCCAGCTGTTTCGCTCGGTATCTCCGCCCCTGGGTTCGCGATGTTGCCGGGTAGATCGACAGCCGGTGTTGAAGTGGCCTCTGCGGTGGGTTGGCCCGTGGCTGTGATGGTTGGCGATGCGGTGGGTTGGCCCGTGGCTGTGATGGTTGGCGATAGGGTGGGTTGGCCCGAGGCCTGTGTAGGAGTTTGGGGAATCACCGCGGGATTGCTGTTGGTGCCACACGCGGCCACTACGCCTGCGAGGCTGGCACCACCGATCAAACGAAGAGCTAGACGTCTGTCAATTAAGTGGGGCAAATCCCTGGAAAGACCCCCGAAGTCATCATGGTCTTCGATTTCTGTCATGGTTTCTCCTTGTCTTGAGTGGGTTCCTCGCCCTCTCGCATTGGAGTTTGTGGAGGGCGCAGCGGAAGGGTGATGGTGACCGAGGTCCCGAGGTCGGGCTCACTGGCCACATCAAGGCTGCCTCCATGGGCCTGAACCACTGTGTCGGCAATCGACAGGCCGAGGCCGCTCCCGCCGTGTTCTCGCGAGCGCGATGGATCGGCGCGGTAGAAGCGCTCGGTAATCCTGGCGAGATGATCGGAGTCGATGCCCGGACCGTTATCGCTGATCTCGACGACCACGTTGTCGTCCAACCGGCGGGCATCGATGGTAACGGAGGTGCCGGGTGGAGTATGGACAGCGGCGTTGTTGACGACGTTGGCCAATACTTGGCGCAGTCGATCCTCGTCGCCGGTAATGCTGATGTCGGGCTCAATGGTGGCGGCGAATACGTGATTGGGCGCAGCAACTCTGGCGTCGGCCTCAGTGTCGGCGATTATCGTGCTGAGGTCTATCTCGCTGAGGCCGATTGGGCGTTCCTGGTCGAATCTGGCCAATGTCAGCATGTCTTCAACCAGGCGGTCGAGACGCTGGGCCTCTTGTTCGGTACGACGCATGGCGTCTTCGAGGTCGCGTCCTTCAGCTAAACCCCCTTGACGGTACAGCTCGGCATAACCCCGGATGGTGGTAATGGGGGTCCGCAGTTCATGGGAGGCGTCGGCCACAAATCGGCGGAGCCGCTCCTGGGATTGGGCCTGGCTGTCCACCGCCGTCTTGATTCGGCCCAGCATGACGTTGAGTCCCCGGGCCAATGCACCGGCCTCGGTTCCCACGGTCTTAGGTTCGGGAACGCGAAGGGAGAGGTTGCCGTCGGCGATCTCAGTCGCGGCGTCGGTCATAGCTCGGATGGGTTGGATGCCGAGTCGGATGACCCACCAGGCGACGGCGGTGAGAACCAAGAAGATTGAGCCCGCGCCGAAGACCACAAACAGGATCAATCGATCGACGGTATCTTCAACGTCGGTCAAAGGCAGGGCCCGAACAAAGATGATGTCGCGAAGTTCAACGGCCAGTACCCGGTACCTAACATCGTCGTCCACAGCCGAAGCGGTGAACGGCTCGGAGATACGATTGACGACGGTGTTCCAGTCGAGATCGGGTGGGCTGTATGCCTGATCCGGTAGGTTCGGCTCGAATAACGTTTCTAGGCCGCGATTGCGATGGACAGCGCCTTCGAACATATTGCTCAAACGTCCCGGCTGCTCACGCGACTGTAGATTGCTTTCATGCGACGGGAGATGGTTGCCCCGCGCAGACTCATCGTGGCGTCTATCGAAGAGACCGTCGCCTAATCGTCCGTCGCGATCGATGTCAGCGGTGGCGACGAGATGTTCGTCTACCTGATCGACGAGATGATTGCGGGTATTGGACACGATTGCCCATGCCGCTGCTGCCAGGATGATTGCGACTACGGCAACTCCGGCAAGCAAGCGAGCTCGAAGCGACAACGACCTCCTCACCGCTGGCCTCTCAATGTCAGGCAGAGCCAAGGGAGTGTCATTGGAGTCGAAGGGTGTAGCCGACGCCTCGGATTGTGTGGATGAGTTTAGGCTCGGCGGTGTCTATCTTCTTGCGAAGGTAGCCGATATAGGTCTCTACAACTCCGCCGTTGCCGTTGAAGTCGTACTGCCAAACATGGTCGAGAATCTGGGCTTTCGACAGGACGCGGCCTTGGTTTACCAGCAGGTAGCGCAACAGGCTGTACTCGGTGGGCGACAGCGACACTTCGACGCCGGCCCTGGTCACTCGGTAGGCATCGTCATCCATGGACAGATCGGCCAGATTGAGCACGCTTGATGCGCCTGGCTTCCCGGCGCGGCGCAGAATCGCCTCCACACGGGCGACGAGTTCGTCAAGGCTAAAGGGCTTTTGGAGATAGTCGTCGCCCCCGAGAGTCAGACCTCGCACCTTGTCTTCGGTCTCGTCTTTCGCGGTAAGAAACAGGATTGGCGTCTGGTTGCCGTCGGCTCGGAGTCGTCGGCAAACCTCAAAGCCGTCGAGGTCGGGCATCATTACATCCAAGATGATCAGATCTGGCATTTCGCGAGCCGCGGCGGTGAGCGCCTCTCTTCCGTCTCGGAATTCGCTTACCTCAAATCCGTGATAGCTCAACGCGGCCCGGAGCATTGACCGGAGGTTGGCTTCATCGTCAACCACAAGGAGGTGGTGTCCCTTCACGACCTCCATCGTGGCACTCCGTTCTGAGAAGAACCTGAGTGTCAGCCGGGAATTGCTTGGTGATCGAACGGATCCTCCCGGCAAACTCGGCAGCCGTTCTCGGCAAATTCTCAGGTTTAGGCTCTAGACCTCCGAGGATGCCCGCCTCAGTTGGACCCGATGACCCAGGTGAATTCGAACCCCGTCTGGTTGAGGTGTCACGCAGGGCGTTTCTTCGCCGTAGTGCCGTGGCTGGGGCCATAGTGGCATTCCCTGTCCTTGCTTGCAGCAAGAGCGATGCCGAGGTTTTCGCAGGCTCAAGCTCGGCGACCGTTGCGCCGAGCGAGCCCGCGCCAACCGAACCCGCGGCGGCGACAAATCTCGAGCCCGCGCCAACCGAACCCGCACCTGGTGACGTCGAACCAACACCAACCGAGCCCGCAGTGCAGTCCACCGGGCCAACAGCGGCCATGTTCCCGACTGGTGCTGAATTGGCGGTGGCATTTGCCTATGTGGCGGGTGCTGGCGGCCGGGGTCGGATCCTCAATCCCTACGTTGCAGTGTGGGTTGAAGATCACGCCGGCAACCTCATCGACACCATAGGGCTCTGGTTTCTGCAAGAGCAGAAGGGAACCCGGTGGCTCAATGACCTACGGCGCTGGTATTCGGCCAGCAATCAAGCTTCCGATACCTCCATGTCCGGTGCAACCCGGCCAGCGGGTGCCTATTCGGTTGTTTGGGACGGTACCGATTTGTCTGGGAACCCGGTAGAACAGGGCGATTATTTCCTCTTCATCGAAGCTGCCCGAGAGCACGGTCCCTACAGCATCACCAGCACGCCGATCACCATCGGCAGCCAACCCTTCTCTGTTGCGCTGAGCGACAACGTTGAGATCGCCGACGCCTCAGCGGAACTGATCCTCTAGCTAATGCACGAAGGCCTCTCCCCAACAGCCACCGCAGAGAGACCCGCACCAAGTCCGACGACTCCGAACTCTGAAGGGCCGATGCAAACGCACAATGGAGGGCGCGGCGCGCGCCAGCCTGCCAGTCGGCTGAAGCGGGCCACCGACTTATGGGCCCGCCGCCTTCACGTTTATACAAGCATGATTGCCCTCCTCGTGGTGTTGTTCTTCGGACTCACCGGCATAACCCTGAACCATCCCGACTGGACGTTCGGCGACGATGTCTCGGTGTCGAGTCACAACGGCCGGTTCCCGTTCGAGGCCTCAGGCGTCGGCGGTACGGTGGAGTTCTTGGCCATTGCCGAGTATGTCCGGGGCGAATACTCAGTGTCTGGCACTGTGGACAACTACAGCGTCGTCAACGGGCGGGGCTCCATTGCCTTCAAGAAACCGGGCTACTCCGCCGACCTGTTCTTTGACGCCGAGGCCAGCACTTACGAGCTTACGGTCACCCAACAAGGGTTCGTGGCGATCATGAACGACGTCCACAAAGGACGAGACGCCGGTCCCCTGTGGAAATGGGCTATCGACATTTCAGCAGGGTTCCTGGTCGCTATCTCGATCACGGGGTTGGCGATGCAGCTGTTCTTGCGCCGACGCCGATTCGTCGCTTTGACCGTCGCAGCGGCCGGCGGCCTGATTACTGTCTTCGTGATACTGGTCACAATCAGCTGATTGAGCCGAATCTCTCCCCCCAATGGGGATCGACGGCAGGGGTGCCGTCTCGATCTACGACTAGTCCGGCTAGTTCGTCTGATTCGGCCAGCCAGTCAAGCGCTGCGGGGGGGTCGAGAATGCAAGCGACGGTGGCCGCGACATCTGCGGTAATGGCGTCGTCCGCCACGACCGACACGCTGGCCGGACCCAATGCCGGCTGGCCCGACCGGGGATCGATGACGTGGCTGTACCAGGCATCGCCAATCCGAAACCCGCGCCGTGATGAGCCGCTGGTGGCTATCGCCTGGTCTTGTAGGTGGATCACTACAAGAGGCGGCTCGTTGTCGTATGGGCGCAGTGGATTTTCGATTCCTACTGCCAGACCTGGGCTGCCCCGGTGCAAAACGTCGCCGCCCGCGTTCAGGCTGATGGCCTCGATTTCGAAACGCCGAAGAGCTGCTTCGACCACGCGATCGACGATGTAGCCCTTGGCGATAGCGTTCAGGCTCAGCCGAGTACAGTCCCCCAACGGCACCGGCACGCGGTCGAGCAACTCGAAACGGGGTTCGGCGATTGATGCCGCCTCCTCTGCCAAATCGGCGGCACCCGGCATGCACCCGGCTTGTTCGGCCCGGCGCCACATTTGGGTCAGTTGGCCGGTGAGAGGGTTAAACAGGCCCGCCGAACGACGATGCCACGCCAGCGCCAGACCCATCAGCTCGCAGAACTCATCACTCGGGTGGAGAACCTCTCCGCGACGCCAGCGGCATAATTCGCTGTCGTCGTCAAAGACGCTGAACACCCCTTCAAGTCGAGCCACTTGCCCAGCCACGAATTCGTCGACGGCTCGAGACATCAGCTTGTCACCGCCCTTGATCCGCAGATCCAGCACTGTGCCCATCAAGCCGTGGCACCGGAATTGGAATTCGCGCTGGTTGTCGCCTTGTTCGCTAATGGTTCTGTCCTTGGGTGCCGCTTTCTATTCCATGTCCAGGCCCAGCAGCTTGATGGCGTTGCCGCGGGCGATCTTGTAGACCGCTTCGGGGTCGAGGTGGCCGAAGAGGCGGGTGGCCACTTCTTGGGTGTTGGGCCAGGTGCCGTCGGCGTGGGGGTAGTCGGTCTCGAAGGTGATGTTGTCGATGCCGACCCGGTCGAGCAGGTCGATGCCCACGCTGTCTTTGAAGAAGCAGCCGTATACCTGGCGGTAGTAGTAGAACGACGGCGGCTCGGGGATGTTGCGCCGGGCCTGGCTCCACCCCTGGTGAGTAACCCATACGTCGTCGGCCCGCTCCAGGGCGTAGGGGATCCACCCGATCTGGGCCTCTGCGTACATCAGCTTGAGGTCGGGGTAGCGGTGCAGCATGCCGGAGAACAAGAAATCGACCATTGAGGCCGCGCTGTTGCAGAAGATAAGCGAGGCGGTCACCGCGTCGGGGGCGTCATCGGCGGTGGACACGGTGCGGGTGCCCGACCCGATGTGCATGCACACCACGGTGCCGGTCTCGGCACAGGCCTGGAAGAACGGGTCCCAATAGCCCGAGTGGATGCTGGGAAGGCCCAGCCAGGTGGGCAACTCGCTGAACGCAACCGCCCGCACGCCCCGCTCGGCGTTGCGGCGGATCTCGGCGGCGGCCAGTTCGGCGTCCCACAGCGGCACCAGGCACAGCGGGATCAGCCGGCCATCGGAGTCTCCGCACCACTCCTCCACCATCCAGTCGTTGTAGGCCTGCACGCACAGAAGCGAAAGCTCCTTGTCTTGGCGTTCATTGAATAGCTGGCCGCAGAACCGGGGGTAGTTGGGAAAGCACAGTGAGGCGTCGGTGTGGTTCATCTCCATGTCGTCGATGCGGGCCTTCGGCTGCCAGCAGCCGGGGCGCATCTCGTCGTACGTGATGCCGTCGGTGGACAACTCGTCGTAGGCATAGCCAGCGGCGGCGATGAGCCGCTTCACCGAGTAGGTGTGGTCTTCGTACAGCCACCAGGCCACGTTGCGGCCCTCGGTGCCAGGGCGCTCCCGGTACGTCCCGCCGTCGAGCACCACCTCGCCCTGGGGCAGGTACTCGATGCGGGGGCCGACGTCGCGGTACTTGGCCGGCAGCCGGCTCGTCCACAGGTGCGGCGGCTCCACCACGTGATCGTCCACGCTGATAATGCGGGGCATTTCGGTGGTGGCCATGGTCATGCGGTTGCCTCCGACATCTGGGGAGCGCCCACGGCGGCCAACACGTCGTTGACGAATTCGGGAACCAGCACATCAAGCTGCGCTTTGTTGAACGCCCGCTGGTGGATCACGTCGGCACCTTTGTAGGCCAGCAAGTCGGCAATCTGGTCGATGCAGTTGCCTGGATACCACTTGTAGGTGGCGAAGGCAGCCACCGGCTTGTGGTGCAACGAAGGCAGCGTCATCAGCTTGGCCGTGCCCCCCGGCCGATGCCCGAACAGCACCAGCCCGTCCACCCAAGTGCCCACCGCCAAAAGGTCAGCCTCGGCAATCTCGGTGAGCTTCAACCCATGCACCGGCCGCACGGCTACTTCGTAACCGGCCCCCCGCAGTTCCCCGCCGATCATCTCCGCCGCCCGCTGGGTATTCCCCGTGCGGCTCTCGAAGATGACTACTGCCTTCATGTCTGGAACCTCACGGATTGACTTCTAGCAGCTACGCCTCCCAAGTGCCACGATGGTGGTATGGGCAAGTACGGGTACTACGTGATCGACTCCGACGGCCACGGGGGTGAGCCGCCCCAGTGGCGCCATGGGATAAGCGCCGAGTGGCGGCCGCAGATGGTGGAGTACGTGGCCAAGATGAAGGAGATCTACGGCGACCTGCCGGGGGCCGGATCGCCGATTCATACCGAGGACGACCAGAACTACGGCGAGTACGCCGCTGGGGAGCTGGACTTCGAGACGCCGCTTCAGCGGGAGGGAATGGCGGTGCCCTGTCCTCGGATGACCGATATGGACCTCGAGGGCATCGACGTGACCGTCATGTTCCCGCCGGGATCGGGCGAGGAGTGGGCGCTGGGCGATCCCGGATTTGCCGACGAGCTGTGCCGGCTGTTGAACGACGCCCGGGCCACCTATGCGGCTTACGACCCTGCCCGCTTGAAGCTGGTGGCCAAGCTGCCCTTGATCGACCCGGAGCGGGCCGCCGCCGAGCTGGATCGGTGCTTTACCCAGTATCCCGACGTGTTCGTGGGCATGGTGACCGCCCAGCACGTGTTGGACCGCAACCTGAACCACCCGGCCCTAGACGCGGTTTGGGAGGTGGCCGACAGCCATAGCGCTGCGGTGTGCGTACACGGTGGGGGACAGGCCCCCGATCAGGTGCCGATCGTGCTCGATCGCTACAACACCCGGCTGGAGAAGCACGCCGTGACCCACCCGTTCGGGGCCATGCTGGCCACGATGAACTTCACGGTGGGCGGGATACTGCACCGGTTCCCCAACATGCGGGTGGGAATCATGGAAGCCGGCTGCGGCTGGCTGCCGTTCTGGTTGGAGCGCCTGGATGAGGAGTACGAGCTGATGCCCGACCAAGCCCCTGTCCTAGACCGCAAGCCGTCGGAGTACTTCCTGTCGGGACGGTGCTTCGTGGGGGTGGAGTCCACCGAGTCGGCCCTGCCCTACGTGATGGATCAGGTGGGCGACGACATCCTGTGCTACTCCTCGGACTACTGCCACTGGGACTGTGACTTCCCCCACTCGGTGAAGCTGCTGGTGGAGCGCGACGACCTCAGCGACGAGCGCAAGCGCAAGATCCTGACCGACAACCCGGCTCGGTTGTTCGGTATTCCGGTTCCGGAGTAGCCCTTACACACGCGTCCGGGCGGCGGGTCCTGTCACCTACGGCGGCCTGGCTGTCGGAGCAGCCAGCTCCGCCTGCGGCGCCACCCCCCGCCCTCGGTTTGTCTCCGCTGAGATTCGGAAATATGAGAGTTAGTCGGTCCTCGGGCCGAACCAGTCGGGGAGGTCTAGTGGGGGGTGGGGGAGTTCGGTGATGCCGCGTTCTTCGAGGATGGCGGCGTGCTCGGCTTTGTCGGCGGGGGCGGGGCGGGAGTCGCCGAAGTAGATCTCCAAGATCTCGGCGCCCTGGTCGCTCACTTTGATGGGGCCGAACGTGGCCAGGTGGGGGAGCTTGATTAGGGTGCCGGCCCGGCACACTTCCTCATCGAAGGTGACCTCGCCGTCGATGACGAAGATGAAGTGGTCGCTGTTGTGGCCGTGGCGCTCCAGCACCAGACCGGGGTCGTAGCGGGTGTGGTACACCGCCCGCTCCTGGGTCAGCTCCATCAGCTTCAGCCACACCGACACCCGGCGGCCGTCGGCGTGCTGCTGGCTCTTCACCTCGGCGAAGTCCATGTCTTCGGCGTGGATGTAGGACACCTGGGGTTGTTGCTCGCCCATTATCGGAACATCTTCAGCGATCGGCTGTCCGAGGTGTCCTCAGGCCGCTCGTCGGCGGCCGACTCGATCGGGTTCAGCTCATCGGGCGGGGTTAGGGCCAGGCTGATCGGGGAGTCCAGCTCGAAGGGGTCATGGAGTCCCAGCTCGTCGCCGATGTCCCGCAGGGCGGGCAGCACCTCGGTGCCCATCAGCTCGATGCACCGCAGGGAGTCGTCGTGGTTGACGTCCCCGTCGTTGCCCCACAGCATGAGGATCGACGGTCGGCACGTCTCCAGCACCACCCGCAGTTCGGCGATCACCTCTTCGGGGGTGCCGGCCACTATCTCCCGAGCGGCCAACTGCTGCTCGAACGGGGCGGCCCGAGAGCCTCGCACCTCTGCGTTGGCCATCTTGGCGTAGTCCAGCCGACGGGCCGACGAGCCGTAGCCCGACGGGCTCACCCAGTAGGGATGGCCGATGCCGGTGAACTCGCCCTGCATCCACATGAACTCCCGGGCGTTCTCCCGGGCCTTGTCACCGTCCTTTTGCACATGGACTCGCAGCAAGTAGCCCCGGTTCTCCGGTCCGGGCTCGTAGCCCACCGCTCGGGCCGCTTGGTCGTAGATTTCCCAGAGCTCACCGGTGAGATGAAGGGGCGTGTTGAGCGAGATGTAGGGATAGCGGTGCTGGGCGGCCCAGCGGATGGTCTCGGCGCTGAATACGCCGGGCACCCAGATGCGGGGGTGGGGCTTTTGCAGCACCCGAGCCCAGGGGTTTACCACCCGGTACTGGAAGTGCTCGCCCTCCCAGGAGAACGGGCCGTCGTCGGTCATGGTCTTGACCAGCAGGTCGTGGGCCTCGTTGAATCGCTCCCGGTTGTAGGCCGGGTTGGCGTTGAGGCACACCGACTCCTGCCCTGCGCCCCGAACGATGCCCGAGATGAGCCGGCCCTTGGAGATCATGTCGATCATGGCGATCTCCTCGGCGAACATCAGCGGGCTGTCGTAGGTGGGCAGCGGGTTGCCGAGCTGCACGATCTTGGCGTTCTCGGTGATGGCGGCCAGGATGCTCGACATCACGGTGATGCGGGCCTGCATGCAGAACGGGGCGTTGTGGTGCTCGTTCACCATGATCCCGTCGAAGCCCACCTGATCGGCCAGCTTGTACTCCTCGATGCGCTCGTTGAACAGGCGGCTGCCCTCCACCGGGTCGTAGTACTTGTTGGAGAACATCACCGAGGTGAAGCCCTCCTTCAAGCCTTCATCGGCCGGGTAGGCGCTCATGGGCTGCTCGGTGAAATACGACAGGAACATCAGCTTTTTCCTCCGGTGATGATGGCGGCGAGCGATTCGGGGGCTTCGAGATCGACGGCGTGGCCGCAGTCGGGGACGATCTCCAATCGGGCGTCGGGCAGGGCCTCGACATAGGCATGGGCGCACTCCATGGGCACCACGGCATCGTTGTCGCCCCACACCACCAGGGCGGGGACGGTGACGCCTCCCAGCAGGGGCCGCAGCCGGCGGTTGTACATGTAGGGCTTCCATCCCACCCGGGTGGTCATCTCCCGGTTCATGTCCCACACCACCAGGGTCTCGTCGCCCAGCGGGTGCTCCTCGGATTCGTCGCCGTTGCGGGGATAGATCGCCTCGAAGGCCTCGGTACTGGAGAAGGCGGCCTCCACATAATTGGAGTGCGACACCAAGAACTGGTCGTAAATTCGGCCTTTTTCGGGCAGCAGCCCAGCCGCTCCCACCAGAACGAGTCGCTTGAGCAGTTCGGGGGACATGGTGGCCAACTCGGCTGCCACCCAACCCCCGAATCCGCAGCCCACCAACTCGACCGGCCCGAGCTCCTTGGCCCGCAGCCACTGGCCCACCAGCAAGGCCAGATCCCGAGGATGGCGAGCCCACTCCGGTCGCTCCGACCCGTCTGTCCCGCCGTAGCCCGGCAAATCCAATGCGTGAACGGTGTAATGATCGGCCAGGGCTTCGTGGATCGGCAGCCATCCCGGGTTCCCAAACGAGTGGTGCAGCATCACCAGCGGATCGCCCGACCCCCCAGTGAATTCCCGCATCCCCAGCCCGGCGACAGTGGTTGTCACGGTTTGCATCGCCATGACGCTATACCTGCGGGGCCCGGTCATGACTCGCTAACCTTGAGGGGAATCCTGTTGCGAAACACCAGTTGACGAATGTAAGGTAATTTCAACCAATTACAGTCGGGCACATGAAAGGGTGAGTATCCTGCCGATGGCCACGGAGACAATCGCACAGATTCTGACCGTGCTGGTCGCCGTGCTGGGCATCATCTGGCATCAACAACGCAGCATCGAGAAGCTACGCGACGATTTCACCAAGGCCATCGATGGAGTGCGCGACGATTTCAACAGGGCTGTCGACGGACTACGCGAGGACCACAATGGTCTGCGTCAGGATTTCAATCGCCTGCGCGAGGAAGTCGTCAATAACGGCCAGCGGCTCGCCCGCATCGAGGGCTTTCTGGGAATCGGCATGCCTGCCGCCTCTGATGCAGATTCCTCGGAGATTTCGGCACCTGAAGCCGTCAGCCCGCCTTCAGCGACAGAACCAGAAGACCAGTGACCGGCAAGTAGTCCAACGAGAAGTTGCGAAATCTAACCGCCGGGGTTGGCGGGCAGGTGGTCGAATTCTCCGGTGGGGCGGGTGTGGGTGTACTCCTCCACGATCGGGCGGAGTTGGGTGGGGCTGGCGCCGTGGAGGATGACGCCGTCGCAGCCGAGGTCGAACTGGCCCCGGATCTTCTCGACGCACTGGGCGGGGGTGCCGGTGGCCGCGGGGGCGAGCCATTCGTCGGGGATGAGGGTGGCGATGTGCTCGAGCTGCTCGGTGGTGGCCACCTGATCGATGGCGCCTTGGAAGTTGGCCACAAGCTCGTCGGCCAGGAAGCGTTCCAGCGCCGCGGGGTCCCAGTTGTTGGTGCGGGCCATCAACTCGGGGTAGCCCTGGAGGTATGTGGCCATACGGCCCACTGTCTTCTTCAGGCGGATGTCTTCGGGCAGGTGGTCGCCAATGGTTGCGAAGCAACTCCACACTTTTACTGAGTCCGGGTCTCGTCCTGACTCTTCGGCCGACTGCTTGACGGCGGCCACCACCCGGGCGGTGGTCTCGTCGGTGAAGAACGTGTGCAGCACCACCGCGTCGAAGCAGCGTCCGCCCAAAGCCAGGGAGTTGGGGCCGAAGGCGGTCAGAGCCATGGGGATGTGCTCGCTGCTAGCGCCCATCAGGGTCAGTACCGGAAAGTCCCCGATCGGGCCCTCGTGGTTGAAGATGGGCTCGCCTTGCCAGAGGCGGCGCATAACACCCACGAAGTCCTCCATTTGGGCGGTGGTTATGGGGGGCAGGCCGAAGGCTTTGGAGAGGCGATCGACCCCTCGACCGAGACCCAGACAGAAGCGGCCGCCGGTGAGCTTGTGCATGGTCATTGCGTAGGCCGCGGTCACCACAGGATGGCGGGTGTGGTGGTTGGTGGCCGCGGTGGCGATGCCCATGCTCTCGGCGGCCACACCGACCGCTCCCGACAGGGTGGCCGCTTCTTTGATGTTGAACCGCTCGCTGATGAACACATTGCCAATGCCCAGCTCCTCGGCTTGGCGGACCTCGTCGATCAGCTCCCGAGGCGATTCCGGTGCCCCGGCCAGGGTGTAGAAGCCGAGCTCGTTCAGCTGGGACATTTGGGGCTCTCCTCTTGGTCTTGCAGGCGGGTTGCAGGTTAGGCGAAACCGCTGGTTGAAGCCCGTGCCGGAATGTGTCACTACGGGTTCATAGGATGGCGGGCCTATGGAGCTTGCTCTTCTCATTGCAGTCTTAGTTTTCGTGATCGCGTTGGTCGTCGTGCAGCGGTGGCGCCTTGCTGGTGTTGCGGCTGGAAGCGACGACTCGACAACTCGGGCGGCCCAGTTGGAGACCCAGTTGGCCGAGCGGGATTCTCAGCTCAGCGAGGCCCGAGGCGAGCGTGACGCAGCCAGAGTCGAGTTAGAGGAAGTGCGGGGCGAACGTGAGGCCGCCCGCCGGGAGTTGGCTGCGGTCAAGGCTGATCACGAGGCTCGCACCGAGGAGCTAGCTGAGGCCCGCAAGCAGATCGAGACCCAGTTCAAAGGCATTGCCGCCGATGTGACCAAGGCCAACACCGCGACCTTCTTGGAGCAGGCCAAAGAACAATTCGAAAACCAGCGCAAGCTCAGCGACACCGACTTGGAGAAACGCCAGAAGGCCATTGACGAGCTGGTCAAGCCGGTCAAGGAAAACCTGGACAAGTTCGAGAAGCAGGTCACGGAGATGGAGAAAGACCGCAAAGGGGCCTACGACGTGCTGCGGAACCAGGTTGGCCAATTGCGGGACACGGCTCAGGGACTCAGCGAAGCTCTGCGGTCTCCGCAGATGCGAGGGCAATGGGGGGAGCAGCAACTCCGCAACATCCTGGAGTTGTCAGGGTTGAGTGAGCGCATCGATTTCGTCGAGCAGGACACCATCGAGATAGGCGAAGGCCGGGGAAGACCCGATGCGGTGGTCCACATTCCCGGCGGTCTGGAGGTGGTTATCGACGCCAAGACCCCGTTGAGCTCCTACCTCGACGCGCACCACTCCGACGATGAACAGCGCCAGAGCGAATTGTTGAACAGTCACGCCAACACACTTCTGGGCCACGCCAAGACTTTGGGCGACCGGGACTACGCCTCGGCGGTGGACGGGTCGCCCGACTTTGTGGTGATGTTCGTGCCCGCCGAGCCCATTCTGGACGCAGCCATGGACGTGAAGCCCACGCTGTGGGAAGACGCCTGGCAGAAGCATCGGGTGCTCATCGCCACTCCTGGCTTGTTGCTGGCTTTCCTGCGCACTGTGGCAGTGGCATGGCAGCAGCAGGATCTTCAGGAAAATGCCCAGAAGATCGCCGACGGGGCTGCCGATCTGTACGACAGTCTGAGGGTCTATGCTGGCCACGTCGATGGCGTGGGCAAAGGGCTGAGTAGAGCGGTTGATGCCTACAACAGGAGCATTGGTTCGCTGGAAGGCCGGGTGCTTCCCCGAGCCCGGAAATTTGAAGACTGGGGCGTGGTCGCTGGCGGCAAGCAGATCGAGTCAGCCACCTCCGTAGAGGCGATCGCTCGGCCCGTCGCAGCTCAAGAGTTGGTCGAGGCCACAGCCGAGCCGGCCGCACCGGAATTGACGGAGCAGAAGGGCGACTGAAAGTTCACTTTCGGTCAGTGAGCAGGCGTGGGGGAATAAGCCACTCCAGTTCGCCGGAGTTGTCGAGGTTGAGATTCACCCGGGCGATGGCACCGGTGGGCATGCGCAGATCAGCTCCCGTCAAGTACCCCAGAGCGCTGGACATTGTCGGCTCATGCCCGACCAGCATGAGCACCGGAACCTGCCGTCGACAGGCCAGAGCCACCATGTGATCGACCGAGCCGTAGTAGAGCTCGTCGGCGGTCTCGATCGGACAGGTCCAATTGCCGGCAGCCACCGCCAATTCAAGTGTTTGGCGGGCCCGAGTCGCTGGCGAGCACAAAGCCAAATTCGGGACATGACCAGCCTCGGCGAGAAAAGTCCCGACGGCTGCTGCTGCCCGGCGGCCCCGTTCGGCCAGCGGTCGACTGAGATCGTCGTCTGTGCCGGCGTTCCAGTCCGACTTGGCGTGCCTCAAGAAGATGACTGACGACATGCCGCAATACGCTAGGCGGGTGGAGCAGTCGGTGTACGACGCGGTGGGCGGTCAGGCTTTCTTCGACCAGCTGGTGGACCGCTTCTATGACGGGGTGGCCGATGACCCGGTGCTCCGGCCTTTGTATCCCGAGGATCTGGGCCCTTCTCGGCATCGACTGGCCGGGTTCTTGGCCCAGTATTGGGGCGGACCCCCGTACTACAGCGCTGAGCGGGGCCATCCTCGGCTCCGAATGCGCCACGCGCCGTTTGAGATCGGCGGTGCCGAGCGGGATGCCTGGATGGGCCACATGCGGGTGTCGCTGGCTGCGGCAGAACTGCCCGAGGAAATCCACACTGCCATGCTGGACTACTTCGAGTCGGCCGCCACCCACCTCATCAACAAGCAGCCGCCCGCGCCGCCGTCTGATTCTCGAAGGCTGCCGATCAGTTAGCCGCTGGAGCCGCCGCCACTTGGTCGGCGATGACCGGGGATGGCTGGCTCACCGTCTCCAAGTCGATGCCGTACAACTCGGCCACGTTGGTGAGGGTGAGCTTGCGCCGGTCGGCCTCGCTCACTCCGGCCTCGTTGAACTCATTGGTGGCGAACTCACGGGACCGGGGCCAAGTCGCTGCCCCGTGGGGGTAGTCGCTGGACCACATGAAATGGTCGCTGCCGGTGAACCTGAGATTGTTCAGCCCGATGGGGTCTTCGATGTAGGTGAGGTACACGTTGCGCCGGAAGTACTCCGACGGCTTCATGGTCAGCGTGTCGTCGATCCGGCTCCAAGCGCCGCTGTAGGTTAGGTCGAGCCGCTGCTCCAGCCGGGCGGCGTAGTCGATGCCCCCCTCGGCGGCCACGATCCGCAGGTTGGGGTGGCGCTCGAACACTCCGGCGGCGATCAGCTCGGCTGTGGTTTGGGCCAGCTCATCGCGCGCCGTGATCCCGAAGTAGTAGGTGCCCTCCACGGTGACGCCGTAGTTGCTGATGCCCTTCGTTTGGTGGCCGCCGAAGATGTGGATGGAGATCGGCATGGACCGTTCGGCGGCGGTGGCCCACAGTGGCTCGTAGCGGTTGGAGAAGAAGCTGTACTCCCGGGTGGCGGGTGGCGAACTCCAGATGATGGCGCCCCGAAGACCCATGTCACCGCAGCGGTTGAGCTCGGCCACGCCCACGTCGATGTCCCAGGTGGGGATCATGGCGATCCCAATGATCCGGTCGGAGTCCACCGCGCAGAACTCGGCTAGCCAGTCGTTGTATACCTGGATGCAGGCCAACTGAAGCTCGACATCGTCGTACTGGAGAAGCGACAGGCCCGCGGTGGGATAGACCACGTCAGCCACCGTGTCGTCCACCCACATATCAGCCAGCCGGGTCACCGGATCGTGCCCGCCCGTCGCTCCGACCCAGGCATCGGGGTCGGCGGCCAAGGCGGCGTCCACTTCCTGGGTGGAAATACCGGCATTGCGGGAGAGCGTGAGGTTTACCCCCCGTCCCATCTCCGGGGCCTCGAAATACCAGTAGTGGTTATCGGGATCCTGTACCGCTCGGGGCGCCCGGTCCCGGAGGTGCTTGGGCAGGCGCTCCAGCCACAGATCACCCGGTTCGACAACGTGGGAGTCCGACGAGATCAACACGGCGACAACGGTACCTGTTCTGTCAGGACGCAGGAAGGTGGGAGGTGGCACCTCGGCCCAGCACCCGCAAGAACACGCCAGAGCGGGGTTTGGGGGCGAAGAAGCTCGACTTGGGCGGCATGAGCCCCTTCTCGTCGGCCACCGCCATCAGCTCCCGCACCGTCATGGGGTGCAGCGCGAACCCCACCCGGTTCTCGGCATCGCACCGGCGGGCCAGCTCGTCGAAGCCGAGCGAGGCCGGCAGGTACTCCACTGCCCCGGGTTGGCCGAGTTCGTCGGCACCCAGCACTGGACTCAGGATGGATCGCCGCAGTCGCTCCACATCAAGGCCGTTAACTGCTCCGTTGCCAACTGCTGGAGGCAAATCCAGTTGATGCCATGAACCCCCCAGATAGAGCCCGACCACCCCCCTTTGCGGAGGGCGAGCTTGCCGAGAGGAGAAAACCGGCCTCACCTCGGTCACATCGTCGAGTGCAGCCAGGCAGTCTTTGATGCCACGGTTGTGCTGATCGACGGCCAGCCGGTGGAAGGCCTGCACCTGGAGCTGCTCATCGGGGAATACCACGGCCAATGTCCGAGCCAGTGCCGGGTTGGTCGGCTCGGCGGCCCAAGCTCGCACCGCGGCGGCCGAGCGGTGGTGGCCGTCGGTCACGTACAACACCTGGTTGTCAAAGGCCGCAGCCAACGACTCTGTGTAGTCGTGCGGAACTGTCCACACCTGATGCCGCACCGTGGTGGATCCGAACTCCAGATCGGCAGGCGCGGCGGCGGTGATGTCGAACAGCTGGTTGTAGAGCTCCGCGGTAGATCGAACGGCCATGGCCACCGGGCTGGAAGTAGCCCCCACACCTTGTAGGTGGGCGGTGAGCAGGTCGGCCCGCTCGTCGTGAACGTTTTCGTGTATGCGAATGCGCCCGTCATCAAAACCCTGCACCGGCACGGTGCACACCACCCCGGTTTGCATGCCCTGCTTGTGGGTCAGGCGGTAAAGATAGAGGGCTGGTTGCCCAGTGGGGACGAATGCGTTGGCGTCTAGCAACCGCGTGAGGGCAGCGGCGCCCTGCGCAACCAAATCGTCATGCGAGAGGTCGGCGTTGTCGAAGAGATCCTCCCGGCTTCTGGTGACGTTCATGTAGCTGTAGGGGTTCGATGCCACCAGGCTCTGGCGCTGCAACGGCGAGAGATTGTCGTATGCCCGGCTGATCACCCGCTCGGCCCAATCGGGATGCACCACCCAACCGGCAAAGGGCGCGACCAGTGGCTCGCTCAATGCTTGGTCGACGTCGCTTGGGTGTGCGTTGGTCACTGGGACGCTGCCGGATGGGTGTCGAGCACCGATGCACAAATCACATGCTCAATGGAACCGAGAGTGTCCAACAGGTCGTCGTCGATCGTCCCGGCCACCTCGATTATGGCCACCGCCGCTTGGGAGCCGGAGAAGATCCGGTTCTGCATGTTGGCCACGTTCACGTGTTGCCGGCTCAACTCCTGAAGCACGCATGCCAATACTCCCACCCGGTCGAGGTGGCGGACGCTCAGCGTGGCGGTTCGGTTGGGAACACGCTCAAGGTTGACGCAATCCAGCACCATCCCGCTGCGATAGGCCTCGATCACCTCCGCGGTTCCTTCGGCCACCGCCATCTGGGCCTGTTCGGTGGAGGCTCCGATGTGGTGGGTTGCTGTCACCTTTGGGTGGCGGGCCAGGTCGCAGCTGAACTGGCCGGAGCCCCCCGAGGGCTCCCCGGCGAACACGTCGAGCCCGGCCCGCAGGTCGGTGCCGTCGAGCGCGGCCAACAAAGCAGCCTCGTCCACCACCTCACCCCGGCTGGTGTTGATGAGCACCGCATTGGGCTTCATAGCGGCCAAGAATTCGGCATCAACCATTCCGACGGTCTCTTCGCCGCCGGGCACGTGCAGCGACACGATGTCGCTGGCGGCCAGCAGTGCAGCCCGGTCGCCCACTTCCTCCACGCCGAGGTCAGCCATTCGGCGTCGCGCCTCTCGGGGGCGATCGTCTCGGGGCTCGGTGATGACCCGCAGGCCACATGCACTGGCCCGCTGGGCCACTTCTATACCGATTGCGCCCATGCCGATAATGCCCAGGGTGGCGCCAAAGAGTCCTCTTGCCTTGCTGTAGGCCTGTTTGTTCCAGTCACCGGCTCGAAGATCGGCGGTGGCGGGGGCTATATGGCGGTCGATGGCGAACATCAGCCCGATGGCCAGTTCAGCCACCGCAATGGCGTTGCGACCCGGCACGTTGCACACGAAGATCCCCAGCTCGGCGGCTCGATCGGCGGCGATGGTATTGGTTCCCGCCCCGGCCCGTACCACCAGTCCGAGACGGTCGGCGGCTTCCAGAGCCGCCGCGGTGACCTCGGTGCTGCGCACCACCAGCACATCGAATCCGGCAATGTGCTCGGGCAGGCTATCGGCTGTCAGCGAAGGCTCGACCACGCACTCGTCGCCGCCATTCCGGAGCCGCTCAATAGCGCTTTCGGCCAAGCTGTCAGCAAAGAGAATTCGCATGACTCGGACTCCGTGGTTGCTCTGCGGACGAATTGAAGCGGCTCAGAGGGCGACTGCTCCTGTGCCGCATAGCGGAACTGTTCCACTTAACGATACACGGCATTACCGGTCGCTGTCCCGTGAAATCGCAGAATCCAGCCGGACAATTCCTCATCCCGCGATCTTCGTCAAAGGTGCCAGCGGCGATGGTGGGGCCGGTATTTTCGGCGGGGTGGCAGACAGGCGCGGTCGGGGAGCGGTGCCCCGGCGGGGACGGCTGGGGCGCACGGCCAAAATGGCCGGGCTAGGAGCTCGCAGCGGGAGACGCTGGGCGATGGCCCGGGCCCGGCAGGTGTTCGCCGACGCTCGGCGGTCAGAGGCCCTCGAAGCAGAGCGGGAGCTGCGCACGGCGGCCGACGTGGTGGAAGTGCTGGGCAATATGAAGGGCGCGCTGATGAAGATCGGCCAGATGGCCAGCTATTTGGATGTGGGCCTCCCCGAGTCCACCCGGACGTCACTGGCCCAGCTTCAGGCCAACGCCCCGCCGATGAGCCCGGCCCTGGCTGAGTCGGTGGTGGCTGCCGAACTCGGCGCCACGCCCGACGAGCTGTTCGAGGAGTGGGACCCGGTGCCCATTGCGGCGGCGTCCATCGGCCAGGTCCACCGGGCCATCACCCCCGACGGCCGGCCTTGCGCAGTCAAAGTCCAGTATCCCGGCGTGGCTGAGGCCATTGCCGCCGACCTGGGATCGGCCAGGATGGTGTTTCGGGCGCTGTCGGTGCTGTTTCCCGGCCTCGACCCCGCCCCCATTGTGGACGAGCTGCGCCAGCGACTCACCGAGGAGCTCGACTACGAGCATGAGGCGTCCAACCAGCGCCTGTTCGCCGACCACTACCGGGGTCACCCCTACATCTCCGTTCCCGAGGTGTATGACCACTTGAGCTCTTCCCGGGTGCTCACTACCGAGTTGGCTACCGGCGCGACCTTCGAAGATGTGCTGGGATGGCCCCAGGAGCAGCGCAATCGGGTGGCCGAGACCGTCTATCGGTTCTCGTTCGGGTCGATCTATCGCTTGTGGGCGTTCAACGGCGATCCCCACCCCGGCAACTACCTCTTCGGTCCCAACGGTTCCGTCACCTTCTTGGATTTTGGACTGGTAAAGCGGTTCACCACCGAAGAGACCTCCCAGTTCGAGCGGATGCTCATAGCCATGGTGATCGACCGGGACATTCCCCGGTTCCGGGCCGAACAAGTGGCCGCCGGGCTGCTGCCGGCCGACGCCCCGTTCAGCGACGACGAGGTGGAGGCGTTCTTCACTCACTTCTACGAGTTCGTGTTGACCGATGAGACCCGGACGTTCACCCCGGAATATGCCGCCGCGGGGGTCAGAGCCATCTTCAACGCCACCGGCGAGCACGCCGAACTGAAGAAGGTGCTGAACGTGCCCCCTTCGCTGGTGGTGCTTCAGCGGATAAATCTCGGGCTGATCTCGCTGTTCGCCCAGCTTGGGGCCACCGCCAACTGGCGCAGGATCGCCGAGGAGCTCTGGCCGTTCACCGACCGGGCCCCGTCCACACCGATGGGCAAAGACGCCCAAGCGTGGCGCCGATCGCTACCGCAGTAGCAAATAAGTTTTGAACGAGAGCCTGGCCTACGCTTCCCGCCCATGAGCATTTTGGGCAACGAAGTGAGACGGGTGGAAGACCCCCGGATGCTGACCGACGGGGGCACCTACGTGGCAGATATTCCGCTGGAGGGAGCGGCCCATGTTGTGTTCGTTCGGTCGCCCGTCGCCCACGCCCGTCTGCTTTCGGTGGAAACCGGCGAGGCAAAGACCATGCCCGGGGTGGTCGACGTGGTCACCGGCGACGACCTGGACTTGGCCGCCCAGCCGCCGATGATGGGTGACGCCGCCATGTCCCGCACCCTGCTGGCCACCGGCAAAGTGCGATTCGTGGGCGAGCCCATTGCCGCCGTAGTGGCCGAGACGGTTGTGCAGGCCACTGACGCGGCCGAGGCGGTGTGGGCCGACTACGACCCGCTGGCCGCGGTGGTCGATGCCGAGAGCGCCGCCGATGCGCCGAAGCTGTTCGACGATGCTGAGTCCAACGTGGCCATCGCCTTGCCCCCCACGGCAGAGTTGGACTTCGGCGAGTGCGAGGTGGTGATCACCCATCGGATCGTCAACTCCAAGATCTACGCCAGCCCCATCGAAGGTCGAGTGGCGGCTGCCGCGTGGGGAGACGACGGGCGTCTCACCTGCTGGTCAAGCACCCAGGGCGCCCACACTGCGCAAGGGGGCATTGCCGGTGCGCTGGGCTTGGAACCATCGCAAGTGCGGGTGATCATCCCCGATGTGGGCGGCGGTTTCGGCACCAAGGCCAGCCCCGGTCCCGAGGAGTGCCTGTTGGGATGGCTGGCCCGCCGGGTGGGCCGCCCGGTGCGCTGGGCCGAGACTCGCACCGAGAGTCTCCAGTCGCTGGGCCACAGTCGGGCCCAGTTCCAGACAGTCACTATGGGGGGCACTGCCGCTGGCCGCCTCACCCACTATCGCCTGGACATGCTGGCCGACGCTGGGGCCTACCCCGGCGTCGGCGCCCTGCTGCCCACCTTCACCGGGCTTATGGCACCGGGCAACTACGACATTGCCAACGTGGCGTGGTCGGCCACCGCCGTGGTGACCAACACCGCCCCGGTGCAGGCATTCCGAGGGGCGGGCCGGCCGGAGGCCACCGCGGCTATCGAACGGGCGGTAGACATCTTCGCCGCTGAGATCGGCATGGACCCGGCCGAGCTGCGGCGCCGCAACTACCTCGCCCCCGACGCCTTTCCACTCACCACTCCTACTGGCGCGGCCTACGACTCCGGCGACTACCGGGCATCGCTGGAGGCCGCGCTGGAGGCCGCCGACTACGACGGCCTGCGAGCTGAACAGGCTGCCCGCCGGGAGCAGGGCGATCAACGGCTGCTGGGCATCGGCCTGTCCACCTATGTAGAGGTCACTTCACCGATGGGTCCCGTCTGTACCGAGACCGGGAGCCTGGAGCTGCGGCCCGACGGCACGGTGCTGGCCCGCACCGGGGCCACCCCCTTCGGCCAGGGCCATGTGACCACTTTGGCAATGGTGGTAGCCGACACTCTGGGCATTGACATGGACCGGATCGAGATTATTCACGGCGACACCGACGAGATCCCCTCCAGCGACATCACCGGTGGTTCCCGCACCGCCCAGATCGCCGGCTCGGCCCTGCTCGACGCCTCTGAGAAGCTGGTCGAGGTGGCCCGCCCGCTTGCCGCCGAGTTGCTGGAGGCCGCGGCCGCCGACGTGGTGCTGGACTCTGAGACCGGTCAATTCCACGTGATCGGCACCCCGGCCCGGTCGGCGAACTGGGCCGATGTGGCCGCGGGGGCCACCGAGAGGCTGTTCGTGGAGAACGACTTCGAACAGCACGGCCCCACGTTCCCCTTCGGTACCCACGTGGCCGTGGTAGAGGTGGACACCGGCACCGGAGAGGTGAGCTTGGAACGTTTGGTGGCGGTGGACGACGCCGGCAACCTCCTCAATCCGCTCCTGGCCCACGGCCAAATCCACGGTGGACTGGCTGCCGGCGCGGCCCAAGCTCTGATCGAAGAAGTCCGCTACGACCCCGACGGCAACCTGCTCACCTCCAACTTCGCCGACTATCCGGTGATCACCACCACCGAACTGCCTAGCTTCGAGGTCCACGAGTCGGTCACCCCCACCCCGCTGAACCCGCTAGGAGCCAAGGGCATCGGCGAGTCGGGCACAGTGGGCTCGACCCCGGTGGTGCAGAACGCGGTGGTCGACGCCCTCGCCCATCTTGGCATCCGCCACCTCGACATGCCCGCCTCCCCGGAAAAGGTCTGGTCGGCCATGAAGTCAGCCAGCTAGCGATTGTCCTACTCTTGCGAGCCATGAAGTTCGGGATTGGTTTCGCAAACATCCTCCATTGGACAACTGCGCAGGGCGCGGTGGAATTTGGACAGGCCGCTGAGGCCGCCGGGTTCGACTCGGTTTGGACGGTGGAGCATGTGGTGTACCCCGACGAGTACGCCTCGCAGTACCCCTACGATCCGTCGGGCAAGATGGCGATGACTCCCGACTCCCCTCTGCCCGACCCGCTGATCTGGCTGACTTGGGTTGCGTCAGCCACCACGAGCCTGCGGTTGGGGACGGGCATCTTGATCCTGCCCCAGCGCAACCCGGTGGTGCTGGCCAAATCGCTGGGCACCCTGGACTCTATGTCAGGTGGCCGGGTCATCTTGGGAGTGGGTGTCGGCTGGTTGAAGGAGGAGTTCGAGGCCCTGGGCATCCCCTGGGAGCGCCGGGGCCAGCGCACCGACGACTACATCGGGGCCATGCGAGCGCTGTGGGATGCAGACAGCACCTCGTTTGACAGCGATCACGCTTCGTTCTCCGGGGTCAGCGTGAACCCCAAGCCGGCCAATGGCCGGGTGCCCATCGTGATCGGTGGCCACTCGCGGGCTGCGGCCCGCCGGGCGGGGCGGCTGGGCGACGGCTTCTGGCCGGGGCCCCGAGAAGGGGTGTCGATGGCCGAGTTCATCGACGAGATGCGCCAAACCGCCGCCTCGGCCGGCCGAGACCCGGAGAGCATCGAGATCACCGTGGGGTTGCCCAACACGCCTATGGACGACCCCGCCGGGCTGATACAGGAGGTGGCCGAGCTGGGAGGCGACCGCCTCATCGTTCCCTCGTTCTTGTTCTTTTCCGACACCGCCGAGACGATGGCCGCGTTTGGGGAACAGCTCCAAGCAGCGGCCCAGTAAGCAGCATCGACATGCGACGTAAGGAGGCTTAGTGAGCAGCATCGAACAATGGCATGACGCCGCGGTCGAACGGTCCGGGCTGAACGACTTCGGTCGAGACGACTACCTCGAGGGCCTGACCGTGCTGGAGGAATCGCTGGAGGCTGAGGCGGGCATGACCGACATCGGCCGTTTCGCCATCGGTGAGATCGCCATAGGGGCCCTGATGGGACGCCTCAAGGCAGAAGCCGGGCTGAGGGCCCGCCCCGAGGCGGCCGACGTCAATGTCGAGCGGCCACTGGTCATCATCGGCCTGCCTCGCACCGGCACCACCGCCTTGCACCAGCTGATGGCGGCCAGCCCCCATTTCCAGGGATTGGAGCTGTGGCTGGCCGAGATGCCCCAGCCTCGCCCGCCCCGCGACCAATGGGAGCAGTACGACGACTACGTCAGTTGCAAGGCCAAGATGGACGCCATGGCCGAGATGAATCCGGACCAGTCCACGATTCACTTCCAGTCAGCCGAGCTCGTCGACGAGTGCTGGAACTTGTTCCGCCATTCGTTTGCCAGCGTGACGTTTGAGTGCCTATTTCGCATACCCACCTATTCCGCTTGGTGGGCGAACTGCGACATGGGCCCGGCCTACGCTCACCACCACCGCAGCATCGGGCTGATCGGCGTTGATGAGCCCGAAACCTGCTGGCTGCTGAAGGATCCGAGCCACCTGTTCGCCCCGGAGGCGCTGTTCGCCACGTACCCCGATGCCAACGTTGTGATGACTCACCGAGACCCGCTGAAGGCGGTGGCCTCGGTGTGCAGCCTCACTGCGGTCAGCCGCCAGGGGTTCGAAGAGCATCCCGACAACATCGCCCACGGCGCGGAGCAGACCGAGCTATGGGCTCGGGGGATCGAGCGGATGCTGGCCTCCCGAGCCGGGCGAGAGGACCGGTTCTACGACCTCCAATTCGCCGACTTCCAGTCCGACCCGCTGGGCAGCGTGGCTGCTATCTGCGATCGGTTCGGCTATCCGTTCGATGCCGCCGCCGAGGAGGCTGTGGCCCAGTGGGCCGCTGACCATCCAAAAGGCGAGCACGGTGTTCACGACTACAGCCCCGACCAATACGGCTTGCGGGCCGAGGTAATCCACGAGCGGTATGCCGACTACATCGAGGCTTGCGGAGTGGCAGTGGAATGAGCGACATCGATCTGGCCAATTCTTGGGAGGAGTTCTGCGACGCCCTGCGGGATGCGGGCCGCCAGGTGCTCAACGCTTCCCCCGACGACGATTTCGACCGGGCCGAGGGGTTGCGCTACGTCACCCGCTTGGCCGCCAATTTTTTGAAGGCCAATTTGGAGGAGTCCGACCCGGCCCGGGCGATTCTCAACCAGTCAGGGGTCAAGATCGGCCTGGACAACCCCGATTACGCCTACGGCGGTGCCCGGTTGTCGCCCCGCTTCGACTACCGGCTACGGGGCCGAATCAATGACGCCCACTCCATCCGGATGGGGGCATTCAGCGGCGGCTTGGGTACCCCCGAAGGGCTGATCCGCGACAGCTACCTAACCACCGCAGAACTCGCTTTGGACGACGACGGCTGCTTCGAGGTGGCCATCAGCACTGAACCCCAGTCGGGGCCGTGGCTGGCCATGAAGGAGGGCACCAACTCGCTGAACGTCCGCCAGACATTGCTGGACCGGCCCAATCAGACCCCCGCCGAGTTGACCTTGGAGCGGACCGATGCCGGCAGCCCCCCTGAGCCGGTGGACCCCGAACGGTTGGCCGGGGCGCTGGGTCGGGCCGGTTTCACCGTGGCTGCGGTGGTGGGCCAGTTCTTGGGCTGGACGGCCAGCTTTGCCGCCCATACTCATGAAGTCCGGCCCATCGACCCCCAGCTTCTGGCCTTCGCCCAGGGCGATCCCGACACCTCGTACAACTACGGGTACTACGACCTGGGTCCCGACGAGGCCTGGATCATCGAGTTTGAGCCCCCCGAGTGCGAGTACTGGAACATCCAGCTCGGCAACCACTGGTTGGAGTCATTGGACTTCGAGTATTACCGGACCAGCCTGAATCACCACACCGCGGCGGTTGAAGACGTCGGCACCGTGCGGGTGGTGGTGGCCCGACGCGATCCCGGCCATCCCAACTGGCTGGATACCGCGGGTCACGCCCGAGGCGGCCTGGCCCTGCGCTGGGTTGGTGCCGACGTGGAACCCGAGGTCCGCTGCCGGGTCGAAGAAATCTAGATCTCGTGGCTGGGTCGGCCGGGGCCTTCGGCGGGGTTGCCGCTCATGTCGGCGTTCAGCTGGGCCTTGGCCATTAGGTCGGCTACCACCGGGTGCAAGGTAGTGGGGTCTTGGGACTCGAGGGGCACGTTGGGGCCGAGGGCCCAGCCCTCAGCGATGCCCAAACGGCCATTGCCCACTACCCAGACTCGGCCGGTCACGTTGTCGGCCTCAGGGCTGCACAGCCAGGTGACTATGGGGGCGATCCAGGTGGGTGACATGGTCTCTTGGATCTCTTCTGAAATGTCGCCGCCGCCCATCAGCGGGGCGGTCAGCCGGGTCAGGGCGCTGGGGGCGATGCAGTTCACGGTGATGCCGTAGCGAACCAGCTCCATGGCCGAGATCACCGTGAAGGCGGCGATTCCCGCCTTTGCCGCGCCGTAGTTGGTTTGGCCCACATTGCCGAATATGCCCGATGGAGATGCCGTATTGATGATTCGGGCTTGGAAGCTCTGCCCGGCCTTGGTTTGCTCCCGCCACCAGGCGGCGGCGTGGTGGACCGGGGCGAAGGTGCCCTTGAGGTGTACTTGCACCACGGCATCCCAGTCGGACTCGCTCATGGAGAACACCATGCGATCCCGCAGGATGCCGGCGTTGTTGATGAGGATGTCCAGCGTCCCAAATGTGTCGATGGCCTGGTGGATCATGTCCCGGGCGGCGTCGAAGTCGCTGACATCGGCGCCGTTGACCACTGCCTCGCCGCCCATGGCCCGAATCTCCTCGACCACTTCGCCGGCGGGCCCGGCGTCGCCGCCGCGGCCATCGGGGTCGGCGCCCAAGTCGTTCACCACTACCTTGGCGCCGTGCTGGGCCAGCATCAGGGCGTATTCCCGCCCGATACCCCGTCCCGCGCCGGTGATGACTGCGACTCGTCCTTCGCAAAGTCTGCTCATGATGTCGAACCCCTCGTGCTGTCGAGACTGCTTCGCCGACGAACTATAGAAGGGCGTCGGCCAGGGTTCGCCATTGGGCCAGGGGCAGCTCGCCACGAGGAGCGAGCACCTGCACGGCCACGTGGTCGGCACCGGCATCGTGGTGGGCCTGGATGCGGCCCCGAATAGCGTCCAAGTCTCCCCAGGCCACGATGGCGTCTACCAGACGGTCGGATTGCTCGGCCACGTCTTCCTCGGTGAAGCCCAGCCGGAAGAGGTTGTTCACGTAGTTGGGAAGCCCCAGATAAAGGGCCATGTTCTCTCGGGCCAGTGCCCGGGCTGCCTCGGGATCGGTCTCCAAGCACACCTTCTGCTCGGGGGCCAGCAGGGCGTCGAGGCCCATGACCTCTCGTGCAGTGGCGGTGTGCTCGGGAGGTACGAAGTAGGGGTGGGCGCCAGCGGTTCGCTCCGCGGCCAGGGCCAGCATCTTGGGGCCCAGCGCGGCCAGCACCGTCGGCGGCGCCTCCTCCGGTCCGGCGGCCATGTACATGGCCCCCTCCATCTCGTTGAGGTACTCCACCATGAAGGAGTAGGGCTTGGAGTAGTCCAGCTTGCGGATGCCCTCGATGAACGGGCCGTGGCTCACGCCGATACCGAGCAGGAACCGATTGCCGAACGCCTCGGCCACCGTCTTCTGGGCCGCCGCGGTGGTCATGGGGTGGCGGGCGTGGATCTGCACGATCCCGGTGGCGATCTTCAGCGAGTTAGTAGCTCCCAGCATGACCGACGCCGACACGAAGGGATCCCGGCCTACCGCCTCGGGGATCCACACCGTGGGCCAGCCCATCTCCTCGAGTTCGGCGACGACTTCTCGTACTCGACTCGAGGGCTGCTGGTCGAGCACGCCCTGCCACAAACCGATTCTTCCGATGTCCATGGGTGGGATGGTAACGCTGGCCTGTAAGGCGGTCGCATCGTGTGCAAATGGCCTCGGGCAAGGGGCGATGGGGAGTGAGCCGCAGAAAAGGGGTACTACGCTTCGGGCCGTGCCAAATTACGAGACCTTGCTGTATGAAGAGTCCGACGGGGTGGCGGTGCTCACATTGAACCGACCGGAACGGCTCAACGCCATGGACAACACGGCGTGCGATGAGCTTCGGGCCGCGTGGGCCCATCTTCGCTACAACGACGATGTGCGATGCGTGATCCTCACCGCCACCGGTGAGCGAGCGTTCAGCACTGGGGTGGATATCACCGGTTCATGGAAACAGCCGGCCTCGCCGTTCATGGTCGACGACCCGATCTCCACCGTGGGCCCCAAATCCAATGACTATTGGCGCCCGGTGATCGCCGCGGTCAACGGCATGGCCGCGGGCGGCGCGTTCTACCTGCTGGGGGAGGTGGAGTTCATCATTGCCTCCGACAACGCCACCTTTTTCGACCCCCATGTGAGCCACGGCATGCCCGCGGTGAACGAGCCCATGTTCATGCTCCAGCGGATGCCGCTAGGGGAGGTCATGCGGATGTCGCTGCTCGGGCGGCACGAGCGCATGTCGGCCCAGCGGGCCTTCCAGATCGGGCTGGTGCAGGAGGTGGTGCCGCTGGACGACCTGCTAGACACAGCCCGCTGGTGCGCCGAGGCCATAGCGTCGGCCCCCGAACGGCTGGCCATCGAAGCAACCATGAAGGGGTTGTGGACTGCCCAATACACCACGCTGGCCAACGCCATGAACAGCGGAGTGGCCTTCTTGAGTCTGGCCGGGGCTGAGGAGGAGATCACCGAGAAGGCCCGGGGCATCAAAGAGCAGACTCGCATCGAGCCCCGTATCCGATGACCTCAATCCCAGGCATGGTACCTGGCGCGCTGAGCGGTCTGCGGGTGGTGGACCACACCGATATGCGCGGCGCGCTTTGCGGTCGGATCCTGGGTGATCTGGGGGCCGAGGTGATCCGGGTGCCGCCGGTTCCCGATCCTGACGACCTGGCCCACGCCCACCGCAACGCCAACAAGGCAGCTGGCGATCTCACTGAATTTGAAGAGTTGACGTCAGCCGCCGACCTGCTCATCGACAACAGCGGACTCGATCTCGAGAACCTGGCCGATCGCCATCCCTCCCTCGTCGTCGTGGCACTCACCGACATGGGCCTCACCGGACCCCGTTCAGACTGGAAGCTGGAGCCGCTACCGGCATTCGCCTCGTCGGGTGGGCACTTCCTGTCGGGCTTTCGGGAGAAGTCGCCGTGTTGGCATCCCGGCTATATGGCCCATGACTGCGCTTCGGTGTTCGGCGCACTTGGCGGGCTGGCTGCGGTGATGGATCGCCGCCGCCACGGCCACGGCCAAGTGGTGGAGATCAGCGCTCAGGAGGCGGCCTTGTCCGGGCTCAACCCCTGGTCGGTTCTCATCCCCGACTACGTGCGCCATTTTCCCGAGCTGCCCGATGAAGGCCGTCGCAACGCCGATGGGAACTACTGGATCTTTCCGGCCCGCGACGGCTGGGTGCGCACGGTGATCGGCACGCCCTACCAGTGGACCGGCTTTGTGGAAGTGCTGGGCAACCCCGACGCTTTGACCGGTCCGGAGTGGGCCGACGGGGTATTCCGAGGGAGGAATCGAGACGTCATCCACATGGTGGCCGACGCCATCACATCGCAGCGGGACCGCACCGACCTGTTCGAGCATGGTCTGGCCGCGGGCACCACCATTGGCGTGATCCAGTCGCCCAGCGAATTCGCCAACCATCCCCAAGTGGTGGGTCGGGGATTCTTCCGCTACGACGTGGAGGGTTCCGAAGGGCTACCGATGCCTGATGCTCCCTGGAAGCTGTCGGGGACGCCGGTAGGGGTGCGGAAGCGGGCACCGCAATCAGGCGATGAGGTCGTCCAGTTCCGTGATCGCCCCACTGAAAACCCCTGGTCAAGCGGACCTTCCAACGGGTCCGACGGCGATCAACTGCTGGCCGGGGTGAGGGTGGTGGAGTTTGGCATGGCCGCAGTGGTGCCCGAGTGCACCTGGATGCTGTCGGACTTGGGGGCCGACGTGATCAAAATCGAGTCGGTGGCCCATCCCGATTCTCTGCGCTTCGCTGGCCGGGGTGATCTCAACAAGGCATTCCCGTTCAATGCTGAGAGCCGGGGACGGCGTTCGGTGGCCCTCGATCTCACCACCGAACGGGGCCGAGAGCTGGCCCTTGAGCTCTTCATGGCAGCCGATGTGGTGGCCGAGAACCTACGGGGCGGGTCGCTGGACAAGCTCGGACTGGGGTGGGGCGACATGTCGGCTCGTCGGCTCGACCTGGTGTACGTGTGCTCGCAGGGCTACGGCCGGGGCGGACCGATGGGCAAGATGCCGGCCTACGGGCCGCTCAACGCCAGCTTCGCCGGGGCCCACTGGCTGTGGAACCACGCCGATGTGCCGTTTCCGTGCGGCACCACCCTGAACCATCCCGACCACATCGCGGGCAAACTGCTGGCCGTGGCGGTGCTGGCCGCCCTAGACCACAAGCAGCGCACCGGCCAGGGCCAGCTCATCGATATGGCCCAGACCGAGGCCGCGGCCTACCTCATCGGTGAGGTGTATATGGGAGCGGCGGCCGACGGTGCCGATCCCCAGGCCAAAGGCAACCGGTCAGACACGGTTGCTCCCCACGATGTGTACCGAGCCGGTGGCGACGACGACTGGGTAGCGCTTGCCTGCCACGACGACGAGTCGTGGCAGCGTTGTTGTGAGGTGATCGGCGTGGAGAACCGCTGGCCCACCAACGCCGACCGGCTGGCCGACGTCGAGGCGGTGGACGCCGCAGTGGCAACCTGGATGGCCGCCGGGCTGGCCGACGAACGAGCTGAGCGGTTGCAGGCTGCCGGGGTGTCGGCCATGTCGGTAATGGGGCCCTACGACCACCTGGGCGACCAGCATCTGGCCGTTCGCGGCACCCTCGATGTACTGGAGCACCCCGTAGTGGGAAAGGAGACCCATGTGGGCAACCCGATCCGCTTCAGTCGTACCGCCACCCGGACGGCAGGACCGTCCCCCTTGTTGGGTGTCGACACCGTCGAAGTGCTGGGGGAAGTGCTGGGCATCCCCCCCGACGAAGTAGAAGCCCTGGCCGAAGCCGGCATCTGCCGCTGAACTCGATCCATCAGTCAAAGGAGCTGAAATGAAGGTGCTGGTCATGGGCGGGAGCCAGTTCAACGGTTACTCGCTGGTCATGGAGCTGGTGAAGTGCGGCCATGAGGTGACCGTGCTGAACCGGGGGCGCACCGCGGTGGATTTCCCGCGGGCGGTGCGCCGGCTGGTGGCCGACCGCACCGACCACGATCAAGTCCGGTCGGTGCTCGGCGGGGAGAGCTTCGACGTGGTGCAGGACATGAGCGCCTATCACCCGGCCGATGTGGAGCTCATGATCGAGGTGTTCGAGGGGCGCATCGGCCACTACATCTTCGCCTCGTCCACGGTCATCTATGCCCCCACCGACATCCTGCCCATCACCGAGGACCATCCCGTCGACCGCGGTCCCAATCAGAACGAGTACGGGCTGCACAAGCTGCTGTGCGAAGACATCCTGGTCGATGCCTGGCGCAGCCGGGGATTCCCGGCCACCATCGTGCCGTTCTCGATGGTGTTCGGTCCCCGCAACATCCTGGCCGACCGGGAGCAGCGGATGATCCTGCGGCTTCTGCGAGGCCGCCCGGTGCTCGTTCCCGGCGACGGCACCACTATGGGCCAAGTGGGCCATGTGGACGATCAGGCCCGGGCGCTTCAGATGATGATGCTCCAGCCTCAGACCTTTGGGAAGCGCTACAACCTCACCGGTGGGACATACCAGTCAGACTTGGGCTATGTGGATACCTTTGCCGATGCGCTCGGGGTGGAGGCCGACAAGGTGTTCATCCCCGCTCCGGTGATGGACGACCTGTGGGATGGCGCACTGGTATTCGAGGAGGGGCGAGCCTCCCCAGTGAACATCGACATTCGCAGCTCTGATACCGCCCGAGCCGATGCCGACAACACCCGGCGGCGGTTCAAACTGGCCCAATTGGTGCAGCGGCTGGCGCCCAACCTGCATCGATGGAACCGAAGCGTGGTGTTCTCTGTCGACCGACTTCGAGCCGACATCGGCTGGGAGCCCGAGTACACCCTGGTCGCCATGGTCGACCACGTGTACCGCTGGATGGTGGCCGAGGGCCTCGACCAGAGCCTCGATTTGGACTTCACGTTTGAGGATCAGATCGTGGCCCACGTACAAGGCGGGGCCTGAACTATTCCTGGGCCCTCTCGACGGTCAGGGCGTAGCTGTTGCGATGATCTCCCGACCTCTCAGTGACGATGATGGCGTAGTCGCCGGTTTCGGGGGCGGTGAATCGCAGGTGTGCATTCTTGGCGAAGCCCAAGCCGGTGCGCGGGTCGGTGCCGTCGCCTCTCACCGTTTCGCCCGTCTCGCGGTTCCTGACCGTGATCGAGGTATCGGCAAGGATCGAATCGGTGCTGATCTCGATGATGTCGCCCTCTTCCAGGCTGACCTTGTACCAATCGGTGTCAAACGTGTAGTCGAAGAATCCGAAGAAGGTCTCTGAATTGCCCTCGGCCAACAAGACAGTGCCGTCGGCTTCGTCGTTGTAGGGGTGAAGCCTGATCGTGGCGGTCAGACCGAACTCGTACTCTTCGTCCGAGAGACTGCCGATTCTCACGAAATGTCTTCCGCTTCGGAGCACCTCGAAGGAAGCCTGCTCGATTCCGGTCTCGGTCGAGTTCTGCGTGGCCAGCGTCTCCACGGCATCGGAGGCGATGATGAGGCCGTCGCTCTCGCCCTCGATGCGGATGGTCACTTTGGTGCCCGCCGCGGCGTTGAAAGTGAAGGCCGGGCTGTCGATCCCCCTAGTCCCGGTGACGCTGTGCTCGAATTCTCCAACTTTTCGCGGCGCCCGTCGTTCGGTCTTGTCTTCTGTAGGCACTTGGCCTGCAATCAACCTCTGCACGATCAGCGCATCGTCGGCGGCTGAGGTGGCCAGGGCGAAACCGGCTTCGCTGAATCTCCACGTGGAGATGCCCACCACCTCCCCGCGCGAGTTGAGGAGGGCCCCTCCGCTTTGCCCGCCGGCGATTGCCGCGTCGGATTGGAGAATGGTGAGGTCGTATGTGGCCCACTGGCGCAGGCGAGACAGGATGCCCTGGGTGATGGTGGGCTGCGGGAACAACTCAGGCTCAGACGGATATCCCACCAACAGGAGGTTGCTGCCGAGGGGCAGATCATCTCGATCGGAGAACGCCAGCGGCCGGTAGGGGACGTCGACTGGTCCCAGCACGGCTAGGTCGGCCATAAAGTCCGATCCCACTACCGGCACGTCTCGAAGCTCGGTGCCGTCGGGGAACACCACCCAGGCCTTGTCGTCGGGCCACACCACATGGTGGTTGGTCACGATGTAGCCGCCTTCGATCAAGACGCCGCTGCCGATCTTGGACGATGTCTCGATTAGTGCGATCGAGGGGGACACCAGTGCGTAGACCTCGGCGGGAGACAACTCCTCTGCTGTCGGTCGGGGAGTGGGCCTGGAAGTGGGCTCGGGCGAACTGCCGCCGCATCCTCCCGGGACCAGGGCGGTGTCGATGTCGAACCGGCAGCGATAGGCGTTGAGCAGCTCCTCTTGGGCGGCCACTAGTCGGTCGCGCCTGGCCAGTTCTCCCAATGTCGGGGTCCCGTCGAATGGCTGGGGTTCCTCGGCAGAGTTCACCGGCGACCCGTCGAAACAACCTCCCGGCACCTGTTGGACGTCGATGCCGAATCGGCAGCGGTAGATGTTGAGCAGGGCCTCCTGTTGGGCGATCAACCGATCGCGTTTGGCGATATCCGTGGGGCTGGCGGACTGGGCGCTGGCTGGCGCTGCCATCCACAGCGTGGCCGCGATCACCGCGGCTGCTGCCAGGCGGAAAACCAGATGCTTGAGCCTGGCTGCCGGGACGCGGCCAATGTTGACAGGGGAAGTTGTCGTCACTGCTTCCTTCTTGCTGCTTTTACTCGGTCGCGGCCGACTGGGGCAATGCTCTGCGGATTCGCCACATCAAGATACCGGAGGCAAGAACCATAATGCCGATAATCACGGATGCACCGGGCAGAGTCACGGCCAGGGTGACGCAGCCGATGAAGCCGAGGCCGCTCAGCCACCGCGGCCATCGGCGCTGGCCGGTTGACAGGGTCCACGCGGCGGCGTTGGTCACGGCGTAGTAGAACAGCACGCAGAACGAGCTGAATCCGAGCACGCTTCTCAGGTCGGTCAGCGCCACCAGCACGATCACCACCGCGGCCACCGCGACCTCGGCGTAGTGGGGCACCTTGAATGTCGGATGGACCCTGCTCAGCAATCGGGGCAGATCGCCTTCTGAGGCCATGGCAAATGTGGTTCGCCCCACTCCGGCGATGAGGGCCATCAGCGCCCCGGCCGAGGCAATGGCCGCCCCCGCTCGCACTACCGGGGTGAGGCCGTTCCAAGCCCCGGCGTCGGTGGCCGCTGCCAATGGTGCGGCCGCGTTTGCCAGCACTTCGGGGCCGACCGCCCACAGGGCGGTAGCTGACACCGCGGCATACACCACCAGCGCTATGCCCAGCGCAGCGGGGATGGCCCGGGGAATGGTGCGAGCCGGATCCTTGATCTCCTCGCCCAGAGTGGCGATGCGGGCATAGCCGGCGAAGGCGAAGAACAACAGCCCGGCTGCCTCCAGAATTCCGCCCGCGCCGCCCGCGCCGCCCGCGCCCCAGTCGGCCAGATTGTCGGCATCGGCCGTGCCCCCGCCCACCGCAGCGGCCACCACCAAGCCGAGGGCGATTAACACTAGGGTGACCGTGACCCGGGTGGCCGCCGCCGTCCGGGTGATGCCTCGGAGATTGATCGCAGTCACCACCACAACGGCGGCGATGCCGGCGGGCCGGGGGTACTCAGGAAACGCGTAGGCCCCGAAAGCGAGCGCCGAGACCGACAGCGTGGCCGACTTGCCGACCACAAACCCCCATCCGGCGCAGAACCCGGCAAGGTGGCCCAGCCGCTTGCGCCCATACACGTAGGTGCCCCCGGAGGCGGGGTAGAGGGCGGCCAACTGCGCTGAGGATGTGGCGTTGCAGAACGCCACCACTCCGGCTACCGCCAATCCGATCATCAGGCCCGATCCGGCCGCGGCCGCCGCCGGCCCGATGGCAGCGAACACGCTGGCCCCGATCATCGACCCCAGTCCGATCACGATCGCATCCCCAGTGCCCAGCCGTCGGGCCAACCGGGTGGGCGGGTTGCTCACAATCCGACAGGATAGGGGTCATGGCTGAAGACAATGTGACCTACGAGACGGCCGGAGCGGTGGCGACGATCACCCTCAATCGGCCCGACGTGTTCAACGCGCTGACCGACGAGATGTTCGATCAGATCGTGGCTTTCGTCCGCCAGGCCGAGGCCGATGACGACGTGAAGTGCATCTTGTTGGCTGGGGCGGGGCGGGGGTTCACCTCGGGTTTCGACCTGTCCAGCCCCGACGACTTCTACGGTGGGGCCGAGACCAAGGGGGGCCGGTTCGCCATCGCCGGACTGCGCCGCCGGGCGTGGGTGATGCGCGACCTGCTGTACTCGGCCAAGCCCATAGTGGCCCGGGTTCACGGGCCGTGCATCGGCGCCGGGCTGTATCTGATGCTGGTGTGCGATTTCGCGGTAGTGACCGACGACGCCGTGTTCGGGCTGCCCGAGGAGCGGTTCGGCTCGGCGGGTACGTCGTGGCTCTACCCCATGCTCGCCTCCCAGATCGGGCTAAAGCGGGCTAACGAACTGGTGGTGACCGGACGGAAGTTCAACGCCGCCGAGGCCGAGCGGCTGGGCCTGGTCAACCGGGTGGTACCCTCCGATGAGTTGGACGAAGCGGTGGCCCAGCTCACCGGGGCGCTGGCCAGCCTGCCCCGCGACGGCATCGCCACCGGCCGTACCGTGGCCCATCTGGCTTACGACATGCTGGGCTTCGGCCAGTCATTCACCCCCCACTACGGCGTCCACCCCTTGTTCGTGATGGGCACCCGCCGCAGCCCCGACGAGTTCGACTTCCACGAGACGTCTCGGGAGAAGGGCATGAAGGGCGCGCTGGCCGAGCGCGACGAGCGCTTCGGCGGGGACTACTGGGGCTGGTAGGGCACCGAGGAGTCGAAGAAGGGGCGGTCGCCGTCCACGGTGCAGCGGCGGACCTCCCGGACCTGCGGATAGTGGTCGGACACGCCCCGATGGTTGGTTGACCGCTCGTCCCAGATGGCCAGGTCGCCCTCAGTCCACGACCACCGGCAGTGGAACCGGGGCTGGTCGATGTGGCGTACGAGAAAGTCAAGAAGGGCCGTGCTCTCGTTCTCAGTCAACCCGACCACGTACTGGTGGAAATTCGTGGCGATGTACAGAGCCCGCCGCCCCGTCTCAGGGTGGGTGCGGACCAGCGGGTGCTCCACGCCGGGATAGGCCTCTCTCAGCGGGGCCACCAAGTCCCAGCTTCCCGACTTCTCGGCCATGCTTGTGCAGAATTGGGGATAGTTGGAGTGGTGGACTTCTAGACCGTCGATCATGGCCCGCATCGGTGCCGACAGGGCGTCGTAGGCCGAGGTGATGCTGCACCACATGGTGTCGCCGCCGTAGGAGGGCGCGACCAGGCACTGGAGCAGGGCGACCTTGGGGGGCACTTCGATCCAGGTCACGTCGGTGTGCCAGTTGTCGGTAGTCGGCAGGCTCTCGGCATCGTCGCGGATTATCGACGTGCTCGGCTCGGTGGCGCCCATGACTGCCTGTAGGGGAAAGATGCTGGGCTGTCCCCACCGGGAGGCCAACTCGAGTTGTTCCTCGGCGCTCATAGGCACGTTGCGGAAGAAGATCACCTCATGGCGGAGCAGGGCCTGGTGGATCTCGGCGAACTGCTGATCGGTGAGGTCGTCGCGGGGGTCCACGCCAGAGATCACCGCGCCCAAAGAGCCGCCGATCCTCGACACCTGGATGGTCTCGTAGGACTCGTCTGCACCGACACCGGGAGAGAGGCTCATGCTCATGGGGCTATTGTGCCATCTCGGCGGAATTCCAACCCAAGGAGGCACCAGATGCGCACGATTTTGGACGGGCTCAACTTTTCTGAGGGCCCTCGGTGGCACGACGGCGCCCTGTGGTTCTCCGACATGCACGCCCATCGGGTGGTGCGCACCGACCTCGACGGAAACGCGGAGACGGTGGCCGTGGTCGACTGGGACGACCCATCGGGGCTGGGCTGGCTTCCCGACGGCCGGCTGCTGGTGGTGGCCATGGCCACCCAAAAGCTGCTGCGCCAAGAGCCCGACGGGTCCATAGTGGAGCACGCCGATCTGTCGTCGCTGGCTATTGGCGACATCAACGACATGATTGTGCGCTCCGACGGCACCGCCTATATCGGCGACATGGGGCAGAGGATTCACGCCGGTGGAGAGCGGCGCACTGCGCAGACCCTGAGAGTGGCCCCCGACGGGTCGGTGAGCGTGGGCGCCGATGGCATGGAGGCCCCCAATGGCCACATCTTGACCCCCGACGAGGAGACGCTGATCGTGGCCGAGAGCGCGGCCTTCCGGCTCACCGCGTTTGACGTGGCCCCCGACGGCGCCCTGTCCAACCGGAGGGTATATGCCGAGTTGGTTCCAGAGTCCGACCGGGCCCCGGTGGCCCCGCCCGACGGCATCTGCCTCGACGCCGAGGGCGCGGTGTGGGTGGCCGATCCGCTGGGCCTGCGGGTGTTTCGAGTGCTGCCCGGCGGCGAGGTGACCGACTCCTACGACATGGCCCCCAAAGTGCCGGTGGCCTGCGTGCTCGGCGGCGACGACCGCCGCACACTCCTTATCTGCGCCGCCGACGACTGGAAGAGAGAAGTGGTCACCGCGGCGAAAACCGGTTCTATATACGCCACCGAAGCCGCCGTTCCCGGCGTGGGCAAGCCCTAGTCGACAGGCTGGGGCGTCAGCTCGCGCAGGGATACGGAGACGCCGGAATCTGGGCTGAGGCTGACCAGCACTACTGCGGGCTCGCCTTCCAATGACTCCGCGGTGGCGCCGGAGTAGGCGACCACCGAGGGTGATTCGCGCACCACTTGATGGCGGTGAATGTGGCCCAGGGCGACGTAGTCCCAGTCGACGGTGTCCAGGTGGCTGGGGTAGATCGGAGACGAACGGTAAGACGGCGTCTCGTCGGGCATGACCAGGCCGTGGCCCATGGCTACGCACCAGCCGTCCTCAGGACGATCGGGAAGGCCATCGAGGGGGTGGAAGCCGGGATGGTGGTCGTCCATCGACTTGCCCCACACGGTGAGCTCCAGCTCGGGAAGTTGAGTGGTGGTTCCCTCGAGGGAATCGAGGACCGTGACCGGGAGATCCTGTATATGGGGGCCAAACCGGTGAAGCACCGACGTCTCCGGGTGGGCGTCATGGTTGCCGGCGATCATCACCACCGGGCACGAGAGCCGAGCGAGCTGATCGGCAGCCCAACTCAGCACGTCGTCGCCCACCCGGTTGTGATCGAACAGGTCGCCGGAGATGATCACCGCGTCAACGGCCTCATCGATGGCCAGATCGATGGCCGCAGCAAATGCCTTCTCTTGGCGTTTGGCTGGAGAAGTTCCCAAATGGCAGTCCGAGGTGTGCAGTAGCGATAGAGCTCGGCGTTGTTGGCTTTGGTTGTCGGTCACGTTGCTGGTAGTCCTCGGCTCAACTCGTCGGCGTAGGCTCGACCATAATTCCCCAAGGGAGGGAAGGACCATGAGTGAGGGTGCCACCGACGGCAAAGTTGCGCTGGTCACCGGCGCCAGCAAGGGGGGAACGGGTACCGCGATAGCGGTGCGTCTAGCTGCCGAGGGCGCCCGAGTGGCCATCACAGCACGCGACGAGCAGGGCTTGGCCGCCACCAAGGAGCGCATTGAGGCGTTCGGCGGGGAGTGCCTGGTGATTCCATCCGACCTCAGCGACCCGTCCGGGGCCCGCACCGAGCTGGTACCCAGGACAGAAGAGGCGTTTGGGCCGGTCGACATCCTGGTGAACAATGCCGCCTTCGGTGGGTATTACCCGTTTGAGGAGGTCACACCTAAGCAGCTTGAGCGGAGCTTGCAGGTCAACCTATGGGCACCGTGGGAGCTGATGTCGTCGGTGGTCAGCGGGATGCGCGAACGGGGGAGCGGCGCAATTCTGAACCTCACCACCTTCTCCGCTGAGTTGCCCCCCGGACCGCCGTTCCCGTCGAGCAAGCCCTCAAAGGCCGGATTCGTATATGGGGCGCCGAAAGCGGCCTTGAACAAGCTGACGGTGTCGGCGGCCAGCGAGTGCGAGGGCCAGGGGATTTCCGTCAATGCCCTCACCCCGCAAGCGGCCATTGCCACGCCGGCTCTGGTGGAGGGCGGCTGGATAGACGAGGAGATGTTCGAGCCCCTTGAGACGATGGCCGAAGCCGCCGTGGCGCTGCTCACTGGCGATCCCAACGTGCTAACCGGTCGCATCGCCTTCAGCTTGCAACTGCTGGTGGAACTCAACCGGCCGGTGCGCGATCTGATGGGCGAGTCTCTGGTGGAGGGCTGGCAGCCGGCCGATATCCCTGCGGTCATCGCCCGACAAGAGGCCAACCTCGCCCGGCGGGGCTGGCCCGACGGCTACACCTTCGGTCGGGTCCACAGTCCGCGTCCATGAGCGACGAGCTGATCATTCGGATCGTTACCGATCCGGAGGTGTACGCCAACCCCTATCCCTTGCTGAGGGAGCTGCGGGAGACGGCGCCGGTTCACAAGCTCAGCTTCGCTGACTACTGGGTGCTCACCCGGTACGAGGACTGCCGGAAGGCACTTCGGGATCCCCGGATGGGCAACGCCGAGCCTGGCGACGAGGTTCCGACGCTCACTGCGGAGAGAGTGCGAACTCCCAACGAAGAGCGAACCTTCTTGTTCTTGAACCCTCCCGATCACACTCGCCTGCGTTCGCTGGTGAGCCGGGCCTTCACCCCCCGACGGGTGGAAGGTCTGCGGTCAGCGGTGGAGGAGATGACCGGCGAGCAGTTGGATTCGCTGGCTTCTTCCGGCGGGGGAGACCTGATTGAAGAACTGGCCTTTCCCTTGCCGGCCAATGTCATCAGCGAGCTGGTGGGGGTTCCCCGGTCTGACCGCGATTGGCTGCGACCATTGGTGTCCGATTTGGCCGGCACCCTCGAGCCGAACCAAAGCCAGGAAGGCCGGGAGCGGGCCGAGGCCTCCGGGGTCAAGGTGGCGGCCTACTTCGATGAGCTGATCGACCAGCGTCGAGCCGAGCCCCGTGACGACCTGCTCTCGGCGCTGATCGCGGCCAGCGACGGAGAGGACCGGCTCACCCAGCGGGAGATCGGGCTCACGTTGTCGCTGATCTATGCCGCGGGCTTCGAAACCACCACCAACCTGATCGGCAACATGGTCCACACGCTCATCCGGCATCCCGAGGAGTTGGCCCGGCTGCGAGCCGATCGCTCACTGGTGCCCGGCGCGGTGGACGAGGTGCTTCGCTATCAGCCTCCCGTGCAGGTGGACGCCCGGTACACTTTTGAAGACGTGGAGATCGGGGGGCATTCCATCGCTCCCGGCAGCATGGTGTTGATGCTTTTGGGGGCGGCCAACCGCGACCCCGACGTGATCGACAGTCCCGACCGGTTCGACATCGGCCGCCAAGAGACACCGCTGCTGTCGTTCGGATCAGGCATCCACTACTGCCTGGGCGCGTCACTGGCCCGCCTCGAAGGCCAGGTAGTGCTGGCCGGTCTGCTGGATCGCTTCGAAACCTGGACTCCGTTGGAGGACGATCCCCCCTGGAAGGACCGGCTCACTTTGCGCGGGCTGGCCCGCTTGCCGGTAGCCCTGTCCTAGCTGAGAATCAGAAGACGATCGGCACCGAGGCGTAGCCCTGCTGGAATGATCCCGGCAGGCGGACCACTTCGTCGGCGGGCACCTCAAAGTCGGGGATGCGGGCCAGAGCTTCTTCGATGATGACCCGGCCCTCCAGACGGGCCAGATGGGCGCCGATGCAGTAATGCAGGCCGTGGCCGAAGCCCAGCTGACGATTTGGGCGGCGGTGGAGGTCGAAGCTCTCAGAATCGGTGCCAAACTCCCGCTCATCCCGGTTGGCCGACTGATACAGCAGAAACACCCGGTCGCCGGGGGCCATCTCCTGGCCGCCGATTTCGGTTGGCCGGCACACGGTGCGGCCCAGGTGCTGGATGGGCACTTCCAGGCGCAGCATTTCCTCGAAGGCGCCCCCGCTGAGCGACGGGTCTCGGGCCAAGGCGGACCGCTGGTCACCGTTGGCGGCCAGGTGGATGAACCCGCCGCCCATCACTTTGGGAGTGGTCTCCACGCCACCGGTGAACAGGGTGGAGAGCTGGATGGCTGCGTCTTGGTCGTCGAAGGGATGGCCCAGCAAGTCCACTCCTAGCAGAGACTCGATGTACTCAGGGCAGTCTCCAGCCCGCTGTTTAGCCACGAAGCCGCACAGGTATTCGTGAATCTTGGCCCGGGCCGCAGGAGCGCGGTCGTCATAGCGCATGGTCTGGTTGGCGTATTCCACCAACTTCTCCCCATCGGAGAAGGGGAAACCCAGTACCAGTGAGGTACCGGCCACCGATACCGGCGAGGCCAGCTCGGTCACCACGTCCAACCGCCCCTGGTCCAGAGCGGCGTCCACGCAGTCGGCAGCCACCCGGCGCAGCTCGGCCTCCAGTTCGGCCACTGGCCTCGGGCGTAGCGGGGGATAGAGAATCTTGCGGACCTGGGTGTGGGCGGGCGGGTCCATCTGAGAGAAGCTGAGAAACGGCCCGGTTGGCAGCGGCCCCAGCTCGGCTGGGGCCGGTTGAAGCACCTGATCACGAAGGAAGACGGGCCCCTCGGCGATGGTGAACGACTCTCGGTCGCAGCTCACCTCCCACACCTCGGCGAAACGGGGCAGCGCCCACCCGTGATACTGCTCCAGCCGGTGTACGCCGCCTGCTGCCCGCAAATCCCGATAGATGGGCAGCGGATCAGTGGCTACCTCCAAGGAGAACGGGTCGTAGTCGTTCATTGTGATAGAGACTGCCTTATGGGACTGAGTGACCGCACGCCGCCGACTGCTGAAGAGTACGCCGCCTACCGGGATCGGTTCTGCAACTGGGGTCGCTGGGGGGACGATGATGAGTTGGGCACCCTCAACCACATCACGCCGGAGGCCCGCCGTTCAGCGGCCACGCTGGTGCAGACCGGAGAGGCGGTGTCGATGAGCCGGCCCATCGACACTCATGCCGGTCCGGCCAACCCCTACCCGGCCCATCACTTTGTGGGGGCGGGGGACTCAGGGGCGATGGCCGACTATTTCGGCATGTTCATCCACGGGTTCGTGCAGACCCACATCGACGCCCTATGCCATCTGCCGGTGGACGGCGGGGGCAAGTTCTGGAACGGCAAGGAGTTCGCCAAGCCTCCCATGCCCGCCGAGCACACCGGCACCATCGACTACTGGCGCGACGGCATCGTCACCCGGGGGGTGCTCTACGACGTCCCCCGGTTCCGGGGCACTGACTATGTGGCACCGGGCGAGCCGGTCCACGGCTGGGAGCTGGCCGACGTGGCTGCCGCCCAGGGGATCGAGCCCCGCCCTGGCGACGCGGTGTGCATCCGCAGCGGCATGGACGTGTACTTTGAGAAAACCGGCACCTCCCAGGGCATGGGGTCCAATGCCGGGGTCCACGCCTCGGCCATCGAGTTCCTCTATGAAACGGAGGCCTCCTGCCTGACCTGGGATTTCCAGGACGCCCCCCAAGACGATCAGGGCATCCCCAACCCGTTGCCCATCCGCATCGCGCTGCACGTCCACCACATCCTGTTGCCGTACATGGGCATGCCCATCATCGACAACGCCGATTTCGAGGCTGTGGCCGCCCGCTGCGCCGACCTGGACCGCTGGGAATTTCAGTACGTGTGTGCCCCGCTGGTGCTACGCTACGGCACCGGTTCGCCGGTGAATCCTCTGGCAATTTTGTAGCGCGAGACCTTCTTCACCACCCACTGCGAGGCCAGGGCTTCGGTAAATTCGCAGACAACCTTGTAGCAATGGAGCGCTTATGAGGTGTGATGGCTGATCTCGGCGATCGGGCCCAGGTGGTGATCGTCGGTGGTGGGATCGTCGGCTGTTCTATCGCGTACCACCTCGCCCGCCGCGGGGTGACCGACGTGCTGCTCATCGAGCAAGGCCAGCTCACCAGCGGCACCACTTGGCACGCCGCCGGCCTGGTCAGCCAGCTCAAGTCCAGCCACAGCCTCACCCGGCTGGCCACTTACTCGGCCCAATTGTTCGAAGAACTCGAGGCCGAGACCGGCCAAGCCACCGGCTACCGCGCCCCGGGCTCCATTTCGGTGGCCGCCGACCACGAGCGGTGGGAGGAGCTGCTGCGGGGGATGTCCATGGCCCGGACCGTGGGAGTGGACATCCGCCAGATCGAACTCGACGAGGCCCTCGAGCTGTGCCCGCTGCTCAATGTCGACGACTTGGTGGGTGCGCTGTTCATCCCCCGAGATGGTGTGACCTCCCCGGTGGACACCACAATGGCGCTGGCCAAGGGGGCTCGGGCCCGGGGCGCCCGCATCGTCCAGGGCACGGCCGTGACCGGGGTGGTGGTGGAAGACGGCCGGGCGGTGGGGGTGGACACCGAGGCGGGCCGGGTGGAGGCCGAGACCGTGGTGCTGGCCGCAGGGATATGGACCCGCCAACTTGCCGCCACCGCCGGGGTGAGCGTGCCGGTGCAGGCCTGTGAGCACTTCTACATCGTCACCGAGCCGGTCGAAGGGGCGTACCCCAACATGCCCACGGTGCGCGACCCGTCCAACTACACCTATTTCAAAGAGGAGACCGGCAAGTTGATGGCTGGTTTCTTCGAGCCTCGGGGCAAGGTCTGGAACTTGAACGGCATCCCTCGCGACCTCCAATTCAAGACCCTGCCGGAAGACTGGGAGCACGTCGGGCCGATCTTCGAGCGGGCCATTCACCGCATGCCGGTGCTGGGGGAGGCCGGCCTTCAACTCTTCTTCAACGGACCCGAGGCCTTCACCCCCGACGGGGTGTACTACCTGGGCGAATCCCCCGAGGTGGACCGCTGCTTTGTGGCCGCGGGGTTCAACTCGGTGGGCATCCAGTCGGCCGGGGGCGTGGGCTGGGTGCTGGCCGACTGGATCGTCGACGATCACCCGCCCATGGACCTCTCGATGGTGGACATTAGGCGCTCGTTCGGCTTCCAGTGTGAGCCCGCCTATCTGGATGCCCGCATCCCCGAGAGCCTCGGCCTGCTCTATGCCATGCACTGGCCGTTCCGCCAGTACGAGACGGCCCGAGACATCCGCCGCTCACCGCTGCACGAGCGCATCGACGCGGCCGGGGCGGTGTTCGGCGAGGTCGGCGGGTGGGAGCGGCCCAACTGGTACGCCGCCCCCGGCCAAGAGCGGGAGTACCGCTATAGCTGGGGTCCGCAGAACTGGTTCGAGGCCAGCGGGGACGAGTGCGAAGCGGTTCGCAACGCTGTGGGCCTGTTCGACCAAACCTCGTTCGCCAAGTTCACCGTGGAGGGCCCCGACGCCATGGCCCTGCTCAACTGGGTGTGCGCCAACGAGGTGGACGTACCGGTGGGTCGGGCGGTGTACACCCAGTGGCTCAACGACCAAGGTGGCATCGAAGCCGACCTCACCGTGACCCGCCGGGGCGAGGACTCCTATTGGGTGGTCACCTCGGCGGCTACCGCCACCCGCGACTGGGCCTGGCTGCGGCGGGCCGCCCGGGGCAGGGACGTGGTCATCGAAGACGTCACCGACCATTACGGGGTGTTGGGCGTGATGGGGCCCAACTCCCGGGCTGTGCTCAGCCAGCTCTGCGACGCTGATCTCGGCAACGACGGCTTCCCATTCGGCACGGCCCAGGATCTTTGCATCGCCGGTGCGGAGACATTGGCGCTGCGCATGACCTATGTGGGCGAACTGGGCTGGGAGCTCTACGTGCCCAACGAACAGGCGGTGGCCCTGCACGATGCGGTGGTCGAAGCGGGCTCTTCCCTTGGACTGCGCCACGCCGGCTACCACGCCATGAACACGCTGCGCATGGAGGCGGCCTACTGCCACTGGGGCCATGACATCACCGACGAGGACACCCCGTTGGAGGCCGGGCTGGGGTTTGCGGTGGCTTGGGACAAGGCCGGCGGATTCAGGGGCCGTGAGGCACTGGCCGCCCAGCGGGAGGGGCCCCGCACCAAGCGCCTCATCAAGCTCCGGTTGGAAGACCCCGACTGGCTGCTGTACCACGATGAGCCCATCTACCGCGACGGCCAGATGGTGGGCCGCACCAGCAGCGGCATGTGGAGCTACACCGAGAAGCGGGCGCTGGCCCTGGGCTACGTGGAGTGCGCCGACGGCGTCACCAAAGACTGGGTGGAATCTGGGCGCTTCGAGATCGAAGTGGCCGGGACGCCCATCGCCGCCACCGGATCTATTCGTTCGTTCTACGATCCCCGCAAAGAGCGGGTTCGACTCTGATTGACAAGGAGCGGCCTACGGTGCGCGATGAAGCCCAGGTTGTGATCATCGGCGGTGGAGCTATGGGCGCGGGCCTCTTCTACCACTTGGCCCACGAGGGCTGGACCGACACCGTGCTGGTGGAGAAGGGGGAGCTGTCATCGGGCTCCACTTGGCATGCCGCCGGACTCATTCCCCACTTCATCGGCAGCCTGAACATGGCCAAATGCCATCTGGTGGCCCCCGACCTCTACGCCAAGATCGAAGAGGAAACCGGGCTGGCCAGCGGCTGGCATGGCACCGGCGCCATCCGCCTGGCCCTCGACCGCCACCAGGTGGACTGGTTCCGCTACGTCAGCGGGATGCTCGATCTGGTCGGGATCGAGAACCACCTGATCGAGCCCTCCGAGATCCTGGACCACTGGCCTTTTATGGACGTGTCCGACGTGCTGATGGGGTGCTGGACCCCCAACGACGGCTGGACCGACCCGTCCAGCGTCACTGCGGCCATGGTCAAAGGCGCCCGCCAACTAGGGGGCGAGCTATACCGCCACACGCTGGTCACCGCCATGAACCAGCTCCCCGACCACCGCTGGGAGGTGGTCTGCGAGGTCAAGGGGGAGACCCACCGCATCATTGCCGAGCACGTGGTGAACACGGCCGGGTGCTACGCCCCCCAGCTCGGTGCCATGGTGGGCCTCGACGTGCCCATCGTGTCGGTGATCCACCAGTACCTCATCACCGAGCCCATGGCCGAGATGAAGGAGCTGGGCGATTTCGACCCGCCGGTGATCCGCGACCCCCGAGCCTCGGCCTACTACCGGCGAGAGATCGATTCGTTGCTGGTCGGTCCCTACGAGCGGGAGAACGCCCAGACCTATGGGTTGGAGGGGATCGACTGGGACAAGCACTTCTATCTGACCCCGCCCGATCTAGACCAGCTCATGCCGTGGCTGATCGAAGCTGGCAAGCGGATCCCCGCCTTCGCCGACGCTGGGATCAAGACCGTGGTCAGCGGGCCGATCACCCACACCCCCGACTCCGGCTACCTCATGGGCCCGGCGCCCGGTCTGCGCAACTACTGGCTGTGCGCGGGGGCGTCCATCGGCATCACCCAGGGTCCGGGGGCGGGCAAGTACCTGGCCCAGTGGATGGTGCACGGTCAGACCGAGATCAACGTGGCCGAGATGGACCCCCGCCGATTTGGCGACCACTGCGGGCCCACCGGCCGCTACGCCATCGAGAAGGCCATCGACGAGTTCCACGAGATGTACGCCACCCGCCTGCCTGGCGAGCAGCGCTTCGCCGGCCGACCCCAGAAGACCGACCCCATCTACGACCGGCTCGACGCCCGGCACGCCCAGTGGATGGAGATCTTCGGCTGGGAGCGCCCGCAATACTTCGGCGAGCCTGAGGCCCACACCTTCCGGCACTCCAATGCCTTCGACATTGTGGGCGCCGAGTGCCGGGCCACTCGGGAGCGGGCCGGCATCGCCGACCTCACCGCCTTTTCCAAGTTCGAGGTGACCGGCGCCGACGCCGAGGCGCTGCTCGACCGCCTCACTGCCAATCGCATGCCAGCCAAAGACGGAGGGATGCGCCTCACTCACTTCCTGACCGAGTTGGGCGGCATTGAGACCGAGATGACCATTACCCGACTGGCCCCCGACCGGTTCTACCTGAACTCCGCCATCGTCGGGCAGTTCCACGACCGGGACTGGCTCGCCCACCATGTGCAATTCGGCGAGGACGTGACCGTTACCGACCGCACCGACGACATGGGCATCCTGGCCGTCTCCGGCCCCCTGTCCCGCCAGATTCTGGCTCAGCTCACCGACGCCGAGCTGGAGGCCCCCGGCTTCCGCTGGCTCACCGGGCAGCAAATCGACGTGGCCGGGGTGCCGTGTCTGGCCCTGCGAGTGTCGTATGTGGGGGAGCTGGGCTGGGAGCTGCACCACTCCCAAGAGCACACCGCCGAGTTGTACGACGCTCTGGTGGAGGTGGGCGAGCCATTGGGCATGGTCCACTACGGCGCCTACGCCATGAACACCATGCGCATCGAGAAGGCCTACAAGGCGATGGGCTTCGAGCTGACCACCGAGATCACCCCGGTAGAGGCCGACCTGGGCCGGTTCGTGGACTGGTCGGGCGAGTTTCAGGGCAAGAAGGCCTCCGAAGAGCGGCTGGCCATGGGCGACGACATCGAGATGATCCTCGTGTACTGCGAGGTGGACACCACCGACAACGACTGCCGGGGCAACGAGCCGGTTTACGACGGCGACGAGCTCATCGGGCTGACCACATCGGGCACCTGGGGCCACACTGTGGGGCACGGCTTGGCCTTCGCCTACGTGAAACCCCAGTACAAAGCACCGGGCACTCGCTTCGAGGTGCAACTCATGAGCGACCGCCGTCCGGCGATGGTGTTGGGCGGCCCGGCCTACGATCCCGACAACGAGAAACCGAGGGCTTGACATGGCGCGACGTGCAGGAGGCAGGGCGGCCCGAGTAGCCATGCGGGAGGCGCCGCCCGAAGCCGATGCCCGGGCCGTGTGGCCGGGAATGCCCGGCGGGGCCTACAAGCCGCTGTCCGAAGGCCAATGCGACGACGTATTCGAGTCGGCCCTGGGCCTGCTGGCCGACCTGGGTATGGGACAGGCCACCCCAGAGATCATCGAGGCGGTCACTGCCAACGGGGGCCGGATGGATGACCACGATCGCCTGCGGTTCCCGCCTGATCTTGTCAAGCGGATCGTGGACGGGGCCTGCAAGGAGTTCACCCTGTACGGGTTCGACCCCGACCGGGGGGTGGAGATCGGTGGAAACCGGGTTCATCTCTGCACCAGCGGGGCCGCGGTGATGATGCTCGACCACGACACCAAGCGCTTCCGCCCCAGCACATTGGCCGACCTCTACGACGTGGCCCGGATCGTCGACACCCTCGACAACATCCACGTGTTCGTGCGGACGCTGGTGGCCCGCGACATGGAAACCGCCCGGGAGCTGGACATCAACACCGCCTACGCCATCCTGGCCGGCACAACCAAGCCGCTGGGCACGGCCATGTTCCAACCCGAGCATGTTCACGAGTGCATCGACCTTTTCGACATGGCGCTGGGGGCCGAGGGTGAGTTCGCCCGGCGGCCCTTCAGCATCGGCAACAACACCTTCGTGGTGCCGCCCCTGCGCTTTGCCGAAGATTCGGCCCTGTGCCTGATGGAACAGGCCCGACGGGGCATGCCGATCAACCTGCTGTCCGCGGGCCAAGCAGGGGCCACCTCGCCGGCCGCGCTGGCCGGATCGCTGGTCCAAGCGCTGGCCGAATGCCTAGCCGGGTTGACCGCGGTCAACCTGGTTGTGCCCGGCCATCCCTGTGTGCTGGGCATGTGGCCGTTCGTATCCGATCTGCGCACTGGAGCGATGAGCGGGGGCAGCGGTGAGGAGGCGATCATCAACGCGGCGGCCGCCCAGGTTGTGAACTACCTCGGTTTGCCTTCGGGGGTGGCCGCCGGCATGGCCGACTCCAAGCTTCCCGACAATCAGGCCGGTGCCGAGAAGGCCAACGCCATCACCCTGGCCGCCAACGCCGGGGCCAACATGATCAACGAGACGGCCGGAATGCTGGCCAGCATCATGGCCTGTTCCCTGGAGGCCCTGGTGATCGACAACGACATGCTGGGGTCTATCAACCGCACGGTGCGGGGCATCGAGATCACCCCCGAGACCATGTCTACCCAGGTAATCGCCGATGTAGTACACGGCGAGGGTCACTTCCTCGGCCACTCCCAGACCCTGTCGCTCATGCAGACCGAATACGTCTACCCCCAAATCGGCGACCGCCTCAGCCCCGACGACTGGGTGGACGCCGGCGCCCGCCTCATCGAGGACGTAGCCCACGACTACGTCACCGAAGTGCTCAACCGCCCCAAGCCCGACCACATCACCCCCGAAGCCGACGCCCGAATCCGAGAAGCCTTCCCCATCCACCTAGCCCCCATCCGCTGACAAAGCGCGCCGTTGGGCGAGGCTGTTCTAGTCTCGGATCATGGCCTGGGATTTTTCTACTGATCCGGAGTTTCAAGACCACCTTGAATGGCTCACGGAGCTCATGCACACTGAAATCGAGCCGCTAGACCACTACTTCCGGGGGCGGTCACCGTTCGACAAGTCTGATGAGGAGGTGCAGACACATCTGCGCCGCATCCAGCAGAAGGTGAAGGACCGGGGGCTGTGGGCCTGCCACCTCAAGCCGGAGATGGGGGGAATGGGGTTCGGCCAGGTGCAACTGGCGCTGATGAACGAGATCTTGGGCCGCTCCACGTTCGGCCCCTCTGCATTCGGCAGTCAGGCCCCCGACTCCGGCAACGCCGAGATCTTGGCTCACTACGCCAACGACGAGCAGAAGGAGAAGTACCTCAAGCCGCTGCTAGCCGGGGAGATCTCCACCTGCTACTCCATGACCGAGCCCCAGGGCGGGTCCGATCCCAACCACTTCACCTGCACCGCCCACCGCGACGGTGATGAGTGGGTGATCAACGGCGAGAAGTGGTTCGCCTCCAACTACCCGCGGGCCGAGTTCCTTATCGTCATGCTCATCACCAACCCCGACGTTTCGGTGTATCGGGGATCGTCGATGATGCTGGTGCCCCACGACGCCCCCGGCCTGGAGCTGGTCCGCAACGTGGGTGTGGGTGGAGAGCGCCGGGGCCATGGCGGCCACAGCTATCTGCGGTTCAACGAGTGCCGCGTCCCGATCGAGAACCTCATGGGCGAGGAGGGGGCCGGGTTCAAGATCGCCCAGACCCGCCTGGGCGGAGGCCGGGTCCACCACGCCATGCGCTCGGTGGGCACGGCCAAGAAGGCGTTCGACATGATGTGCGAGCGGGCTCTCAGCCGGGAGACCAAGGGCTCGCTTTTGGCCGAGAAGCAGGCGGTGCAGCACATGATCGCCGACTCCTGGGTCCAGATCGAGCAGTTCCGCTTGCAGGTGCTGCACGCCGCCTGGCAGATCGACCAGTCGGACACCTCCAAGGCCCGGCTGTACATCGCCGGGGTGAAGGTGGCCACCCCCCGGGTGCTTATGGACGTGGTGTTCCGCTCTATGCAGATCCACGGCTCGCTGGGCATGTCCAACGAGACGCCGCTGGCCAACATGTGGATGATGGCCCCCACGTTCGGGGTGGCCGACGGCCCCACCGAGGTCCACAAGGACACCATCGCCAAGCAGGTGCTCAAGGACTATCGCCCCTCCGAGGGCCTGTTCCCCACCGAACACCTACCGGCCAAGATCGAATGGGCCCAACAAGTGATGGCCGAGCGCATCGAAGAGGAGTTGCTGAACGCCTGAGCCCAGGCCACTACGGCGGGCTCAGCGGGAGAGCAGGTCGGCTACTCGCCAGGAGTTGGCCATGATGGACAGTACGGGGTTGACGCCACCGTTGGTGACGTGGAGCGAGGAGTCGGCCACGTAGGTCCGCTCGCAGCCCCACACTTTGCCGCTGGGGTCGACGGCCCCGCCCGCGGGAGTGTCCGACATGCGGGCTGTGCCGGCTTGGTGCTGGCCGCCGGACAGGATTTGGAATCCCATAGAGCCGCCGGTCACATCGCGGGCCCCGGTGGCGGTGATCCACTCTTTGGCCCGGTCGCCCAAGAACTCCGCGGTGCGCAGGTCCTCTTCGTGTTGCACGCCGAAGAAGCGGGCTACGGGCAGGCCCCACCGGTCCCGGACTTCGGCCGACAAGTCCAGCCCGGCTGAGCGGGTGGGGATTTCCTGGATCGGGCCCATGATCATGATGGTGCGGCGGTAGGTGTCTCGGAGGGCCTGACGGGCCGAGGCGCCCGTCGGCCGCCCATACTCGTCGACTTCGCCAGCGGCCTCGGCCGCCTGCTGGTGCTCGGGCCGGAACCACGAGCCCATCACCCAGTGCTGCGCCGGCGACACCGCGTACTCATCAGCGATCATGCCGCCGCCGATGATCCCGTCGTTTTGGTGGCAGTGCTCCCGGGTGGCCATGGCCAGACCAGGGCCGACGCCGTCGCTAAGCGGCTCGTCGGTGTCAACGTGGCCATGGGCCAACACGTAGGTATGGCCCTGGAGGCACCGGCCCACCCAGTCGTTGCCCAGCCCGCTCAGCATCAGCAGCCGGGCGGTCTCCACCGCTCCGGCGGCCAACACGATCCGATCGGCCCGCACCGTGCGCTGGCCCCGCTCGGAACGCAGTTCTACCTCGCCTCGGCCATCGTCAACCTGGGCGGCCAGGGTGTCGCACAGGATGTGGGCACCCGCCGCGGTGGCTCGAGGAAGCAGGGTGTTGTGGACCCCGTTCTTGGCGTCCACCGGGCAGGGGTGGCCGACGCACTGGCTGCAACCAGCGCATGCCGGACGTCCCCCGTAGGGTCTGGAGTTGACCAGCAGCGGAACGGGCGCGGTGGCCCACCCCAGGCGAGCCGCAGCTTCAGCCAGCATCTCTCCGCCTCGGTCGGGCGAAAACGGGGGAAGCGGATAACCGCGGGATCGGGGACCGTCGCCAGCATGGCCGGGCGCTCCGGCGACGCCCACCTCCCATTCCACCAGGTCGTAGTAGGGCTCGAGATCGTCATAGGTGATCGGCCAGTCGACCAAGGCCGAGCCCTCAGGGATGCCGTACTCGCTGGCCATACGGAACGTTTCCGGTGCAAACCGCCACCCTTGGCAGCCGTAGAGCCGGGGTCCGCCCCCCAGCAGAACGGCATTGTTGTGGTAGCGGAAATCGTGGGGCTCGAGAGCCTGCTCGCCGTCTTTGTCTTTGACGGCCCGGGGATTCCCGACCGGCGTTACGCCCTCGCCGAACCCGAAGACAGCGGTTCGGTGATTGCGAACCGGGTCCCAGCCGATTTCTGTGGACCTGAGGGGGCGGCCTCGCTCGACTACCAGCACCGAAAATCCGGCCGCGGCTAGCACATGGGCAGCCACGCCGCCGCCCGCCCCGCTGCCGATCACCACGGCGTCGTAGCGATCCTGCACCTCGTCCCAACCGATCATCGGCGGCACGGTGTCGACCAAGTCCGGCTCACCGAGGGGGAACCGCTGGTAGCCCAACTCATCCCAGCACCCCGAGTCGGGATCGGTCAGCCAGCGAAGCGTCTCTTGGTCCATAAGATCAGCTTGCGCTCACCATGAGGCGGCAGGCAGCGGGGTCGAGGCCGTCGGCGGTGAAGGTGAGGTCGATGGTGCCAGGGCCGGTAGGGCGGATCACGGCCAGGGCTTGGCCGTCGTAGGTGGAGCAGATGTTCGATCCAAAGGGTTCGGTGGACTGGTGATCGGCGCTGGCAAAGCCTTGAATCACTCCGGGGCCCTCCACGGTCACTTCTATCTGCCGGTTCGCCACCGGGTTCACGACCCCGTTGGCATCAGTCAGGCATACGGAGACGTAGGCCAAGTCGGTATCACCATCGGTGAGTTCGGTGCGGTCGGCCTCAACCTCAAGGTGCAGCGGACCGGAGGCGGTTCTCAGCGCGGTTCGGGCCGTTTCTTCACCGTTGCTGTAGGCGATGCCTACCAACTCGCCCGGTTCGTAGGCGACCGTGAACTTGGCACGGAATTCGTCGACGGTCTGGCGGCCGAGGGTCTTGCCGTTGAGCACCAGCTCGACCTCGTCGTCGGCCGAGTACACCTCGACGTCCACCGTGGTTCCCTCGTATCCGTCCCACGACCAGCTGTCCACGGAGTCGCTCCACGACCACGGGCCGGAGTAGGCGATCTGCTTGTGGGCGTTCTCCGGCCGCTGCACTGCGATGAAGGGCTCTTGGCGAAGACCGAAGACGATCTCCCGGTAGTAGGAAGCCGGCCTGCGAACGCCGGTGATGTGGATGTCGCCGGTGTGGGCGACGAGCCAGGGAAATGGTGCGACCACGCCGGGTACTCCTCGGTCCACCGGATCTTCGTCGTTGTAGCCGACTCGGCCGATGCCTACTTCGCCCAGGTAGTCCCATCCGGTCCAGGTGAAGTCGCCGATCAGATGGGGATGGGCGCAGATGACCGGCCAGTCTCGGCCCAGGTCTGTCACATTGGTCTCGGAGCCGACGATCACCCGGTTGGGATACAGCTCGTGATCCAGGAGATAGCGGTTGGAGACGTAGTTGTAACCCACCACATCAAGCGAGGCCGATACCTCCTCGATGCCCTCTGCGATGATCGGATCCCGCATGACCTGGTCCTTCACCATGGCCCACATGGCCATCTGGGTGTTCACCCCTTGCGATTCGGCCTCTTCGGTAGGTGGCGGCTCGACCTCTTCGGTTGAATCCGGTGATTCCACAAACCCGAGGATCTCGGGGATCTTGGCAATCAGGCCTCGGATGGCCAGCATCGGCTGTACCCCGGTGGTGACGTAGCGGTGGGGGTCCAGAGAGCGGACGTGCTCGGCGATGTAGCGGGCTCGGGCCGCACCCAGCGGTGAGCCGACGTCGGGGATCTCGTTGCCGGTGGAGTAGAGCACCACGCTGGGGTGGTTGCGGTCTTTGCGCACCAGAGTGGCGACATCGTTTCGCCATCGGTCCTCAAATCGCAGGGCGAAGTCGTGATTCACCTTGTTCTCGGTCCACATGTCCCACGTCTCGTCCATCACGATCACACCGAGGCGGTCGCAGGCGTCGAGCATGGCCCGGCTCATCGGGTTATGGGCGCTGCGGAGGGCGTTGAATCCGGCCGCCTTCAGCAGCTCCACCCGGCGTTCCTCGGCCCGGGTGATGGTGGCGGCGCCGATGGGCCCGTTGTCGTGGTGGACGCAGGCGCCCCGCAGCTTCACCGTCTCGCCGTTGATCCGCAGCCCGTGGCCGGGGTCGAGTTGCAGCGACCGGATGCCGAAGGCGGTGACATCGCGGTCCAGCTCGGCAGATTCGTCGTCGCTCTCAGCCAGGGTGGTGGTGCAGGAATAGAGGTGGGGTTGGTCGGTGCTCCACCGGGCCGGGTCGGCCACCGCCAGCCGTTGGCGGCCGATCGCTGTGGCGTGGGGGCGCAGGGTCACCGGGATATCCCCCGAGGCCACCGTTTCGCCAGCCGGGTCGCGTACTTCGCAGGCCATTCGCACCGTCACCGTGTGGGCGGTGTCGTTTTGCACCTCTGCGGCCACCTCCACCATTGCACCCTGATCGTCGATCTCCGGCGTGGTCACCCACACGCCGTCGATGGCCAGGTGTACCGGGTTCTGCACCCACAGATGTACGGGCCGGTAGATGCCCGCCCCGGAATACCACCGGGAATCCTCGCCGGCCCGGCAATCCACTTTGATGGTGTTCTCTTCGCCGTAGCGCAAGAACGGGTCGAGGTCGACGATGAATTCCGTGTAGCCGTTGGACTCGGAGGCCGCGAAGTCGTCGTTCACATAGACCATGGCGTCGCGGTACACCCCTTCGAACTGAAGGGCGACCCGGCGATCGCTCCACTCGGCGGGAGCTTCGAACCGCTTGGTGTACTCCCACACCCCGCCGGGGAAATAAGCGATGTCGTGGGAGGCGGAGGGGTCGCGCTGGGTGTCGATCATCGCGTCGTGGGGCAGCGTCACCGGCTCGGGCGCGCTCTTTGCGCCCGTCAGCTCCGAGAACGGGTTCTGCTTCGGTCGCACTGCCCAGCCCGCGTTGAACGACGATCTCATCGGTACCTCCAGTCGGCACAGAGTAGGGGAATGCCTTTCAACAGCCCTTGTCGCGGTAGCGTCCGGCCATGACCATTCGATGGGGAATCGCCGGGCCGGGAGGCATCGCCGTTGGGTTTGCCAACGGGCTCCAGTTGCTGGACGACGCCGAGATCTACGCCATTGGCTCGCGCTCGGCCGACCGGGCCAAGGACTTCGCCGCCAAGTACGGGGCCTTGGCGGCCTACGGCAGCTATGAGGATCTGGCCGCGGACCCGGACGTGGATGCGGTGTATGTGGCCACCCCCCAGTCCCGCCATGAGCAGGACACGCTACTGTTCTTGGAGGCGGGCAAGCCCGTGCTGTGCGAGAAGCCCTTTGCCCTCAACCAAGCCCAGAGCCAGCGGATGATCGATGCCGCCCGGGGGCGGGGCCTGCTCTTGATGGAAGCCATGTGGAGCCGCTTCCTCCCCGCCTATCGGGTGCTGGCCGATCTGCTGGGAGAGCAGGCCATCGGCCATCCCCAACTAGTGGAGGCCGACTTCGGTTTCCACCAGCCGTTCGACCCCGACCACCGGCTCTACGACCCCGAGCGGGGCGGCGGGGGAATCCTCGATCTGGGCGTTTACCCCGTGCAGTTCGCCTCGCTGGTGCTGGGCACCCCCACCAGCGTCGCGGCCCAGGGCCGGATCGGCGAGACCGGGGTGGATGAGCAGGTAGCCGCCGTTTTGGGGCACGCTGGCGGCGAGTTGGCGGTGGTGAAGGCGGCCATCGCCACCAATCTGGGCTGCACCGCCCGCATCGCCGGTACCGAGGGGACGATAGAGATCCCGGCGTTCATGCATTGCCCGGCATCGCTGACAGTTGTGCGAGGCTTCGAGCGGGAGGAGATCGACGGTTCGTGGGAGGGCGATGGCCTCCGCTTCCAGGTGGAGGAGTTCCACCGCTGCCTGGCAGCTGGTGAGCTGGAGAGCCCGGTGATCTCCCACGCCGAGACACTGTCGATCATGGGCACGCTCGATCAGATTCGCGACCAGATCGGCCTGCGCTTCCCAGGGGAGTGAAGTGCGAAGCGTCTGATTGGCGCTTACTTGATGGCGATCGGATTGAGGGGTGATCCGACCGCGCCGGGGATGTTGAGCGGCGGAGCGACCAGCATGAACTCGTAGCGGCCGTCGGCGGCGCAGTCGGCGGCCAGCTCGTCCAGCACCCAGAACTCGCCCAGGGGGAGCCCCCGGTCCACCAGCGCCCCGCAGTGGACGGGATGTTTGCGGTCCTCGGGGTCTTCGGGCACCAGCACCTCCACGCCAATGGTGTCGGCCGCCACCGCGGAGATGTCGTTGCGGTCACACCAGTTGAGGGCGTCCACTCCGAATCCCGGAGACCCGTTGAAATACTCCATCTGCTGCTCGGGGGTAAACGCCGGGTCCCACAATGCGAGGTGTCCGGTGCGGATCAAAGCGATGTCCCCGGCTTCAACTGAGCTTTCCTGGCGTTCGACACAGCGATCCAGCATGGCCGAGTCGATGACAGTAGCCGGGGCCAGCGGGTCGCGGCCCTCGGAGCGGGGCAGGTCCAACAGCACCGCTCGTCCCACGAAGCTCTCCCGGTGGTTTTCGATGCCCAGCACCGATGCGCCCCCGAAAGCGGTGGCATTGCCAGCCCAATAACCGTTGTACATCGTGTCCCGGTAGATCACATGGGCGAAGCCGTCCCACTGGGTTGAGCCCTGAAGGGGCATCTGGAACATGTCGTCGTTCCACTGGAAGTCGGGATCGGCGGCGCTGTAGGGGGAGCCCACCACCTGGTCGGACCCGGCCATCATGAACCAGTGCAGCGGAGCCGGCCGGGTATGGAAGCGGGGCCCGCTGGCGTCGATAGGCAGAGCCAGCGAGAACACTTTGCCCGACTGCACTAGCGAGGCGGCCCGAACTCTCTGCTGGGGGCCGATCAGATTCTGAGTGCCAATTTGGTCGTCGTCGCCCCAGCGTCCCCAGTTGTTGGGCCCTTCGGGTTCATAGCCGCCGACCACCTTGCCGTCCTCGTCTACGGAGTAGTCGGGCGCCGACCAGATGGTGGCGTACTTGGCGTAGTCCTCTCGGCCCATGGGTCCTCCTACAGCTGGATGAGACGGGGAGCGGTTCCCTCAGAAAGCAAGTGTTGTCCGATCTCGACAGGGATCGAGCTGGCCGAGCCGAACAGGGTGTCCACCACCAGCATTCGCTTGAGCCACAGGTGGAAGCGATGCTCGGCGGTGAATCCAATGCCGGCCAGCACCTGCTGGGCATGGGTCGCAGTGGTGCGCGCCGCCTGGCCGGCCAGCGACTTGGCCAGCGCGGCCAGCATCGGGTCGGAGTCGTGCAGGCACGCCCCAGCCACCGATGCCGCCCCTTCGATCTGCACCAGCGAATCGGCCAGCTTGTGGCGGATGGCCTGGAACGACGCCACCGGGCGGCCGAACTGCGCTCGGTCGATGGCATGCTGGCGGGCTTCGCCCAGCATCCAGCGGGCCCCGCCGAGAAGCTGGTGGGCTAGTGCCACCCGGGCGCCGGCAACAGCCGACTCCCAGCTGCCCTCGGAAGCGGTCGGTTCCAAAGCCCCAGCTGGGATCTCCACGACTACCCGGCGATAGGCGCGCCCGGGGTCGATGCCATTGACCGCTGGGCCGTAGAGCAGCCCCGCATCGACCGCAAAATGTCCGACTCCATTCTCGGTCCCCACGCCCAGCACTGCGGTGACCGCCGCCTCTGCTCGGGCTGACAGCATTCCGTCGACAATCACTGTGTCGCCGTGAAGGTGGCCGGGGGCATCGGCCTTATGGGGGGCGGGGAACACACAGCAGGACTCGAGTGCGGTCTCGGCACCGAGCGCATTGGCCACCACGTCATCTAGCAGGCTGGCCGCCGAACCGGTGGCGCCCAGGGCGCTGAACGCGGTGGCCGTCCCTTGGCCGGGGGCGGAGGCGAGAAGCTCAGCCCACCCGAGGTCGTACATCGCCTGGTCGGCTTCTGAGGGTCCCGGGGCGTCGGCCATGGCGGCCTCGAAGCTTGAGGCCAGCAAGGCCAGATCGTCGGCGTCGATGAACTGGCTCATGATTCCGGCCCCAGATCCAAGAGACGCCGGGCGACGATATTGCGTTGGATCTCGGCAGTGCCTCCGTAGATGGTGGCTGCTTTGGAGTAGAGGTAGTCATTGCGCCACAACGCAGCCGCGAGATCGTCGTCGAACTCCATTACGCCGGGCAGCAGGTCGCGGGCCGTCTCGAATAGCTGTTGCTCGGCGGAGGTGATGAGGATCTTGTCCACCGAGGTCTCCACGCCGAGCTGTTCGCCGGCGGCGAGCTGGTGCTGGGTGTCGCGGGATCGGCTCCGGAAGGCGACAATCCACTGGAACGCCTGGCCAAGGGCTTTGGCCGCCGCGTCGCCGCGGTTGCCGGCAGCCGATACCTGGGCCACTAGATCGGAGAAGCGCCGGTGCAAGAGAGCGCCCCGGTGCCAGAACGTGGTGGACCGCTCGTAAGGGAGGATGTCCATAGCCACCCGCCAGCCCCCGTTCACCTCGCCGAGAAGCCGGTCGGAGGGCACGAACACATCATCGAAGTGCACCTCCGCGAAGTCCCGTCGACCATGCATGGTCTCAATCGGGCTATAGCTGATGCCCGGCGAGTCGATGTCAACCAACAGGGCGGTGATCCCCCGATGGGCGCTTTCTGGTTGGCCGGTGCGGACGAGCAGCACGCAGCGCTGGGAGTACTCAATAAAGCTGGTCCAGATCTTCTGGCCGTTGACCACCCAGCCGCCGTCGGTTTCGGCCGCCCGGCACGAGAGGGAGGCCAGATCGCTGCCCGCATCCGGTTCGGAGAACCCCTGGCACCACATCTCATCGCCCCGTAGGAAGGGCGGCACAAGTCGGGCGGAGAGCTCGGGCGGGGCGAAGTCGATCACCGTGGGGGCCAGCACCTCGATCATCGTCCAGGCGTTGGGGTCGGCAAGGTCGCGGAAGTTGATCTCCTCGCCGATGATGGCCCGCAGCAACGGCGAGCCGCCGAGTCCGCCCACCGATTCCGGCCATCCGTAGCGCCCGAATCCGCTGTCGAAGAGGGCTCGCTTCACATGGGAGTAGTGCGCCATGTGGGCATCCATCGAACCGATGCCCTCATACGGCGGAGTGAGATCGTTGGCGTTGTCGTCGAGCCAAGCTCCCAAGTCGCGGCGAAAAGTCTCGGGATCCATCACAGTGAGGATTACAGGCTGTCGTAGTCCACGACGGCGTCACAGTCGGGGACTGATTGGCAGGTGAGGATGAATCCCTCCTCCACCTCGTCGGGCTCCAACGCCTCGTTGGCCCGCATGGTGACGCTGCCCTCCTGGAGAAAGGCCATGCAGGTGGCGCAGTTGCCGGCCTCACAGGAGAACGGCGGGTTGAGCCCGGCCCGCCGGGCGGATTCGAGCACCGTGTCGCCCTCGACGTAGTCCATCGTGCGGCGCTGGCCTCTGAAGATGATCGTCAGGCTGGTGGGGTTGCTCACTGGGAACGAGGAGGCAGGTTCTTCAGCTCTGCTGCTGGGCGAGTTGGCGGGCGAGGGCGTAAACGCCCTGGTCGTAGGAGAACTCGACCATGTTTCCGTCGGGGTCGGTCAGCATGCAGATGTAGCCGATGGGGGGCGGCATGTCGGTGGGGGGCATGGCCAGACACCCTTCGGCGCTGCCCTTGGCTGCGGTTTCCTCCACCGCCTCCCGGCTGGTCAGCTCGATGCCCAGGTGGGCGAAGGGGGCCAGCTTGGCCATGGGGGAGTCTTTGAACGGATCGGTCTCGGGGAAGAACTGGGCCAGCACCAGGATGAACGGCGAGTCGGCGGAGTCGCCGTGGCCCAGCCAGGCTCCGTAGCCCATGTGGTCTTCCCGCCGGTCGAGCAGCCGCATCGGGGTGTGGGTGGTGTACCAGTCGATGGTGGCGTCCATGTCGGCCACCCGCAGGGCGATGTGGGTCCAGCGGGGGTCCGGGGGGTGGACGTCGTAGACGGGGTCGTGATCGGCCACGGCTGCTTTACTCGTCGGTCCAGCCGTCGGGGATCTGGGGGTCGTCGCCGCCCTTGGTCCACAGGATGAGCGTGTTGCCCCACGGGTCTCTGAAGGCGGCGTTGAACCCGTTGAACTCGGCCCAGTAGTGGTCGCGCCACAGCTCGGTGGCCCCCCGGGCTATGGCCCGGTCCATGATGGCGTCGGAGGAGTCGTCGTCGCTCACCAGGATCCAGATCCGCACGGTGCGCCCGTCTTGCGACAGGCCTCGGGGATCGACTCCGGCGGGGTCGGGATGGGGGCGGGCGTTGGCCGCGTTGTGGATCCCCATGTGCAGGTTGCCAATTTCGCTCTGGGAGCCGTCGTCGAGCTGGAAGTTCTGGCCGGGCACGATCCGGTGGAACACGCCGGCAGGGCGGGGCTCCACCTCCCAGCCGAACACCTCGTGGTAGAAGGCGGCTGACGCCTCGGGGTCATCGGAGGGGAAGTCAACGAAGATGAGAGTGTTTGGATAGGTCATCGCTTCTATTTCTAGTTGATGTTGCTGGCTATCGCATCGGCCAGCGGGAACGGGGGTGGATGCCCGAGCGCTCGATGAGGGATCGGGCGGCCTGGCGGGCCTCGGTGCGCAGCGAGTCGGTGTCCACTGTGGTGCACTGGCCGTCGGCAATCACGAGGCGGCCGTCCACCAGCACATCAGTCACCGAGCGGCCTCCGCCCGCCCACACGAGTTGCAGGATGGGGTCGGGGCTGGGCGGTTGCCACTGGATGCCGGAACGGTCGATCACCACGATGTCGGCGGCTTTGCCCGCTTCCAGGGAGCCGATTTGGTCGGCCATGCCCACCGCCTCGGCGCCCGCGATGGTCAGCAACTCGAAGGCGTGATGGGCGCCAAACTCGGTGGGGTTGGCGGCGGTGTCTTTGGCCAAACCGGCGAACAGAGCGGCGGCCCGCAGCCCGTCAATGGCATCGCTAGCGTTTTCGGTATCACAACCCAGCGCCAATCGCCCGCCCTGCCGCCACAACTCCAAGTGGGCGAAGCGCTCGGTGAGCCCTTGGCCGAGGCGCAGGTAGGCCCACGGGCAGGAGGCCACTGCGGTGCCGGTGCGTACCAGGGTTTCCACTTCGGCGTCGTCGATGTGTACGGCGTGGCCCACCAGCACATTGGGGCCGAGCACCCCCAAACGGTCGAGGTGTACCAGCGGGCGGTGCCCGGTGCGCTCCAGATAGCTGGCGGCGTCGTCGGGAGTGGGGGAGATGTGGAAGCTGAGCCGACGCCCGGAGGAGCGGGCTAGATCGGCGGCCGCCACCACCAGGTCGTCGGACATCAAGTCGTGGCCCACCAGCGTGACCGATGCCTCCACCAGGCCGCCGGGGGGATATTGCTCGATGAGACCCCGCTGGGCATCGATCACCTCGCTTACCGGGCCTGACTGGGGCAAACCGTCGGCGTCCGAACCCCAGCGGGCGACAGCGCCCCGCACGCCCACTGCGTCCATGGCTTGGGCCACCCGGTTGGGGTGGGCCACCGTGCCAGCGTCGACGGTGGTGGTGATCCCGTTGGTCGCCGCCTCCACCAGCCCCAGGGTGGCGGACAGCTCGTCGTCGTCGCCGGTGACGTGCTCGTGGACGGGCACGATCCACTCGAAGATGGCCGCGCCGGGGGGCAGGTCGTCGGGGATGGCCGAGGCCACCAACCGGTCGGCGGTGAGGTGCTGATGGGCGTTGACGAATCCGGGCAACACCAGCGAGTCAGCGGAGCCCCGCTCGGGGGCATCCGGGTACCGCGCCCGGATGTCGTCGGCCTTGCCCACCGCGGCGATCTTGCCGTCGACCACCGCCACCGCGCCGCCCGAGATGATGGCGCGCTCGGCGTCCATGGTTGCGATGTCGCCGGTGATCACCCAGTCGGCTGTTGACACGTCAGTTGACGTTATCGGCGCAGTGTTCGGGAAACAGGAAAAGGGATAGGCGGTATCATCGGCCCATGAGCGGAAACGGCGATTCCAACCAGCTCGTCGGCCAGCCCGCACTGGACCACCAGTGGTATCCGATCGCCCTTGTCGAAGACATCGCACCGGGCCCAGTCGGGATACAGGTACTGGGTCGCCGCTATGTGCTGTGGCGTTCCGACGACGGATCGCTCACCGCGGCCCCCGACCGCTGCCCCCACCGGGAGGCTCCGCTTTCTGAAGGGCGCATGGTGGACGGCTGCTTGGAATGCCCCTACCACGGGTGGCGGTTCGGCGCCGGGGGCCGGTGCGAGTTAGTGCCGTCGTCGCCGCCGGGAACCCCGGTACCGCCCAAGGCCCACTTGGAGTTAGTCAACGTTGAGGAGCGCTATGGCCTGGTTTGGCTGTGTCCGGGCAAGCCTCTCGGTCAGATCCCGGAAATCCCCCAAGAGGACAACCCCGAGTTCCGCCGGCTCAATACGCCCTTCCAGCAGTGGGCGGTGTCGTCCACCCGTATCACCGACAACTTCATGGACTTCTCCCACTTCCCGTTCGTCCACACCGCCACCTTCGGCCTGGCCCAGGAGACGGTGATACCGCCCTTGGAGATGGGCGACCTGCCCGACGGCTATCGGGGCTACGTCTACGAGGTGAACGCCAACAACACCAGCGATGCGGGCCAGACCACCACCGGCCAAGACGACGAAGTACTGCACCGCCGGATGACCACCGGGTACGTGCTGCCGTTCTCAGTGCGCAGCACCATCGCCTACGAATCCGGCCTCGAGCACATCTTGTTGCTGTTGACCACGCCCATGGACGACGTGAACTCCCTGTTCAACTTCGTGGTGTGGCGCAACGACGACTTCTCGGTGCCCGCCGAGGAGATCATGCAGTTCGACCTCGCCATCGGCGCCGAAGACAAGGCCATGCTGGAAAAGCTCGAGGGCGTCCTGCCCATGGACCTAACCGCCACCGTCAGCGTCCAATCCGACCGCCCCTCAGTGGAATGGCGCCGGAGTCTCGCCGCCCTCCTTGCCGAAGGCGGCGCCTCTTAGCGGGAGTCGATCACCTTTCCTGGGGCGGCGCCTTCTAGGTCGGTGCCGTTTTGGCGGGTGGGGGTGCCGTTTACCCAGATGTGCTCGATGCCTTGGCTGCGGGCGATGAGTCGGTCGCCGTCGGCGGGGAAGTCCCAGGCTCGTTCGGGGTGGGTCTCGCCCACGGTGTCGGGGTCGAAGGCCACCAGGTCGGCGGCCTTGCCCTCCTCGATGGTGCCCCGGTCGGCTAGTCCCCACAGGGCAGCGGGTTGGCCGCTCATCCGCCACACCGCCTGCTCCAGGGTCATGGCCTGCTCCTCGCGCACCCAATAGCGCAGGGTGTAGCTCGGATAGCAGGAGTCGCACAGCATGTCGACGTGGGCCCCGGCATCGTGGGCACCGAGAACGGTGCGGGGATCGGTGACCAGTTCGGTCAGCTCGGCCTTGTCGGTGCGGGGCAGGTTGCGGAACCGGGTGGCCAGTCCGTCTTCCAGGGCCAAGTCCAGCATCACCTCCAGCGGGTGGCCGCCCCGGGCCGCGGCCACATCGGCCAGCGGAACACCCCGAAGGCCGAAATGGCAGTCGGTCTCCTCCACCGAAGTGCGTCGGAAGTAGCCCTGGATGTCGCCGTCTAGAAAGTCGGTCTGGCCGGCAAGGGACTCCATCTGCGCCAAAGCCCGCTCTCGCCAGGCGGGGTCGGCATAGGCCGCGGCCATGGCGTCGGCGCCCCGGCCCAGCACTTCGGCGAACGCGGGCACCCGGCTCCACTGGTAGGGGTTCTCCAGGCTCATCTGGGTGGTGATGAACCGGGTGCTGGTTTGGGGCCACAGCTGGCCGCCCACCGAGGTGCCCCGCTCCAGCATGTCCATGGCCGATCCAGGCGGGCCGAACAGTCCGGGAAGCACCGCGCCCCAGGTGATGGGCACGCCGTGCTTCTTGGAGAGATGGGCCACTTCTTCGATCTCCATCAGCGGGCCGTAGGTGATCTCGATGATGCCCCGGCCGACCTCCGCCAGCGTTTCCACCAGGGCGGCCACCTCCCGGATATCGGCGAATCGGCTGGGCACCGGCCGCCCTTGCGGTCCCTGGTGCGACGGCGCCTGGGAGGTGGAGATGCCCACTGCACCGGCGTCCATCGCTTCGCGGGTGAGTCGGCGGATCTCGGCTAATTCGGCGTCGGTGGCCGTCCGGGAGAAGGCGGCGTCGGGACCCATCACGTAGAGCCGCACCATGGAGTGGGGCACGAACGCCCCCAAGTTGATCCGCTTGGGCAGCGCCCGCACAGTATCCAGATATTGGGGGAACGTCTCGAAGCTCCAGTCGATGCCCTCCCGCAGGGTGTCGACCCGCATTCCCTCCACTAGCTCTAGGGTCTCCATCACCAGTTCGCGGTCATCAGGCCTGGTTGGGGCAATCCCGAAGCCGCAGTTCCCCTGCACCACAGTGGTGACCCCGTGCCACGACGATGGGGTGAGGTCCGGGTCCCAGAACACTTGGGCGTCGAAGTGGGTATGGATATCCACAAACCCCGGCGACACCACCAGCCCCGACACATCCACGTCGGTGCCGCCGCCGTTTCGAGGGATGTCGCCCACCGCGGCGATCCTCCCGTCGGCCACCGTCACGTCAGCCCGCTGCACCGGCCCCCCGGTGCCGTCGACGACGGTTCCCCCTCGAAGTGTGAAGCGCTTCATGCCGGACTCCCCGAGCTCAATGCTCTTGGAACCCTACTTCTACCCAGCAGAGCCGGGCGCTCGGGATGGTTCAGCCGTGGATAAGGGCTTGGCGCCAGGCGGCGGTGGTGGCTACCTGGTTGAAGGTGAAGATGTGCAGGCCGTCGATGCCTAGGGGAGCGAGCTGGCTGCTGAGAGCCTCCAGGAGATCGGAGGGGTCATGGGCCGATGAGCCCAACAGCTTGGCCATGGAGCGGCGGTTCTTGCGGAGGTAGCGCAGCGACTGGCCGACGCCGAGGCGGGCGCCGATGGTGAGCAGCTTGGTGCGCTCCACTGCGCCGGGGATGCCTAGGTGCACTGGCAGCGTCAGTCCGTCATTCCGCTCGGCCTTGAGCCAGGAGATGATCTTGGCCGGGTCGAAGCACATCTGGGTGCTGCAATAGCCCCGCAGGCCGGCCTCGGCCAGCAGCTCCTGCTTGGCGAACAGGGCGCTGCGGCGCACATCCTCGCCGATGAGGGGGTGGCCGTCGGGATAGGCCGCCACTCCCACTGTGTCGAGGCCGTGGTCGTGCTCGAACAGGTCCTTCATGAAACTGTGGGCGTCGTGGTAGGCACCCGGCTCGGTGGCGTCCCCGCCGATCACGAAGGCGGTGGTCACCCCGTTGTCCTTGGCCCAGTCGGCCAGGTCTTTGACCTGGCCGTGGTCTCGCATTAAGCGGGCCGAGAAATGGGGGATGGCGTGATGTTCCCGCTTGATCAGCTCTTCGGCAATTTCCAGCGTGGCGTCTTGGCCCTTGGCGGCCGATGCGGTAACCGAAACCCGTGAATTCGGGGGCAGTGCATCGATGGCTTCTGGGGCGCTGTTCAGGGGAATGATCTCGAAGACCGCGCTGCGAATAAGCTGCTGAACGTCGGGATTCGGACCGGTCGGTTGGGGCTCCTCCCACCGCGATAGACTGGCCGAGTCGTTCCGCATAACGGAACTGTACCATAATACGGACCAGAAGTGCAATACTTGCAGGCAGCACGGCCTGTTGAGGAAGCGAGTTGGGCATGACGATGGGCGAGAAGTCGAGCAAGGGCCACACGACGGAAACAATGGAGGCAGGACATGGCTGAGGTCCCCGAAAAAGCCAAGTGCGTTGTTATCGGCGCGGGAATCGTGGGCAACTGCCTGGTCGGACACCTGAGCAAGCTGGGTTGGACCGACCTGGTGCTGCTGGACAAGGGCCCATTGCCCAACCCCGGCGGTTCTACCGGCCACGCCTCCAACTTCATCTTCCCGGTGGACCACAACAAGGAGATGTGTCTGCTGGGGGAGCAGAGCGCCAACCAGTACCGAGACCTGGGGCTCTCGGTGGACTCGGGGGGCATTGAGGTGGCCCGCACCCAAGAGCGCGTCGACGAGCTCAAGCGTCGCATGACCTCGGCTGTCGCCTGGGGCATCGAGGCCCACCTGCTCACCCCCGACGAGGTCAAGGAGCTGGTGCCGTTCGTCAACACCGACATCGTCTTGGAGGGCTTCTACTGCCCCACGGTGTCGGTGGTCGACTCGTTGGAGACCGGCACCCAGATGCGCAACGTGGCGGTGAACGGCGGCTGCCATGTGGCGGCCAACACCGAGGTGCTCGACATCATCACCGAGGACGGCCCCAACCCCGGTGACCGCACCGTCAAAGCGGTGGTAACCGACAAGGGCACTATCGAGACTGAGTACGTGGTGATCGCCTGCGGCGTGTGGTCGAACCGGGTGGCCAATATGGCCGATGCCTACATCCCGCTGGTTCCCGCCGTGCATCAGATGGCCGACGTCGGCCCGCTCGACATCCTGGCCGAGACCAACAACGAGATCGGCTATCCCATCGTGCGGGACATGGACACCTTCTGCTACGAGCGCCAGTCGGCCGGCTCCATGGAGGTGGGGTCGTACGCCCACCGGCCCATCTTCCACCACCCCGACGAGATCCCCTCCAACGAGGAAGCCGCCCTGTCGCCCACCGAGATGCCGTTCACTGCCGATGACTTCGACCTCCAGATGGAGCAGGCCATCGAGTTGATGGACATGCTGGGCGACGCCGAGATCAAATACGCCATCAACGGCCTGCTGTCGCTCACCCCCGACGCCATGCCGTGCCTGGGGGAGCTGCCCGAGGTCCGCAATCTGTGGTCGGCCGCGGCCATCTGGGTCAAGGAGGGGCCGGGCATGGCCCAGGTGGTGGCCGAGTGGATGACCTTCGGCTATCCCCGGGTGATCGACGTCCACGGCGCGGATGTGTCCCGCTTCTATCCCGAGGAGCGGGGCGACGACCACATCTGGGCCCGATCGGCGGAGCATTTCAACAAGACCTACGGCATCGTCCACCCCCAAGAGCAGTGGGAGAGCCGCCGCAACCTGCGGGTGAGCCCCTATTTCTCCCGCCAGCAGGATTTGCGAGCCGAGTTCTTCCAGGCCCGCACCTGGGAGCGGCCCCAGTGGTTCGAGTCCAACGCCGATCTGGTGGACCGCTACGAGGTGGAGGACCGGGAGGTGGAGTGGGACGCCCGGTGGTGGAGCCCCATCACCGTGGCCGAGCACCTCAACCTGCGGGAGAACTGCGGGATGGTGGACCTAAGCGCTTTCCAGGTCTTCGAGCTGACCGGGCCGGGGGCGGTGGCCTACGCCGACTACCTAGCGGTGAACAAGGTGGACGTGCCGGTGGGCCGCTCCATCTACACCCCGTGGCTGACCCCCGACGGCGGATTCCACTCCGACCTGACCATGATGCGGATGGGCGACGAGCGAGTGCGCATCGTGACCGGCGTGTTCGACGGCGGCCGCGACGAGTTCTGGACCCGCCGCCACCTGCCAACCGACGGCTCGGTGAGCTTCGCCAACATCACCGACCAGATCACCACCCTCGGGGTGTGGGGGCCCAACGCCCCCCACGTGATCGGCGCGCTGACCAGCCAAGACCTCAGCCAGGCCGGGTCGCCCTACGGCTCGCTGGTGGATGTGGAGCTGAACTGCGGGGGCCGCACCATTGCAGCCACGCTGTTCCGCATCTCCTATGTGGGCGACACCGGCTGGGAGATCTACGCCGCCTGGGACGACGGCCCGGTGTTGTGGGATGCCCTCATGGCGGTGGGCGCCGACTACGGGCTGCGCCCCACCGGCGGCGGGGTGTACGGCACCTCCGGGCGCTTGGAGAAGGGCTACCGGCTCATGGGGGCCGAGCTGGAGAGCGAGTACAACCCGCTGGAGGCCGGCCTGGCCCGGCCCAAGGTGAAGGCCGCCCCGTTCATCGGCAAAGAGCCGTACTTGGCCGCCCGAGAAGCCGGCGACCCCGAAGTGTCGATGTGCGTGCTCACGGTGGAGGATCTGACCGACGGCCAGGGTCGCAAGCGCTATATGCAGGGGGGCAATGAGCCGATCCTGACCCAGGACGGCCAGCGGATCACCGACTCCCACGGGCGGGTGTCGCGGGTGACCACCGCGGGGCCGGGTCCGTCGGTGGGCAAGCACCTTCTAATGGCCTATCTCCCGGCGGAGTTGGCCCAGCCGGGCACCGACCTCCAGGTGATGTACATGAACGAGCTGTTCCCGGTGAAGGTGGCCAGCACCGGCGCGGTGTTCGACCCCGAAGACACCCGTTTGAGGGGCTGAGGAAGCGAATTGGCCATGAGGATCTTGTGCTGCGTCAAGCGAGTGCCGGCCCCGGGGGCCAAGATCAACGTGACCGACGATGGGCTGGCGGTGGACGCCTCCCATCTGGGCTTCGCCACCAGCCCCCACGAGGAGTGCGGGGTGGAGGAAGCGGTGCAGATCACCGAGCGCCACGGCGGCGAGGTGACCGTGCTGACGCTGGGACCGCCCGAGGCGGCCGATCAGCTTCGCTATGCGGCGTCGGTGGGGGCCCATCACGGTGTGCTGGTGGCCACCGACGGCTCGGCTTGGGACCCACAACGCACCGCAGTTGCGCTCACCGACGCCATCCGGGGCTTGGAGGCGGCTGACGGCCCCTTCGACCTATTGGTATTCGGCAACGAGTCGGCCGACTCCGGGGGCTTCCAGGTGGGCGTGCGGGTGGCCTATGCCCTGGGCCGACCCATCGTCAACGGCGTCAAGGGCATCGAGGTGGATACCGAGGCCGGAGGCGGCGTGGTTCGGGCCCGACGGGAGATCGACGGCGGCTTCGAGGTGTACGAGCTGCCCATGCCCGCCGCCGTCGGGGTCAAAGAGGGCATCAACCTGCCCCGGTACCCCACCATGCGGGGCCGGCTGGCGTCCAAGAAGCTGGAGATCGCCGAGCAGGGCTCCGATGCCGAACCCGGCGGGCAGTCGCTGGTGCGATTGCACCGGCCGAGGGAGACGGTCACTGAGACGGTGATCCTGGGGAATAGCCCCGAGGCGGCTCCGGCTGTGGTAGACGTGTTGGAAGAACTGGGAGTGGTGTGATGCTGCTCGTGGTGTTGGAGCACGACCGGGGCGCCATGGACGAGGCCGCCCGGGAAGCACTGACCTTCGGGCGGAAGCTGGCAGCCCAGATGGGTGCGCCGCTGCATGCCGCGCTGATCGGCGCCGACGACGCTGAACTGGTGTCTGAAGCTGGCGCCTTCGGTGCCGAGGCGGTGTACACCGCCGTCCACGACGTGCTGAGTGACTTCGGCCCCGAGGCCTGGGGCGAAGCCGCAGCCGAGATGATTCGACAACTGAATCCGGGGGCAGTGCTGGCCGGAGGCAGCGAGCGGGGCAACGAGATCATGGCCCAGGTAGCCGCCCGACTCGATCTGCCCATGGTGGCCAACTGCCTCGAAGTAGACCTTAACGGCGGGGCAGGGGAGTGGGCTATCACCCGCCAGCAATGGGGCGGCTCGCTACTGGAGGACGCCCGGCTGGTTTCCGAGCGGCCTCTGCTAACCAGTGGCCTGCACACGCTGGCCGCCGAGCAAGCTGAGGCGGCAGTCGAAGCTGTTGCCCAGGCGGTAGAAGTCGACCTGGACCCGTCGCTGGCTCGCACCGTGGTCAAAGATCGGGTGGTGCTCGAAGCCGGGGTCACGCTGTCGACCGCTCCGGTGGTGATCGGCGGTGGCCGGGGGGTGGGATCGCCCGAGGCATTCGCCCCACTAGAGGAGCTGGCCGCCATGCTGGGCGGCCGGGTGGGTTGCAGCCGGGCGGTGACCAACAACGGCTGGCGCCCCCACTCCGACCAGGTGGGCCAGACCGGCACCCGCATCACCCCTGAGATCTATATCGCCTCGGGCATCTCGGGGGCCATCCAGCACTGGGTGGGAGCCAAGGCCAGCAAGCGCATCCTGGCCATCAACATCGACCCCGAGGCCAACATGGTGGTGAAGGCCGACTGGGCCGTCATCGCCGACCTCCACGAGGTGATCCCCGCCATCACCGAGGAGATCAAGCGCCGCCGAGCCTAAGGCTCAGGGGCAGCGCCGGTCAGGCGCTGAGCTGGGAGGCGAGGCGGTTGGCAGCAGCGACGACGGCGAGGCCGTGGTCGTGAGCCAGGTCAGGGTCGGGGAAGCGGTACGCAGGGCCCTGAATGTGGAGGGCGGCCAGGGGATGGCCGTCCTCGCTGAGCACGGGGGCGGCCACCGAGTTCAGGTCTTCCACGAACTCCTCGTAGACCCAGGCATATCCCAGGCTGCGCACTTGGGCGAGGCGATCACGGATCGCATCGGGGTCAACCACCGTCCACTGGGTGCAGGCCTCAAGCGGTTGCGCAAGACACTTTTCCTGCTGGTCAACGGGGAGGTGGGCCAGCAAGACCAGCCCCGAGGCCACGGCGTGTAGCGGCGAGTACTCACCGGTCCAGTCTCGGATTTGAATGTCGGAGGAGATGTGGGTCTGGTCTAGGTAGTAAGCCTGACCGCTGTCGATTATCGACAGGCCAGCCACCTCGTGCAGAGCGTCGGTCAACTCCAGCAGATGGGGACGGGCCGCAGTTATGAGGTTGCGGGTGCCCGACGCCGCTCCGGTTATGTCGATCAGCCCGTCGCCCAGTTGATACGCACCCCCGGCCTCCAGTTGGGTTACCGCGTCCTCGGCTTCCAGCGCGGAGAGCAGCCGGGCCACAGTGCTCTTGGGCAAGCTCACTCGATCGGATAGATCGGTTACTCCGAGCGGTTCCTGCGACAGCGCCCGCAGCAGCATGAACGCTCGCTCCACCGATTGCACCGCCATGGCCTCACCCTACCCCGGTGCTGAAACAGTTCCACGATACGGAACAGGAAATTCTGGCCGAATTGCTAGTCGCGGTCCAGAGTCTCGATTCCGGGAGTGATCGTGTGGTAATCGGATGCGTCCTCGGCGTAGATCACCAGCTCGGTCGACAGCCCGGTGGGGGTGTCGAGAGTCCCGGCCCAGATCTCAATGGTTTCCAGTTTCTTCTCCGACTCTCCCGGAGGCGGGGTCAATACCTTCCAGAACAGCGAGCTTCCGCACCGTCGGCAGAAGCCGTAGGCCACATCGGGCCATTCTTCGGGGTGGTACCACTCCAGCGTTTCGTCGGCGATCAGGCGAAGATGGTCTCGGCGGCAGCTGGTGGCCGCGGTGAAGTGCCCCGTCCAGCGCCGACACCGGTCGCAGTGGCAGTTCCACACTGGTCGGGCCGGCCCGTCGATCGCATAACTCACGCTCCCGCACATGCACCGCCCGGTCAATGAGTCAGTCATGAGCTCTCCTCCTCCTGTTATTGGTGAGTAGTCACCTCACTCCGATTGACTCGTGATCTCGGCTTTGCGGCGGGAGATGAAATCTTGCAGTTCGGCGTTGATGGCGTCGTCGATGGGGGGTGGCTGGTAGTCGGCCAGCAGTTCTTTCCAGCGGGTGTTGGCCCGCTGGGCGGCGGTGAGGGAGCCCTCTTCGGACCACTGCTCGTAGCTGTTGTTGTCGGCCACTTCCGAGCGCCAAAAGGCGGTCTCGAAGTTGGCCAGGGTGTGGGCGTTGCCCAAGAAGTGGTCGCCGTGGGTGTTGGTGCGAAACGCCTCCATGGCCTGGCCGTTGTCGCTCAAATCCACCCCCCGGGCGTGGACCTCCATGGCGCCCAGTTGGTCGGCGTCCATGATCAGCTTCTCGTAGCCCAGGGTCAGGCCCCCCTCCAGCCACCCCGCCGCGTGGAGCACGAAGTTGACCCCGGCCTGCACGGTGGGCAGCAGCGTGTGGGCCGACTCGTAGGCCGCCTGGGCGTCAGCGGCCTTGGAGGCGGTGAGCTGGCCGCCGGAGCGAAACGGCACCCCACAGCGCCGGGCCAAAGCGGCCATGACGAAGATGGCCTGGGCGGCCTCAGGGGTGCCGAATGTGGGAGCACCGGTGGCCATCGACATCGACGAGGCGAACGTGCCGAAAACAACGGGCGATCCGGGTCGCACCAGTTGCAGGTAGGCCATGCCCGACAGCGCCTCGGCCAGGGCCTGGGCGCACAGGCCGGCCACCGTCACCGGCGACATGGCCCCGGCCAGGATGAATGGGCTGATGATGCTGGCCTGGTTGGCCCGGGCGTAAGTCGTGGCCGCCCCCAGCATGGTGGCGTCCCAGCGCATGGGGGAGGAGGCATTGATCAGCGAGGTCATCACCGTGCGGTCGGCCAGATCTCCGCCGAAGGCGATGCGGGCCAGCTCCACCGAATCGGCGGCGCGGGCCGCGCTGGTCACCGAGCCCATGAAGGGCTTGTCGCTGTAGCGGAGGTGGGCGTACACCATGTCGAGGTGGCGCACATCCACCGGCACATCCACCGGTTCGCACACTGTGCCGCCGCTGTGGTGGAGGTGGGGGAGGCGGTAGGCCAGCTTCACCACATTCTCGAAGTCGGCCAAGGTGGCGTAGCGCCGCCCTTGATCCAAGTCGGTGACGAACGGGGAGCCGTAGTTGGGGACGAACACGGTGGTGTTGCCCCCGATGCTCACGCTGCGCTCGGGGTTGCGGGCGTGCTGGGTATAGGTGGCGGGGGCGCTCTGGGTCACGATCTGGCGGCACAGCCCCCGAGGGAACCGCACCAGCTCGCCGTCGACATCGGCGCCCGCATCCCGCCACAGGTCCAGCGCTTCGGGAAAGTCCTGGAAGGCGACGCCCACCTCGGCCAGGATCGTCTCGGCGTTCTCCTCGATCTGGGCCAGGCCGGCCTCGTCGATGATCTCCACCGGTGCCAGGCGCCGCTCCAGCACCGGAGCGGCCACCACCTGACTGGCCGCCCGAGCCGCCTGGCGGCCGGCCCGACCGCCGCCCCGCCTTCCTTGTCGCTCTCTCATCGCTGCTCCTGGGTCGCATGCTGCCGGCGGGTTGGTCTGCGCCGCTTGGGTCCGGCAGTCTCGCTATCGGCTGTTGATCGCGATGGCAAATCCACCGCCTGCATCAAGTGGGGGGTGGGGGCGGTCTCATGGGGCAGCGACATGGCGGCCACGAACAACTCCTGGAAACGGGCCTCGGTGGCGGTCTCGATCTTGACCACCTCCCGGGCGGCGTGCTCGGTCTCGGCCCGCTGTGATCCCGAAACCAGCATCCGGGCCGCGCCCGCCCCCGAGGCGTTGCCCACCCCTTTGACCCCCTCTACCGGCCCGTCGGGTACCAAACCCAGCACCATGGCGTGAACCGGACTGATGTGGGCGCCGAACGCTCCGGCCAACCTCACATCGGCCACCTCGGCGATCCCGGCGTGCTCGAAGAGCAGGTCGATGCCGGCCCGCAGCGCGGCCTTGGCCAACTGAACTGCTCGCACGTCGTTTTGGGTCACCAATAGCGGTACCGGCTGGATTTGAAGCACATAGGAAAACGTACGACCGTCGGCGATGATGCGGGGGCTGCGTTCAGCCAACTCTCCGCCGATGACTCCTCGGTGGTCGATGATTCCGACGAGGAACATCTCCGCAATCACCTCGATGATTCCCGAACCGCACAGCCCGGACACCTCCAGAGAGCCCAAAGCGTCTTCGAAGCCGGGGTCGTCGGACCACAGGTCGCAGCCGATCACCTTGAAGCGGGGCTCCAGCGTGGCGGGGTCGATCCGCACCCCTTCGATCGCCCCAGCGGTGGCCCGCTGCCCGCAGCTGATCTGGGCGCCTTCGAATGCGGGCCCAGTAGGACTCGACGCCGCCCACACTTTCTGGCCGTCGCCCAGCACGATCTCGGCATTGGTTCCCACGTCAACCAATAGCTGAGGGCGGGGGGACCGGTGCGGCCCTTCGGCCAGCAGGGCCGCCGCCGCGTCGGCGCCCACATGGCCGGCGATACACGGCCCCACATAAAGGGATGCGCCGGGCAGGTCCACGCCGATGTCGCTGGCGTTGGCCCACACCCCGTCGCGCACGGCCAATGTGAACGGGGCTGCGCCCAGCGGGGTGGGGTCGATGCCCAGCACCAGGTGGTGCATGATCGGATTTCCCACCACCACGAGATCGCAGACGTCGGTTCGGTCGATGGCCGCGGCCTCACAGAGCTCGCCGATCACGTTGTCGATGGCCGACCGCACCGCCATGGTCAGCTCGGCGGTGCCGCCGGGGTTCAACATGGCGTAGGACACCCGGCTCATCAGGTCCTCGCCGAAACGGATCTGCGGGTTCATGCGCCCTGCGGTGGCAGCCACCTCACCAGTGGCCAAATCCAGCAGGTAGCCGGCCACGGTGGTCGAGCCCACATCCACTGCCACGCCAAATTCCGCATCGGAATACCCCGGTCGCACCGTGAGCACCCGCCGCTCGACCACTTCGCCGTCTTCGGCATGTGTTGAGTACTGCCGTCGGGTGTGGACCACGGCGGTGACCGCCCCGTTCCCCTGTGCGATCGCCGAAGACAAGGCGGGCAGTGCTGAAGCGGGAACTTCAACGCTGGACAGGTCCCAGTCGTCGTCCAAAGCGCCGACCAGCCGTTCGGCATCGGAGATCTCGTCGCCCAGCACGGCGATGGGCAGTTCCAGATAGTGGAGGGTCACCACCGGGTCGAGGGTGATCTCGCCCAGATCGACCGCCTTTCGCACCACCGGGCTGTGTACTTGGCTCTGGGGCGGGACGTCGATCACAACGTCGCCCAGCACGGCGGCCTGACAGCTCAGCCGATGGCCTGCTTCCAGCGGGCGGCGCCCTCGGTAGTCGAGCTCGGTGGGCCCGGGCGCCGACAGGGCGTCGTCAGTGCTCGTCAGCCCCCACTTGGCGAACTGGCCCGTGCTGGGGGATACCTGGCAGCGGCCGCAGAGCCCTCGGCCCCCGCACACCGAGTCGATGTCCACCCCGGCGGTGCGAGCCGCGTCCAGCACCGTCGACCCCTCGGCGGCGGATGCCTCGATGCCGCTGGGGGTGAACACCACGCGGTGCTCAGAGCTCATACTGCGGCCCGGCGACGTCCTCCTCGACGGCGGGCCGCCCCCTCCCCGGCCGCGGTCGGGTCCCGGTTCTCGGCGATCCACGCCATGCAGTCCTTATCGTGCCCGGCCAGCACGTCGGCGGCCATCACAGCCTGCTTCACCTCGGCGTGCAAGGGATTCATGATGGCTGAAGTCATCCCGGCGCCGATAGCCATGGCCAAGAACGTGCCGGTGATCGCGTGGCGGTTGGGCAGGCCGAAGCTCACATTGCTGGCCCCACAGGTGGTGTTCACCCCGAGCTCTTCCCGGATACGCCGAACCAGGCGGAACACCTGCTGGCCCGCGGTGCCCATGGCCCCGATGGGCATGACCAGTGGGTCCACCACCACATCTGAGCGGGGGATGCCGTGGTCGGAGGCCCGCTCGACAATCTTGCGGGCCACTTTGAAGCGAACGTCGGGATCTTCGCTGATGCCGGACTCGTCGTTGGAGATGGCCACCACCGCGGCGCTGTGGCGGGCCACCAGGGGAAGCACCCGCTCCAGCACTTCTTCCTCGCCGGTGACCGAGTTGATCAGCGGCTTGCCGTCGTACACCGCGATGCCCGCCTCCAGCGCCTCGATGATCGACGAGTCGATGGACAGGGGCACGTCGGTCACCGACTGCACCAGCTTGATGGCCCGGGCCAGCAGCGCGGGCTCGTCGGCCAGCGGGATGCCGGCGTTCACGTCCAGCATGTGGGCGCCGGCGGCCACTTGGGCCAAGGCGTCGGCCTCCACCCGGCTGAAGTCTCCGACCTTCATCTCCTCGGTCAACAGTTTGCGCCCAGTGGGATTGATCCGCTCGCCGATCATCACGAAGGGGCGGTCGAAGCCGATCACCACCTCTTTTGTCGCCGAGCTGAGCACGGTTTCGGTCACGTTGTCGCCTCCTGGGGACTCACGGTTGCATTGTCCGGGTCCCAGCCCCCGGTGGCTACGAATTCTTTGAGGCGCTCCCGCGGGAAGGCGGCCTCGAGTTCCTCAGCGGCCCGCAAGGCGGCACCCTCGGGATCATTGGGATCGCCCGGGATCACCTTGCGGCGCCACTCGCCCACATATTGTGAAGCCTGGGTCTTGTCGGCCACCATGGCGGCTTCGTCAATGGCCCTTTGGAAGCGGCGGGGGAGGATGCGCTGGATTTTTGAGGATCCCGAGCCGGCGTTCACCTGAGCGGGGATGTCCCGCCAACAGATCACCACTAGGTTGCCGTTACTCCCCCGCCGCCGACTCACGCGGCTCGCTCCCGGATCTCTACCAGCGCATCGACCAAACCTCCGTAACCGGTGACCACCTTCTCGAAGCGCAGCCCCAGACGGTCGGCCGCTTGTCGGGCCAATCGGTCCAGTTCGGGGTCGTGCTCCTGTGACAGGTACACCAGCCGGGTGTAGTTCTTGAAATAGACGTCTTGAAGTTCGGGGTGGTCGAGGATGCCCAGCCCCTCCAGAATCAGGCGCTCGAAATGCCGCACCAGATAGTCGGTGAGGTACAGCGTTCCCAGCTCCTCCTCTTGGAGATGGGTAAAGCCCTCGGTCCCGGCATACAGCTCATAGCAGTGGGGGCCAGGGAGGCGCTCCACCCCTTCTTCTTGGCACACCTTGTCGAGCAGGCCCCCGGTGCCGCAGTCCGCGTAGCCCACCAGAATGGTCTGGTAGCGGCCACGGGCGGCCCGCACCCGATCCCGCACCGCCTCGGGGATCAGCTCCGGGCGGTTGTGCAGCTTGGCCGGCAGGCACTCGAGGTCGATGCCGGGGCCGCCCCCCTCGTTCTCGAGGGCCGAGATGAGGTGGCGCAACTCCTTGGCCAGCGCCCCGCAGGCCACCACGAGCACTTTGGACATGGTCAGACCGCGGCTCGGCGGGCAGCTACGAGTTCCTTGGCGGTCTCCGCGGCAACCGCCGCGTCACGGCAATAGGCGTCGGCGCCGATGGCCTCGCCGAACTCCTCATTGAGGGGAGCGCCGCCCACTAGCACGATGAAGTCCTCCCGCAGGCTCTTCTCCACCAGGGTGTCGATGACTACCTTCATGTAGGGCATGGTGGTGGTGAGAAGCGCCGACATGCCCAAGATGTCGGGCTGGTGCTCGTCGAGGGCGGCGATGAACTCCTCCACGTCGGTGTTGATGCCCAGGTCGGTTACCTCAAACCCCGCGCCCTCCAGCATCATGGCCACCAAGTTCTTGCCGATGTCGTGGATGTCGCCCTTGACCGTGCCGATCACCACGCTGCCGATGGGCTCGGCCCCGGTCTCGGCCAGAAGCGGCCGGAGTATGGCCATGCCCGCCTTCATGGCGTTGGCGGCCAGCAGCACCTCGGGCACGAACAGGATGCCGTCGCGGAAGTCGATGCCCACGATGCGCATCCCCTCCACCAGCGCCACGTCCAGCACCTTGTCGGCCGGCCAGCCCCGGTCCAGCAAGATCCTGGTGCCCTCGTCGATCTCCTCGGCCAGGCCGTCGTAAAGATCGTCGTGCATCTGCGCACAGAGGTCTTCGTCGTTCAGACTCGACAGATCGATGTCGTCGATCTCGGGCGTGTCAGTCATTCGACACACTCCTTCTGTGGTGCTGGACCCCAGGGCGGGTTCCATACTGTGGACCAGTACCGCAATGCGGAACAAAAAAACTATAGCACGGAGAAAAGTCGATTGCCTGAGTTGTACCCCCCCTGGGACTTGAACCCAGAACCTGCGGATTAAGAGTCCGTTGCTCTGCCAAATTGAGCTAGAGGGGCTTGTTGGGCGGACCGAGGGGATTTGAACCCCCGACCTCCGGGACCACAACCCGGCGCTCTAACCTGACTGAGCTACGGCCCGCACGGCCCGGTCAGTCTAGAACCGGAGACGCGAGACCGGGAAACCGTTTGCCATACCGATCTGGAGGCTCGGTCAGGGCAGCCAAGCGACCATGGCTTCGGCCAGCGCCGGTCCTTGGTCTTCTTGGATGAAGTGGCTGGCCGGGCGTAACTGGGCATGGGGCTGGTTCGCTGCTCCGGGGATCCGCTCGGTGAAAGCCGCCTGCCCGCCGCCCAGCACCGGGTCGTCGGGAGCCCAAAGGGTGAGCACCGGCTTGGTCCAGCGCTCCAGAACCTCCCAGGCCGCCCGGTTGGCGGGAACCGCCGGGTCGTCTGGGGACACCGGCACCAGCAGCGGAAAGTGGCGGGCCCCGGCCATGTAGAGCTCGTCGGGGAACGGCGCCCGGTAGGCCTCCTGGACGGCCTCGCTCACCTCGGTGGCCGTCGCGTTGTCCACCAGCCGCCCGCAGTCGAGGAACTCCACGTCTTGGCTGAACTGCTGCCAGAACTCAAACCCCGCCCCCGGCGACTGGCCCTCGGGCAGCCCGGTGTTGGCCAAGATCAGCCGGTCGATCAGCCCTGGATTCTCAGCGGCCACTCGCAGTCCGATAAGCCCGCCCCAGTCCTGACCGAACAAGTGCAGCGATCCAGAACCCCGCTCAACAGCGGTGGCGTCCAAGAACTCGCACATCCAAGCCACATGGCCCTCGTAGGTATAGGCCGAGCGCTCCACCGGTTTATCCGAGCGCCCGAACCCAATCAGATCGGGCACCACCACTCGATACCCACCCGCCACCAGCGGCGAGATCATCTTGCGGTACAGATACCCCCAAGTCGGCTCGCCGTGCAGCAGCAAAACAGTGGCTAAGTCATCGCTCGCCCCATCCGGCTGGGCGAGCACATAAGCCATCCGCAAACCGTCCACGTCGACATAGAGCGCCTCGTAGGGATAATCGTCTATCCCCGAAAACCGCTCTTCCGGCGTCCGCACAAACGCCACCCCGTCAGCAGTAGTCAACACCTCAACATCAGCCATCCCCCGACGCTATCGCTGTCGGCTAATTCACCTGTTGTTGTCACTGCCGGTCACCGCAAACCTGGCGTGGGCTGTACTTGGTAGCGCAATACACTCGACATGACTGGCGAGCCCGCCAGCCCGCCCCTGTAGCTCAGTCCGGACAGAGCAGGTGACTTCTAATCATCAGGCCGCAGGTTCGAATCCTGCCGGGGGCGCTGTGTGATGTGTCAAGACATCGGAAAGGCGTGAACCTGCGCGGGCGGGTGTTTTTCATGGTTTGGGTTGGGGTTGGTAGTCGCGTTGGGGGTTGAGGACGAGGGTGCGGAGGAGTTCGCCGGTGGTGTGGTCGAT
>JAJEGM010000039.1 GCA_022819825.1 Acidimicrobiia bacterium | reverse complement strand
GTCAAACGCTCAGCCCGAGGCTACCGAAACCTACACAACTACCGGCTCAGAATCCTGCTTGCCGCCGGACGAAAACCAGGCCAAACTCAACCCGTCACAAAAATCAGAACCCGACGTCCCCGCTTCATCGCGTAGAGCCGGCAAAGGTCTGTACGAAGATTCTCGGAACACAAAACTGAGAGGATTCTGGTCCTCAATCGGGACGAGCCATTTGCAGGTGTGCAGGGCTCAGGATGCTCACACTTCGGGGTTGACGACGCCGGCGAGCATGCCGCCGTCGGCGATGAACTCGGCGCCGGTGCTGTAGGAGGACTCGTCGGAGGCGAGGTAGACGGCGAGGCGGGCGATCTCTTCGGGCTGGCCCACCCGGCCTAGGGGAAGCATGGCGTAGGTCGCCTCGCGGTCCTCATCGGAGATGGCGTCTCCCAGGGTGTCGGGAGCGGTCATCGCGGTGTCCACGCCACCGGGGTGGATGGAGTTGGCCCGGATGCCGAATTGGCCCAGTTCCAGGGCGGCGTTCTTGGTCATGCCCCGCACCGCGAACTTGGAGGCGGTGTAGGCCACGGTGCCGCCGTAGCCGGCCATGCCGTTGGTGGAGCTGATGTTCACGATCGACCCGCCACCGGCCTCGATCATGGCGGGCACGGTGTACTTCATGCCCAGGAACACCCCCACCTGGTTCACGTTGATCACCCGCATGTAGTCATCCAGAGAGGTGTCCACCATGGACACCCCGAACAGGAGGATCCCGGCGTTGTTCACCAGCACGTTGGGCGGTCCGTAGCGGTTGATGGTTTCATCCACCGCCTTCTGCCATGCCCCCTCGTCGGTCACGTCCAAGGGGATGTAGTGGACATTGGGGCCCACATCGGCGGCCACCGCCTCGCCCTCATCGTGGAGCACATCGCCGAACACCACTTTGGCGCCCTCGGCCGCGAACAGCCGCACCTCGGCCTCGCCCTGGCCCCGGGCGCCCCCGGAAATGAGGGCCACTTTGCCGTCCAGTCTTCCCATTTCAGTTCTCCTCTTCGGTGAGATCGCGGTCGAGCCTAAGCGAAGCTGAGTTCATGCAGTAGCGCTCGCCGGTGGGGTGGGGGCCGTCGGGGAAGATGTGGCCCAGGTGGGCGCCGCATTCTGCGCACACCGCCTCGGTGCGAACCATGCCGTGGCTCTGGTCGGTGTGGCGGTCTACCTTGCCCTCGCCGGCCTCCTCGTAGAACGACGGCCAGCCGGTGCCCGAGTCGTACTTGGTGTCCGAGGAGAACAGCACCACGTCGCATACCCGGCAGCGGTACATGCCCTCGTCTTTGCAGTCCCAGTACTCGCCAGTGAAGGCCCGCTCGGTGCCGGCTTGCTGGGTGATGTGGTACTGCTCGGCGGTCAGCCGCTGGCGCAGTTCCTCGTCGGTGAACGTTCGTTCTGACATGTGCTCACCGTATCGGATTAGAAGGAGAACCAGGCAGGTGGGGTGGGCGAGATGCTTGTCAAATTCAGCCCCTGTAACTACGCTCATGTCAGTAACTGGGGACAAACTGTCACTGGTCGTCTTTAGAGTGTGCCTCGACATTCCCCCGATTAACTCGCAGCCGCGATACCACGACCTGAAGGAGGAGATGTGGAGCGAGACAAGGCACTAGAGATGGCCCTCGGCCAAATCGAGAAGCAATTCGGCCAAGGCGCCGTTATGAAGATGGGCGAGAAGGGCACAATGGCCATCGAGACCATCCCCACCGGGGCGCTGGCCCTTGATCTGGCGCTGGGCGTCGGGGGGCTCCCCCGGGGCCGGGTGGTAGAGATCTACGGCCCGGAGTCCTCGGGCAAGACCACCTTGGCGCTGCATGCCGTGGCCGAGGCCCAGCGGAACGGGGGGATCTGCGCGTTCGTCGACGCCGAGCACGCCCTCGACCCGATCTACGCCAAGGCCATTGGCGTGGACGTGGACGAGCTGTTGATCTCGCAGCCCGACACCGGCGAGCAGGCCCTGGAGATCGCCGACATGCTGATCCGCTCGAGCGCGCTCGACGTGATCGTCATCGACTCGGTGGCCGCCCTCACCCCCCGGGCCGAGATCGAGGGGGACATGGGCGACACCCACGTGGGCCTGCAAGCCCGCCTCATGTCGCAGGCGCTGCGCAAGCTCACTGCCAACTTGAACAAGTCCAAGACTGTGTGCATCTTCATCAACCAGCTGCGGGAGAAGATCGGCGTGATGTTCGGCTCTCCCGAGACCACGCCGGGTGGCCGGGCGCTGAAGTTCTACTCGTCGGTCCGCCTCGACATCCGCCGCATCGAGTCCCTCAAGCAGGGGGTTGATGTGGTGGGCAACCGCACCCGGGTTAAGGTGGTCAAGAACAAGGTGGCCCCGCCGTTCCGGCAGGCCGAGTTCGACATCATGTACTCCAAGGGCATCAGCCGGGAAGGCTCGCTGCTCGATGTGGGTGTCGACTTGGACATCATCGACAAGTCCGGGGCCTGGTTCACCTACGAGGGCGAACACCTCGGCCAGGGCCGGGACAAGGCCAAGGCGTTTCTAGGCGAGCACCCCGAGATCATGGTGGAGATCACCGAGCGGGTGTGGAAGGCGGTGAACCCCCCAGCCGAGGAAGACGCCGAGGTTGCCGAGGACGCCGCGGCCCAAACCGGCTAGGGCACAGGCGAATCCGGCAGGGATGCTGGCAAAACCGGCTAGGAGACTGCCGGCAGCCGACAGGTAGCCTGACGGGGTGAGCCGCAGCTATTTCATCCGCACCTACGGGTGCCAGATGAACGAGCACGACACCGAGCGCATCGCCGGGCTGCTGGAAGCCGACGGGATGACATCGGCCGACGCCATGGAGTCGGCCGACGTCATCGTGCTCAACACCTGCTGCATCCGCGAGAACGCCGACAACAAGCTCTACGGCCAGCTCGGTCACCTCAAGCGGCTCAAGCAGGCCCGCCCCGACATTCAGATTGCGGTGGCGGGCTGTCTGGCGCAAAAGGACCGGGAGCTGATCCAGGAGAGAGCCGATCACGTGGACGTGGTGTTCGGCACCCACAACGTGCATCGGGCCGCCGATCTGATCGGCGCCGCCGCCGACGGGCCCATCGTGGAGATCCTCGAAGAGGCCGCAGACGACGACCGCGACAGCTTCCCGTCCGCACTGCCGGTGCGCCGCGACGCCCCCTACGCGGCGTGGATGACCATTCAGGTGGGCTGCGACAACTCGTGCGCCTTCTGCATCGTGCCTGCGGTGCGGGGGGCGGAGATCAGTCGCCCGCTGGAGCTCTTGGTGGCCGAAGCCGCCGATCTGGTGGCCAGCGGGGTCACCGAGATCACGCTGTTGGGCCAGAACGTGAATTCCTACGGCCGCGATCTCCAGCGGGACCGCCGCCAGGCCGGAGAACGGGTATCGCTTCGCCCGCTGTTCGCCGATTTGCTCCGGGCGGTGGGCGCGGTGGAGGGCATCGAGCGGATCCGATTCACCAGCCCCCATCCCAAGGATTTGCGGCCCGAGACTATTGAGGCCATGGCCGAGGTTCCCTCGGTGTGCGAGCACCTGCACCTGCCCCTGCAATCGGGTAGCAACCGCGTGCTGGCGGCCATGCACCGGGGCTACACCGCCGAGCGCTATCTGGAGCGGCTGCGGGCCGCCCGGGAGGCGGTGGACGATTTGGCCGTGTCCACTGACATCATCGTGGGTTTTCCCGGCGAGACCGAGGACGACTTCGAGCAGACGCTGCTGGTGGCCGCCGAGGCGGAGTACGACTCGGCGTTCACCTTCGTGTTCTCGCCCCGGCCGGGCACCGAGGCCGCCGAGATGGCCGACCAGTTCTGCGACCCCGAAGAGGTGCGGGACCGCTTCGAGCGGCTCCGGGCGGTGGTGGACCGCTCCAGCCGCCGAGGCAACCAGGCCCGCATCGGCCGTCGCGAAGAGGTAGTGGTGGAGGGGCCGTCGAAGAAAGACCCCAGTGTTCTCACTGGCCGGACCCGCCAGAACCGCCTAGTCCACTTCCCCTCACTCCAGAAGCTGAAGCCGGGCACCTTCGCCGCCGTGAACGTGACCGAGGCCGGGGCCCACCACCTGCGGGGAGAGCTGGCCGAGGTGACCGCTCCGCCCCGGTGGCGCACCCGAATTCCGGTGGCAGCGCTCTGAGCAGTTTTCCGCCTTCCGGTGCTAGTGGCGCGCCAGGCGCGCTGGCTGTCGTCGGAGTCACCGCTACCGGCAAGTCGGCCGTGGGGGTGGCCATCGCCCGCCGTCTTCGAGATGCCGAGATCATCTCGGTGGACTCCATGCAGGTGTATCGGGAAATGGACATCGGCACCGACAAGCCTTCCGCCGCGGTGCAAGCCGAGGTGCCCCACCACTTGATCGATGTGGCCGACCCGTCCGAGGACTACTCCCTGACGAGGTTCCAAGCCGCAGCCAGCAAGGCCCGGGCCGACATCGCCGACCGATGCCGGACTGCGGTGCTGGTGGGGGGCACCGGGCTCTACCACCGGGCGGTGATCGACGAACTGGAGATTCCCGGCCGCTATCCCGAGACGGCGGCCTCTTTGGAGAGTGAGCCCGACACCGAAGCCCTTCACCGCCGCTTGGCCGAACTCGACCCTTTGGCCGCCTCCCGCATGGAGCCCACCAACCGCCGGAGGATCATGCGGGCACTGGAGGTGACGCTGGGAAGCGGCCGCCCGTTCTCCTCCTATGGGCCGGGCCTGGGCCAGTATCCGCCCTGTGACATTGCCCAGATCGGTCTGTCGCTATCGAGGGCCGAGATCGACCGCCGCGTCGAGCAGCGCTACCACCAGCAGATGGAGGCCGGGTTTTTGGGCGAAGTCGAGGCGCTGGCGAACCGACGGCCGCCGCTGTCGCGCACCGCGTCGCAGGCCCTGGGCTATAGGGAGCTCCTAGGGCATGTCAACGGCGAGATGTCGTTGGACGAGGCAGTGGCCCTCGCCGTTGCCCGCACCCGGAAATTCGCCCGCCGCCAAGAGCGCTGGTTTCGACGCGACCCGCGCGTCGTTTGGCTAAACGCCGACGAAGATGCCGAGGCGCTGGCCGACGAGGCGCTCTCGGTTCTGACAGAGCATGGATCCCCGAGCTGAGGTCGAAATGGTGCGCGGTGCAGGGCCCAGAACTTGTCAGACTGGAACGATGCAGCTGGCCAAGCACCACGGCTTGGGAAATGACTTCCTGATCGCGTTGGCCGACGCGCTGCCCGACGACGCCCCCGCGACGGCCAAGGCCGCATGCCACCGCACCCGCGGCGTGGGGGCCGACGGGCTCATCTTCGGCCTGCCCGGCGATGCAGGTGCGGGCACCGATGCAACCATGGTGCTGTTCAACGCCGATGGGACCCGGGCCGAGATGAGCGGCAACGGCATCCGCTGCTTGGCCCAGGCGGTTGTCAGGCAAGACGCCCTCGGCTCCAACCGTGATCTGTCCATAGGCACCGATGCCGGGATTCGAGCCGTGAGCGTTGAACCCACCGAAGATCCCACCGTGGTCCAGGTTCGAGTCGACATGGGGCCGATCGGCCCAGGCCCCGATCTGGAAGAAGGCGAGGTCGTCCAATACCTCCGCAACCACGGCTTCGCCGATCACTTCTCCTCCGCAGACGTGGGCAATCCCCATCTGGTGGTGGCGGTCCACGACGTGCACCAGATCGACGTGGCCAGGAACGGGTCTGAGCTCTCCCGCCTGGCGGGGGGGATCAATGTGGAGTTCATCGGTGCCACCGCCGGGGGAATCGAGATGCGAGTGTGGGAACGAGGGGTCGGGGTGACCGAGGCCTGCGGGACCGGAGCATGCGCTGCCGCTCATGCGGCTCACCGCTGGGGTTTGACCGGTACGGTTGTCCAGGTGTCTATGCCCGGCGGCGACGTGACGGTGGAGCTGGGCGAAACCGCGGTTCTGATCGGGCCCGCGGCTTTCATCGCGGCGGTTGAATATGGCTGACAGCGAGACCCACCGGGGCGGATTCGGCACCCACGGTGGGGAGTCGGGAGCGTTCATCGAGCGGACCTTCCGAGAGAAGATCGTGCTGGTGGGCGTCACCCTCGACGGTGCCGACCCGGCCCGCACCGATGCAGCACTCGACGAATTGGCCCAGCTCATCGACACCGCCGGGGCCGACGAGATGGGTCGCCTGGTCCAGCGCCGCCGCGCCCCCGATCCGTCCACCTACATCGGCAAAGGCAAGGTTGACGAGATCCTCGAAGTGTGCGAAGAGGCGGACGCCGACACCGTGGTGTTCGACGATGAGTTGAGCCCGGCCCAGCAGTTCAACCTGGAGAAGATCCTCGGCCGCACCGCCATCGACCGCACCGCGGTGATCCTCGACATCTTCGCCCAGAACGCCAGCAGCCAAGAGGGAAAGGCTCAAGTGGAGCTGGCTCAGCTCCGCTACCGGCTGCCCCGCCTGCGCCGGGGTCGGGCATTCAGCCAGCAGGCCGGTGGGATCGGCACCAGGGGACCGGGCGAAACCCAGCTGGAGGTGGACCGACGGCGCATCCAGCGGCGCATCCACAAGCTGGAGGCCCAACTCCGCGACATCGCCAAGAACCGCAGCGTGCAGAGCCGCAGCCGCCGCCGCTCGGCCCAGAGCACGGTGGCCATCGTGGGATACACCAACGCGGGCAAGTCCCGGCTGCTCAACTTGCTCACCGACTCCGAGGTGCTGGTGCAAAACCGGCTGTTCGCCACCCTCGACGCCGCCACCCGCCGACTCGAGCTACCGGGCGGAGAGCGGGTGCTGCTCACCGACACCGTCGGATTCATCCAAAAGCTGCCCCACCAGCTGGTGGAGGCGTTCCGCTCCACGCTCAATGTCGTTGCTGAGGCAGATCTGCTGCTGCACGTAGTGGACGCCTCCGGCCCCGACCCCGATGTCCACATTGCCGCCGTGCGCCAAGTGCTGCGGGAGATCGGCGCGGGTGCGGTTCCCGAGCTGCTGGTGTACAACAAGTGCGATCTGCTGGCCGGACGGGACATTCCGCTGGGCGCCGACAAGGACGCCATCGTGGTCTCGGCTGCCACCGGCGAGGGGACCGACAAGCTGCTGGCCGCGATGGCCGATGAGCTGCGCTCCAGCGGACTCATCGTGGAGCTGGTGGTGCCCTACGCCCGAGGCGAGGTGCTGGCTGCGGTTCAGCGGGCCGGCCATGTGCTGACCACTGAGAACGAAGACGACGGCTACCGGATCCAGGCCCGCCTCGATGAGGCGTCGGCGGCCCGGCTCTCGGAGTGGGTGGTGGGGTAGTGGACGGTTTCGTTCCCCCGCCATACCCCTACGACCGTCTCGATGAGTTGCGAGCGGTGGCTGACGGCTTCGACGGCGGCTGCGTCAACTTGTCGGTGGGCGCACCTTCCGATCCGCCCCCGGCGGAAGTGGTGGCTGCGCTCTCGGCCTCCGACAGCGAGCGGGGCTATCCGCTGTCGGTAGGGTCGCCTGCCTACCGGGAGGCCGCGCTGAGCTGGCTGGCCCGACGGTTCGGCATCGACGCCGCCGGTGCTGCGGTGGCGGCCTGCGTGGGCACCAAGGAGCTGGTGGCCTCGGTGCCCCACTACCTGCGGTTGCGCGATCCCAGTCGCGACACCGTTTTGTACCCGGCGGTCTCCTACCCCACTTACGCCATGGGAGCTGCGCTGGCCGGCTGCCGGGCGGTCCCCGTGCCGCTCGACCACCAGTGGTGCATCGATCTCAACACGGTGGCGCCCGATGACATCGCCCGCTCGCTGTGTTTGTGGGTGAACTCGCCGGGCAACCCCACCGGCGCCATCGACGATCTCGTCGCCGCGGTGGAGTGGGGCCGCCATCACGGCGTACCGGTGTTCAGCGACGAGTGCTACATCGAATTCATTTGGGACGAGGCCGCCCGAACCGCCGAGGCCAGCGTCCTCAGCACGGGATCCGACGGGGTGGTGGCGGTGCACTCGCTGTCCAAGCGGTCGAACCTGGCCGGAATGCGGGCTGGCTTCTACGCCGGCGATCCCGATCTGGTGAGCTACCTGTCGGAGGTCCGCAAGCACGCTGGGATGATGGTCCCCGGCCCGGTGCAGGCCGCCGCAGTGGCGGCATTCGGCGACGACCGCCACGTAGACGCCCAGCGGGACGTCTACCGCTCCCGGCTGGCCCGCCTCCGTGAGCTGCTGGTGCCCTACGCCTCCGATGTGAGCCTGCCCGGCGGCGGTCTGTACTTGTGGGCGGCGTCGCCCGACGGCGACGGCTGGTCGCTGTCCCGCCGGGTGGCCGAGGAGCTGGGCGCGCTGATCAGCCCCGGCGAGTTCTACGGGCCTCAGGGGGCTGCCTACGCCCGAGTGGCCGCGGTGGCCCCTGATGCCCAAATCGACCTGCTTGAACAGCGAGTGGCCGCCCGGTGCGGCGATACCGTGAGGAAGTGAGCACTGAGATGACCGATCTGCAAGCCCGTATCGAGGCGCTGTGGGCCGACCGGACGCCGATCACCGACGGCGATCCCGAGTCCCGGGCTGCGGTGGAAGAGGCCATTAACCTGCTGGACACCGGAGCGGCCCGGGTGGCCGAGGTGAACGGCCAGGGCGAGGTGGTCGTGAATCAGTGGCTCAAGCAGGCCATCCTGCTGCTGTTCTCCATGGCCGAGATGGAGACCATGGAGCTGGGGCCGTTCGAATACGCCGACAAGATCCCCCTCAAGACCGACTATCAGGCTGCCGGCGTTCGGGTGGTGCCGGGGGCATCGGCCCGCTGGGGCTCGTTCTTGGACCGGGGTGTGATCATGATGCCCAGCTACGTGAACATCGGCGCACGAGTGGGTGCCAACACGATGGTCGACACGTGGGCCACCGTCGGCTCCTGCGCCCAAATCGGGGCCAACGTCCACCTCTCCGGCGGGGTGGGCATCGGCGGGGTGTTGGAGCCTCCTCAGGCCGCCCCGGTCGTCGTCGGCGACGACTGCCTGGTGGGCAGCCGCTGCATCGTGGCCGAGGGCGCCCAGCTGGGCGACGGGGTGGTGCTGGGGGCAGGATGCGTGCTCACTGGCTCGATCCCGGTGATCGATGCAGCCACCGGCGAGGAGTTGGGCCGCGGCTCGGTTCCTGCTTGGTCGGTGGCGGTCTCGGCCACCCGGCCTCGGGAGTTCGGCGGGGGCACCTTCGGCATGCCCTGCGTGCTGGTGATCAAGCATCTTGAGCCCGGGGAGCGCCACGACAAGGCCCAGCTGAACGATGTACTGCGCGAGCACGGCGCGGCCACTTAGGCATGGGTTATCCACAGGCAGGCCTCCTCATCGGGTCCGCGGCTTCCGACACGGCGAAAATCGTTGACGGGGCAGGCCATGAGCGCTGATCTGCTGGCCAAAACAGCCGAGCTGATCGATGTCGCCTCGGTGTCCTACAACGAGGGTGCCATCGCCAGTCTCATCGAGGAGGAGCTGCGGGCGGTGCCCGGCCTCACCGTGGATCGCGTGGGCGACAATGTGGTGGCCCGGACCGATCTGGGCCGACCCCAGCGGGTGCTGATCGGTGGCCACAGCGACACCGTGCCCCCCAACGACAACGCGGTGGCCCGCATCGAGGGCGACGTGGTGTGGGGCCTCGGAGCCGCGGACATGAAGTCGGCGTTGGCGGTGATGCTGGAGTTGGCCGCCACGGTGGCCGAGCCTGAGGTGGATGTGACGTGGCTGTTCTACGCCCGCGAGGAAGTGAAGGTGGCCGACAGCGGACTGCGGGAGCTGTTCGACGTCCGCCCCGACCTGCTGGCCACCGACGTGGCTCTGCTGGGCGAGCCCACCGGGGGAGCGGTGGAGGCCGGATGCCAGGGATCGATGCGGGCGGTGGTGACGCTGGCCGGCGCTCGAGCCCACACCGCCCGACCCTGGATGGGGGTCAACGCCATCCATCGGCTTGGATCGGTGCTCCAACTGGCCGAGGCATATGAACCCCGCACGCCGGTAATCGACGGCTGCCAATTCCGGGAGTCGCTTCAGGCGGTGGCGGTGGAGGGCGGCGTGGCCGGAAACGTCGTGCCCGATCGGGCCCAGGTGACGCTGGGCTATCGCTACGCTCCCGATCGAAGCCCCGCTGAAGCCGAGGACATTCTGCGAGAGATGTTGGCCCCTGTATTGGGCGATGACGATGGCTTAGAGGTGACCGAGCACGCACCGGCCGCCCCACCGGGGTTGGGCCACCCGGTGCTGCAACGGCTGATCGCCGACCACGACCTGGAGATCAAGTCCAAGCTGGGATGGACCGACGTGGCCTTCTTCGCTGAGCGGGGCATCCCCGCGGCCAACTTCGGGCCCGGAGAATCCACCTTGGCCCACACTGCTGAAGAGCGGGTGGACAGGGCCGCGGTGGAGACCTACCGAAGCGTTCTCGAATTGTTGCTCACCACCGCTTGAAATACGCGGCTGAAATTTGCGAAACCGCAGATAGACACCTGTTTTCTGGGTAACTGTCACCGCGGTCTGGACAATGGTCACATGGCTTTACCCATGTTTGATCAACCTATGGCCCAGCCGGCTTTGAAGCCCGCGCTGGTGTTGGTGTCCGACCACTGCCCTGAGCCGCCGGTATCCCGGCGATTGCCGGCCAAGGTGTACTGGTTCCGAAGAGCGCTGGCCGTGTCCGCCTTGTTTCTCGTGCTGTGGGCCAGTTCGTTCCTCGCCGGCAAGCTCCACTGGTCGCTGTCGCCGGAGGCGCCGGCCGCGGGGTTGTCCCAGTCAGAACCGGTCTACGTGATCATGGGCGACACCGCTCTGCCGGTCAGCTCCGACGGCCGATAAGCGGCTCGGGCGCGTCAGAACAGAGTCCGGGTCAGTGGGTGAGGTAGCGCAGAAAGAGAGTGTGGTCTTGAGCCGATACCCGATCCAGCCGCAGACGGTCGAGCCGGGGCGGGGCGCCCCGCGTCATCCGGGATGTGTCACCGCCGGCCAGTATCGGCGAGATCGTCCAGCACAGCTCGTCCAAGAGCCCGGCGGCCAGAAGCTGCCCGTTGAGGCTGGGACCGCCCTCGGCCAGCACAACATCGGCGCCTGTTTGGCCTATCAATCGCAGCACCTCCGCCAAGTCCACTTGGTGGTCGCCCACGCGGTGGACTTCCGCGGCCGCCTCGGCTTGGGCCAAACGGTGGGCAGGCGGATCGGCCACGGTGAACAGCATCGGCGGTGGATGGTCGGCGAACAGCGGTGCGGTGAAGTCCAGATCCAGCGAACCGCTCACCACGGCCAGTCGAGGCCGCGGCGACTGGTTCCGATCCATTCGGCTGGCGGCGACCTCCGGGCTGGTCTTGGGCGGTCCGTAGCCCTCGCGCCGCACGGTCTCGGCTGCCACCAGAATCACGTCGGCCACCGCCCGGAGGGCCGAGAACACCCGCCGATCCTCGGGGCTCGACAACCCCTCCGACACTCCGTCGGCCGACGTGGCGCCATCGGCGGAGGTGACCATGTTCAGCATCAGCCAAGGCCGGTTGGGGTGGGGGATGCGGCTGTCGGACGCGTAGACCGAAACCGGGTCAATGTCGGAGACGAACCGAGGAAACAGCTGATGCACCTGCCGCCGACGGTAGCAGGCGGGTCCGTCGGGCATGTTTCCAGATATTCACCTGAAATCCACAGGGAGTCCCCCTTATCCTCCTTACCGTCCACAGGCTCCATGCTCTACCGTGACTTACTGCTGCGGTGTGAGTGGCCGGAATGGTGGCTGACGCCGACGACCATAGTGGGGTTCAGGCGACTCCTTGAGGGGTTCAGCCCGTTGTTTGGGCGGGCTGGCGTGTCCGGTGCAGGCATGCCTCGTGACGAGGCCCCTTTGACCTGGCCGCTCACGCCGCAGCCTCATTCGAGTAAGGATAAAATAGATGCGGTATGCGCCATAAGAGCTGCATCCGTTGAGGAGTGCTGATGGCTCTGGCATCTGACCGCACCAGAATCGGCCTGAGCCGCCATTTCAGCCGCGCCGATTTCCACCCCTACGACGAGGTGGATTGGCATCGCCGCGACGCCCGAATCACCAGCGCAGACGGCGCAGTGGCCTTCGAGCAGACCGATGTGGAGTTCCCGGCGAACTGGTCGGTCAATGCCGGAAATATCGTGGCCCAGAAGTACTTCCGGGGTGGTTTGGGCACTTCGGAGCGGGAGACATCACTGCGCCAGGTGATCGACCGGGTGGTCAACACGCTGGTGGCGTGGGGAACCGAGTCGGGGCATCTGGCCGAGCCGGAGGAGGCCGAGGCGTTTGCCGGTGAGCTTCGCTGGCTGCTGGTCCGCCAGCGCGCTGCGTTCAACTCGCCGGTGTGGTTCAACCTCGGGGTTCCCGGTGCGGTGCCCCAGTCGTCGGCCTGCTTCATCCTGGCGGTGGACGACACCATGGAGTCGATCCTCGACTGGTACGGGGAGGAGGGGCGGATCTTCAAAGGGGGATCGGGGGCGGGCGTGAACTTGAGCCTCATCCGGTCTCGCCAGGAGAAGATGAGCGGCGGGGGCGCTCCCAGCGGTCCTGTGAGCTTCATGCGAGGCGCGGACGCCTCGGCCGGCACCATCAAGTCGGGGGGAAAGACCCGGCGGGCGGCCAAGATGGTGGTACTGGATGCCGACCATCCCGACGTATCCGAGTTCATCTGGTGCAAGGCCATCGAGGAGCGCAAGGCCCGGGCGTTGCGGGATGCCGGCTTCGACATGGATCTCGACGGTGCCGACGTCCACTCCATCCAGTACCAGAACGCCAACAACTCGGTGCGCCTCAGCGACGAGTTCATGGCGGCGGTGACCGAAGACGGGGAGTGGCATCTCACCGCCCGCACCACCGGCGAAGTGCTGGAGACGGTGTCAGCCCGGTCGCTTCTCTCCCAGATAGCCGAGGCCGCCTGGGAGTGCGCCGACCCCGGGGTGCAGTTCGAGACCACCATCAACCGGTGGAACACTGCGGCCGAAACCGGCCGCATCACCGCCAGCAACCCCTGCTCGGAATACCTCCACCTCGACAATTCAGCCTGCAACCTGTCCAGCTTGAACCTGCTGTCGTTCGTCGACGACCACGGCGCGTTCGATGTGGAGGGTTTCAGCTCCGCAGTCCGGGTGATGACCGTCGCCCAGGAGATACTGGTCGGCCCTTCGCACTATCCCACTGAGCAGATCGGGGCCACCACCCGACGGTTCCGCCAACTGGGCTTGGGCTACGCCAACCTGGGGGCCATGCTCATGGCCTTGGGCTTGGCCTACGACTCCGACGAGGGCCGGGGTCTGGCCGCGTCGGTCACCGCGCTGATGACCGGGGTGGCCTACGAGACCTCAGGGCGAATGGCCGCCCGCCTGGGACCGTTCGAGGGGTTCGCCGAGAACCAGGAGCCCACCCGGCGAGTGCTGCGGATGCACCGGGACGCGCTGAGCCGCCTGGAAGCGGAGCCGGTGCCCCAAGAGGTGCTCGACGCCGCCCGGGCCGCGTGGGACGCCGCGGTGGTGTGGGGGGACACCGTAGGGGTCCGCAACTCGCAGGCCACGGTGCTGGCCCCCACCGGAACCATCTCGTTCATGATGGACTGCGACACCACTGGCATCGAACCCGATTTGGGCCTGGTCAAGACCAAGAAACTGGTGGGCGGCGGCACCATGCCCATCGTCAACCAGACCGTGGATCGCGCGCTGCACCGTCTGGGCTACAGCCCGGAGCAGGTGGCCGACATCGAGGCCCACGTCCACGAGCGGGGCACGGTGGTGGGCGCCTCCCATCTCGACCCGGCCCATCTGCCGGTATTCGCCTGCTCCATGGGCGACAACGTGATCTCCCCCAGCGGCCACGTGAAGATGATGGCCGCGGTGCAGCCCTGGCTTTCGGGGGGAATCAGCAAAACCGTAAACGTTCCCGAGGAGACCACCGCCGCCGAGATCGAGCAGCTCTTCGTGGACGCTTGGCAGATGGGGGTCAAGGCGCTGGCCGTCTATCGGGACAACTGCAAACTGGGCCAACCCCTGTCGGTTGCCGATGCCTCGACCACCCAACCCGATCCGGTCCGGGACTCAGCGGCGACACCGGCGTCGCCGCAGCCTGAGCGCCGTCGGCTGCCCCGGTCCCGCACCAGCCGCACCTTCGAGTTCCGGGTGGCCGACTGCAAGGGATTCGCCACCGTGGGGGAGTACGAAGACGGCAGCCCCGGCGAGATCTTCCTCCGGGTGTCCAAGCAGGGTTCCACGCTGTCCGGCGTCATGGACTCGTTCGCCATGGCAGTGAGCCACGGACTGCAATACGGGGTGCCCCTGCGGGCCTATGTGGACGCGTTCACCGGCATGCGCTTCGAGCCGAACGGGATGACCGACGACCCCGACATCCGCATCGCCACCAGCCTTATCGACTATCTGTTCCGCCGACTGGCGGTGGAGTACCTCGACCCCGAGGAGCGGCTCGAACTGGGGATCTACACCACCGACGAGCGCCTCCAGCCCACCCTGCCCGGGGTGGAGGAGCAGGTGCCGGTCACCATTCCCGGTGACGTCGTGGAACCCGACCCCCCGTCTCCCTTCACCCGCCAGTTCCCCCTGGACTCCCATGCCCCGTTCTGCGCCGATTGCGGCGTCCTCATGGTGCGGGCCGGAAGCTGCCACGCCTGCCCCGACTGCGGCTCCACCTCCGGCTGCTCCTGAGCGAGCCTCGGCCCCAGCTTCGGCACAGCAGCATCTCGCGTTGGTAGTTTGACCACGCCTGCCATCGGGTCAGGCGGAGGAGGATCTCATGAGAGCGGCGCTGTTCTTGGACGGTCGGGAAGATCTGGTGGTGGAAGAAGTAGACGTTGCCGCCCCGATCGGCAGCGAGGTGCTGATTCAGACCGCGGCGTCGGGGCTGTGCCACAGCGACTTGCACTTCATGGAGACCGAGGGCTGGGTGGTTCCCCGCCCCATCGTGCTCGGCCATGAGGCCGCCGGAGTGGTGGAGGCGGTGGGCCCCGATGTGCGCGAGGTGCAGCCCGGCGACCACGTCATCTGCTGCCTGTCGGTGTTCTGCGGGCGCTGCGAGGTGTGCCTGAGCGGCCAGCCCTATCTGTGCGTCCAGAGCCGAGTTGATTGTGTCCGCTCTGAGAACGAGCCCGCCCGGCTCAGTCGTGATGGCCAGGAGGTGTTCCAATTCGCCAACCTCTCGTCGTTCGCCGAGCAGATGCTGGTCCACGAGAACGCAGTTGTGAAGGTCCGCGACGACATGCCGCTGGACCGGGCCGCGCTCATCGGCTGTGGGGTCACCACCGGAACCGGCGCGGTGTTCCGGACCACCGGAGTGGAACCCGGCTCCTCTGTGGCGGTGATCGGCTGCGGCGGGGTTGGCATGTCGTCGATCCAAGCCGCCCGCATCTCCGGCGCCACCACGATCATCGCCGTGGACCTCGAGACCCGGAAGCTCGACACCGCCCTGCGCCTGGGAGCCACCCACGCGGTCAACCCTGCCGACGGCGACCCGGTAGAGCAGGTATTGGAGTTGACCGGCGGCGGGGTTGACTACTCCTTTGAGGCTATTGGCTTGGCGCTCACCGCGCAGCAGGCGTTCGGGATGATCCGACGGGGCGGAATGGCCACGGTGATGGGCATGATTCCCCCCGGAACCAAGGTGGAGATCGAGGGCCAGGAGCTGTTCATGTCCGACAAGCGGCTCCAGGGGTCGCTCATGGGGTCGAACGTGTTCCGGGTGGACATGCCCCGCCTCGTCGACCTCTATCTCGATGGCCGCCTCATGCTCGACGAGATGGTGTCGGCCACCATTGGACTCGATGACGTGAACGACGGCTTCGAAGCCATGAAGGCCGGCGACGTGGTGCGCAGCGTCATCGCCTTCAACTGAGCAAGAGCTGCGGTTAGAGAGGCATCTCCGGTCATGGCTCAGAACAACCTGCGCTGGTGGAACCGTGAAGTGGGCTACGAGGTGTATATCCGCTCGTTCGCCGATGGCAACGGCGACGGGGTGGGGGACTTTCCCGGCCTCACCGAGAAGCTGGACTATCTGTCCTGGCTGGGGGTGGGCATCGTGTGGATCACCCCCTTCTACCCGTCGCCCATGTGCGATTTCGGCTACGACGTGGCCGACTACACCGGCGTCGCCCCCCTGTTCGGCACGCTAGAAGACTTCGACGCCTGCATCGCCGAGGCCCATCGGCTGGGACTGCGAGTGCTCATCGACCTGGTTCCCAATCACTCCTCCGACCAGCACCCCTGGTTCCAGGCTTCGAAGTCCGATCCTGATGACCCCAAGCGGGGCTACTACCACTGGCGGGACCCCGCGCTGGGCGGCGGGCCCCCCAACAACTGGATATCGCACTTCGGGGGGCCGGCCTGGACTTTCGACGAAGCCTCCGAGCAGTACTACTTGCACCTGTTCTTGCCCGAGCAGCCCGACTTGAACTGGGCCAACCCCAACCTGGTGCGGGAGTTCGACGATGTGCTCACGTTCTGGCTGGACCGCGACGCGGACGGCTTCCGGGTGGACGTGGCCCATGGCCTGGTCAAGAACATGCTCATGCCCGACAACCCGCAGCGGTTCCCGGTCACCCCGGACATGAGCCCCCGCCAGGCGTTCGGCTGCTACGACCATCGCTACGACCTCGATCAGGCGGGCAACACCGCCATCTACCGCCGCTGGAGGGCCATTGCCGAGCGCTACGACGCCCTGCTTCTGGGGGAGGTCTATCTGAGGGACAACAATCCCAATCAGGTGAGCCGGTATGTGGCCAACCAAGACGGCCTGCACCGGGCCTTCTATTTCGCCCCCATGCACACCCCCTGGGATCCGTCCGCCATGTGGTCCACGTTCCGCGATGCGCTCGACGCTGCCCCCCGAGACTTGTCCTGGGCCATCAGCAGCCACGACGACCCCAGGGCACCCACCCGATTGGGCGGCGGTGAGCTGGGCCAGTCGCGGTCGCTGGCCTACTGCGTGCTGCTGTTCGCCCTGCCCGGCCTGCCATTCCTCTACCAGGGCGATGAGCTGGGCCTCGAAGAGGTGGACGTGCCCCTCGACCAGCGTCAAGACCCAGTGGCCGTCCGGAACCACAACCCCGCCGACGGCCGCGATGGATGCCGCACTCCAATGCCGTGGTCGCCGGGGCCGACGGGCGGGTTCACCGACGGGCCCGAGCCGTGGCTTCCCGTCGACAGAGACGATGCCGACACCGTCTCAGCCCAGCGCGACGATCCCAGTTCGGTGCTCTACAAGTATCAGGAGCTTCTTGCACTGCGTCGTGAGCTCGGCGACCTCCACGCCAGCGAGCTGGAGTGGCTTACCGACCGGTCGGCGCCGGTGATCGGCTTCCGGCGGGGCGACACCGTGTGCGCCCTCAACGTGGGCGACATCCCCACCGATTTCCGACTCCCGCCGGGGCAGTGGCGACTTGCGTTCTCGTCTGAGCAGGCCGCTGGCGCGGTGATCGAGTCGGCCATCGGCCTCGATGCCCCCGAAGGCGTGCTGCTTGTCCGAGTGCCGGACGCGGCCTGACTGGGTTCGGGCTTAGGAAGCTGGTTCCAGGCCCAACATCGCCCGAGTCTGCGTCACGGTGGCCAACTCGGCCCCCGCGTCGGCGATGCAGCCGGCCAGCGCGGCCACAATGTCGGCATTCGACGGGGTGCCCAACTCCAAGTAGGGGTAGTCGCCCAGTCCGGCGATGAGGTGCCCGCCTCGGCCGATCACCTCCGCGGCCAAGGGCCGCAGGTCGGCACCGTAGGCCAGGCACCCCCACACCACCCGGCCGTCGTCGGGCAAGAACCGGGTCATGGCGTCCAGCCCGTCCACCGTGGCCGGATGCCCCGACAGCCACGAGTCCGACAAGGTCACCTCCCCGTAGGCCGGTGCGGCCATGTCCCCGGTGTCCAAGAAGGCCGACATCAGACGGGCCGATCCCACCGTCCACAGCGCGCCCATCGGCTTCATCCCGGCCTCCGCCACATCGGCCACCATCTCCCGCAGCGCCCGCAGCGGGGTCACGTACACGATGTCGGGATTGCCGAATGCGCCGGTGGCCGGGTCGTAGGGGTCGATATTGAAGCTGCCCAGGTCGATGGGGGCTAGTTCGGGCCGGGTGGCCGGATCGGCGGCCAGCTCCAGCACGGGGGCCAGCCGGGCATGGGGGTCGGGAACGGTGGAGGCGCCGAGCGTGGGCATCAGGATCACGTCGCAGGCGTCGCGCACTCCGGCGATCACCGACCCCAGCGTGTCGGCGTCCCACACCGGCGCCCCGGTGGCCGCATCCCGGCCGTGGAAGTGGTAGACCGACGCCCCGGCCTCGGCACAGGCCACCGCGTCGGCGATCAGCTCGTCAATCGACCAGGGGACGTTGGGGTTGTCCTCTCGGCCGGTGTACTCGTTGGCCCGGACCTCGATGAACACGGGGGACACGGTGGACCTCCTAGTAGTTAGAGGGTGGTGGCGTAGCCGCCGTCCACCGGGATGACCGCGCCGGTGAGATACGACCCGCCCCGCCCCGAGAGGAACATCGCCGCTCCGGCCATGTCCTCAGGCTGCCCCAGCCTTCCCAAAGCGGTGGCCGCCGCGATCTCATCGCCGAAATTGTCCAAGGTTTGGGCCATCATCTTGGTGTAGAACGCCCCTGGGGCAATGGCGTTGACTGTGATGTGGCTGGGCCCCAGTTTCTTGGCCAGCACCCGGGTCATGTGGTGAACCGCGGCCTTGCTGGCCGAGTACGAGTAGTTCTCAATGTCGGGGGCCTGGAGCCCCTGAATCGAGCCCAGATTGATCACCCGGGCGGGGTCTTCGGGGGTGGCCGCCGCTTCCAGAAGGGGGAGCAGGGCCACGGTGAGTTGGAATACCCCCTTCACATTGAGGTTCATCACCTTGTCCCAAGCCGAGTCGGGGAACTCCCGCATCGGCGCCCCCCAGGTGGCCCCGGCGTTGTTTATGAGGATGTCCAGCCGATCGGTGCGCTCGCCGACCGCCTCGGCCAGTCCCTCGCACCCCTGCCCGGTGGACAGATCGGCGGCGATGGCCTCCACGGGGCCGATGCCCGACAGCTCCTCAACCGCCTCATCGAGCTGGTCTTGTCGACGGGAGGAGATGATCACCCGGGCGCCCGCGCCCAAGAGGCCTTCGGCAATCATGGCCCCGATGCCCCGTCCGCCCCCGGTAACCAGGGCGGTCTTGCCGTCGAGGCCGAACAGGTTGGCGGGGGTGAGGTTGGTCGCGGAGGTCAAGGGCTACTGGTCTAACTCGAACAGCAGGTGGCGGCTCAGGTCGCCCATCTGGTCTACCAGCATGATTCGGGTGTCAAAGCACCACTCCCCATCGATGCGGTGGAAGGTGTCGTGGTAGCGGCCGGTGATGATGGGTTGTAGCGGGAAGTCGTCGAGCTGCTGGAAGACGGTGTAATAGGAGCGAGCCGACCCTGCACCGGCGTCGTCATCGGTCTCGATGATGGCGTTGGTGGTCACATGCTTGGTGCGAGGGGTGCCGCATGGGTAGATGCGGGTTGAATTCTGGTACATGACCAGCACTGCGTCGCGTCCGACAACCGTCTGCTCGAACGGCGTGTCGGGGGCAGCGCGGATGCGCCCGTCGGCGAACAGGTCGGCCACCCCCTCCAGGTTGCCGGCATCGATCCGCTCGGCGTAGGTGTACATCAGATTTTCTATCTGTCGCGCGCTGTCGATCATGGGGAGAATCTAATCAGATCGCCCGAGGTCTGGGATAAGTGAACGGGATCGCCGCGTGGCAGAGTGGATAGATGACGCCAGCAGCGATTCCCAGTCCGGGCTCAAGCAGCCTGGATATCGGCTCTTTGGAACTGCGGGCCTACGGCCTGATGATCGCCCTCGGCGTCTTGGCCGCGGCCTGGCTGTTCCACAGGCGGTTCACCCAGAGGGGCCATTCCCAGGAGCTGGCCAGTTCGATCACGGTGTGGGCGGTAATCGCCGGGCTGATCGGATCACGGATCTACCACGTAATCACCGATTGGAAGACCTACCAGGGCAATTGGGGCGAGGTCTGGCAGATATGGGAGGGCGGCTTGGGCATACCCGGCGCGGTCGCCGTGGCCGCCGCCGTCATGTGGGTATACGCCCGCCAAAAGGGCATCCCGTTGTCCGACATTGCCGACTCGGCGGCCCCCGCCCTTCCCCTGGGCCAAGCCATCGGTCGATGGGGCAACTGGTTCAACCAGGAGCTGTACGGGCGGCCCACCGACCTGCCATGGGCACTGGAGATCGATCCTGAACACCGCCGGCTGCAATACCTCAACGACGACACCTTCCACCCAACCTTCTTGTACGAGTGCATCTGGAACCTGGCGCTGGTCGGGGCCTTGCTGTGGATGGGCAAGCGCTTCACGCTGAAACCGGGCCGCCTGTTCGGGTTGTACGTGCTTGGGTATTCGCTGGGCCGGTTGTGGATCGAGTTCATCAGGGTGGACTTCGCCAGCGAGCTGGCCGGAGTGCGGGTGAACATCTGGGTGATGCTGGCCTTGATCATCGGCTCAGTGGCCTATCTGCTCTGGGGTCGGGAAGACAAAGGTGAGCCCCAAAACATCCCGTTGGAGACCTGAAGCCGGTATCCTTACGGAGCGGGCTGGCGATCATTCCGCTTCCTTCCGCCGCCCCACTCATAGATGACAGAAGAATTCCGCGTTTTGGGCGTGGCCTCAGACCTGGTGGCCTCGCTCAAAGAACGGGGCATTGAGACCCCGTTTCCCATTCAAGCTCTCACCATCCCCGACGCGCTCGCCGGCTTGGACGTGTGCGGCAAGGCCAAAACCGGCTCGGGCAAGACCCTGGCCTTCGGCCTGCCCCTGGTGGAGAACCTGTCCCGGGCCGACTCCCACTGGGTGCGCGGCCTGATCCTGGTTCCTACCCGGGAGCTGGCCGTGCAGGTGGCCAAGGAGCTGCGTCCGCTGGCTCGGTGCCGCAACCTCGATCTGGCCCCGGTCTACGGCGGGGCCCCCATCGAGGCCCAGATCAAGAAGATCAACTCCGGCCTGGACATCATCGTGGCCACCCCCGGACGGCTCATCGATCTGATCGACCGCAAAGCAGTGTCGGTGGCCAAGTTGGAGATCGTGGTGGTGGACGAGGCTGATCGCATGGCCGACATGGGGTTCTTGCCCCAGGTGGAGTGGATTCTGCGCCATGTGGAGGCCCGCCACCAGACCATGCTGTTCTCCGCCACCTTGGACGGAGCGGTAGACGCCCTGGTCCGCCGCTACCAAAGCGACCCGGTTCGCCACGAGGTCCAGTCCCGGCAGGTGACGGTGGATGAGATGCAGCATCGGTTTGTGGCTGTCCACGAGATGGACAAGGTCAAGGTGGCCGCGGCCATCATCCGGGCCTCCAAGCGCACGCTGGTGTTCTCCGCCACCCGCCACGGATGCGATCGCCTCAGCCGCAAGCTCAAGGCCGAGAACGTGCGGGCCGAGCCCATCCACGGCGACCTCCGCCAGAAGGCCCGGGAGCACTCGCTGGCCCGGTTCATGTCCGGCGAGATCCAGGCGCTGGTGGCCACCGACGTGGCCGCTCGGGGGCTGCACATCGACGATGTGGACGTGGTGATCCACTACGACCCGCCGCCCGACCACAAGACCTATCTGCACCGCTCGGGGCGCACAGCCCGGGCCGGAGAGTCGGGTATGGCCGTCACGTTGTCGCTGTGGAACGAGGAGCTGGAGGTCAAGCGGCTCCAGCGCCGCCTGTCGCTGGACGTGCCCATCGTGGAGATGTTCTCCAACGACGACCGGCTCGATGCCCTCGACCGGTGGGATCCGGTGGTCGAGCCCGTCTGAGGCTTCGAACAGTAAAAGGTTGAGCCTGAGAACCGTGTCCCGCTACCCTTGTGGGGTACATCGAGAGCGGCTCGCCGCCCGAGTCAACGTACTCGGACGGAGGGTCCAGCAACCTGGGAGGGACACCCAAGGTGCTCGCCCGCTTCGGCGGGGGATGTGGCCTCTGGTTCGGCCAGGGGCAACCAAGTGTCCGTGCTTTGCCGCTATGACAGCGGTGGCCCTCCCCTAGACAGACGAAGGGAGGATCATGCGAACAGGCAAGAACCGCAATCGCGAGCAGGATCCTCCCGCCGCGCCGCCCGATGATGAGCGGCGGCCGGTCCACCCTCGGGGTTACAGCGCCGATTTGCCGGTGACCGGCGCGTGGCGGCCCGGCGATCCCCCCGGCAAACGCCAGTTCTTCACCCTCAACCGCCCCCACTCCTTCGAGTTGGAGGGAGGCGGGGCGCTGCGGGAAGTGACCCTGGCCTATGAGACCTGGGGGGAGCTGGCCCCCGACGGATCCAACGCCGTGCTGATCTGCCACGCCCTCACCGGCGACTCCCATGTGGCCGGCGAGGCCGGTCACGGCCACCCCACCCCCGGCTGGTGGGGGGAGATGGTGGGCCCCGGCAAAGTATTGGACACCGATGAGCTGTACGTGGTGTGCGCCAACGTGCTGGGCGGCTGTCAGGGCACCACAGGCCCGGCTTCGCCCAATCCCGACACCGGCACCGCCTACGGCTCATCGTTCCCCACGGTGACGGTGCGCGACATCGTGCGCACCCAGCGCCGGTTGGCCGATCACCTCGGCGTCCGGCGATGGCTCACCGTGGTGGGAGGCTCGATGGGGGCCATGCAGGCCCTGGAGTGGGGGGTGATGTTCCCCGATCGGGTGAGCTCGGTGTGCTCGCTGGCCGGGTGCATGGCGGCCAGCGCCCAGCAGATCGGCTGGTCGGCGGTCGGACGCACCGCCTTGGCCCTGGATCCCAACTGGCAGGGGGGCGACTACTACGACAACCCGCCCGGCCAAGGCCCCCATGCCGGACTGGCCATCGCTCGGTCGCTGGCCCAGATCACCTATCGGTCCGATGAGGTGTTCGAAGACCGCTTCGGGCGGGAGCTGTTCGACATCCACTCGGTGTACGGCTTGTGGGACAGGTTCCAGGTGGAGTCGTACCTCGACTACCACGGGGAGAAGCTGGTCAAGCGGTTCGACGCCAACACCTACCTGGTGCTCAACCGGGTGATGGACTTGCACGACATCGGCCGGGACCGGGGGGGCATCGCTAAGGCCGTCTCCCGAATCACCTCGCCGGTGCTGTCGCTGAGCATCACCAGCGACACCCTGTACCCGCCCCGCCAGCAAGTAGAGCTCCACGATGCCGTGGTGGCCTCCGGCGGGAGGTGCGTTTACACCGTGGTGGACAGCCCGCACGGCCACGACGGGTTCTTGCTCGAAGTAGAGGCGGTGGGGCAGGCCATCAAAGACTTCTTGGAGAAGGTGGGCAGCGGTGTCAGCTGAGGCCGGTTGGGAGGACCGAGGCCGAGAGAAGGTGGCCGCCCCCGATCCTGCGGGATTTTTCCACCCCGACACCCTGGCCGTGTTGGCCGGCAGGCGAACGGGCGGGGCCGAGCTGGCCCCTTCGCTCTATCCCACTACCACGTTCCGCATTCCTTCGCTTGACGAGGGCCGGCGCATGGCGCTCGATCCAGCCGAGAGCCATTACTACACCCGCAACGGCAATCCCACCGTGGCCGCCTTCGAGGAGGCCATGGCCGAGCTGGAGGGGGCGGAGGCCTCCCGGGCGTTCGCTTCGGGCATGGGCGCGGTGAGCTGCGTGATCTTGGGTTTGTGCTCGTCGGGTGACCACATCGTGGCCCAGCGCCAGATCTACTCCGGCACCCAGTTTCTGCTCCAGGCGGTGTGCCCCCGCTTCGGGATCGAAGTGACCTTTGTGGACGGCACCGAACCGGGGGCCTTCCAAGCCGCGGTGCGGCCGGGCCAGACCATGCTGGTGTTCGCCGAGACCCCGGCCAATCCCCGCTTGGACTTGGTGGATTTGGCAGAGCTGGGCGCCATCGGTGGCCCGTTCACCGCGGTGGACGCCACCTTTGCCCCGCCGAGCATCACTCGACCGCTGGACTACGGAGTGGACCTGAGCGTGCACTCGGCTACCAAAGGCCTCGGCGGCCACAACGACGCCACCCTGGGAGTGGTGTCGGGCAGCGCCGATCTGATTGCCTCGCTGTGGGGGTTCGCCATCTTGCAGGGGGCCAACGCCGCCCCCTTCGACGCCATGAACGGCTTGCGGGGACTGCGCACCTTGGGAGTTCGCCTGGAGCGCCAGAGCGCCACCGCCCAGCAGCTGGCCGAGGCGTTGTCGGGCCACCCCGGGGTGGAGTCGGTGCGCTATCCCGGCTTGGCCTCCCACCCTCAGCACGATCTGGCCCGGCGCCAGATGCGGATGTTCGGCGGGCTGCTGGCCTTCGATCTCGCCGAAGGACACGAGGCGGGGGAGCGGTTCGTGGAAGCGGTGAAGCTGGCCCAGATTGCCACCTCGCTGGGCGGCCCCGAGACGCTGGTCACCCACTCGGCATCCACCACCCACGCCGGGCTGACGCCTGAGGAGTTTGAGGCCGCTGGCATCGGACCGGGCACCATCCGGGTGTCGGTTGGTTTGGAGCACAGCGACGACGTGGTGGCTGATTTGCTCCACGCGGCCGACAAGGCCACCGCCGAGTCGGTCTGAGGCCACGAAGGGCCGGGTTCGCTGCCTGAGATCATCGAGGTCGAGTATTACCGCCGGGCTGCCGCCAACACGGTGGGCCGCACGGTTGCCACGGTGCATGCTCCCGACGATTGGTTCATCAAGGGAGGCGCAGATGCCGTTGCGCTGAGCCTGGCGTTGGAAGGCCAAACGGTGGTGGCGGTACGCCGGACGGGAAAGCTCCTGATGATGGACTTTGGCGATTCCGATGGTTCGGCCCGCGCTGTTCTGGGCCTCCGGTTCGGAATGACCGGGAGGCTGGTGGTGGACGACCACGCGGTGATCGAGAAGCTGGAGTACTCCAGCGCCCGGGTTCTCCCCGAGTGGCGCCGATTCGAACTGGGCTTCCACGGCCAGGGCACCTTGGTCATTGTCGATCCCCGGCGATTGGGCGGCGTAGAGCTCAATCCCGATGACACCCGCCTCGGCCCCGATGCTTTCAATCTCGCCACCGAGCAACTGGCTGCCGCCCTGGAGGGGAGCCGCACCGCGCTGAAGGCCCGATTGCTCGACCAGCACCGGGTGGCCGGCTTGGGCAACCTGCTGGTGGACGAGATCCTGTGGCGAACGGGACTCAACCCGGCTCGGGAAGCGGGATCACTGGGCGAGTCCGAAATCAAGCGGCTGGCTGAGAGCATCAGATTCACGGTGGCCGAGCTGGCCGAGAGGGGAGGGTCGCACACCGGCGATCTCCACCACTCCAGGGTCCGGGGCGGCTCATGCCCCCGCGACGGGGGATTCTTGGATCGGCGGACCATCGGCGGGCGCACCACCTATTCCTGTCCCCAACACCAGAAGTGAACGATCTCGCTGAGCTGAGATGCCGCGCGAGACTGGGTACCGTGCGTGCGAAGTGGCTGCTGGTTGGGGCGCTGTTCCTGTTCACTCTGGGGGGAATGGTCGCGCTGGGCTCGACAGCCGGAGCCACGACGACGTCGGGCCCGATCGCCCAGGCCGAACAGCCCGACACCGGGTCGATTCCGTCGCCATCCGATTCCGACGATGAAATCCGGCTGGTGATGGCCTTGTTGATCGCGGTGGCGGTGATCGCCCTGTTGGGCACTTTCGTCTACTGGGTGCGCTCCGGCGACAGTCCGCGGCGGGGTCATAGAGATTCGTCGGACAGCCCCGAGGCAGACGATACGCTCGGGTGATGGCCGACGAACTGGACGTAGAGGCGATGATCACTCGGTTCCGGGAGAGGGCTGAGGCAGTGAGGAGTCGCACGCTGCCGCCGGTTGGTGGCGAAGAACGAACCCTGTTCATCCGACGGGCTCAGGAAGACTTCCAGGACTTCGCCATCATCGGCGACGCCACCGGTGCCATCGAAGACGGCTTTCTGGTTCTGCGGGTGGACCTGCGCTCGCCCGCCGATTCCTGAACGGCAACCGTGGGCACTGACGCCACATCTCCGAGCTCGCGGCTCAGCACCGCGTTGGCGGCTGTCGACGCAGCCAACGCCGACGATCCCCACACCATCGTGGTGGGCGGCGCGGTCCGGCCCAAGGAGCAGGCCCACGCCGAGATGATGACCGAGTGGGTACAGCGCCTCGATCCCGATGCCGACGATGCCCAGCAGGTGGCGGCCAGGGCCCATCACCTGCGGCGCTGGGCGCTTCCCCGCACCGACTATCCCGAGGGGCGGGCTGGCTACCTGCGATGGCGGGCCGCGCAGGGCAAGCGCCATGCCGCCGAGGTGGCCGACATCGTCATCGCGGCTGGCTACGACGCCGACTTTGCCGCCGACGTGTCGGCCATCGTGACTAAGAAGGGTCTGGGCACCGACCCTCGGGTGCAGACCCACGAGGACGCCCTCTGTCTTGTCTTTCTGGAAACCCAGTTCGATGAGTTGGCCGACAAGTTGGGCGACGACCACATGACCGAAGTGCTGGCCAAGACCTTGGTAAAGATGAGCCCTGCCGCTCGCCGCGTTGCCCAAGACTTGGAGTTGGGTCCGCGTGCCGCAGCCCTTCTGGAGGCGGCTGGCAGCTGATCTATTGCTGTGAGCATCCCAACGGAGGCTTGCTATGCTGGGCCGTCCTGCGGATGTAGCTCAGTTGGGAGAGCGACACCTTGCCAAGGTGTAGGTCGCCGGTTCGAGCCCGGTCATCCGCTCCCGGTTGTTGGTTGCCGCGATATCTTTGCCCAGGTCAGCGCGTCGCGAACTCGTAGGCCTCCGGTGGCGTGGCCGCCGGGTCCTTGTACAGCGTGATCCGGCAGGGACCTGGGTCCATTCCTACCGGGCATTGGATCACCGGCCACGGCACTCCGGTGCGTTCCATCGGCACCCAGAAGTGCATTACCGACACATGGGTGCGGTAGATGGGAGCAGGGCCCTTGCCGAACGTGAGGGGGTGGTCCTCGGCCACCACCGCCAAGTCCAGTGTGTCTCCGTAGCAGCCGTCGGACACTTGCCGGCCGCAGGTGCCGCACAGATGGACGGTGATCACGAAGGCATCGTCGGTCTCCTCCACGGTTATGTCGGCGAAGTTGCCCTTCTGCATGCCCGCCCACTGCCGCACCCGCACCTCGGCCGGCCGGCCCACATCGTGGGGCATCCATCCCAGCAGCGTCTGCTCTCCCGCGAAGCGGATGCTCTCCTCCAGCACGTCGGGCCCCCAGGCCCGGTACACCTGCGACAGCACCGACGCCACCCGGTCGCGCTCCACATCGTGGATCCGCCGGTAACTGGCCTCTAGGGCGTCAAAGTCAGCCAGTGCGGCTTCGTGATCGCCTGATTCGATAAGCCCCGCGATGCGATCGGCCCGGTCGGGGTGGTGGCGGCCGGTGACGTCCTCGTCGGTCAGCTTGTGCAGAAGCGCCGAACGATAGGCGTCGTCGGATGAGCCAATCATTGCCAAGCCGTCGGCGCCATAGCGGTCGGCCACAAAGCGCTGGGTTTGGGCGATCCACGATCCGAATCCGTCGATGAAGTTGCGATAGGCCCGGTCTATACGCCGGAACACCTCGACCGCGGCCTCAGGGTTCTCTGCCAGCGCTTCAACTAGCTCAGCCCGAGGCGGCTGGCCGAGCTTCGCCAGCTCCTCTTGGCTCAGCAGCCGCTCGCCAGACTCAGCCATCGGCAGCCAGAAGCGGCATGACCCGGTTCTTGGTCAGCTCCAGGCTCTCCCAGCCGATGGCCGGGTCGATGCCGCCCACCAGTGGGTGCAGCATGGCGCTGCCCTTGTCCCGCACCAATTGCGCGCACTGCTCAGGGGTGAGCACGTCCCATTGGCCGCTGGCCGCCAGCCCGGCCACATCGTCGGCGTCGACTGCGGTGAGGTTGTGGTGGTCGTCGTACTGCCAGCTGTTGTACAACCCGGCGTCGTACAGGGCGTGGCGCTCGATGGCCGCCCAGGTGCGCTCGGGATCCTCGGTGACCATCACCATCGACGGCCCGTCGGGCACGATGGCGAACGGTGTCTCGTAGCCCAGTCGGGCCGCTTCCTCGTAGTAGAGGTCGGCCAGCGACTGGTCGGGGGTGGACGGAGAGAACGGCAGTCCCAGTCGGGCTGCTCGCAGGGCCGAGGCCTTTACCGACCCGCCCACCATCAACACCGGGTGGGGCTCGGTCACCGGCTTGGGGGTGACCCAGATGGTGCGGCCCTCGTGCTCGAACGGCTCGCCGGACCAGCACCGCAGGATCAGCTTGATGGCCTCCTCGGTGTCGCGGCCCCGGCGGGTGCGGTCTTTGCCGAACATGTCGAACTCGAACTCCCGGTAGGCCACCCCCATGGTCACCGATAAGCGCCCCGGCGCCATCAAGTCGATGGCCGCGATGTCCTCGGCGATGCGGATGGGGTCGTGGAACGGCAGCAGCAGCGCCGAGATGGCCACCATGATGTTGTCGGTGCGGGCCAAAGCGGCGCTGGCCAGCACCAGCGGCGAGGCCATGAATCCATCGTCGGCCCCGTGGTGCTCCGACACGATGACGGTGGCGATGCCGTTGTCGTCGCACCACGAGACCATGTCCAGGTACTCGCGGTGCAACTGCGCATGGGTCACGTCGGCAAACGGAGGAACTCGCAGCTCAAATCGGCAGGTGAACATGGCGGAGAGACTACTGGTGCGGGGCTATTGGCGGAGGCTGCGGCGGTAGGCGGACCACTGGTCGGGGCGCCAGCAGTCTTGGTCTTCGCCCCAGCCGGTGCCGCCGTCGAAGTCCCAGGCGGTGGTGCTCACCCAGGTGAGCATCTTGGGATAGGGGTTGAAGATTATGCGGCTCACCGGTGTTCCCGTCGCTCGCAGCTCCCGGCCCAGCTCGTCGGTTGCCTCGATCTCGAAGGCTGTGGCGTAGCCGTGCTGGGGATCCCGTTCCACCCGGCGCTCGCCGCTCACTATGTCGGCCCTCACGCCGTCGCGCAGGTAGTAGCCGGCGTTGATAGGGTCACTGTCGGGCTTGGGCAGCGAGTAGCACAGAAAGGCGCTCTGGGAAGACGTTGTGGCAAAGGCATAGCCGATGCGGAAGCCCTGGAGGTCGGAGCGGGGGCCCCATGAGCGGTCTCGCATGGCGCAGCAGTCCACGTTTATGTCTTCGCCGTGGAGGCGGATGCGCCCGGTGACCCGGCCGGGCTGGTCGATGTGGCTGGCGATGGTGAACGGGGGCTCGCCCCGGGTGAACACGTGGGGCGGGGTAAGGGCGTCGAAGCGGAGCTCGGCCTCGAACATGTCGCCGTAGGGGTAGCGGTAGCCCAGCTCGTAGCTGGTGAGCGGCTCGATCACCTTCACCCGCATCCCGGTGGGCAGGGTGGCATCCCGCAGATCGAGGCCTTCGGGCAGCGGGATGCTGTGGTTGTAGTCGAAGAACGGCACCTCCCACGGCAAATACGCGGTGTCGTCCCACACCAGCGTGCCGCCCCCGGCGATGCCCAGGTTGGTGCGGATCCAGGTGTAGAGGTACCCCATGAGGTTGCGCTCAGGCACGCAGAAGGCGTACCAGCAGGTCTCGGTCTCCCACGGGTGGTTCGACGGCGGGTGGAAGTTGTCGTCGTCGGGCCCGATCAAGGCGTCTTCAGTTGCTCCCACGAATCAACTCCCTTGTCTGTCGGCATGCTCGGCGAACCGGGCCGGAATCCACTCGGCGAGCGTAGTGGCGATCTCATCGGCCACCGAGGCCAGCCCGTGGTCGGCGTCGGGGTAAACCACGAGGTCGCCGCCCCCCGCCAGCGCCCGCACCGCCTCGCTGGCCTGTACCGGCAAGATCTGGTCCATCCCGCCGTGCATCATCAGCAGGGGAGTGCCCCCCAGCGCGGCGGCGTTCTCGCAACCCGCCGACTGGGTGGCCAAACCCACCACCCCCGCAGTGTGTTCCCCCAAGGCGACGCCAGCCTGCACCGCCACTGCACCCCCAAAGGAGTGCCCCATGAAGATGAACCGCCGCCCCTCTTCCCGTGCCGCCAAATCAGCCGCCGCAGCCGCATCCAGCAAACACCGCTCGATGATCCCCGGCCGCCTGTAGTGAACCCGCATCACGGCAATCCCCACGTCAGCCAAGTTCTCCCCCAACCGCAAGTACAGCGCCCGAGCCGGACCCAGCAAGCCCCCAATGGCCCCGCCCAGGGTCACCACAACGTCAGTCGCATCCCGAGGCCCGTGCCATAGCAGCGTCAACAGCCCGTCCGGGCAGTACACCTCCAGATGGCGCAACCCCTCACTGGTCTCCGCCTCCACAATCCCCATCACGTCCAGCAACTCCAAGGGAGACCGAACACCACCATCGCTCATGGCCGACACCCTAAACCCCATGTGGAATGCCCAGCCCGATCCCATACACTGTCAGCGCTGGCCGCTCCGGCGGCCGCACCTGCGTCGGTGCCCGAGCGGACTAAGGGAGTGGCCTGCAAAGCCATGATTCACGGGTTCAAATCCCGTCCGGCGCTCTAGGACGGCAATTTCTGTCACCTCACTCCCAGAAATGACCTTCTATGCGTCTATATGTCTACACAATGACCAGTGACAATGGTTTCGCCCCCAATCCCTTCCATGACTTCTGCACCCTCGCCACCTGCAAACGCCAGATTCGCGAGCGTGCGGACAAAGGCGACTGGATTCTCGGTGTCGGAGGTGTAGAGATCAATCAAGCTGGCAAGCTCATTTATGCCATGAAGGTCGATGAGGCCATGTCGTTCGACGAATACTGGGCCGACCCGCGCTTCCAGCAGAAGAAGCCGGACCCAAACGGTGTCGAAGAGTTGCGATGCGGCGACAACGCTTACCATCGCTGCTCTGATTCCGGTAACTGGATTCAAGAACACTGCTACCACAGTCACGAAGACGGCAGTCCTGATCCAAAACACGTCTTGAAAGACACGAAAGCACCCCGGGTTCTCATCTCAGAGCATTTCGCGTACTTCGGAAAGAGCGCCATTGACATCCCCGACGACATCATGCTCTACGACGATGAAGACCGCTTCAAAGGACTGCGCTCCTACAGATGCAACTTCCCTCGCGAATTAAAGGGCTACATTGTCGAATGGCTCGAAGACCTGACCCGATTCCCAGGCATCCACGACACACCCACGCAATGGAACTCCGCCAACAGACCGTCCTGTGTGAAGAACCCCACAACGCCTTCCCGGGCGACCCCCAAACCGTGCTCGTAGAGAATTGAGTATCCCCTCTTCTCTTAGGTGGAGTCTCGGTAAATCATCCGGATAGTCCCAGTTCAGATCAGGTGGCGAACACCCCTCTTCCGGCCCGACTGCGACGGTCGGGGCTGCAAGTCCTGAAGTGGTAGGTGGTGCAGCGGAGCCTCAGCCGGAGATGGGTGGTTCGGCCTCGCCGATGATCTGGTCGCCGTCGATGTCGATTCCGAGCAGGTCTTCTAGGTGCCAGACCAGTTTCTGGGTGGTAGTGAAGAAGCGGTAGCCGAGTTCGCCGAGCCGCTCCTCGGTCTGCAAGTCCGGGTCGAACAGGAGAGCGACTGGCTCGGTGAGTCCCGGTTGTATGCCTAGGGGCCAAGCGATGTCGGCGATGGCGAGTGCTTCACCTGTTTCGGCGTCGCTTATCTCGTAGTGGGATTCCGGCGCAGCGATGCCCAGCCGTTCGGCGAGATGGCATACTGCGTCGACTTCGTCGTCCTCGTCGTCGCCTACTGTCGGCCCGCTGGGGATGACGGCTTCGACCGACTCGGTGCTGGTCGTTGTGATGGCTTGAGTAGAGGGTGAGGGTTGGCGGCCGTCGCGAAGGGCGGCGAGCATCTCGTTCGCTGCATGGGCGAGCAGCGCTCGGCGCGCAGCTAGGAACTCGGGATACCTGTCGATCTGCCATAGGGCCTGGTCTTGGGGTATCCATTGAGACGAGAGCACTCCGGGCCTGGCTTGTTCGATTTGGCGAAGGTAGGAAGCCGGGTCGTCGTCACTGATCGCCCAATTTGATCCGGCGGTGAGGAAGCAGAAGTTGGCCAGGGCGTTGACCTGAGCCCGGCTCATCTCCTCGTCGTAGAGGAGCCTCTTAGGGAAAATGTGGTGCTTGTGGAGGTTGTGGAGGTGTCCATACATGCCGTAGGACAGGGGCAGGCCGCTGATCAGGTCTTGTGCTCTGCCGAGGCGGGTCATTATGTACAACAGTGGATAGAAGCGGGCACCTACACTCCACCAGTCGAAGTCGTCGGGCTTCAGCTCGAGGCTTCCCCGCCACCTCTCCATCTCCGCGATCAGCCCGTCGATTCCACCATCTTCTAGGGCAACGAGATCTCTGCGCAGGTTGGTCTCGACGGAACCGCTATATCGGCCCCACAAGAAGCTGTGGACGTACCAGTAGAGGATCTTGTGCTGGTCGGCGACGTCAGTGACACTCCCGCCGCCATTCGACACAAGCCGGGCCAGCGCGCCGAACGCGTACTTGCCAGCTAACACCCGGTCGTGATCTATTCCCAGCCCAGTTGCCATCAAATTCAAGATGAAGTCGACGCTGTCGGCGGTCTTCTTGAGTGCAGTGGAGAACTCCGACGGCGACACGTCCCTCAGCGCGCCAAACGACGCCTGACCGGTTGCCACCGCGGTAACGCACCGAAGTAGCCACTCCAGCTTGAAATCGAAGCCCTCCTCCGCCCAGCCAGCCAGCAAATGGCGCAGCTCCCCCCTGGTTTGTGGTGCTTCGGCGCACAGCTTGGCCAGCGCCAGATCAGCCGAAGACAACTTGGTGCCCCCTGAGTTGACCCGATTGAAGATGTCGACAACCTCGTCGATAGTCCGGTCCTCGCCGGGGACTTGGGCGATGTGCAAGTCGATACTGCCGATGCTGTACAAGTCGGTGAGCCGCTGCTGGTAGTCGAGCATCGCGTACATGTCGTCGGTGCATTCCTTCAGCTGAGCGACCATGCCCTTGGGGCCGTCTCGAAACAGGTCAGTAACCGACACCCAAAGCGGTTTGTCGCGCATCTTGACCGGTCCGTAGAACTCGAACACCTCTTGGTCCACGTTGAAATACAGGCCGGTGAACGCCTTTTCGTCTCCTTGGAAGAACTCCGGAGGCCGGCCCCTCATAACCCCGTACAAGGATGTAGCCCGCTGCTGGCCGTCCAACAACAGCGTCGCCGTCGCCTCCTGCTTAGTCATGTCGCCTCGCACCGCCCCCTTTTCAGGTTGGGTAGTCCAAACCAAAAAACCGCCGACTGGATACCGGCGATACAGCGACGAAAACAAACCCCTGACCTGCTCGCGGCTCCACACGTAGCCCCGCTGGAACTCTGGGAGCACAAACTGACGCAAGTCGATCTGGTTGAGAATCCCTGAAATCTCCATCGACTACCCCCAAAAGCGGCGACTCGCGGCTGCAGCGGATGTCATTGTGTCATGCCCGCCCCTCACACCGGCAGCATGAATCCAACATCACGCCTCCACCAATCCCAAGGACCACCACAGTTGGAGATGCTGACACGGGAAGGTGGGACCTCACTCGGTGGGGAGCCCGCCTGGGAGCCACCTGCCTAACGGAACACTTTGGTGGCTCTACGCGATGAAGCGGGGACGTCGGGTTCTGATTTTTGTGACGGGTTGAGTTTGGCCTGGTTTTCGTCCGGCGGCAAGCAGGATTCTGAGCCGGTAGTTGTGTAGGTTTCGGTAGCCTCGGGCTGAGCGTTTGAC